>JANYJW010000014.1 GCA_025361705.1 Gemmatimonas sp.
GCCCCCCGCGCGGCCCCCCCCGCTTCGACTTCAATCGGTCAGTCTACGGCTTTGCCGGCGGGCCGCAGTACTGCTTGGCCATCTGATCGGCGCCCGTCATGATCTGCGGAATCACCGGCATCAGCTGGGCCACCACCTGCGGCGCAAACCGGCCACCGGCGCTGATGTTGCCCTGCGCGGTCGAGATGTGCTCCTGCGCCAGCTTGGCCAGCTCGCACGACTTCGTCTTTGGCGCGTCGCTCACCGCCGCCACGGAAATCTGGAACGCGGCCACGGCGAGGATGAACTTCGCCTGGTTCTTGTTCTCGGCCACCGTCAGCGATGAATCGGCGAACAGCACCCACGGCAGCACCTTCTTGTTCGCCGCGATCGCCGTCGCATAATCCTCGGACGCCTTGCTCTGCTGTGCCTTGTTCAGCGTTTCCTGGCCGACCTTGAAGAGCTTGTTGCCGATGCTCAGCGCGTAGCCACCCACAGCCTGTCCGTCCTCACCCGCGGCCTTGGCCTCGCGCAGCGTCACCAGGGCGCTGTCGGGCTGCTTGATTTCGTCGTAGGTGCGGGCAATGAGCATCCGCGCGTTCGGCGCCTTGGGGTTGATCGCGAGGATCTTGCGGAACGTCGCAATGGCCTGCTGCTGCTGACCGGCCTTCAATTGCTCGGAGCCGAGCATCGTGAGGATGGTCGTGTTCTTCGGGAACTTGTCCGCGCCCTTCGCGGCCGTCTCGGCGGCCTTGGCAAATGCGCTGTCCCCGTCGTACGCCGCCACCATCTTGGCGAAGTAGGCCGTGTCGGCCAGCGAGGTGTCGATCTTCACCATCTCCTCGCCGATCATCGTGCCGTTCTTGGAGTCCTTGGACGCCAGGTAGATGAGGAAGCCGAGCTTCATCAGGCGCACGTCGCCCGGATTGTCCTTGATGGCCTGCGAGATGATCGGCTTGGCCATTTCCGACTTGCCGCTGGCTGCCAGCGCATTCACCACGTCGTCCACGAGGCGCGTGTTGGACGGGTCCGTGGCGAGCAGACGGACCAGCATTTCCGTCGACTTGTCCTGGTTGCCCTTGTCCTTGTACGCCTGCGCCGCGTTGGTGATGGCGATCTTGCTGGTCGGGTCGACCTTGAGGATCTCTTCGGCCGCCATGATGATCGAGTCGGGCGCCTGCTTGAAGCCCGACCGCACCTGCAGCTCGCACAACCGGGTCAGCGTGGCCTGCGGGTACGCCGCAGTGCCCTTGCGGGCTTCGGCAATCGCGTCGGCGGCCTTGCCATCGCGTCCGAGCGAGTTGCACTTCTTCTCGAAGTCCAGCTGCTTGCGCGCATCCTGCAGCACCTTCGACAGCGCCGCCGACGCCTGCGAGAGCTTGGCGCCCTCGACGGCTGGCAGCGGCTGCGTGAGCGACGGATCGCGCGTCAGCGTGAGGCTGGACGTGATCTTGTAGCCGGTGGCGGTCTTTTCGACCGTCCCTTCCATGTACTCGTCGGTGCGCAGCAGCTTCGCCAGGCTGTTCAGGTCGCCCGAGGCCAGCGCCTCGTCGTACGGGTAGCCGGACTGCTCGACGACCTGCTTGTAGTCGCCGGACGACAGCACCGTGAGGGCGCGCATTGGAATGTCGCCGCTGAAGCGGCTGCGCAGCTCTTCGGATGCCGCGACCGAGAGTTTCTTGTCACTGCTCCGGAACGTGCCGACGACCAAGCGCGGGGCGTTCGGGTTGGGCGTCCGGGTTGCCTGTGCCCGCGCCACGCAGGGCGTGGCGCCAATGAGCAGGACGGTTGCCGCGATGAGCGAGCGGGCGGGGCCAATCCGAGCCTTCACAGTCATCTCCTCCGAACGTTGAATCCTTCTACCCGCCACAGGTCAGTTGCGATCCATGGCCGGACCGTGAGATCCATCACAATGGGCGAAGAGGGACTCGAACCCCCGACTCCCTGCGTGTAAGGCAGGTGCTCTAACCAACTGAGCTATTCGCCCGGAGCACCCCGCAGCTTCCTGATCCCTACTTCGCCAGAATAGCCCGCGGCACCAGCACGCAGTAGCCCAACACGAGCAACATGGGGGCAATTGTCTCGCCCCCGCGTGCCAGATCAACATAACCAAGCGCGAGGGTCAGCAAAGCCGCCCCCCACCACATGACCGCGCCGGACATCCGCCGTTCCTGTTCCTTCGCCATAAGCGGTTGAGATTATTCCAGTTGGAGGGTGAAGTCAAGCAAACGCCGTGGGGGCTGCCCCACCTTTCACCGAAACCTAATCCTCTGCCCCGCCCCCGCTCTCGCCGAGCAGCGCGGCGAGGGCACTCGCCCGCTCCCGCTCGGCCTGCGCCGCATCGGCCACACGCATCGCCTCCAGCTTCCGCCGGTTGCGCTGGCGGCGCACCAGCCAGAGCGGCCCAACCATCAGACCGAGCAGAATGGCTCCGGCACTGACGTCGGTCACGAGCGCCAACCCGCCGTACCGCCGGCGCGTGGCATCCTGCCACCGCTGCTCAAATCCCCCCAGCGTCAGGCCAAACGCCTGTCGCACCGCCTTCTCGAGCGAGCCGTCCCGGCGCCAGTACGCGAAGAACAGCGACAGACCCCGCTGGCCGTCGAGTGCCGCCATCTCGGCCACCGCCCGGAACGACAAGGCGTACGCGGCCTGCGCACCGGTGGTTCCGCCGAGGAACGACGAATCGAGCGTCGCCAGCGTCGGCAGCCGGCCGAAGGCGATGGCGAGCGCGAAGTTGGTGGCCAGGATGTCGTCGCGACCCCACTCTCCCGCCGCGTAGGATGCGTAGCCCTCGTCAAACCACCGCGGCGGCAGGTCGCCAAGGGCCTCGTGCAGCGCCAGATGCGCCAGCTCGTGCCGCAGCACCGCCAAGGCGTCGCCGCCCTTGCTGCCGCGGTGCCCGTGCAGGACGATGCGCCTCTCGACGGGAAAGGCAAAGGCCGCGCCCCATTCGGGCGCGCCATCCCCCGCCCACCGCCGGAACATCGCGTCGTCGGGCGCCACCCACACCTGCACGCGCACCTGCGGGCGCGGCAATCCGGGAAACGTGTCGGTGCCCACCGCAGACTCCGCCAGCGAGGCGGCGAGTCGCGCATCGGTGGCAGCGTACAGCACCGTAAAGCGCCCGCGCTCGAGTCGCGCCAGCCCGTCCGTGGCGCCCGATACCTGGCGGGCCATCGCCGGGTACGACCAGCAGGCCACGGCCAACACCGCCGCCATCCAGCGGCGACGCCACCCTGGGTGTCGGAGGTTCAGGGGCTGCGTGGCGGCTCCCCGCCCGCCTCGACCGTCTGCAGTACCTCGGCGCAGCGCTTGCCCCACGGGTTGAACTTGTTGGCGGCGTGCCCGGCGGCCCACGCGGCCCTGGCCTCGTCGAACTCGCCGTTGAACCAGTGCGAGCGCCCCAGCTCGTAGTACGCCTCGATGAGGTTGGGGCCCAGCGCAATCGTCTTGCGGAAGAAGGTCTGCGCATCCTCGTGCATCTCGCGCTCGAGGTAGACGAGGCCGAGGTAGAAGTGCGCGTACAGCGTCGCCTTCTTGTCGTTGTCCAGCCGGATGGCCTTCGAGAGGTGCTCGATGGCTTCGCCGAAGATGCGCTTCTTGAGGCAGATGTAGCCGACGTTGATGCGCGCCAGCGCGTTGGCCGGCTGCCGCATGAGCACCTTCTGGAAGTTCATCAGCGCATCGTCGTATTTCTCCTGCAGCATCTGCGCCCAGCCCAGCAGCGCCTCGGCCTGCGGGTCGTTGGGCGACAGTTCGAGCGCGCGATTGAGCGCCGACTCCGCGCCGTCGTAATCGCCGAGGGAGAGCCGGCTCCACCCCTTCTCGATGAAGGTCGACGCGCCAATGTGGTCGGCGTGGACCACGGGCTTCTCGGCGCTGAACTCCGGGGCGCTGGTCGCCGCCTCGGCCTGCTGCGCCTTGAACTTGTCGACCAGCCGCTTCACATCGTCTTTCAGCGTCGACATTTCGGCGACCGTCGCCGACAGGTCGGCAATGGACTGCTCGAGCGTGCGGAAGAGCGCGATGATGTCCTTGCGCGTGTCGTCGCGCGCGGCGCCTTCGATGCCGGCATCGAGCTTCTGCTCGATGGCGGCGTAGGCAGCACGCAGGGGGCCCACGTCGGGGGCGGTCACTGGCCCGCCTTGGCGTCGACGGCCCGCTCCAGCTGCAGCCGCTCCTGCGACGTGAGCAGGTGGCGCACGTTCAGCACCACGAGCACGCCCGCGTCGCGCCGGACCATGCCCGTGAGGTATTCGCGCGTGAGCCCGCGAAAGAGCGGCGGGGCCGGCTCGATCTGCGTATCATCCACCGTCGTGACTTCCTGCACCGCGTCCACGGTCATCGCAATCCAGTCGTCCCCCGCCTTGCAGACCAGGATCCGCGCGCCCTCCGGGCGCTCGCCGTCGACGCCAAAACGCGCCCGCAGGTCGATGACGGGGATCACGCGCCCCTGATAGTCGAGCACGCCCTCCATCCACGGGGGCAAGTCGGGCACCGGCCGCGGCTTGGCATGCCGCAGCACGCGCTCGACCGAAAAGATGTCCGCGGCGAAGTGATCGTCGCCCAGTCGGAACGTGACCAGCTGTGTCTTTCCCGTGCTCATTCCACTCTCCGTGCGCCCCGCGACGCCAAGCGAGACACCAATACGTCCACTCGTACCACGTTCACCAATCCCTGCGTGTCCTTCACCACGCCCAGCAGCAGGCTCTCGCCGTCCCCCATCGCCGGCAGCGCGCGCACCGCGTCGGCATCAACCTCCATGATGTCCTCGGCATCGTCCACCAGCAGCGCCACGTGCTTCCCGGCATCGCCGAGGACGAGCGCCGTCCCCAGTGCGCCCGTGCGCCGGATGCCAAAGGCATTGCCGGCATCCCACACGGGCAGCGTCTGGCCGCGATGCCGAAGCGTGCCGAGCATACCGTCTGGACGCCACGGCGGGTCGTGGAGCGACGGCGCGTCGAGCGCCTCGACGACACAATCGAGCCGGAACGCAAAGCGCTCGTGCCCCACGCGGGTCAGCAGATGCGCCATCATGCGAGGGCCCGGCGCGCGCCGAGTTGCACCACCTGCGCCTGCACCGCCGCGGCAACTTCCCTCAGCGGCACCTCGGCGTCCACCGTGCCGCACGCCGACTTGGCTTCGCGCGGCATTCCATAGATGGTTGACGTCTGCTGGTCCTGCACGATGGTTCGCCCGCCGGCGGCGCGGATCGCGGCCAGTCCGGCGGCCCCGTCGCGCCCCATCCCCGTGAGCACCACCCCGACGGCGCTCGTGCCAACAAGCGCCGCAACACTTTCGAACAGCGGATCGGCCGCCGGCCGCACGCCGTGCATGGTCGGCGCTTCGTCGAGCGCAAACTGCAGGGCGCTGCCGACGCTCACGAGCCGCAGGTGCCGCCCGCCGGGGGCCACGTAGATCTGATTGGCGCGCAGCAACGCTCCGTCCGTCACCTCGGCCACGGGCATGGCGCACAGGTCGTCGAGGCGGCGCGAGAAGCCGCCGGTGAAGCCCGCGGGCATGTGCTGCACGACAAGCACCGCGGCGCCGAGCGTGGCGGGCAACGCGGGCAGCACCTCGGTGAGCGCGCGCGGACCGCCGGTGCTGGCGGCAATCGCCACCACCCGCTGCGCGCGCTCCGTGGCGGGCCCGCCGCGGGCGAGCATGCGGTGTGGCCGGGCCAGCATGGGGGCCGCGCGCAAGTTCACCGCCACCGCTGCGCGCAATGCTTCGTGCAGGCGGTCCGACACGCGTCCCACATCGACGCGCGAGTCGCGCGGCTTGCGCACGAAGTCGACGGCACCAAGCTCGAGGGCGCGAATGGTGAGATCCACGTCGCCGCGGGCGTCGAGCGCGCTGAGCATCACCACGGGGCGCGGCACCTCGCTCATGATGTAGCCGAGTGCGGCGATGCCGTCGAGGACAGGCATCTCGATGTCGAGCGTCACGAGATCGGGGTCGAGCGCGTGGATCTTCTCCAGGGCATCCTGCCCGTCGCGCGCGGTGCCGACCACGGTGAAGTCGGGGAACGACGACACGAGGTCGCTGATGATCGAGCGCATGAAGGCGCTGTCGTCGACGACGAGCACGGTGGAGCGCCTAGAGGACACGGTCGCCATCCCGCATGGAGCGCACGTCCACGCGTCCGCTGCCCACCTCGAAGTACACCGACCGTCCCGACGTGCCGCCCACGGCCTCGCCAATCACCCGCACGTTGGCAGCGGCGAGCGCCGCGCGCGCCGACGCGATGTTGCGCTCGCCGATGGCCCCGGCGCCGTCGCGCGTGAGCATGGTGCCGAACAGGCTCGCCCCGCCGACAAGACGCGCGGTGATGGCGCCGTTGGCGCCGAGGGCGCGCATGTCGCCGAGCAGGCGCGGCACCGCCGTCGCGGCAATGCGCCCGGGCTGGTCGTCGTCGCGCGACGATGTCGGCGCCGGCAACAGCACGTGCGCGAGACCTCCGACGCGCGCCTTGGCGTCGTGCAGCACAATCGCCACGCAACTGCCCAACCCGATCGTCACGATCCGGGCCGGGGCCGCCGCCACGGCCCACTCGCCAATTCGCACCTTGTGGTCGGTCACGCGGCCGGCCGCCGGAAGATGCGACGCCGGTGGTCGGTGGCGTCAAAGAGCGTGCGCGCCGCACCCAGCAGCGTCTCCACCTTGCCGAGCACCAGGTACCCACCAGGGGCCAGTGCGTCGTGGAAGCGCTGGAACAGCGCCTGCTGTGACGCCGCGTCAAAGTAGATGACCACGTTGCGGCACAGAATGAGATGCAAGGGACCGCGCGGCGCCGCTTCGTTGAGCAGGTCGCGCCGCTCGAACGTGACCAGCGCACGCGCCTCGTCCACGACGGTCGCCGGCGCCCCGGGAGAGAAATACCGCTGCCGCAGCTCGGCAGGCGTGTCGACAAACGCGGCGTCGGCATACGTCGCGGCGCGCGCGCGATCCAGTGAGCCGCGATCGATGTCGCTGGCAATGATCTGCAGGCGGGACAACCGGTCCTGCTGGCTCAACGACACCGCGTGCCGGTGAAAGAGCGCCGCCAGCGAATACGGCTCCTCGCCCGACGAGCAGCCCGCGCTCCAGACGCGCAGCGTCGGTGCGGCAAGCGCCCACACAGCCGGCACCACGTCGTGGGCCATCGCCTCGTACACATCGCGATCGCGAAAGAGCTTGGTGACGTTGATCGTCAGCGCGTCAAGCAGCTTCTCCCACTCGGCGGCGTCGGTGTCGAGCCGCGCGCTGTACGCCGTGTAGTCGCTCACCCCGCAGGCGCGCATGCGCACCGCGATGCGCCGGCGCAGGCAGCCGTCACGATAGTTGGCGGCACCAAACCCGCGCTCGCTCGCAATCTTGGCCGTGAGCGCGCGGAAGGCGAGGTCGTCGACCAGCGCTGGACTCACGATGCCGCCCGTGCGGCGTCGAGGTTGGCCAGCGTGCGCGTGTCGGACGGGGCGATGGCCAGCGCCGCCTCCCAGCAGCGGATGGCCTCGTCGCGTTCGCTCCGCTTGAGACGGATGTTGCCCATCTTGCGCCAGACGTCGGCCCCCAGCCGCTCGTTGAACTTCACCGCGCGCTGGTACGACTCGAGCGCCTCGTCCAGCTGTCCGCCTCGATACGCGAGGTCCCCGAGGTTCTTGTGCAGCTGCGGCACGCCAGCGTCCTCGTGCGTCCCACGCTCCGCCGCCGCACGGGCCTCCACCGGATGCCCCTTGAGCTCGAGCGCGACGGCGAGATTGTTATACAGCGTGGCCGAGTGCGGATGTGTCTGCGTCCCTTCGGTCAGCAGCGAGATAGCCTTGTCGAGGTGGCCACCCATGGCCGCGGCGAGCGCGGCGTAGTGGAACCAGACCGCGGCTGGCGGACGCTGGCCGTACAGCGGGCGCGCCGTCATCAGTGCCGCATCGGCTTCCAGCACGTCGCCCGCACGCAGGTGCAGGACGCCGATGCCCAGCATCACGCGCGGATCGGTGCCGCCGCCGCGCCGGATCGCCTCCTGCAGCGCCTCGCGCGCCTCGTCCAGCCGGCCCAGCTGTTCGAGCGCCAGCGCGAGGTTGTGAAATACCGCGGCCTTGGCGAGGCGTGAGTTCGACACTTCCTGATAGTCGGCCACCGCGTCGGCATACCGCCCTTGCCGCACGTGCACCATCCCCAGGCAGAAGCGCGCGTGGGTGTCGCTGGGCCGCAGGTCGAGCACGCGGCGAAACTCGCGCACGCACTCGTCAAGCATGCCGGCCTTCAGGAACGCCACGCCCAGGTTGCGATGCTCCTCGACGCGCGCATCGGGCGCGGCGCTCTCGGCCGCCTTGGTCGTCTTGCCGACGCGATGCAGGAAGCCCGCCGTGACCAGCCCGTACAGCGCCTTGCCGACCTCAAACTCCACCATGCCGGTTTCGTCCACCAGCGTGGCGACGTCGCGCCGCCCGTCGATGAGCGGCACCACGACTTCCTGCTCGGCCGTGAGCGCCACGCCGCTCTCCTGCAGGCGCTTGCGGTCGAGTTCGAAGACGATGTCGAAGCCGGGAATCTTCTTCTCGATCAGGCTCCACTCGTCGACGCGGCGCGCGCCCTCGAGCAGCAACGACTCCGGGTTGATCGACACGAGGAAGTCCTGCTCCTCGGGCCGGATGTCGGCCTCGAAGTTGAACGTCCCCTGCGTCCACGTGAACAGGAAGTAGACCGCTTCCTCGATCTGCAGGCGGATCTGCCGGTGCAGTTCCTCGCGCGAGATGATCTGCCGGTCGACGAGGATCTCGCCGAGGCGCTTGTCGCGCTCCTGCACCTGCGCGGCGATGCCCTCGTCAAGCTGCTCCTGCGAGATGACGCCGCTCTTGACGAGGATGTCGCCCAGCCGGTCGCGGCGGTTCACGATGGCCGCGTACGAGATCTTGCCCTTCTCGAAGTAGATCGAGCCGAAGTTGTTGCGATGCGTGACCGACAGGCAGCCGGTCTTCTTGCCCATCGCCAGCAACTGCAGGACGTCGGGAAGGCTCGCTTCCTTGAGACTGCCGCGAATGGCCATCTAGCGCACCTCGTCGATGAGGCGGGCGCCGGCGTCGGGCCAGTCCCACACGACCTTTTCGGGATCGAGGAACGGCTGCCCCGCCGGCACCGCGGCATTCAGGCGCGGCGTCGGCACCGACACCGCCGTCCCGCCGCCCAGCGCCTCGCGCACGAGTTCCACCGTGATGGCCCGGCCCTGCACCTCGGCCATCGCGCCCAGGCGCGTCACCACGCCGATGATCTCGCGCACGCTCTGCACGGGATGCTCGCCGAGCGCGTGCAGCAGGTCTTCGCTGGCGTCGCGGCGCGCATCGGCGAGGAAACGCGCGAAGAGCCGCTCGCGGAGCGCGCGGTCGGGCGACTGGATGGGCACCACCAGCCCGCCCTCGAACCGCGAGCGCAACCGCGCCTCGAGGTCCGTGATGTCGGCCGGCACGCGATCGCTCGTGAGCACCACCTGCTTGCCCGCGTCGATGAGCGCGTTGAAGACGCTGAAGAACTCCTCCTGCGTGCGCTCCTTGCCACCGAGGAACTGGATGTCATCGACTATCAGCGCCGACGCCGAGCGGTAGCGCGCGCGCCAGCGCTCCACGCTCCCCTCCTGCACAGCCTCGATGAGCTCATCCACGAGCTGCTGCGCGTTGATGCAGGCCACCACCGTGGCGCCACCGCCGCGCTGCACCAGCGCATTGCCGATGGCGTTGGCGAGGTGCGTCTTGCCCACGCCGCTCGGACCGTACAGCACCAGCGGGTTGTAGCGACGCGCGGGCTCGGCCACCACCGCGTCGGCGGCGTGCACCGCCAACTGGTTGGACGCCCCCACCTCGAACGCATCGCGGGCAAACGCCGGACTGGGCCCCTTGGCCGGCGCTTCGCCCGACAACGCGCGCTCCACGAGGTCCTCGGCTTCGCTCATCCGTTCCGGATCGCGGAACACGGCGTGCCCCACGAGCGACGGGTCCACCTGGCGCGCCTGCCGCTCGAGCGTGCGCAGGTGGTCGACAGCCGCGGCAAAGGTCGCCGTGAGCCCCGACACATCGGGCGCACGCGGCAGCTCGAGTGCGCGCTCGAGCACTGCCGTGTGGAATCCCTCGGCCTGCCAGTACGCGATGGCCTCGCGCAGGCGCCCGCGCCACGACTCCACGTGCTGCTGCACCACCACCTGCACGTCGCTCAGGAAGCTCTCAAACTCCCCGCCGTCAGTGATCTGCGGCACCGGCTTGCTCTGGCGCCCGGCGATCTCGCCCAGCGTCGTCCGCAGCGCCTCGATGTCCTTGTACTCGCGCTGCGCCAGATCCTGCACCACATCGGCGGTCAACTCGAGGTTCTGCTCGGTGGCCATCCGCTGCAGGATGGCCGCGCGCGTCTCGTAGTCGGGTGGCGACACATCGACCAGCAACCCCTGCGATACGGTGCGCACCAGCGCCTCCTGCACGTCGACGATCTGGTCGGGCAGCCGGTCGGAGGCGAGCACCACCTGGTGCCCCGCGTCCACCAGCGCGTCGATGATGCCGGCGAGCGCCAACTGCGCGGCCGCATGTCCGTCGAGCGCGTGCACCTCGTCCATCAGCAGCATGCCCGCGTGCGCATAGGACGCCACAAACAGCTCCGTCTCACCCGCGGCCACCGACGCCGCGTGTTCGGCGGCAAAGTGCGTGCCATCCTCGCAGCGCACCTCGGTCTCGGGCCACAGCGTCTCCGTGAGCTCGGCGATCGCGCCCAGCAGGTGCGACTTGCCGAGGCCGTGCGCCCCGTAGATGAAGAGCGGGTTGTACGTCGACCCCGGCGATTCCGCCACCGCGCGCGCCGCCGCGGCCGCGAGGCGGTTGTTGGCCCCGATGACAAAACGGTCGAAGGACAGACGCGGCGCGTTCACCTCAGGATGCTCCCGAGTTGGTGCTCAGTCGGCGCAGGACGAGTTCGGAAATCCCGCGCAGGGTTTCGAACACCCCCATGCCGTGCAGCGCGTCCGCCTCGAACGCCGGCACGCCCCGGAAGTTGAGTGCGTCCTCGAGCGTGGCAACGGGCAGCAACAGGTCGGCGGGCAAGTCGCGCTTGTTGTACTGCAGCACCAGCGGGATGGCACGCGCGTCAACGCCGTGCTCCGCCAGGTTGGCGTGCAGGTCCTGCAGGCTCTCGATGTTCTCGTCGAGCTGGCGCGACTGGCTGTCGCCCACAAACACCACGCCGTCGGCCCCCTGCAGCACCAGCTTGCGCGTGGTCTGGTAGTACACCTGCCCGGGCACGGTGTATAGCTGAAACCGCGTGGTGAACCCCGAAATCGTCCCGAGGTCGAGCGGGAGGAAGTCGAAGAACAGCGTGCGGTCGGTCTGCGTGGCGAGCGACACCATCTGCCCTTTGCGGTCGGTGGGAACCTGACCGTAAATGTAATGCAAGTTGGTCGTCTTTCCGGACCGGCCCGGTCCGTAGTAGACGATCTTGCACGTGATTTCGCGGGTGGCGTAGTTGACGAGGCTCACGGGACGTTGGCTGCGGCAGGTGTCACAGGATCATGCCCGCCCGAACAGCTGGGCAAGGTTGCGGTTGAGGTCGCGCTCGAAATTCTCCGCCATCGCCGGCGGATGCTCGGTATCCGCCGGCGGCACGGCGGCCGTCAGGCGGACCCGGAACTCTTCCAGAAACAACTGCACCAGCCCGAGCGAACTCTCGCGGTCGAACACGGCCAGCAGCACCATCGTCGAGCCGTGCGCCGCGATTGCCCCAAGAAAGATCTGCCGGTCGCGCCCCATGTAGTGCAAGGCGGAGAACGGCTTGCCATCCAATTGTCGGCCGAGTTCCGAGGCCGACGCGTGGATGGCCGACGCCAGCGCGCACGCCGTCATGACATCCACCGAGCGCGCAAAGCCGTACTGGCCGAGCACCTGTCCGCTCGGGTGCATCAACACGGCAATCTCCACGCGTGCGTCGTCCACGAACTGCTTCAGCGGCGTCTCGACCCATCCCGCAGCGACGGAGACTTTCACGGCAGCTGCTCCGCCGCGCGCAGCAACTCCACGCGCAGCATGCCGACGTTCACGCGCGATTCGCACACGACCACCAGCGCGAGCTCCTGCCCGCCGGCCGCGCACACCCGCCCCTGCTCCGCCGTCAGCTCGAAGAACGTGGTGTCGCCAAACCCCGCCGCCTTGGCCGAGCGCCGCGCCTTGCGGTAGAGCGAGGCGGTGAGCGCGGCAAAGGCGTTGCCGTTGACGCCGATCTGCAGCGTCGAGTCCACGATGAGTCCGTCGTCGAGGCCGACGACCATTGCCCCCAGCACGCCGCGGTGCCGGATCATCGATTCGGTGAGCTTGGCGAAGGGCGCGGCGTTCACAGCGATCCCTCCAGCCAGGCGTGGGCCCGCACGAGCGCGCGCTCGAGCACGCGGCGCACGAAGCCCAGGGGGATCGGTCGCGCGGCAGCCACCAGCAGCACGCCCTCCTGGCTGGGCGCCATCGCCACCGACGCGGCCTCGGTCTCAAAGACGATCTGGCGCCAGCCACCGAGACCCAGATGGCGCATCGCGCGGCTCGCCTCGTCACTCACGCCCGACAATTGCGCGCCGATGTCGGCGGCCAAGTCGCGACCATCGGTCGCGACGTAGCGACCGGCCATTACCAGACCGTCGGCGTCGAGCAGCATGGCGGCGCTGCGCTGGCCCTCGAGCAGGTCGTCAAAGAGCGCGCCGGCATCGGTCTCGGGACGCTGCAGCGCGGCGGCGAGCCCCATGGTGGGCCGCGACGCGCCATGTGGCGCCGCGGTGGTGCCGGCAAGCAGTGACGCCGCATGCGGCGCGTCACGTGGCGGCACGTCACGAGGCGGCGCGTCACGTGGCGGCGCGCTGCCGGTGCCCGCCGAGGCCGCCTCCTCTGGCGTCGCGGGTACGCGATGCACCAGCACCGTGGCGCGCTCCACCGGTTCGGCGCGACGCGCGAGCGCGGTTTCCACCGTCTGCAGCGCCGCCGCCAGCGAGCCGTCGTCTGGCGTGTGCGCGAGCGCCGCACCCAGATGTGCCGCGGCATCGTCGAGCCGCCCGAGCTGGAAGCAGACGAAACCCAGTCCCTTGCGTGCGTCGGCGTTCTCCGGCGCGAGGTTCAGCACCGTTTGCCACTCGTCGACCGCGCGGTCGAGGTCGCCGCGGTCGGCCGACACGCGCGCCAGCAAATCGTGCGCCTCTGGCAGCAGCGGGTGCCGCTCGACGCCGCGCGTGGCCACGCGCAACGCCACCTCGAGGTCGCCGCGCCGGCGGAGCGCCTCGCCCAGCGGCATGAAGGCCATGCTGGCGGGATCGGCGGCCAGTGCCTCGCTCAGGGCCCGAATGTCGTCATTCGCCACGGAGCACCCCCAGCGCCTTCGACAATCGTTCCGCCGCCGCCGCACCATCGCGCACCGCCGGCGCATCCTTGTCGGCGGGATACGCCGCGAGATACTGCCGCCACGTGAGCACGGCATCGTCCAGCCGTCCTCCCGTCGCCGCCGTGAGCCCCTGCAGCACCAGCGCGCGCGCCGCCGCCCGCTGCTCGGCGCCGTCGTCCGTCGGCAACTCCACCGGACGCGAGTGCCGATCGGGCATGCGCAGCGCCACCACCTCGGTGCTCACCAACCCATAGACGACCTTGGCCACGTCGAAGTCGCTGCGTCCCAGTTCGAGCGCAATGCGACGCAGGTCACGCTGGCCGTCGATCATCGTGAGCACTTCCCACTCGCTCGGCAGCAGGTCGAGCTGGCCGGCGTGCGTCGCGGCCACCTCCGCGAACTGCGGAATGGCGGCCAGGCTGGGCACGCGGTTGGCAATGCGCGACCACTCGTCGATGCGCCGCGCCGCCTCCATCAGCACCGACTCCGTGGAAACCGCGACCGACGGATTCTCGGGCAGCTCCTCGGGGTTCGACTCTTCGAACCGGAAGTGCCCCTCGCGCCAGCTCATCAACTCAAAGACCACCGCCTCGGCCTGCCGGCGCACGTACATCTCGACATCGCGCGCCGTCACCGCGCCCATCTCGATGAGGATCTCGCCGATGCGGCGGCGGTCGCCCTGGTCCGTCTGCTTGGCGCGCGCCGAGGTGAGGTCGCTCTCGCCGATCTTGTTGGCCTTGAGCAGCATCTCGCCAATGGGGTGCGGATTGCTGCGGATCGACGCATAGGCGATGCGCCCCGCGTGGAAGGCCACCACGCCCTCGTTGTCGCGCAGTTCCGACACGACGCGCAGCACGCCCGTCTTGCGGCTCAAGTCGAGCAACTGGAAGACGTCGTGGATGCCGAGTTCGCGGAGCGGGCCTTCGATGGCCATCAGGCGCCTCCCGCGGACCGCGCGCCGAACACCTGCAACAGATCCTGCGCCGTGCGCATTTCGCGCCGCGCGCGGCGCGCAAAGTCGCCGGCCGGTTCAAGGTCGATGACGCGCTGCCACGCGGCAATCGCCTCGCGGTAGCGCTTGTCCCCCGCCGCGAGCACGCCGTCGTAGAAGATGGCGCCCACGTGCGTGGGGTCGAAGCGCAGCACCCGCGTGAAGGCCGTGCGCGCGTCGGTGGCGCGTCCCAGCGTGAGCAGCGTCTCGCCCAGTGCGATGAGCCCCTCGAAGCTGTACGGGTCGCGCTGCAGCAGGTCGACCAGCAGGTCCACCGCCTCACGCGAGCGCCCCGTCACGCGCTTGAGGCTCGCGAGCTCGAGCGTCGCCTCGGCGTACGTGGGCACGGTGTCGAGCGCAATGAGCAGCTCGCGCTCGGCCTCCTCCCACGCCGACTTGCGCACCAGCAGCCGCGCCAGCTCAAAGCGCACCGCCGCAAAATCCCGGTCGAGCTCCAGCGCATGCCGGTACGCGGCAATCGCCCCTTCGAGGTCGCCCACGGAGCGCGCGATGTTGCCGATCCAGCGCAGCACTTCGGCGCGCTGCGGTGCCAGGCGGCGCGCCACGTCGAGTGCTTCGAGCGCGGCCGCGGGATCGCCCGCCTCGAACCGCGCCGACGCGGCCAGCATCAAGGCTTCGACATCTTCGGGCGCTGCCTGCAGCACCTGCTCGGCGACGAGGCGCGCCTCGGCCCCGCGGCCAAGCATCGCCAGCGCCTGCGCCTCGCCGCGCAGCGCGCGCCCATGGCTGGGCCGCGCCTGCCGCGCCGCGCGGAACCGTTCGAGCGCGTCGCCATAGGCGCCCTGCCGGTAGAGCACGTCGCCCAGCAGGGCGTACCCGTCGGCCTGATCGGCGCCGCGTGCGATGGCGCGGCTCGTCTCGGCGGTGGCGCGGTCGTACAACCCCTTGGTGAGGTAGTCGGCCGCCATCGCGTACGGGTCGGCCTCCATGACCACCGTCGGCTCAGGAGCCGGCGGAGGGGCCAGCTGCGAGAAGAGCGAATCGAGCAGCGCCGGATCGAACGCGAACTGCCCCACCTCGGCGCTCATGCGCTGTTCGCCGCCGAGGTCGGGGACCACGGAGAGATCGGGATCCTCGTACTCGAGGTCGATGGCGAGCGCGAACTTCTGCGGGACGTAGTACGGATCGAGCTCCAGCGCGCGCTTGGTCTCGCGCAGCGCCCCCTCGAAGTCGCCGAGGTTGGAGAGCGCGAAGCTCATGTTGTAGTGCGCCTCGGCAAAGTCCGGACGCGCCTGGATGGCGCGCGCAAACGCATTGCGCGCATCCTCGAACTTGCGCAGATCGGCGAGTACGATGCCGATGCCGTTCCACGCCACCGGCTGCTCGCTGTCGGTCACGAGCACCTGGCGGTACGCCTCCAACGCGAGCTGGCCGCGCTTGGCCGTGGCGAGGAGCAGCGCGAGGTTCAGCCGCGCCTTGGAGAAGCCCGGGCTCATCGAGAGCGCCGCGCGGAACGCCTCGATGGCTCCGTCGCGGTCGCCCGCGTGAAAGAGCGCCACGCCCAGGTTGTTGCGCGCCAGCACGTAGCGCGCATCGACGGCGAGCGCCCGGTGGTAGTCGGCCTGGGCCTCGGCGTACTTGCCCTGCTGGTGCTGGGCCACGCCGTGCTCGTTCCACAACTTGGGACTGTCCTCGCGCTCGGCGAGCAGGCGATCGTACAGCTCGAGCGCCGCGGCGGGATCTTTGCGCAGCAGATGCACTTCGGCCATCGCCTGCAGTGCCAGCGCGCGGTCCTCGCCCCGGTCGAGCGCCATGCGGTACTCGCGCAGCGCCTCCGTGAAGTACCCCTTCTGCCGGAACGCCAGCCCGAGGTTGTAGTGCGCCAGTCCGTCGCCCTCGGCCACCGACATGCGGTGCACCGACCCGCGTCCGCCGCGCGCGGCCAGCTGCGACTCGTACTGCTGCGAATCGTACTTGTCGATCGCGAGGTTGGCCTGCGCGCGCGACAGTGTGGGGTTCAGCTCGATGGCGCGCTTGCTCGCCGCCCGCGCTTCGTCGTGGCGGCCCATGTCGCCATAGATGAAGCCGAGCAGGTAGTGCGCGTCGGGATTCTCGGGGTTGAGCTGGATGGCGCGCAGCAGCGACACCAGCGCCTCGTCGTTGAGTCCCTGGTTGTACAGCGTCTCGCCAAGGTAGAAGCAGACGACGGAACTCGAGGGATCCTGCTCGATGGCGCGCACGAACCAGCGCCGCGCGTCGTCGAGCAGGCCGATGGACTTGGCGGCGAGGCCGAGCTGCACGATGGCGCCCAGGTCGTGCTCGTCGTAGCGCAGCAGCTCGCTGAACTCGCGGATGGCGTCCTCGCTCTGCCCCAGCAGCGCATACGCGCGGCCCAGCTCCCAGCGCGCATCGCGATCATCGGCGCGCGCACGCAGCCGCTCGCGCAGCTCGGCCACGCGCGTGTCGTAGTAGCCCGTGTTATAGTAGGCCACCTCGAGGTTGCGCTGCGCCACCTGCATCTTGGAGTCGAGCTCCAGCGCCTTGGTGAACGCCTGCACGGCTTCCTCGTGCAGCCCCTTGTTGTAGAAGAGGACGCCCAGGTTGTTGTGCGCGCCCGCATCGGAGGGGTCGATGCGGCGCGTCAACGCGCGCAGGACCTCGCGATCCCGGTCGGACGTCAGCGTCGGCGTGTTCACCCCAGCCGCACCGCCTTCAGGATCTGGTCGAGCGAGGCTTCGTCGGGGAGCAGGAAGAAGAAGCCGCGCAGCGGCTCATTGCGCTCCTTCAGGAAGAACTCGCTCTCGATCACGAACGCGAGATCGCTGCCATGGCTCGACTCGAGGTAGGTCGAACTCAGGATGGCGTCCGACATGTCCACCTCGAGCTGCGGTGGCGACGGCAGCAGGATCATCCCCATGAACTCGGCCAGCGCGTTGAGGTACGCCGAGCTCAGGATGTTGCCCGCTTCCTTGATGGCCGACTGCTCGAACGCCCCGACCGTGGTATACGTCCCCTCGGGCTTGTGCGCCATCATCTCGGCCACGCGCAGCGCCGTCGCGCGCGGGAGCACGAGCAGCGTCAGCCCCGTGAGGTCGCCCATCATCCGCAGGAGCACGGCCGCCACCGGCTCCTCGCCATCGGACACGTGGTTGGGAATCTGGTCGACCGCCGACACCACCAGCCTCGGCACGCTGATCATGATCGTGTGCCCGGTCATCTGCGACAGCGCCGTCGCGGCGTGCCCGGCGCCGATGTTGGCGACTTCACGCAGCGCGTCGAGCTGGCGGGGATTGAGTTTCCGGAGTTCATCCATAGGGGGTCATGTCCTCTAGAAAAGGCTGGCCACGTCCACGATCAGCGCCGGGCGGCCGTCGGCGAGGATGGTAGCCCCGCTGAACAACTGCAGTCCGTCGCGCACCGCGTCGAATTGCTTCACTACGATGTCCTGCTGATCCGTCAACTCGTCCACCACCAGCCCCGCGCGCCGGTCGCCGCGCTCGAGCACCACGATATCCGCCGACTCATCGGGCCACGCGCCACCGGCGCCCACCACCTTCCGCAGCCGCACCAGTGGCAGCACTTCGTCGCGCAACACCAGGATGGCGCGCCCCTGCACCTCGCGCACCACGTCCGCCGACCACGCGAGCGTCTCGCGCACGTGCGTGAGCGGCAGCGCGTAGCGTTCGGTGCCCACGCGCGCCAGCACCGCGCGCACGATGGCCAGCGTCTGCGGCAGCTTGAGCGTGATCGTCGTCCCCTCGCCCGGCACGGTCTCGAGGTCCACCACGCCGCCCAGCTGGCGCACCCGCGCCTGCACGGCGTCGATGCCCACGCCGCGACCCGAGAGGTTGCTCACCGCAGTGGCCGTTGAGAAGCCCGGGCTCGCGATCACGCGAAACAGCAGCTCCGCGTCGAGCCGCGTGACATCGGCCCCCACCATCCCCAGTTCCTGCGCGCGCGCCAGCACGCGCGCGCGGTCGATGCCGCGCCCGTCGTCCGACACGCGCACCAGCACCGCCGACCGCTCGCGCGACGCGCTGAGCACCAGCCGGCCCGCGCGTGGCTTGCCGTTGGCCACGCGCACCTCAGGCGCTTCGATGCCATGATCCACGGCGTTGCGCAGCAGGTGCACCACCGGTTCGCCAATCTCGTCGAGCAGTGATCGGTCGAGTTCGATGTCCTTGCCCTCGACCGTAAACTCGATCTCCTTGTGCAACTGGCGCGCGGCGTCGCGCACGAGCCGCGGAAAGCGATCGAACACCTGCCACACCGGCACCATGCGGCTCGCCATCACTTCGGCCTGCAGGTCGCCGATGAGCCGCGACGCCTGCGTCATCGCCTCGTCCAGCGCCGCGTCGCCATTGCCCGCCATGAGCTGCAGCAGGCGCCCGCGCGTGATCACCAGTTCGCCAATGAGGTTCATCAGCGTGTCCAGGCGCGAGAGCTCAATGCGCACGTGGCGCGTGCCGCGCGCCACCGGCGCCGCATCGTCGCTTGCCGCCAGCTGCATCGACGTGCGATGCCGCCCCGGTCCGGCCGACACCTCGACATGCTCGATGTCGCCCGTCGCGACGAGCGCCGACTCGATGTCGGCGTTCGTCCGCGTGGTCACGAGGCGGAACGCGAACGCCTGCGGCACCTCCGACGCCTGCAACTCGGCGAGCGGCGGCTGCACCGCCACCACCTCACCCAACGCACCGGCCCGCTGCACCACCATGTAGGCCCGCACGCCGGGCAGCATCGTGTCGGCACGCTGCCGCACGCGCACCAGCACGCCGGGCCCGTTGTCGAGGCTCGGCACCGCAAGGGCGGCCGGCTCGGTGGAGCCAAAAGAAAACTCGCCCGTCGCGGTGCTGAACTCCCCGGTCACAGCGCGGAACTCCGCCGTGGCGTCGCCACCGGCCACGTGGCGCATCTGCGCGAGCACCTCGGTCAGTGCCGGCGGGTCGCCAGCCCCCTCCACCGCGCGCTCGACACCGCTTTCCAGCACGTCAGCCGCCGAGAACAGCACATCCATCAGTTCGGCACTGATCCCCTGGTCGCCGGCGCGCATGCGGTCGAGCAGGCTCTCCAACTCGTGCGCGAACGCCGCCACACCCGCGTAGCCCATCGTCGCGCTCATCCCCTTGAGGGTGTGGACGGCGCGAAAGAGCACGGTCACGGGCTGACGATCCGCGGGCGCCGCCTCGAGGTCGAGGAGCGCGCGATTGATCTCCGAGAGCTGTTCGCGGCTCTCGGAGCGGAAAAGGTCGGCGTATCGCTGCGGATCCACGCCGCGGCCCGTGGCGTCTGCGGCGGGCTAGCCGAGCACGCGCTGCACGGCCTCCAGCACGCGGCTCGGCTGGAAAGGCTTCACGACAAAGTCCTTGGCACCCGCCTGGATGGCTTCCACCACCAGCGCCTGCTGCCCCATGGCCGAGCACATCAGCACCTTGGCGGCCGGGTCGAACTTGGTGATCTCGCGCACCGCATCGATGCCGCCCATGTCGGGCATCACGATGTCCATCGTCACGAGATCGGGCCTGAACTGCTTGTACTTCTCCACCGCCTGCGTGCCGGTCTCGGCTTCCGCCACCACCTCAAACCCGGCCTGCTGCAGAATGTCACCCACCATCGTCCGCATGAAGATCGCATCATCGCAAATGAGCACCGTCGGCACCGAACCTCCCACTGCAATCGTTATTAGGTGACCAGCAATTGTCTTGCCAGTGCGCTCAGGTCGCACACCAGCAGTTGTTCGTCGCCGGCATATGCGACGTGCGACACCACGCCGCCCACCGAGTGTTCGCCTTCGACCACCTCGAGCTGCCCCGCGTCGAGCGACAGCACATCCTTCACGCCGTCCACGAGAATCCCGAACGTCTTCCCCAACGCGTCCGCCACCAGCACATCACCGCCCTCGACGCTGCGCGGAACGCCAAACCGCGCCGACAGGTCGGCCACGGTGATCAGCGCGCCCCGCAGGTTCACCAGGCCGCACACCCAGTCGGGTGCCCCGGGCAACCGCGTGGCCGATCGCATGGGCACAATCTCGTGCACGGCGTCGAGCGGGCAGGCGCAACGGCGTTTGCCCGCCACGAACACCAGGTAGCGCGGGGCCGTGACTTCAGCGATCGGCTCTATAGAAGTCAAAGTACTCCAAGGGATTGGGCGAGGCAATCAAATCCGGAAGCTCTGCCACGGTCAGCAGCGACTGGCGCAGCGCCTCGGGCAGCGCCGACCGGAACTCCATCCGATCCCCCGAGACAGGATGAGTAAAGACGAGCCAGGCGGCATGAAGGAAATGCCGTGCGGGCGGCATGCCCACCACCTTGCGCGCTCCTCCTCCTCCATAAATGTCGTCACCAACCACCGGATGCCCCAGCGACGCCAGGTGGACGCGAATCTGGTGCGTCCGCCCGGAGTGCAGGTGGCACCGCAGCAGTTCGGTGGAGGTGAACCGTCCCAGTCGCACGACGTCGGTGCGCGCCTCGCGTCCGCCGGGTACGACCGCCATGCGGATACGATCGTTCGGATCGCGGCCAAGCGGCTTGTCGATCACGACCTCATCTTCAGGCAGGTGCCCCCAGATGAGCGCTGCGTAGCGACGCGTCACTCGGCGCTCGGAAATCGCCTTGCTGAGCACGCGCAGCGCCTGGTCGGTCTTGGCCACGACCATCAACCCCGAGGTGTCCTTGTCGAGGCGGTGCACGAGGCCTTGACGCTCTTCGGCGTCTCCCTCCGCGAGTGCCTGGCCGCGCCCCTTGAGCGCGTTCACCAGCGTGCCGGTCCAGTTGCCGGGGGCCGGGTGCACCACCATGCCGGCGGCCTTGTCGACCACCACCAGGTGCTCGTCTTCGAACACCACCGACACGGGAATCTGCTCGCCGAGCACCTCGCGCCCGGGCGGCGGCGGCACGTGCGCGGTGATATGCACGCCGCGCGCCGCGCGGAAGCTCGCCCGTTGCCGTTGGCCGCCAACGAGCACCCGCCCGTCCGCGATGAGCGTCGCCGCCTGGCTGCGCGAAACCCCAAGGGCGCGCGCGACGAGCAGGTCGAGCCGCGGCGCATCGTCCTCGTCGACCACGATGTCGTGATACGTGCCCGGAGCGCCGGCGACTGGCACCGCGCGGCTACCCAAAGGTGGTGCGGGTGGCCTGATCGGTCGACGTGGCAGCCGGCGCCGGGGTGGGAGCCGGCGCAGTCGCCGCCGACGGGTAGAGCGCCGTCGCCTCATCGGCGTGCCACAGCACCCACGCCAGCAGGATGGCACCGGTGGTCACCGCGATGTCGGCCACGTTGAAGGTCGGCCAGCGCCATGCGCCAACGCCGACGTCGATGAAGTCCACCACGCCGCGGCCCGACTTCAGCCGGTCGAGCAGGTTGCCCAGCGCGCCGCCCGCCACCAGCGCCAGCGCCAGCGTGCGGACGCGATGCACCAGCGGCGTCTCGAGGTAGAGCCGCGCCAGCACGAACAGCGCCACGATGGTGAGCCCGATGAAGATCCAGCGGGACTGCGCGCCCAGGTGCAGCCCGAATGCCGCACCGGGATTGTAGACGAGCGTCAGGCGCACGCCGTCGCCCCATACGGCGCGCGGCAGGTACGCCGGCACGAGCCGGTCGACGGCGACGATCTTCGTGAAGGCGTCGAGGAGCAGTACGCTCCCCGTGACGCCCCAGAAGATACCCGGCTTACTTCTTGGCATCTTCCTCGCGCTGCTTGCAGTCGAAACAGAAGCGCGCGTGCGGCAGCGCCTCAAGGCGCTGGATCGCAATCTCGCCGCTGCAATGTTGGCACTGCCCAAACGCGTCGGGGCTCTTGTACAGCCGGCGCAGCGCCTGATTCACGTGCCAGAGGTAGCGCCCTTCCTTGGACGCAAAGAGAAACGCCTTCTCGCGCTCCATCGCGTCGGTGCCCTGGTCCGCCATGTGGAACGAATAGCTCGACAGGTCTCCGTCCGCCCCCTGCTCCGTGTTGCTCATCGTGTCGTCCCACTGGCCCAGTTCCTTGAGCACGCGCTTCCGCTCGTCGAGCAGGAGCTTCACGAAGAACTGCAGCCGCTTCTTGGTGAGCGGCTTGAACTTCTTCTCACCGCCGGTCTGGGGCGACATGATCAGGATACCTTCTCGAGTGCGAGGGATACGGGCACGCCGTCGAGGTCGGCGGTCGTGCCGGAGGGAATATCGGGCCCTGCGGTCTCACGGACCTGCAGGGTGAGCGTCAGCGTTTCGTCACAAATCCAGGCGCGGTGCGCCTCCACGGCGGCGTGCAACACGGCCGGTCCCACGACCCACAGCGCAATGCGGTCGCTCACCTGCAGGCCGGATTCCTTGCGGAACCGCTGCACGCGGCTCACGAGTTCGCGCGCCAGTCCTTCGCGCTTGAGCGCGTCGGTGAGCGTGGGATCGATGGCCGCAAAGCGCATGCCGTCCTGCGACACCACCAGCGCACCGCTCGCCTTGCGCACCACCACGAGATCGTCGGCGTCGAGCGCATGCGAGTGGCCGCCCACCGTGAGGTGCACCGGCTCGCCGCGCTCGAAGGCGCGCAGCGTCGTCGACGACAGCGTGTTCACCGCCTGTGCCGCCTGCGGCGTCTCCTTGCCCCACTTCTTGCCGAGCGCGCGGAAGTTCGCCTTGGCCTCCAGCGACACCAGCGAGTCGGCCGAGCCGAGGAACTCCACCACCTTCACGTTCAACTCGCTCGCCAGCAGCGGCACCAGCTCATCGAGCAGCGTCTGCTGCGCATCGACGGCCACGCAGACCAGGCGCGCAAGCGGCTGGCGCACCTTGATGCCGGCCTCCTCTCGCGCCGCACGGCCGAGGTTGGCGAGCACGCGCACCTCGGCCATCGCCGCCTCGAGCGGCACGTCGCGCTCCGTCGCGCCGCGCGTGAAGTCGGCCAGGTGCACCGACGTCCCCGTGAGCGAGCGGTGGATCCAGTCGCTCACGAACGGGGCGAACGGCGCGAGCAGCCGCGACACCACCGTCAGGACCTCGTGCAGCGTGGCGAAGGCCGCGCGATTGTCCGCCGCGTCCACGTCGTAGAAGCGGCCGCGCGAGAGGCGCACATACCAGTTGGCCACGTCCTCGGTGACGAAGTCCATCAGCGCGCGCGAAGCCGCGGTGGCGTCGAAGCGCTGCAGTTCGGCGTCCACCGTTGCCTCGGCGGCGGCCAGCCGCGACAGCACCCAGCGGTCGAGCAGCGGACGGTCGGCCACCGCCGGATCGGCCGCCGATGGCGACCACCCGAAGTTGGCGTACTGCGCAAAGATGCCGCTGTAGATGTTCTTGAGCGTCACGAGGAAGCGACCGGCCGTCTCGCGAATCACCTGCTCGTCGAAGCGGCGCGGCACCCACACCTGGCTCGACGCCACGAGGAACAGGCGCACCGCGTCGGCGCCGTGGCGTTCGATCACGCGCCACGGATCGACCGTGTTGCCGCGCGTCTTCGACATCTTCTGTCCGTTGGCATCGAGCACGAGGTCGTTGACGACAACGGCGCGATACGGCTCGGCGGCGGCCGGCGCGCGATGCCCGCCCGACTCGTGTTCGCCGCTGCGTGGCTCCCCCGTGCGCGACTCGCCGGTGCGCGACTCGCCGGTGCGCGGCTCGCCGGTACGCGACTCGCCCGTGCGCGGCTCACCCGTGCGCGGCTCACCCGAATGATGGCTGCCGGCGTGGTAGTCGTCGTACGTCGCCGCGTGCCGGTCGGCCGACACTTTGCGCCGCACGCCCTCGGGGTGCAGCGCGTCACCCAGCCCCGTGGCGATGGCCAGCAGCGAGTAGAACCACCCGCGCGTCTGGTCCACACCCTCGGCAATGAAGTCGGCCGGATACTGCCGCGCGAATTCCTCGCGATGCTCAAACGGAAAATGCCACTGCGCAAAGGGCATCGACCCCGAGTCAAACCAGGTGTCGATCACCTCGGAGACGCGGCGCATGGTCCCGTCGCACGCGGTGCACGCCCAGGTGTACGTGTCGATGTGCGGCTTGTGCGGGTCGAAGTCCGCGCCGAGGGCGTGCCCCGTCTTCACCGCCAGATGCGCAAAGCTGCCGATCACGTCGCGGTGCGCCGAGTCGGCGTCGCACACCCAGACGGGCAGCGGCGTCCCCCAGTAGCGGTCGCGCGAAATGGCCCAGTCGATGTTGTTCTCGAGCCACGAGCCGAACCGCCCCGCCCCCACCTCGGACGGGTTCCAGTTCACCGTGGCGTTGCGCGCGAGCATCTGGTCCTTGAACGCCGTCGTGCGCACGAACCACGACGACCGCGCGTAGTACAGCAGCGGCGTCTTGCAGCGCCAGCAGTGGGGATAGCTGTGGGTGAACCGGCCGTCCTTCCACAGCATGCCGCGACGCTTGAGTTCCTCGATGATCACCGGGTCGGCGGCCTTGACGAACATCCCGCCCACCAGCGGCAGGTCGGCCGGAAACTCGCCGCGCGCGTTCACCGGCTGCACGAACGCGAGGTCGTACTGCTGCCCCGCCGCATAGTCGTCGGCGCCAAACGCCGGGGCGAGATGCACCACGCCCGTGCCATCCTCAGCCGATACGAAGTCGGCCGTGACGACGATTTCGCGCGCGCCGGACTCAAAGGTCACCCAGTCGAGCGGTCGCTGATAGCGCGCGCCGGCAAGCGCCGTGCCGGGCATGCGGTCCACCACATCCCAGCGGTCCGCCCAGTCGGCGCCCATCACGGCCGGCACCCGCGCCTCGGCGAGAATCACCGTCCACTCGGCGCCACTCTTCTTCCGCAGCTCGGCATACGTCAGCTTGGGGCTCACGGCGAGCGCGGCGTTGGACACCAGCGTCCACGGCGTCGTGGTCCACACGAGGATGCGCCGTTCGCCCGTCTTCCCCGCCTCCTTCAGCGGCAGCTGCAGGTAGACCGACGGATCCTCGACGTCCTCGTAGCCCTGCGCCACCTCGTGGCTCGACAGCGCGGTGCCGCAACGTGGGCAGTACGGGAGAATCTTGTATCCCTGATACAGGAACTCCTTGGCGTGCAGCATCGACAGCGCCCACCAGACGCTCTCCACGTAGCTGTTGCTGTACGTGACGTAGGCGCGCTCGTAGTCGAGCCAGAAGCCGATGCGGCCCGAGAGCTTCTCCCAGTCCTCGCGGTACCGGAACACGCTCTCGCGGCAGAGCCGGTTGAACTCGCCCACGCCCACGCGTTCGATGTCCTGCTTGCCGCTGATGCCCAGCGACTTCTCGACTTCGATTTCCACCGGCAGGCCGTGCGTGTCCCACCCGGCCTTGCGGTCGACGCGGAATCCCTTCATCGCGCGATGGCGGCAGAAGAGATCCTTGATGGTGCGCGCGAAGACGTGATGAATGCCGGGCTTGCCGTTGGCGGTGGGCGGTCCCTCGAAAAAGACCCAGCGCGGCGCGCCGGCGCGCGCGGCCAACGAGGTCTCGAACAGCTTCTCCTCGTCCCACTGCGCCAACAGCTCGCGCTCCACCTCGTCCGCCGCCCGGTCGGGCGGCAGCAGCGCAAAGCGCACGTCGTTCGCTCCGCCGGCCGTCACATGCGCTCCAGCACGGTGCGCACGAGGGCGGTCAACTGCGGCTCCGCAGCCGTGGCCGTCGCGATGATCCGTTCGAGTTCGGCGGGCTCCAGCGCATCGGGCAGGCATTGGTCAGTGATGATCGACAGGCCCAGCACACGCATGCCCGCCTGCACCGCCACGATCACCTCGGGCACCGTGCTCATGCCCACCACGTCCGCGCCGAGCGCGCGCAGCATCCGGTACTCGGCGCGCGTCTCGAGGTTCGGCCCGGGCACGGCCACGTACACCCCCTCACGCAGGGCAATGCCCTGCTCCACGGCCACGGCCCGCGCCAGCGCGCGCAGCGTCGCGTCGTACGGCGTACTCATGTCGGGAAAGCGGTCGCCAAACGAGGCGTCATGCGGCCCGATGAGCGGATTGTCGCCAAGCAGGTTGATATGATCGGCCATCAGCATCAGGTCGCCTGGCGCCCACAACGGATGCATGCCACCGCACGCATTGGCGACCAACAGCACCGGCGCGCCCAGCGCGCGCAGCACACGCACGGGAAACGTGACCTGCTGCAGCGCGTACCCCTCGTACTTGTGAAAGCGCCCCTGCATCGCCATCACGCGGCGGCCGCCGAGCGTCCCCACGAGCAGGCGTCCGGCGTGCGACTCGACGGTGGAGAGCGGGAATCCCGGGATGTCGGCGTACGGAATGGCCCACTCCACGGCAATCGCGCGCCCCAGCGCACCAAGGCCGGTGCCGAGAATCAGCGCGACCTCGGGGACCAGCGGCGTGTGCGCGCGCACCGCCGCCACCGCCGCGGCGACCGCGGCGGGAGTGGGAGCGAACTCAGAACCTGGGAAACGGGCAGTCATCCGCTACTTCCCATCCTCCGCGTCGTGTCCGCCTTCGTCGAGCCAGCTCGGCGACTTCTCCTTGCCCGTGTCGCCAGCGCCGGCGCCCGGCGCCGGCCGTTCGGGCGGAGGGCTCTCCTCGGCGGCGCGCAATTCGCTGGCCTGCCGGTCGGTGAGCGCGCGCCACTGCGCGAGGTATGAGGTGCGGGCGCGTTCGAGCGCCTCCACCTGCGCGTCAAGCTTGCGCACGGCGCGGCGCGCCTCTTCCACGAGCTTCTCCCCCTCAGCGCGCGCCTCCCGCAGGATCAGCTGCGCCTCGCGCTCGGCCTGCTCGCGCGTCTCCGCACGCAGTTGCTGCGCCGTAATGAGCGCGTCGTTGAGCGCCTTGTCGCGTTCACGGAACGCGCGCAGCTGCTCGTGGAAGCCCTTGGCCTTCGCCTCGAGTTCCGTATTGGCGCGCGTGAGCCGTTCCAGCTCCTCGGCCACCTGGTCGCGGAACTGGTCGACGCGTGCCTTGTCGTAGCCGCGCAGCGCCGACCCGAAGTCGAAGCGGCGCGCATCAACCGGCGTGAGATGAAAGACGTCGTCACTCATCTAGTGTCTCTCCCCAAACAGGACCGTCCCAACGCGAACCATCGTGGCGCCTTCCTCCACCGCGATCTCGTAATCCCCCGACATGCCCATCGACAGCTCCGTCGCCGCATGCCCCGCGGCACGCAGCGCCTCACGCGCCGACCGCGCGCCGGCGAAGACCCGACGCAGCGTCGCCTCGTCCGCGTCGAACGGCGCCATGGTCATGGCTCCCACCACGCGAATGCCGGCGCACGCCTGCAACCACTCGGCCTCACGGGCGATGTCCGCCAGCGCATAGCCTCCCTTCGTTTCCTCGCCCACCACGTTCACCTGCACCAGCACGTCCACCGGTCGCGCACGGCCACGCCCTACGCCGTCCACCGCCTCGGCCAATCGGCGGCTGTCGAGCGCATGCAGCAACCAGAAATGCTCCAGCGCCTTCACCTTGTTCCGCTGCAGGTGCCCAATCAGGTGCCAGCGCACCGGCACCGTCACCTGCGCCTGCTTGTCGAGCGCCTCCTGCACACGATTCTCGCCGACATCTTCCACGCCGCAGCGGTACGCGGCCTCGACGGCCCCGGTCCCCTGCGTCTTGGTGACGGCAATCACCCGCACCGCCTGTCCGTGCCCGCCCCGGCGCACGGCGTTCGCGATGCGTTCCCTGACTTCGGATACACGGTCTGCCACGTCCTGCATAGCCTAGAAAAATAGCGGGCTGTGGGGTGTAAGCGATAGTCGGGGGGAGACTTAGGATATGCACCCAGGATGGCGTTCACAGCCCACGATCCTCGGTTTCGAACGACGATGGCCCGGCATCCTGCGCCGAGCCATCGCACCTCGCAATCCGTCTTCGTGATCTCGCATCGATATCCTGAGTCCACGTCCTCAATCAGCGGTTACGCAGGCGCCACCTCTGGCCCACCCAGCATGGGCGGCAGTACGACATCCACGGTCGCCGCCGCAGGTGCCACGGGCGCCAGCGATGTGGTCAGCCCGGGTGGGATGCGCGGCGGCAGTTCCTGGCCGTCCACCAGCATCTTGATGTCCTCGCGGCCGAGCGTCTCGCGGTCGAGCAGCGCGGCGGCAATGATGTCGAGCAGCGCGCGGTGCTCGGTGAGCACCACGTGCGCCTTCTGGTACGACTCGGTGATCACGCGCGACACTTCCTCGTCCACCAGCTGCGCCGTGCGCTCCGACACTTCGCGCCGGCTCATCAGCTGTGCGCCGAGGAAGAGCT
This sequence comes from Gemmatimonas sp., assembly GCA_025361705.1. Classification (GTDB taxonomy): domain Bacteria; phylum Gemmatimonadota; class Gemmatimonadetes; order Gemmatimonadales; family Gemmatimonadaceae; genus PNKL01. Next base: position 28,438 of record JANYJW010000014.1, read on the forward strand.
CCTGTTCGTTGTCGCCGACGAGGATCGGGCCGATCTTGTCGGACAACCCCCACTGCGACACGTACCGGCGCGCAATCCCCGTCGCCATCTGGATGTCGCTCGCCGCGCCCGTCGTCACGCGGTTGCGCCCGAATACCATTTCCTCGGACACGCGACCGCCGTACGCCATCACCAGTCGCGCCTCGAGCTGCTCGCGCGTAATCGACACACGGTCGTCTTCGGGCAGCGTGTACGCGACGCCCAGCGTGCGCCCGCGCGGGACGATGGTCACCTTGTGCAGCGGATCGCACCCCTTGACCTTGATCGCACAGACGGCGTGCCCGGCCTCGTGGTACGCGGTCAGCCGGCGCTCCTCTTCCTTCATCACGAGCGACTTGCGCTCGGCGCCCAGCTGCACGCGATCCTTGGCTTCCTCGAGGTCCACCATGTAGACCTTGTCGTGATTGCGACGCGCCGCCAGCAGCGCGCCTTCATTGACGAGGTTCGCCAGGTCGGCGCCCGCCATGCCCGGCGTGCTGCGCGCCAGCGACGTGATGTCCACGTCATCGGCCATCGGCTTGTTGCGCATGTGCACGCGCAGGATGCCCTCGCGGCCGCGCAGGTCGGGGGCGTCGACGACGATCTGCCGGTCGAAGCGGCCCGGGCGAAGCAGCGCCGGGTCGAGCACGTCGGGACGGTTCGTCGCCGCCACCAGGATGACGCCTTCGTTGCTCTCGAAACCGTCCATTTCCACCAGCAGCTGATTCAGCGTCTGCTCACGCTCGTCGTGCCCACCGCCAATGCCGGCGCCGCGATGGCGCCCCACGGCGTCGATTTCATCGATGAAGATGATGCACGGCGCGTTCGCCTTGCCCTGCTCAAAGAGGTCGCGCACGCGCGACGCGCCGACGCCGACGAACATCTCCACGAAGTCGGACCCCGACATCTGGAAGAACGGACGCCCGGCCTCGCCGGCCACCGCGCGCGCCATCAGCGTCTTGCCGGTGCCCGGCGGGCCCACGAGCAGTGCGCCCTTGGGCAGGCGGCCGCCCAGCTTGGTGAACTTCTGCGGGTCCTTGAGGAACTCGATGATCTCCTGCAGTTCCACCTTGGCTTCGTCGCAGCCGGCCACGTCGGCAAAGGTCACCTTGGGCGTATCGCCCGTGAGGAGCTTCGCCTTGGACTTGCCGAACGAGAATGCCTTGTTGCCGCCTGACTGCATCTGGCGCAGGAAGAAGATCCAGAAACCGAAGATCACGATCCACGGCAGCAGGTTCACGAGCAGCGCGGCAATGGACGGACTCGGTTCCTGCGAGTCCACAATGACGTTCTTTGACGTCAGCTTCTCGAGCTCCTTGTCGGAATTCGACACGGGGAGCTTGACGCTGAATTTCGTCACCGACCGCGCATTGATCATGACGGGCGACTTGAACGTGCCGTCCACCTGCTTGCCGCCGATGATCGTGACCGCCTGAATGTTGTCGGCAATCAGCTGCTGGGAGTACTCGGTGTACTTCACATCGCTGGCGCCGTCCTTGCTGCCGCCGGCGTACTGGATGATGAAGACCGGCACCAGGATGACCAGCAGCCAGAAGGCGATGGTCTTGGATACCTTGGCGAAATTCGTGGGCGGCGTGGGGGGAGTCGGGGTCGGTGGCATGTCGGAGTCGAAGGTCGGCGTCGGCCAGCGCGCCAGATGGCACGCTCAGCGCGGCCGTGCTTCAGGCAAGGCTGGCGATGTATGGAACGTGACGGAAGTTCTCGGCGTGATCGAGCCCGTAACCCACCAGGAACTCGTTCGGCGCGTCGAACCCCACGAATTTGACGGGGTGCTCCAGGTGCTCCGCGATGTGCTTGTGCAGCAGCGCGCAGATGGCGATGGACCGCGGTCGCCGCTTCTGCAGCAGCGCCACCAGCATCTGCATGGTGCGCCCCGAGTCGACGATGTCCTCGACGAGCAGCACGTCCTTCCCCTCGATGCTTGTCTCGGGGTCGTAGAGCAGCCGCACCTCGCCCGACGAGACCGTGCCGGCCCCGTACGAACTGGCAACGATGAAGTCCACCTGCATCGGGCGCGGGATGTGGCGCACCAGATCGGCGGTGAACATGAAGCTCCCCTTGAGCAATCCCAGCGCCAGCAGCTCGCCGTCGGGGTACGCCATGGCGATCTCCCGCCCAAGGGCGGCGACGCGTGCGGCAATCTGCTGTTCGTCAAAGACGATGCGCCTGACCTCACGCCCCATCAGGCGCGGATCGGCAGGGCTCGTGGTCATGGGACGTAATATAGTAGGGCGTCACCACGGGGGTTCCACCCCGCACGACGAAGGTGCGCGCCGTGCGTTCGAGCACGGCGCCGCCAGAAAGCGGCATCCGCTGCCCCGGCCTTGCGCGCGTCGTCCAGGCGGCGGCGCGCGCGATCCCGCGCCGGTCCATGACGACGCCGGCGCGCGCGGCAAGCTCAGGCCAGACGATACCAAGTCCATCGCTTGCCAATGAAGCAAGAGGCTGGGCGTCGATAACCAGCGCGCCCTCCACGCACCGCACGCCAAGGCCGTCGACCAGCACGCGCAGCGCGTGACGCCATGCCGCCGCACGGGTGCCGATAGCCGACAGATCGGCCGAGAATCCGGGCCGTACCGCTTCGGCGGCACGCAGCAGGTCGGCGCGCAGCCTGTTGCGCAGGAACCGAGCATCACCATTTGTGGGGTCGTCGAGAAACGCGACCTCGTGCCGCGCCGCGTAGTCGGCCAGGTCGGCGCGGCCCACGCCGAGCAGGGGCCGAGTTACGCCGGCCGAAGGCGCCGCCATCGCCGCGAGACCTCGCGCCGAGGCGCCGCGCAGGATGCGCATGGCCACGGTTTCGGCCTGATCGTCGAGGGTGTGGGCCGTGACGATGGTCGCGCGACGCTCCTTGGCGATGGCCCGCAGCCAGGTCCAGCGGGCCTCACGCCATGCGGCCTCGGTGCGCACGGCCGGAGGGTCGATTGCTGGCGATTCGGCGGCCACCGAGCCCGCAAGTGCGCCCGACACCGCGGAGCGGCCCGCCATGACGGGCACGCTCCGTCGAAGGCACTCGCGCACCACCAGCTCGACCGCCTCGGCGGCCGCCGCGCCCGAGCCATGGTCGAACGTGGCCACAGCCGGCGGGTCGTGAGGCCGATACTGAAGGAACGCGTGCAGCAACGCCATGGAATCCCGCCCGCCCGAAACGGCGAGCAGGTAGCGGTCTGGGGGGAGCGCCCGGAGCGCTTTCGCGATGGCGTGCACGATGCTAACATAGTTCGTCGAACGTCGAGCACGGCACCAGTTGGAACATTTTGCCGCGGAGCAGCACGTGGAAACTGCATACGGCGGACCCCTCGGGACCTTGATTGCCGGGGTTGGCATGTGCGCCTTTTACCTAGCGCTCATCTGGATCAACGTGCTGCTTGGCATGTTCCTGACGCCTCTGTTCCTTATTCCGCTGACCTGGATGCAGGACGCGTGGAACGGACGTCGGAAGCCGGCAAAGGCGTAGGTCGACGGGAAAGGTGGTGTTGAGCGGGCCGGCGAATGCCGGCCCGTTTTCGCATCTGGCATTTTCGGTTGCGCCGCCCGAATGACAGGTGGAGATAAACGCCTGTTGGAATATTTGTGATACCACACCGCGATGCCATTGAGTGACGACATGCGAGCCTCAATCGTGTATTGGCTGTGAGCAGCAGCGCGTCGGATTCTGCAAGATGCATCCGGCAGAGATGTAGACGATTGCAATTCTGCATTAATGTGATATTTCAGCATCATCTGGACGATATGCAGGGCAGTGCATGACAAGTCTGCATGGAAAGCCGTGAAAATGCATATAGAATCAACGCGAACTTGGATCTCTAAGTTCGCATTTTTTATGTCTTTACTAGATTGCATATGGTGCAGGTTGGCATGTGCGCCAGGTTGTTGGGCTTGAAATGGCCAGTTCATGGCCTTCGCGACGGTCATGTACACAAAAGCCATCGCAAAGAGCAGCGGCTGGGCCGGGATTCCCGGTAGCCATTGGCTTGGCCGAGTGGCAATGACGTCGTCGGAGCGCTGCCTGATCACCTGTCGAGCTGGTGTCCTGCGTACCATGGGGCGTGCATGTCCCCTTCCCCGGCGGGCATCTGCCACGGCCATTTTGGCTGACTCGGGCGATGGAGGCTGTCCGCTGTTTCGACCGGTCGGCGCTGGCGGTCGGCGCGCGACAATGCCGTCTTCTTGGAGCAGGGCTCGGCAACCCTGACTTCGGACCGCACCCAAGGCGCGAGGCATACTATAAGGCTGGCTCCCCGCAGCCCATCCCGGCGCGTGCCGCATCGCCCAGCGCCCGACCGCCGTGGATCGGCCCAGGCACCCTGAAGCCGTAGCGACAGGGATCACCCGACACACTAATCCGCCTTCCCTGACTCGCATCGACCACCGGTGACCGGTTAGTTTGTAGGTTCGCTTTCAACCCCTCTTAAATCCGCATGCGAATCGTCATCCCAAGAGAGCGCGTACCACTCGAAGCCAGAGTCGCGCTCGTGCCGGAGAGCGTGTCCAAACTGGTCAAGTCCGGCGTCGAAGTCGTCGTCGAGCACGAGGCCGGTGCGTCCGCCTCCTTCCCTGATGCCCTGTACACCGCCGCCGGCGCCACCATCGCCGCCGACTATGCCTCGTGCGTGTCGGGCGCGCACCTCATTTGCAAGGTGCAGCCACCGACCGCCGACGAGACGGCCGCCATCCCCGAGGGTGCGGCCGTCATCTGTTACCTGCAGCCTGCCGTCTATCCGGAGGCCGTGCAGCGCCTCAACGGACGCAAGGCGAGTGCACTCGCCCTCGAGCTGGTGCCGCGCATCACGCGGGCCCAGTCCATGGATGTGCTCTCGTCGCAGGCTACCATCAGCGGCTACCGCTCGGTGCTGCTCGGCGCGTCGGCCCTTGGCCGCCTGATGCCGATGCTGTCGACCGCTGCGGGCACGCTGGCCCCAGCCAAGGTGTTCGTGCTTGGCGCGGGTGTGGCCGGGCTCCAGGCCATTGCGACGGCGCGTCGTCTGGGCGCCATCGTGAGCGGCTTTGACGTCCGCCCCGCAGCCCGCGAACAGATTCTCTCGCTGGGTGCCCAGGTGCTGAAGGTGGAAGGCGCCGACGCGGAAGGCGCCGGCGGCTATGCCAAGGAACAGAGCGCCGAGGCGGCGCAGAAGACGCAGGACGCCATCAAGGCGCACCTCGCGCAGCAGGATCTCGTCATCACCACCGCCGCGATCCCTGGGCGCAAGGCGCCGGTGCTCGTCACGGCCGAGGCGCTGCAGGGCATGAAGCCCGGCGCCGTGATCGTCGACCTCGCCGCCGAGACGGGTGGCAACGCCGTCGGCACGCGCGCGGGCGAGACGGTGGAGATCGGCGGGGTGAAGATTCTCGGCCCCATCAACGTGCCCAGCCAGGCACCGTTCCACGCCTCGCAGATGCTCAGCCGCAACATCCACACGCTGCTGCAGCATGTGATTACGAAGGACGGAGCGCTGAACCTCGACGCCAACGACGAAATCACTGGTGCGATGCTCGTGTGCCAGAACGGGACGGTCCGCGTATGACGCTCATCATGCAGCTGTATGTCTTCATTCTGGCCGGCTTCGTCGGCTTCCTCGTGATTGGCAAGGTGCCGCCGCTGCTGCACACGCCGCTGATGTCGGCCACGAACGCCATTTCGGGCATTTCGCTGGTGGGCGCGATCGTCGCGGCCGGCGGGCAGTACGGCAAGATCTCCACGATTCTCGGCTTCATTGCCGTGATCGCGGCCGCGACCAACGTCGTGGCCGGCTTCCTGATCACCGACCGCATGCTGGGCATGTTCAAGCAGCCTGCCAAGGGCGCTGGCCATGGCGCTGACACGAAGGGAGGAGCCAAGTAATGCCGCTCTTCCTGCAGGAAGGTATCGCGTCGGTGAACCCCATCCGCGACGCAATCATCCAGGCGTCGTATCTGGCCGCATCGGTGATGTTCGTGCTCGGCCTCAAGTCGCTGACGCGCCCGGACAGTGCGCGGCGCGGCATGCAGCAGGCCGCGCTGGGCATGCTGCTCGCCGTCATCGGGACGCTGCTGAACCAGAACATCCTGACGTATCAGTGGATCATCGGCGGCCTGGTGATTGGCGCGCTCGCCGGCTATCCGATGGCGATGAAGGTGCCGATGACGTCGATGCCGCAGTTCATCGCGTTCTCGCACGCGTTCGGCGCCATTGCCGCGACGCTGGTGGGCGTGGTGGAATACCGCGAGCTGACGCGCGAGGGGCTGTTGACCAACGGCCTGGCCGGCGCCCTCGGGTTTGAAGTGCTGTTTGGCGCCCTGACCGTGACCGGTTCGTTCATGGCGTTTGGCAAATTGCAGGAGCTCATCACGGGCCGCCCGATCACGTTCAAGGGGCAGAACGCGGTGAACATCATGCTGATGGCCGTGGCGTTTGGCTGCTTCGGCTACCTGGTGTACAACCCGATGGCGGCGTGGGCGTTCTACTCCGTGGTCGGGCTGGCGCTTTTCCTCGGCATCTCGATGGTGCTGCCAATCGGCGGCGGCGACATGCCCGTGGTGATCTCGCTGCTGAACTCGTACGCCGGCCTCGCGGCCGCGGCCACGGGCTTTGCGATCGGCAACAACGTGCTGATCATCGCCGGCGCGCTGGAAGGCGCGGGCGGATTCATCCTGTCGGTCATGATGTCGAAGGCGATGAACCGTTCGTTCGCCAACGTGATCTTTGGCGCGTTCGGTGCGGCGCCGTCGTCGGGCGCGAAGGCGGCCGGCGAAGTCAAGGAGCCCAAGACGATTTCCTCCGAAGATGCGGCGACGCAGCTCGCGTATGCGGGATCGGTGGTGATCATCCCGGGCTACGGCATGGCGGTGGCGCAGGCACAGCATGTCTGCCGCGAACTGCACGAGCTCATCGAAGGTCAGGGCGGCGCGGTGAAGTACGCCATTCACCCGGTGGCCGGCCGCATGCCGGGGCACCTCAACGTGATCATGGCCGAAGCGGGCATCGACTACGGGGCACTGCTCACGGATGTGGATGACGCCAACCGCGTGCTCGGCAGCGCCGACATTGCGATTGTCATCGGCGGCAACGACATCGTGAACCCGGACGCCGAGGGCGACACGAGCAGCCCGCTGTACGGCATGCCGATCTTCCGTCCGTGGACGGCGAAGGTCACGTATGTGATCAAGCGCGGCAAGGGCACGGGATTCAGCGGTGTCGAAAACCCGTTGTTCGCGCTCGACACCACGCGGATGATCTACGGCGACGCCAAGGGCGTGCTGGGGAACCTGGTGAAGGAAGTGAAGGCGTTGAACGAAGGGCACTGAGGTTGAGGAAATGAAATCCGGATGGTGATGCCGGATTTCGATTGGTGATTGCGACTGGCGATGGGACCCGGGGCTGCTGCCCCGGGTCCTTTTCGCGTGTGGGCCTCGGATCTTCACGGATCGGGCCTGCACCGCCTATTGTTCGGCATCCCGTCGCCGGAGTTCTCCATGACTGCCCCGCTCTCCCGTCGCGAGTTCGTTGCCCTGTCGGCCGCCGGCGTTGCCGCGTCTGCGACTGCGCCCGGCGTCGCGCATGCGGCCTCTGGCGTACCCGCCGCTGGTGCGGTGATTGCCGCGCCGCGCGAAGACGCGTTGTTCGAGAAGGGCGTGGCGGAGCTTGGCGGGATGATGGCGCGTGGTGAGCTGACGTCGCGGGCACTCACCGAGCGCTATCTGCAGCGCATCGCCGCGATGGACAAGCGCGGGCCAGCGATCAATGCGGTGATTGAACTCAATCCCGAGGCCGCAGCGATTGCGGATGCACTCGACGCTGAGCGCAAAGCCGGCAAGACGCGCGGGCCGCTGCACGGCATTCCGGTGCTGATCAAGGACAACATCGACAGTGCCGACTCGATGCGCACGACGGCCGGGTCGCTGGCGCTTGCCGACAGCACGCCGCGGCAGGATGCGTTCATCGTGCAGCGCCTGCGCGACGCGGGCGCGGTGCTGCTGGGCAAGACGAACCTGAGCGAGTGGGCCAACTATCGGTCGACGCGCTCGACGAGCGGATGGACCGGGCGCGGCGGACTGACGCGGAATCCCTACGTGCTCGACCGCAACTGCAGCGGCTCGAGTTCAGGAACGGGCGCCGGCATCGCCGCCGACTTCGCGACGGTCGGCATCGGCACCGAGACTGACGGGTCGATCATTTCGCCGTCCGGCATCTGCGGGCTCGTCGGGATCAAGCCGACGGTGGGGTTGTGGAGCCGCGCCGGGATCATACCCATCTCGGCGTCGCAGGACACGGCGGGGCCCATGGCGCGCACCGTGGCCGACGCGGCAGCGCTGCTGGGCGCGCTCACGGGCGTCGATGCACGCGACGGCGCCACCGCCGCGAGCAAGGGACGCGTGCCGACCGACTACACTACGGTGCTGAAGCCTGGCGCGCTGCGCGGCGCGCGCATCGGCGTGGCCCGCGCCCAGGCGGGCTTCAATCCCGACGTGGACCACCTGCTCGAGGAGGCGATTGCGGCGATGAAGTATGCGGGCGCGGTCGTCGTCGACCCGGCGAGCCTGCCGACGTCTCCGCAACTCGGCGCGGCCGAGGGAGTCGTGCTCGATTACGAATTCAAGGCGGGGCTCAATGCGTATCTCGCATCACGCGGCCCCACGGTGGCAGTGAAGTCACTCGCCGCGCTGATTACATGGAATGAACGCGAGAAGGAAGAGGAAATGCCGTGGTTCGGGCAAGAGATCTTCCTTCGCGCGCAGCAGTGCGGCCCGCTGACGGACAAGAAGTACCTCGACGCGCGGGCGACGTGCCTGCGCCTGGCGCGCACGCAGGGCATCGATGCCGTGATGACCACGCATCGGCTCGATGCGATCATCCTGCCATCGAACCAGCCGGCATGGACGACCGACCTGCTCAATGGCGACCACTTCACGGGCGGCGACACCACGTACGCGTCGGTGGCGGGCTACCCGAGCATCACCGTGCCGATGGGACTGGTGCACGGCCTGCCGGCGGGGCTGAGCTTCATTGGGCGTGCGTGGAGCGAGGGGGCATTGCTTGGGCTGGCGTATGCGTTTGAGCAGGCGACGGCATTGCGGCGCGCGCCGACCTACGCCCCTACGCTGCGCTCGTGACCACTGCCAGCGCCTCGGCCACGCGACGCTCGAGTTCGGCGGGCTTGAACGGCTTGGCCAGGAAGTCGCGGTTGATGGAGAAGTTGGGCACGTCGGCCAGCGCGTCCTCGGGGTAGCCGCTCATGAAGATCGCCGCCTGCGCGGGCCAGCGACTACGCAGGCGCGCCACCAGTTGGGGCCCCGTAAGCGCCGGCATGATGACATCCGTCAGCACGAGATCGAAGGGCGCAGCGCACGCCTCAGCGATGCGCGCTGCCTCAAGCCCGTCAACCGCGATCGTCACGGCGTAGCCGGCGCGCGTCAGGATGCGGCGCACCGCCGAGCGAATGGCCTCGTCATCATCGGCCACGAGCACCGATCCGTAGAGCCGCGGCGCTACGCCTGCGACGTCGGGCACCGGCGGGGAGTCAACCGGCGCGTCAATGCTCGGGAACTCGAGCGTGATGGTGGTGCCCAACGCGGGCACGGAATCGATGCGGGCCCGGCCACCGCTGGCCGCCACGATGCCGTGCACCGAGGCAAGGCCAAGTCCGGTGCCCTTGCCGCGCGGCTTGGTGGTGAAGAAGGGTTCAAACGCGTGGCGCTTGGTCGCCTCGGTCATGCCGATCCCGGTGTCGGCGACGGAGAGTGCGACCCACGCGGTACCGTCGGCGCCGACGACGCGCCCCACCGCAATGCGGCACGCGCCACCCTCTGGCATGGCGTCGCGGGCATTGCTCACCAGGTTCACGAGCGTTTGCTCGATCTGGCCGACGTCGGCGCGCACCCGGCAGTCGGTGCCCAGGACAAACGAGAAACGCACCCGCTCGCCGGCAACGCGCACCAGCAGGCGCTCGAGTTCCCGCACCTGGGCGGCGAGGTCGAAGACGCGCGCATGGGCAAGGTCGCGGCGCGCAAAGGACAACAGCTGCCGCGTGAGGGTCCGGCCGCGCTCCTGCGCCGACAGAATGTCGTCAATGAGCACGCGGTCGTCGTCGCGCACCGCATCGACGCGCAGCATCTCGGCCGATGCGCCGATGGCGGTGAGCAGGTTGTTGAAGTCGTGCGCGATGCCGCCGGCAAGCTGCCCCACCGCTTCCATGCGCTGCACATGCGCCAGCTGCATTTCCATGGATCGACGCGCCTGCTCGGAGCGCACGCGTTCGCTCACGTCGCGCAGCATCCACTGCTCGCCGCCCTCGTCCATGACGCGCGACGTGACTTCGACGTGCGTGGTGCCCCGCGCTTCGTGGTGGAGCGACACGGCGAGCGGCACCGGGACGGGGCGTCCCGTGTGCAACTCCGCGCGCACTTCCTCGTCGGCGCCTGCCGCCTCGAGCAGGTCGTTGACGGGGCGGCCGATCCAGTGCGCGGTGTCGACACCGAGGATGCACTCTGCGGCCGGGTTGGCGGCCGCCACCGTTCCGTCCGCGGCAACCAGGAGGATGCCGTCGGGTGCCATCCGGATGGTCTCGGCGAGTCGCCGCTCACTGGCGGCCGTCTGCGAAAAGGACCGGCCGAACGCGCGCATTCCCGCGGAGACGATGGCCCACATGCCCAGGTTGATGATCGCATGCAGCACGTAGAAGCGCGTGAGATCGGCGTCGAACGTCCTGATGCCGGCATGAAACGCCGGCGATTGGCTGACGAGGAGCGGCGTAAGGAATGCCGACGTGAGCGCGAAGACCAGCGACCAGCGCGCCCCGAGCACGAGCCCCGCGCCGGCGACCAGCAGCGGCGTCGCCAACGTTCCCAATGGATATTGGAGCGAGGTGGCGAAGAACCCGAACTGCAATTCGGCCCAGACCGCGAAGAGGACCAGGGCGGACGCACGCGCCGGATTCCGGCGCGACAGTCCCACGCCGATGACTGACGCCGCGCAGGCCGCGACGCCGGCCCAGAGCGCGGGAAAGTCCGCGAGCCCATGGGCGGCAATGGCCGTG
>JANYJW010000030.1 GCA_025361705.1 Gemmatimonas sp.
GGGCACCGGCACGGTCTCTGTGCCCGACCATGTTTCGGCGTAGCCTGTAACGGTCACCGTGTCGCCCTCGTGCTCACGCCATCGCGCGGCGTCGACAGTCATCGCGTCGGGCGCGTACACCCAGCCGCGATTGACCATCACGATGGCGCCGTCGGCCAGCCGCAGGGGGGTCAGCAGGTGCACGCCCGGTGAGCCCTGCGAGCTGCGGCCCGCCAACGCCACCTGACCCGCACTTTCGAACGTGCCGCGCGCAGTGACGCGCCGGTAATGGCCCGCCGAGGAGTCTGTCGGCAGAGTAGCCGCGGGCACCGGATCGGAGGCCAGGCGCTGTTCGAGGTGAGTATTCCAGGTCTGGCGTTCGGCCAGCCGGTGCAGCTGCCAGACTCCCAGACGGGCGAAGACCCCGGCCAAAGCCAAGGTGACGAGGATCGGCAGGAGGAGGGGTCGGCGGCTGGTCATCGGGGGTCTGAGGGCCTGCCCCAAGCTAACAGGCCTCCACACCCAGTCGCCTATGCGGTGATGCTGTGACCTGGGTCACTTGCGAACTTGGCTGGCGTCATAGGTTATTGAACGTCCAGTATTGGTTTATTGGATTGGCGCGCCCGCCAGGACGTGCGCCGCTCCCGCCCTCGCCAAGCCAGCCATGATCAAGTCACACCCGTCGTTGCGCCTCGCCGCCCTGGGGCTCTCCGTGCTCGTGCTGTCGCTGCTGAGCTGCGGACGCGAACCGACCGGCCCGGCCAGTTCCGCCGCGCCGCCCGTGAGTGTGTTCCGGCGCGCAGGTGCACTGGCCGTGTCGCCGAGGTACGAGACGGCGCTGCCGTCATCGGCGCTGCAGGCAGCGTTGAGTCAGGTGGCGTTCGAACGCGTGCACATCGTGCTGCACAATGCGGATGGTACGGTGGCGCTCGACACGATGGTGAACTTTCCGGCAGGGGCCGACTCGCTCACGCTCACGCTCCTCGTGCCGTTGCCGTCGTCCACGCCGGCCAGCGGCGCGCCCCTGAGCCTGAACATCAGCTATGTGAACGCGGCCGGCGTCGTCGTCTTTCAGGGCGGGCCATTCCCGGTCACCATTGTTCCGTCCACGGGCTCTGGTTCGCCGCCGCCTGTGGTGCAGGTCCCCGTGCACTACACCGGCCCAGGCGCCGGTGCGACGCGTGTCGTCATTGCACCGAAGACCTTCAGTGGCCTCGCCGGTCAGGGCACGACATTCACCGCGCAGGCGCAGTCGAGCGACGGCACCGTGATTGCCGGCACGCCAATTGTCTATGCGAGTTCCGACGCGAGTGTGGTGCGCATCGACGCGAACACGGGCAGCGCGACGCTGGTCGGGCGTGGTTCCGCGCGGGTGTATGCGCAGCTGCTGACCGGTCCGACCGACAGCGCGAGCGTGACCGTGGTGCTTCCCGCGGCGCGGCTGGCGCTGGTATCTGGTGACGCGCAGAGCGGCCCGGCCGGGGCGACGCTTGCCCAGCCCGTGATGGCACGGGTTACCGCATCGGACGGCGTGGGCGTGGGCGGCGTGACGGTGACCTTTGCGGCGAGCGGCGGCGGCAGTGTGACGCCGGCCACGGCCGTGTCAGCCGCGGACGGTGCCGTGAGCACGCAATGGAAGCTCGGCACGACGGCCGGCCCGCAGGCGCTGACGATGACCGCAACGGGACTCAGTGGGTCGCCGATCACGGTCAACGCCATCGCGCAAGCGGTCGTCGCAAGCAAGCTCGCCATCGTCACGGGGCCCGTGTCGGGGCAAGCGGCTGTATCGCTGCCGGTCATGACCGTGGCCGCTCAGGATGCCAACGGCAACGCGGTGACGACCTTCACCGGTGACGTCACCGTCGCCATCGGGACAAATCCCGGTGGTGCAACGCTCAGCGGGATCGCCACGGCAAAGGCCGTCGCCGGCATTGCCACGTTCAGCGACATCAAGCTCAATCGCCCGGGCACCGGCTACACGCTCACGTTCACCAGCCTTGGCCTGAGCGGCATTGGCAGCGCCGCGTTCAACATCGCGGCAGGTTCTGCGGCCCGGTTGGTCTTCGGCGCCATGCCGGCCGCAGTCGACGCGGGCATCAGCATCGCTCCCGCGCTGACGGTTTCGGCGCAGGATTCGGCCGGCAACGCCGTTTCGTCGTTCACCGGCGCCGTGACCGTTGCCATCGGGTCCAACCCCGGCACGGCAACGCTCAGCGGCACGCTCTCGCGCAGCGCGGTGGCAGGCGTCGCCACGTTCGCCGACCTCAAGCTCAACAAGAAGGGCGTGGCGTACACGCTCACTGCGGCCGCCACGGGCATGGTGAGCGCGACGAGCGCGGCATTCAGCGTCACGCCGGGCCCGGCATCCGGACTCAGCGTGGTGAGCGGCGGCGGGCAGTCGGCGCAGACTTACACCGCGCTCGCCCCCATCGTGGTGCGGCTGAAGGACGCGTTCGGCAATGGCATCCAGGGCGTCACGCTGACGTTTGCCGTGGTGAGTGGCGGCGGCTCGCTGGGCGCGACGACGGCAGTCACGGACATCAACGGCCAGGCGACGGTGGCGTGGACGCTTGGTGGCGTGACCGGGACGCAGGGCATTTCCGTCGCGGCCGCGGGCGTGCCGACGCTGAACATCACCGCGACGGCGCTCGCCGGCACGGCCATGATCCTCACCATCACCACGGGACCGTCAACGACGCAAACAGCAGGGCTCGCCGTGGTGCCGAGCATGGTCGTGCAGGCGAGAGATTCGCTGGGCGCACCGCAGCCGACCTTTGCCGGCACCGTCACGGCGAGCATCGCGAGCGGCCCAGCGGGTGCGACCATCAGCGGCACGGCATCCGTGGCCGCGGTGACTGGCGTCGCCACATTCAGCGCGCTGCGGCTTCCGAAGGCGGGCGCGTACACGCTGACGTTCGCGGCGGGCGGCCTCACGTCCGTCACAACGTCGAGCTTCTCCGTGCTCGCCGCGCCGGCCAAGATTATCGCAGCCGATAGCGGCACTGCGCAGAGCGCCAACGCCGGCAGTCCGCTGCCGGCAGCGCTCGTGGTGCTCGTCACCGACTCCGTGGGCAACCCTGTGAGCGGCGCCAGCGTCACGTGGGCCGTAGCGAGCGGCGGCGGATCACTCGACAGCACGGTGACAGTCACCAACGCAGCGGGACGCACGCGCGCCAAGCTGACGCTCGGTGGCCCAGGCGCCAACTCCGCAACGGCCACCGCCGCCGGACTCACCGGCTCACCCGTGACCTTCACGGCGACCGGCTCAGCGGTGGCGTACAGCAAGCTGTGGAAGGGCACCACCAACACCGATTGGAATACGGCCGGCAACTGGCAGCCCACCGGCGTCCCCGTGGCTGGCGATTCCGTGCAAATCGACTCGGTGACCAACATGCCGGTGCTCGCCGCCGTCACGACGGTCGCCAAGCTGATCACGGCGTCGGGCTCCACGCTAGGCCTCGGCATCTTTGATCTCACCGTGAACGGTTCGGTCACCGAGGGACTCGGCAGCGTCATCAGCGGCACCGGCAAGCTGGTGCTCGGCGGCGCGTCGGGGAGCATTATCGGGCCGAGTGTCCCGTCGGTAAAGGTGATGGGGACGTACACGCTGGGTGGTTCGACCGGGTTCAACAGTGATGTGGAAGTCAACGCGGGTTCCCTCAACAGCAATGGACACACGGCGAATATCTCGGGCAACCTGATCGTGAGCGGCACCGGATCGATTGCCATGGTCACCGCGCTGGACGTCTTCAGCGTGACGGGAAGCGCGACGTTCGGCGGCGGCAACGTCGCCTTGGCCAACGGTGAACTGCGCCTCGGCGGCAGCTTCACGCAGACGAGCGGAACGTTCACGCATGCCGTGGGCTTCACTCAGTTCATCGGTGCGGCCGCCAAGACCGTCAGTTTCAGCGACGTGACGGCGACGAGCTACTTCCGCGAAGTGCGAAACAACGGCAGCGGCGCCATCACGCTGTCCACGCCGATGCGCGTGATGGGCAACGTGGCGTCGTTTGCCGGTGCGGGCAACTGGCTTGGCACCGGCAAGGCGATGCGCGCGCGAAGCTTGCAGCTGAACGCGTCCACGCAGTTTGCCGTCGACACGCTCGACCTCTGGCAGGCCGGCACGGATTCCGTACCGGTCAGCCTGACCACGACGCTCGTTGTCACAGGCAACGTGGTCGCTTTGGCCAATTCGTTCGCGTTGACCGGCAACATGATCATCGCCGGCAACGGCCGATTCTCGACGAATGCCAAGGTCGCGAACATTATCGGCACCTTCACGACGACGGGATCGGGGACGCTCGTGCAGAACACGGCGAGCTTCGAGTACCTGCGCGTCAGCGGCGACATCACGTTCGGCGGCGGCGACCAGACCGGACTGCTCACCCAAGGCTCCATCCGCGCTGGCAGCAACTTCACGCAGCTCAACAGCGGCACCGGCGGCGGAAACGCGTTCCGTGCCCTCGCGGCCCACACGGTCGCGTTCGACAGCGTCCTCGTCGCGGGCACGCCGCACATCATCTCGTTTGCCAATCCGGACACGGTGCTGGCCACCGCGTGCACTGCGGGAACCAGCTGCTTCGGCAGCGTGCTGTTCATGAACCTGTACAGCCACGCGGGCTCGAAGTTCACCACCTCGGCGAAGGCCCTCGGCCACTTCGATCTTACGGGCGCGGGGGTTGATTCCATTGCCACGCCGGCCTCATCGCTGATCATCGTGGTCGGCGCGTACGACAGCGGCTGTTGCACCCCGCGCCACTTCAATCGCCTGGCCATCGACTCGGCGGCCACCGGCGGCATCAGCGGCGTCACGGTCGACACGCTGATCTACTGGGGCACGAACCAGACCTTTGATCCGTCGGGCAACGCCATTGGCGCGTCCAACGTGCGCATCAGCGGCACGGCGAGCACGCCCAGCGGCCATCTCGCGTTCAGTGGCAGCGTGTCGGTGGACGGCGCTGCGGCGGTGCTCGACATCGGTGCGCCGACCGGCTACCTGCAGACCACCGGCGACTTCCGGACGCTGAACGGCGGCAAGCTCAAGATGACCAACGCGCTCGACTCGGTGAATGTCGGCGGTCTCGCGAGCTTCACAGGCGGGGCAACCACCGGATTGCTGACCGCCGGCTCATTCGTGGCCCAGGGCGGCTTCACGATGACTGGCAGCGCCTTTGACGCCTCGGGTACGCACGTCACGACGATCTACAGCACCGGCGCGGTGTCGCTGCAGGCCGATCCGGCATCCACGGCGATCGGCTTCCAGGATCTCGCGTTCCACGGCGGCGGCGCCAAGGACGTGCTGATGACCGGAAGCACCGCGATCAACGTGAAGGGACGCCTGATCGCGCGCTCCACGAGCGGACTTGTCGGCAGCTCCAGCGGGCTCTCGCAGGTGTGGATGAAGAGCGGCGGCGCGGTCTACGATTCGACGGCCACCGGCGACGCCTTCCGCTTCGCGCGCCTCACGGTGAGCGGCGTCACGGCGCTCCCGAAGAAGCTCGCGGTCGGCGACCTCTCCATCGAGAATGCGGTGCAGCAGCTCTTTGACTCGCTGCAGACCGTTGGTAGCGTCACCGTGCGCGGCGCCATTGGGCAGCTCGACCTCAACGGCAACAAGCTGCGGCTCAGCGGCAGCAACAAGCCGTTCCTCACCGAGATTGGCGGCACGCTCAAGATGACGAGCGTATCCGACTCGCTGATCGCCGAGAACGGCAACGGGCTGTACTTCGTTGGCGGGAGCACGGCCGGCTTGCTCAGCAACGGCAAGATCATCGCCAGCGGCAACTTCCAGTCGGGTGGTGCGGGTGCCAACCCACAGTCATTCAGTGCAACGCAGAACCACCAGGTGCGCTTTGAGGGCAGCGGCGTGCGGCGGCTGCGCATGTTCAACGGCGGGTTCGCTGCATCGCATTTCGGCACGCTGTTCAACGGCACCGCCGACACGCTGTACGCCAAGACCGACATCTACGCCGCGCTCGTCGCCGGCGGCCTCTCCGCCACGCACGCGGTGCGTACGGACACGTCGTTCGTGCCACGCCTGTACGCGATGGGCGGCGGCGTGAGCGACGTCGTGTTCGACGGCGTGAGCTGGGAACTCAGCGACGGCCTGCCCGTCACCACCCTCAACAACGCCTCGTTCATCAATCAGGACCCGGCCGGCACGCAGTTCACCATCAAGCGGTCGGGCACGGCCGGGTCCGGCAGCATCCCCGCGCTCAGCGGCGCGTGGGTCTTCGCGACGACGCCGACCACCGGCAAGTATCTCGACGCGCAGGACACCGACGGCGGCTCGCCGGACGCGCTCTACGTCAACTTCAGCGGCACCGTGTCGCCCAGTTCGCACGGCGGCAAGGCGTCGTTCAGCGGCACCGCCAGTTCCAACTGGAACACGGCGGGTGCCTACGCGTCGGTCGGCGTCGGCGGCAGCTGGAACAACGCGGCGTCGTGGTCGCCAGCCGGCGTGCCCGGCATGTTCGATGACGTCACCATCGGCCTGAGCACCTCGATCGTGGTGACGGCGGGGGCGATGGTGCACAACCTCTCGCTCAGCGGCGGCATCCTCAACGTCGGG
>JANYJW010000033.1 GCA_025361705.1 Gemmatimonas sp.
GAAGGCCTTCACGTCCACCGAGTCGCGGCACGTGCGCGAGGTCGTGACGTCGTCCGAAGAGGGCGGCGCCTCGCTCAACATCCTGTCGGGCCTCGTCGCCGGCAACTTCTCGGCGTTCTGGCTCGGCATCAGCATCGTGGCCCTCATGGCCGTTGGCGCGTACGTCAGCACGATGGGCCTTGGCGCCACGTTCAATGGCTCACCGCTCATGCTGGCCCCGGCGGTGTTCGCGTTCGGCCTTGTGGCGTTCGGCTTCCTCGGCATGGGTCCGGTGACGATCGCCGTCGACTCGTACGGCCCGGTGACGGACAACGCGCAGTCGGTGTACGAGCTCTCCATGATCGAGCAGGTGCCCAACGTCCAGGCCGAGGTCAAGAAGGAGTTCGGCTTTGACGTCGTCTTCGGGCGCGCCAAGGACTTGCTGGAAGAGAATGACGGGGCGGGCAACACGTTCAAGGCGACCGCCAAGCCGGTGCTCATCGGCACGGCCGTGGTCGGCGCCACCACCATGATCTTCTCGATCATGATGGGGCTCACGAACGGCCTGACGGTGAATACCGAGAACCTCTCGCTGCTGCACGCGCCGTTTGTGCTCGGCCTGATCACCGGCGGCGCCATCATCTACTGGTTCACCGGCGCTTCCATGCAAGCCGTGACCACCGGCGCCTACCGTGCCGTGGAGTTCATCAAGGAGAACATCAAGCTCGACAGCGCCGACAAGGCATCGGTGGAGGACAGCAAGGCGGTGGTGAAGATCTGCACGCAGTACGCGCAGAAGGGCATGTTCAACATCTTCCTCACGGTCTTCTTCGCCACGCTGGCCTTTGCGTTCGCCGAGCCGTACTTCTTCATCGGCTACCTGATCTCGATCGCCATCTTCGGCCTGTACCAGGCCATCTTCATGGCCAATGCCGGCGGCGCGTGGGACAACGCCAAGAAGATCGTCGAGACCGAGATGAAGGCGAAGGGCACGCCGCTGCACGACGCGACCGTGGTCGGTGACACGGTCGGCGATCCGTTCAAGGACACGTCGTCGGTGGCCCTCAACCCGGTCATCAAGTTCACGACGCTGTTCGGCATGCTCGCCGTGCAGCTCGCAGTCAAGCTCACGGCCGAGTCGGGCGCGCTGCTCACCAGCGGTCTGGCCATCGTGTTCTTCGCCATTGCCCTGTTCTTCGTCTACCGCTCGTTCTACGGCATGAGCATCGGCGGAGCCAAGGCGGCGGCGGCCAAGCACTAGCCGCCGGCGCAACACCCAGCGGCCGGTTCGCCGCTGACCGAACGCCCGCCGGCAACGGCGGGCGTTCGCGTTGCCCCCCCGGTGTCCGCATGTTCAATTCAGCGAACCCGGTGCCGGGTGCGACCTTCCCGATCGAGCGTGGCTGTGCGGAGCATTTTCCAGCGAAGCGTCCTTGTCGTCACCATGGCGACATTTGCCGTGGCGAGCCTCCTCGGGGTCGCCGCCAATCGCTGGTATGCCAGCACGCAGCGCGCGGCCGCGCATGAGCGATTGCGGGCGACGTTGCTGCCGTTCGCCAACACGCTGGCGGCGGCCATCGGGCGGCCTGTGTCGCAGATGTCGGGGCTCCGCACCTTCGTGGAGTCGCGCCGCGATGCCGCCCAGCTCCATCGGGAGTTCCGCACATTCAGCGCGGGTCTCATTGCGAACTCGCCGGGCATCAGCGCCATCCAGCTGGTGCGCGATGGGCGCATCGTCGCCGTCGAGCCGGAGGCGGGCAACCGCGAGGTGATCAACCTCAGCCTGCGTGACAACCCGAACCCCCAGGGGCGCGCCGACTTTGCACGCTCCATGGCGACGGACAGTGTGTCGATCTTCGGGCCCGTGCCGCTCCTGCAGGGCGGCGAGGCCCTCGTCATCGACCAGCGCGTGCACGCCCGATACGATCCCACGATCAACCTGGTGGCCATGCTGGTCGACGTGAAGGCGCTGATCAAGGACGCGCGCGCCGCCGAGGTGCCGGCCGGACTGGCCGTGGAGTTCCGCGATGGCCGCGACAAGGTGCTGGTCACCAAGGGCGGGGCGCTTCCAGACGATCCGGAGCTCCTCGATGCCCGCGCGCGCGACGGGGCATGGCATGTGGTGGGCGGACCTGCCGTCGGCTGGGACGCGTCCATTGCCACGCAGCTGCTTCCCGTGCGAGTGGCCACGGCGGCCATCGTGCTGCTCCTCACGATCATCGCCGCGCAGGTGGCTGGCCGCGAGGCGCGCTTGACGCAGGCGGTCGAGGAACGCACGGCCGCCCTGCGCGAACTCGTTGAGGAACGCAGCGAGACGATCCGCCGGCAGGAGGAGACGGAGCGCGCGCTCGCCGCCAACGAGGAGCGATTGCGCCTGGCGCTCGCCGCGGCGCGGATGGGGACGTTCGAGATTGACACCGCCACCGGCGCGGCCATGAACTCCTCCGAGGTGGCGCTGATGCATGGGCTGCCGGCCGAGTCGACGGTCGACACGTTCGCCGAGATGATGACCTTTCTCGACGACGCGGACGCGGCCCACGTGCGCGCGCAGTTCGAGCGCGGGTCCCGCGTGCCGTCCTCAGGCACGCTCGAGTTCCGTTCGCTCGGGCACGATGGCGTCACGCGGTGGCTGGGCGCCACCTGGCTGTCGCAGGCCGACGCGACGGGCGTCGTCCGGCGCATTGTGGGCACGATCTCCGACATCACCGAGCGCAAGGAACTCGAGGAACGATTCCTCCATGCGCAGAAGATGCAGGCCGTGGGCTCGCTGGCGGGCGGCATCGCACACGACTTCAACAACCTGCTGACGGTCATCATCGGCGCTGGCCAGATGGCCCGCAGCGGGGCCGACGCTCCCGGAGTCCCGGAGTCGATCCGCGTCGACCTCGACGAGGTGCTCGCGGCCGGCGAGCGCGCGTCGGTGATGACGGGGCAGCTGCTCGCGTTCAGCCGGCGGCAGGTGGTGCAGCTGCGCCACTTCGACGCCTGCGACCTCGTGGGCGGCATGGGGACGATGTTGCGGCGCCTCGTGGGCGAGCACATTCGCGTCGAAACGGCCCTGCCGGGCACCAAGGTGCCGCTGTTCGCCGATCACGGGCAGTTGACGCAGGTCGTGATGAACCTCGCCGTGAATGCCCGCGATGCGATGCCGCGTGGCGGGACGCTGCGCATCAACCTGAGCACCGGCGACGCGCCGTCGGGACTCGCGCTCTCCGGCGAGGAGCTGGCGCCCGGCCACTTTGCGGTGCTGTCGGTTTCCGACACGGGCACTGGCATCGACCCCGCCATCCAGCACATGATCTTCGACCCGTTCTTCACGACGAAGCCGGTCGGGCAAGGGACGGGACTCGGCCTGTCGACGGTCTATGGCATCGTGACGGGGCTTGGCGGCACCGTGCGCCTGTCCTCGGTGCTCGGAAAGGGGACGACGTTCGACGTGTACCTGCCGCTCGCGCAGCACGCGGCCGACGACGCGCCCGCGCCGAGCGCCGTCGCCGACACCGACCCTGCGCCGGCGCGCACCATCCTGCTCGCGGAGGATGAGCAGGGCCTGCGGCGCGTCGTCGCACGGATCCTCGTCGGCGCGGGCTATCGGGTGATCGTTGCCGAAGACGGGGCGGCCGCGCTCGAGGCATGGCACGCGCACGACGGCACCATCGACCTGCTCGTCTCGGACGTGGTGATGCCGAACATGGGCGGGCTTGAACTGGCCTCTACCCTGTTGAGTGAACGGCCGAGCTTGCGCGTCCTGTTCATGTCGGGCTATCCCCAGCATGCGGGGCAGGGTTCGCCGGTGTCCCTGGCCGACACCGCGTTTCTGGCCAAGCCCTTCAGGCCTGTCGAGCTGCTGAACGCGGTGCGGCGCACGCTCGCCGAGGCGTAACCAGACCGCCACCGGCTCGGCGCTCGGCCGGTGGGACATACTATATTTCTCCGATGATCCGACTTCCCATAGCCGTCGTGCTGACGTCGTTGGCCCTGCCGGCGATCCTGCCGGCCCAACGGGCCAAGCCCACTTGCGATGGCGGACTGGTGGTCCCCGCCGGGTTCTGCGCGCAGGTATTTGCCGAGCGCCTCGGGGTGCCACGTCACGTGGTGGTCATGCCCAACGGTGACGTGTTGGTGAACGCCAATCCGTCACAGGGCGGGGCGGAGAGCGGCACCGGCAGCGGCGCGGGCGGCGGCGTGATACTCCTGCGCGACAGCAACCGCGACGGGCGCGCCGAGATGGTGCGCAGGCTGGGCGGGTCGGGTGGCACGGGCATCGCCGTGGGCCCCGGGTACTTGTGGGCCACCGATCGCAACAACGTGGTGCGCTTCAAGTACGCCACGGGCGACACGGTCGCCGGCGCTGTCGACACCATAATTGCCGGCCTGCCGGTGGGCGGACACAATGCCTACAACTTCGTGGTGCGCGGCGCGGTGCTGTACCTGAACATCGGGTCGGCCACCAATTCGTGCCAGGAGCACGACCGGCAGGCGAAGTCCAAGGGCATCGATCCGTGCGTCGAGCTGCAGTCACGCGGCGGCATCTGGATGTTCGACGCCAACAAGCCGCGGCAGCAGGCGTCTGACGGTCGGCGATTTGCAACGGGACTCCGCAACTCGGTGGGCCTCGCGTGGAACGGGCCGGCCAACGAGCTGTGGACCATGATGCACGGCCGCGACCAGTTGTCGATGAACTGGACGTTCACCGACGCGTACAACGCCGAGAATCCCGGCGAGGAACTGCTGCAGATTGCTGACGGTGACGACTTCGGCTGGCCCTACTGCTACTACTCCTCTGAGGAGAAGAGGCTCGTGCTGGCTCCTGAGTATGGGGGCGATGGCAAGCAGGTGGGGCGTTGCGCGGCCAAGAAGGCGCCGGTGTACGCGTTCCCGGCGCACTGGGCGCCCAACGCGCTGCTGTTCTACACGGGCACGCAGTTTCCGGCCGCGTATCGCAGCGGTGCGTTTGTCGTCTTCCACGGATCGTGGAACCGCGCGCCGATGGTACAGGACGGGTTCCGCGTGTCGTTCCTGCCGATGAAGGACGGCAAGGTGACCGGCGCGCCGACGACGTTTGCCGATGGATTCGTGACCGAGTTCTTCAAGGGGAACCCGAAGGCCGATCCGGCGCCGGCCACGGTGCGGAATCATCGGCCGACGGGCATCGCCCAGGGGCCCGACGGATCGGTGTTCATCACCGACGACCTGAGCGGCACCGTCTATCGCATCAGCTATCAGGGGAAGTGATCTCGTGAGCCAGACGTTTGCCCGCATCGACCAGCTGTCGCAGTTCGCCGGCCAGACCGTCACCGTGCGCGGGTGGGTGACCCACCTGCGTTCGAGCGGCAAGGTGGCCTTCATCGTGCTGCGCGACGGATCGCCGGCGCTGCAGTGCGTGCTGGTGAAGAAGCAGATGCCCGAGGCCGATTGGGCGCGTTTTGCCGAGCTCACGCTCGAGACCAGCGTGGCCGTCACTGGCGAGGTGCGCGCGGACGACCGCGCCCCTGGCGGATACGAGCTTGGCGTGGCGTCGTTCGCGATCATCGGGGCCAGCGCGCTGGATTATCCCATCCAGCCCAAGGAGCACGGCATCGACTTCCTGCTCGACAACCGGCACCTCTGGCTGCGCTCGCCCAGGCAGGCGGCGATTGCGCGCGTTCGGCACGAGGTGGAACAGGCCATCCACGACTTCTTCTACGAGCGCGGGTTCCTGCACGTCGACACGCCCATCCTGACGGCGGCGCAGGGCGAACGGTCGGGTATGTTCTCGACCGAGTATTTTGAGGAAGGCAACGCGTTGCTGGCGCAGACGGGCCAGCTGTATGGCGAGGCGGCGGCCGCGGCCTTTGGGCGCATCTACACCTTCGGCCCCACGTTCCGCGCCGAAAAAAGCAAGACGCGCCGCCACCTCACCGAGTTCTGGATGATCGAGCCGGAGATGGCGTTTTACGACCAGGCGATGAACCAGGACCTGCAAGAGGAGTTCGTCTGCTACCTCGTGCAGCGCTGCCTGACGCGGCGCGCCGCCGAGCTCAGGGAACTCGAGCGCGATGTGACGAAGCTCGAGACGGTGCAGGCGCCCTTCCCGCGCATCCCGTACACGGAAGCCGTGGAAATTCTCCAGAAGAAGGGGAGCGCCATCGCGTGGGGCGACGATCTGGGCGCCGAGGACGAGGCGCTGCTCGTGGCCGACTATGACCGTCCGGTCTTCGTGTGCAACTATCCCAAGGAGGCCAAGGCCTTCTACATGAAGGAGAACCCGGACGATCCGCGCACCGTGCTCTGCGCCGACCTGCTGGCGCACGAGGGGTACGGCGAGATGATCGGCGGGTCGCAGCGCGAGGACGATCACGACAAGCTGCTGGCGCGTCTCACGCACGAAGGACTGCCGATGGACGCGTACGGCTGGTACCTCGACCTGCGCAAGTACGGCACGTTCGTGCACTCGGGCTTCGGGCTCGGACTCGAGCGCACCGTCGCCTGGATCTGCGGCATCTCGCACATTCGCGAATGCATCGCATTTCCGCGCATGATGCACCGTCTGCGCCCATGAGGGCGCCCCAGTGACCCTGCTGCCCCGCAATCCGGGAGAGCCGCTCGACCTCGAGCGGGTGCGTGCCATCCGCGTGAACCGCAGCGCGGCCGAGCGGCGCGCGGCGACCATTGGCACGCGGCGCACGGTCAAGAAGGAATGGCAGGCCGCATGGCTGCTCCGCGCCCTGACGCTCATCGACCTCACCACACTGAGCGGCGACGACACACCGGGCAACGTCAGACGGCTGTGCGCCAAGGCGCGCAATCCGCTGCGCCCCGACCTGGTGGCGTCACTTGGCGTCGCGCACCTGCATCCCACGGTGGGTGCCGTCTGCGTCTACCACGAGATGGTGCCCACGGCGGTGGCGGCGCTTGCGGGGAGCGGCATTCCCGTGGCGGCCGTGTCGACGGGTTTCCCCGCGGGGCTTTCACCCTTTGCGCTGCGCGTGCAGGAAATTGGCGCGTCCGTGCAGGCCGGGGCGCGCGAGATCGACGTGGTGATTACCCGCGGCCACGTGCTCACCGGCCAGTGGGAGAAGTTGTACGACGAGGTGACGGCGTTCCGCGCGGCGTGCGGCGAGGCGCACCTCAAGGTGATTCTCGCCACGGGCGAGCTGGCGACGCTCACCAACGTGGCGCGCGCCAGCTGGGTGGCGATGCAGGCCGGCGCCGACTTCATCAAGACGTCCACGGGCAAGGAGAGCGTGAACGCCACGCTCCCCGTGTCGCTGGCGATGGTGCGGCAGATTCGCGAGTACCACGCGCGTACCGGATTCTGCGTGGGCTACAAGCCCGCGGGCGGCATCCGCACGGCCAAGCAGTCGCTCGAGTTCCTGATGCTCATGAAGGAAGAGCTCGGCCGCGAGTGGCTCGAGCCGCACCTGTTCCGCTTTGGCGCGAGCAGCCTGCTCACCGACATCGAGCGCCAGCTCGAGATGTTCGTGACCGGGCGCTACGCCGCGGCACACCACCACCCGATGCCCTGATCCCCATGGCCACCGTTGCCGAGCTGTATGAGACGATGGAGTACGGTCCCGCGCCCGAGGGCGACGCGCCGGTGCGCGCCTGGCTCGCGGCGCACGACGCCCGGTTCGGGCACTTCATCGGTGGCGCGTGGACGAAGGCAGGCAAGGGCTTCGACACGTGCGATCCCTCCACTGGCGCTCGGCTGGCGGGGGTGACGCACGGTACGGCCCGGGACGTTGATGCCGCCGTGGCTGCGGCCCGCAAGGCGTACCCGGCGTGGAGCAAGCTCCCGCCGCACGCGCGCGCCCGGCACCTGTACGCGCTGGCGCG
Organism: Gemmatimonas sp.; assembly: GCA_025361705.1. GTDB lineage: Bacteria > Gemmatimonadota > Gemmatimonadetes > Gemmatimonadales > Gemmatimonadaceae > PNKL01. The sequence goes on from JANYJW010000033.1 coordinate 7,798, forward strand.
CATGGTGCAGCGGCACGCGCGCCTGTTCGCCGTGCTCGAGACGCTCGACAACGGCAAGCCGATTCGCGAGACGCGCGACGTGGACGTGCCGCTCGTGGCGCGGCACTTCTACCACCACGCCGGGTGGGCGCAGTTGGCCGACACCGAGTTTGCGGGCTACGGCCCCGTGGGCGTGATTGGCCAGATCATTCCGTGGAATTTTCCGCTGCTCATGCTGTCGTGGAAGGTGGCGCCCGCGCTCGCGGCGGGAAACACGGTGGTGCTCAAGCCGGCCGAGTTTACGCCGCTCACTGCGCTGCTCTTCGCCGAGTTCGCGCATCAGGCCGGGCTGCCCGCGGGCGTGCTGAACGTCGTGACCGGCGACGGGGACACAGGCGCGGCGCTGGTGAACCATCCGAAGGTCGACAAGATCGCGTTCACGGGGTCCACCGAGGTGGGCAAGATCATCCGCCAGGCGACGGCGGGAAGCGGCAAGAAGCTGTCGCTGGAGCTCGGCGGCAAGAGCCCGTTTATCGTGTTCGAGGATGCCGACCTCGATGGCGTGGTCGAGGGTGTCGTGGACGCCATCTGGTTCAATCAGGGGCAGGTCTGCTGTGCCGGGTCGCGCCTGCTCGTGCAGGAGGGCGTGGCCGACCGGCTGCACGCGAAATTGAAGGCGCGCATGGAGACGCTGCGTGTGGGCCCGCCGCTCGACAAGACGGTGGACATGGGCGCGGTGGTCGCACCCGTGCAGCTGCAGCGTATCAGCGCGCTGGTGGAGCAGGGGCGCGCCGAGGGTGCGAGCGTGTGGCAGCCCTCGTGGCAGGTGCCGGCGACGGGCTCGTTCTATCCGCCAACGCTCTGCACCGATGTGTATCCGTCGAGCACCATCGCGCAGGTGGAGATCTTCGGCCCGGTGCTGGTGTCGATGACGTTCCGCACGCCCGAGGAATCGGTGGCGCTGGCCAACAACACGCCGTACGGCCTGGCCGCGTCGGTGTGGACCGAGAACATCAACCTCGCGCTCGACATCGCGCCCAAGATCAAGGCCGGCGTGGTGTGGGTGAACGCATCCAACCTGTTTGACGCGGCCGCGGGGTTCGGCGGGTATCGCGAGAGCGGGTTCGGCCGGGAAGGTGGGCGCGAAGGAATGTGGGAGTATCTGAAGCGACGGGAGACAGGAGATGGGAGACGGGAGCCGGTGACCGCGCGGTCGCTCGTCGCTCGTCCCCCGTCCCTCATCTCGCCAGCGCCAGCCGGCGCTGGCGTCGACCGCACCGCCAAGCTCTACATCGCGGGCAAGCAGGCGCGCCCCGACAGCGGGTACTCGCGCGTGATCACGTCGCCCAAGGGGCGCACGCTTGGCGAAGTGGCCGAGGGTAGTCGCAAGGACATTCGCAATGCGGTGGAGGCGGCGCATGCGGCCGCGAAGGGCTGGGCGGGCGCCACCGGGCACCTGCGCGCGCAGATCCTCTATTACATCGGCGAGAACCTCGACGCGCGCCACGCCGAATTTGCCGCGCGCCTCGGCGCGATGACCGGTGCCACGGCCGCCGATGCCCGGCGCGAGGTCGATGCCACGGTGCGCCGGCTCTTCACCTACGCCGCGTGGGCCGACAAGTGGGATGGCGCGGTGCACAGCGTACCCATCCGTGGCGTCGCGCTGGCGATGCACGAGCCCATCGGGGTGGTGGGGGTCGCGGCGTCGTTTGCCGCGCCGCTGCTTGGCCTCGTCTCGCTGGTGGCGCCGCTGATTGCCACCGGCAACACCGTGGTGGCGGTGCCGAGCGAGCCGCACCCGCTGGCCGCCACCGACTTGTACCAGGTGTTCGAGACCTCGGACCTGCCGGGTGGAGTGGTGAACATCATCACGGGTGAGCGCGATGCGCTGGCCAAGGTGATGGCGGAGCACGACGACGTGGATGCCGTCTGGTACTGCGGAACCGCGCGTGGGGTGAAGACCGTCGAGATGGCGTCGGCGTCGAACATGAAGCGCACGTGGTGCACGGCGGACGCGCGCGACTGGATGGATGCGTCGCACGGCGAAGGGCGCGAGTACCTGCGCGGGGCAGTGCAGGTGAAGAACATCTGGATTCCGTACGGTGAGTGAGCCGACGGAGTACGGCGTCTGGCGTACAGCGTACCGCAGCCGCGCTCAGCACGCGGTCCGCGGCACGCCATCAGCTGAGCACCGCGTATGACGACTCCCGTCGCCGACCTGCTCGACCTGCTCGACCTCGAGCCGCTCGAGGTCAACATCTACCGCGGGCGCAACCGCGACATCGGCACCGGACGCGTGTTCGGCGGTCAGGTGTTCGCACAGGCACTGGTTGCCGCGCAGCGCACCGTCGAAGCCGGGCGCGATGCACACTCGGTGCACGGTTATTTTCTGCGGGCTGGCGACCTCAAGGCGCCCATTATCTTCTTCGTGGACCGGCCGCGGGACGGCGGGTCGTTCACGAGCCGGCGCGTGACGGCCATCCAGCACGGCGAGGCCATCTTTCACCTCTCCGCCTCGTTCCACGTCAGTGCGTCCGGGCTCGAGCACCAGTCGGCGATGCCCGAGGTGCCGCCCCCCGAGTCCTTGGCGCCCGAGCTCGACCTCATCCGTGAGATGGCGCACCGCATTCCCGAGTCGGTGCGCGCCGTCCTCACGCAGGACCGTCCGTTCGACTTTCGGCCCGTCGCGCCCATGGATCCGTTCCACCCCGAGGTGCGTGACCCTGTGCGACGCGTCTGGTTCCGCGTGCTGGCGCCGCTGCCCGACGAGCGCATCATCCATCAGGCGGTGCTGGCGTACGCCAGCGACTACGGCCTGCTGCCCACGGCGCTGCATCCGCACGGCGTGGCCATGCGCGATCCGCGCATGCAGATGGCGTCGCTCGACCACTCGCTGTGGCTGCACCGCCCGTTCCGCGCCGACGACTGGCTGCTGTACGACATGGACAGCCCGGTGGCCGCGGGGGCCCGTGGCTTCACCCGCGGCGCGATCTTCGCGCGCACCGGGGAACTGGTGGCGTCGGTGGCGCAGGAAGGGCTGATGCGGATGCGCTCGGAGCAGGGGCCGCGTCCCTGAGGTTGCTTGCTACGATTCCGTCCCGTTCCTAGGTTAGGCACGTTCGCGTCACTCGGCGCTCCCCGCAGGTGGGGCCGGCGGTGCGACGTCACGACTTCTTCCCGGATGCCCTCATGCGCTACGTGATTGCCGGTGCCGCCTTCGCCCTGTCGCTTGCCGCACCGGCGCAGGCGCAGTTCTTCTCGACGACGATCACACTCGTCGCCGACCCGGCCACCGCGACCATCTACCGCCTGAAGGTGCAGGACAACTCGCTGGTGGCGATCGGCACGGGGAACGCCAAGATGAAGCTCGACAAGGACGATCCCAACACCATTGTCGTGCGACAGGACGGCTTCCGCGACGTGAAGCGCAGCTTCCCGAAGGACGCGGAATACAAGGACAAGACGTTCACGATTGCGCTCACCAAGCGGGTGGTGCAGCTCACGGCGCTGCCGTACGACGCGCGGATCCTGGTGAATGGCGAGCCCAAGGGCACACGGGCCCTCGAAGTGGACGTCGAGGCCGGACAGACGACGACGATCGAGGTGACGAAGAGCGGGTTCGCCACCATCAAGCGCGTCTACCGCTGGGAGAAGGGGGGCGACATGCCGCCCATCCAGGACCGCATCGAACTGCTCGATCGCAAGGTCTCCGTCACGACGTTCCCCGAGGGCGTCGAACTGGTGAGCGCCGACGCCAAGGTAGGCGACGGTGACGCGGACTTCATCATCAAGCGCGGCACGTGCGCCAAGCTCACGGCGCGCAAGGCGGGCTGGATTGCGGAGACGCACGAGTACTGCAACAAGGACGGCCAGTCGGAACCGCTGCCGGCCGACCGCTTCGTGCTGAAGGGGCGCGTCGTGAACGTCTCGGCGCCGTCGGGGGCGCGGATTTTCGTCAACAACAAGCAGGCAGGCGTCGGGTCATTCGCGGTGCAGGTGCCGGACGGCGGCTGCGTGAAGGTCAAGGTGGAGCAGTCGGGGTTCCTGACCTACGACCGCGAGTACTGCGCGCAGGCCAACGCCCCGGTGCCGCCGCTGGAGGACAACGTCACGCTCAAGCAGGACGACTCGTTTGCCGCGTCAGTGGCGAGCGACCAGGCCAACGTCAACGTCACCGTGGAGCCTGGCGCGAAGTTCAAGGAGGAGCAGGCGTGGAAGCTCCTCTCGTCCATCGTGCTCACCTACTTCGACGTGCTCGAAAACTCCGACAGCCAGACGGGCTACCTGCGCACCGCGTGGCAGATCAAGTCGTGGGGCGACAACAACGAAGTCGTGATTCGCACGCGGATCATCGTCAAGCGCTCCAACGACTCGCCCCTGCGCTACTCGGTGAAGATAGTGAGCGAACGGAACAAGTCGGCGGGGGTGTCCGTAAAGGAAGACGAGAACTTCATGCCGTGGGACCGCTTGCTGAACACGTATAAGGACGTGATCAGCGAAGCGCAGAGCCGGCTCAAGTAGCCGCATGATCGCCGCTGCCCGGGGCGCATGACCAGTTCGGGTTCGCTGATCTTCGCGCAGTCGCTGCTTGCAGCGATCACGCTGACCTACGGATCGGCGTTTCTGGGGTTGTGGCTGCAGTACCGGCGCCGTGCAATGCGGGCGTTTGCCGTCGCGTGGATCGGGCTCGGGCTGTACTCGGCGTGGAGCATCATGTACGTCGTGGTGCATCCCGACCTCGAGCGACTGTCGCCCGCGCTCGACCTGGCACTCGTCTGCGCCGAGATCGTCCTTGGCACCGCCACCGCGGTGGCGATTCTGCATGCCGTGTACTCGGTGGTCGCCCCCACACGGTCGCGTCGTGGCCTGTTGATCGCCGCCATCGTCGCGGTGGTCATCCTGCTCGCCATCGCGGTGAAGGGGGGCGAATACGCCTCGATCATGCGGTTGGTGGTGATGGCGGCGCTGGTGCACGGCATGGTGTCGGCGTGGCGTGCCGCACCGTCCCCCGGGCGGCTCAGCATGTTCGCCGCGCTCGGCCTGCTCGTCATGCGCCCGGCCTTCGGGCTGCTCGCCGTGCAATGGCAGGCGGGTACGCAACCCACCTGGTATTCGGTGTTGCAGGTCATCGTGTCCATCGGGTCGGGGTTCTTTGTGACGGTCGCCGTCTTCGCCGTCGAGCGGGAGGCCAGCCTGCGCGAGCGCGCGGCGCTCGACCGCATCGTCGCCGAGTCGCAGCGCCTGGAGTCCATGGGACGCATGGCGCGCAGCGTGGCGCACGATTTCAACAACATCCTGACCGCCATTCTCGCGACCGGTGGATCGGACGCGCTGGAGGGGACGTCGCCCGCGGAGCGCGACGCGGCGGCCCGCGAGGTCGACGTTGCGGTGGCACGCGGCAACGAACTGACGCGCCAGTTGCTGTCGTTTGCGCGGCCGCAGGTGGCGACGGCCGAGCTGTTCGACGCCAGCGCGCGCCTCGCGGCGCTGCTCCCGATGGCGCAACGCGTCGCGGGCAACGACGTCCGGCTGGTCGGCATGATCCATCCGGCCGCCGGTGCACCGCCCGCGATGCTGCGCGCCGATCCCGTGCAGTTCGACCAGGTGTTGCTCAACCTGGTGGCCAATGCGCGCGACGCGACCCGGACCGACGGCGTGATCACGGTCGGATCGGAGATGCTGCCCGCTGGACGACGCGACCAGCTGCCCGCCGGCGTTCCGCCTGGCGACTACTTCGTCGTCACGGTCAGCGATACCGGCTCGGGCATCGCCGCCGACATTCGCGATCGGATCTTCGAGCCGTACTTCACCACCAAGCCCGACGGACGGGGTACCGGACTCGGCCTGGCATCGGTCTTCACCTTTGTGCGAACGGCGGGCGGTTTCGTCACCCTCGACAGCGCCGTGGGAGTCGGCAGCACGTTTGTGCTTTACTTCCCGCTGGCGCAGGGATGATCGCGCCCAGCCCGGCGGTTTTCGCGCAGTTGCTGGTGGCGGTTATCGCCCTGGCCTACGGTTCGGCATTCGTCGGGCTGTGGCTGCATTATCGCCGCGACGCGATGCGGGCGTTTGCCTTCGCGTGGCTCGCCCTGGGCGTGTATTCGCTGGTCACCGTGTTCTGGCTGGAGGTCTACCGGGGCGCAATGCCGGCCAGGGATGCCGTGCTGACCGGGCTGACGGCGGCAACCGCGGTGCTGTCGGTGATCGCCTCGGCGTGGATGATCTCGGCCACCTCTGCGGTGATCACCCCGGATCGTGCACCCCGCTGGTTGCGCCCCGTGGCGCTGGCTGTCGCGGTCTTCCTGCTCGTGATGGTCCTGCTCGATCGCCCGCTGGCCATCTCCACCATTCGGCTCGTCTTCGTCGCCGCGTGGGGATGGGGGCTGATTGCCGCCGTGCGAGCCGCGCCATCGCCCGGTCGGCGCAGCCTCGCCGCGTTCCACGCGCTGATGCTGCTGCGCGTGTTCCTCGCCCTGGCATTGATCTCGCTGACCACCGGTGACCAGCCGCTCTGGTACACCATCCTGCAGATGATCGTCACCATTGCGGCCGGCTTCCTCTCCACGACGGCGGCGTTCTCCCTTGAGCGGGAGGCCGCGCTGCGTGAGCGCGTGACGTACGAGCGTGGCGCCGCGCAGTCGCAGCGGATGGAGTCGATGGGCCGCATGGCGAGCAGCGTGGCACACGACTTCAACAATATCCTCACGTCGGTGCTGGCGGCGTCGGAGTCTGTGTCGGACGACCTGGCGGCGCCCGCCGAACGCGCCGAGGCGCGCGCGGACGTCGGCGCGGCGGTCCAGCGCGGCAAGGAGCTCACGCAGCAGCTGCTGGCATTTGCGCGGCCTGCGGCGTCTCAGTCAGTGGAGTTCGATCCGGCGCGCCGTGTGCTCGACCTTGTGCCGATGATCGAGCGGCTGGTTGGCCGCGAACGGCCAGTGGCGTGCTCGGTGGCGGAGGCGCTGCGCGCGTCGCCCTGCGCGGTGCTGGCCGACGCGGTGCAGTTCGACCAGGTGATGCTCAACCTCGCGGCGAATGCGCGCGACGCGATGCCGCACGGTGGCACGCTTGCCATCGACTGTGCGCTGTCGACGTCGGAACGTGAACTCGGTGCGGCCGGCCTGTCGGCGGGTCGGTATGTGCGGGTGCGGATGACCGATAGCGGCTCCGGGATGACGCCGGAGACGATCGCCCGGATCTTCGATCCGTACTTCACCACCAAGGCCCCGGGCAAGGGCACGGGCCTCGGCCTCGCCACCGCCTTTGCATTCGTGCGGCAGGCCCAGGGCGCCATTCGCGTGCAGAGCGCCGACGGCGCGGGGAGTACGTTTTGGATCTATCTCCCAGTGAAGATACCTGGGCGGGCGCGGGCTGACCTCGCCTGACGGGCGAGGCGCCCAGCGCGCGTCTACTCTGCCTGCTTCACCTCGTCCCACATCGCGTCGAGTACGGGCAGCCCCGCCGTGCGCACGTCCACGCCGCGCTGCACGGCGAGCCGTTCGATGGCCTCGAACCGCCGTTGGAACTTGCCGTTGGCCGCGTCGAGGGCGAGCGCGGGATGCACCCCGCATTTGCGGCACAGGTTGACCACGGCAAACAGCAGGTCGCCCAGCTCACCCTCGAGCGCGGCATGCCGCGGGTCGCCACTCGGGACGCCGTGGGTGGCGAAGACGTGCCCATCGCGCGCAATGAGCTCGGCCACCTCGGCCAGTTCCTCGGTGACCTTCTGTGACGGCCCCTCCGCGTCGGGCCAGTCGAAGCCCACGCCGGCCGCACGTTCCTGCAGTCGGTGCGCGCGGTGCAGGCTCGGCAGCCCCTGCGGTAGTCCTTCTGCAAGCGACGTGCGCGTCTTGGACTTCATCTGCTCCCACGGCTCGCGCTTGGAATCATCCGCGAGCACGCTGCCGTCTGCCGTCGGCCGTCGGCCCTCTGGATACAGCCACGGATGCCGCTTCACCATCTTTGCTACCAGCGACCCCGAGACGTCGCGGATATCGAACGCGCCGCGCTCCTCGGCGATGAGGGCATGGAAGAGCACCTGCAGCAGCACATCGCCGAGCTCGCTGCACGTGGCCGCGTCATCGCCGGCCAAGAGCGCGTCGTCGAGCTCGTGCATTTCCTCGTTGAGGTAGGGGCGCAGGGAATGGTGCGTCTGCGCCTTGTCCCAGGCGTCGCGTGTCCGCAGGTCGCGCATGATGGCCAGCGCGTCGTCGAGTGTCTTCTTTTCTTGCATCGCCCCCCTCACGGCCGCTAACTTTACAGGCTGCAATGACGACGCAATCTACAGCACAGGAAACAACGCGCGCCTGGGTCGACGTGGACCTCGGCGCGTTGGTGCGCAACGGGGCCGCGCTGCAACGGCACGCCGGCGTGCCGCTGGTGCCGATGGTCAAGGCCGATGCCTATGGCCTGGGCGCGGTGGCGTGCGCGCGGGCGCTCGAGCGGCTCGACCCACTCGCGTTCGGCGTCGCCACCGTGCGCGAGGTCGAGGAGTTGCGCGCGGCCGGCATCGGGCGCCGAATCTACGTCTTTTCGCCACTGTTGCCCGAGGAGTTTGCCGCGGCCCGCGCGGTGCGTGCCGTGCCGACTCTTGGCGATCCGGCGGCCATAGCCGCGTGGGTGCAGGGCGGTGGCGGCCCGTGGCACCTGTCCATCGAGACGGGGATGCACCGCGCCGGCCTGCGCTGGGACCTGGTGGGGCTGGTTGCCGATCTGGTGCGCGCGCATCCCCCTGAGGGGGCGTTCACGCACTTCCATTCGGCCGAGCACAACGATGGGTCGCTGGAGCGGCAGGAGACCCGTTTTCGCGAAGCGCTGGCCGCCCTGCCGGTGATGCCCGCACTGCTGCATGCGCAGAACAGCGCGGCCATCGTGCGTCGCGCGGAGTCGCCGTGGAGCTTCGTGCGCCCCGGCGTCTTCCTGTACGGGGTGGGCAGCGGCCCCGGCGCCGCCTTGCACCCGGAACCTGTCGCCCATATCCGCGTCCGCGTCCTCGAACTGCACGACCTGCAGGACGGGGACACGGTGAGCTACTCGGCGTCCTGGCGCGCCGTTGGCCCGCGTCGCGTGGCCACGCTGGGCATCGGCTACGCCGACGGCTACCGCCGCGCTCTGGGAAACCGCGGGCCAGCCTTGCTCCACGGCGTGTGCACGACGGTCGCGGGCTTGGTCACCATGGACATGACGATGATCGACGTGACGGACCTGGCGTGCCGCGTCGGGGATGTGGTGACCCTGCTTGGACGCGATGGCAGCGAACTGATTACCGTGGAGGAGCTGGCCGTGTTTGCCGACTTCATGTCGCCGTACGAGTTGCTCACCGGGCTGCGCCAGCGCCTGCCGCGCCGCCATCACGAGGCGGTCGCATGAGCCGCCGCGCCTGCATTCTGGTGCTTGATGGCGTGGGAATTGGCGAAGCGGCGGACGCCGATGAGTACGGTGACGAAGGCTCGCACACGCTGGCCAATACCGCCCGCTTCGTGGGCGGATATGACCTGCCCAACCTGCAGCGGGCCGGCCTCGGCAACCTGGCGGCCATCGCCGGGCTGGCGGTCGAGCCGCATCCTGTGGCGGCGCACGGCGTCCTCGCCCCCGCGTCCAAGGGCAAGGACAGCACCACCGGCCATTGGGAGCTGGCGGGCGTGCATCTCGCGCAGCCGTTTCCCACCTTTCCACACGGCTTTCCGCAGGCGGTCCTCGACGAGTTTTCGCGCCGCACGGGGCGCCCCTGCATTGGCAACGTCGTGGGCAGCGGCACGGCAATCCTCGACGAGTACGGCGCCGAGCAGGTGCGCACTGGGGCGTGGATCATCTACACGTCGGCCGACTCGGTCTTCCAGGTGGCGGCGCACGAGGGCGTGGTGCCGCTGGCCGAGCTGCACGCCGCCTGCCAGGTGGCCCGCGAGATGCTCGTGCCGCCGTACAACGTGTCGCGAGTCATCGCCCGACCGTTCGTCGGCGAGGCCGGGCACTGGGTGCGGACCAGCAACCGCCGCGACTTTTCGGTCGTATCGCCCGATGAGACACTGCTCGACGCCCTCGCGGCGGCGGGCATCCCGCGCACGGGAGTGGGGAAGGTGGACGACCTGTTTGCCCGCCGGAACCTGGAGGGCGGCCACACGAGGTCGAACGCCGAGGGAATTGCAAGCCTCACGGATTGGCTGGCCCGGGGCAATGGGTTCTGCTTCGCCAACCTTGTAGATTTCGATCAGGCCTTCGGGCACCGAAACGATGCTCCGGGGTTCTATGGAGCGTTGCGCGAGTTTGATGCCGCCCTTCCCGATCTCCAACACGCCCTGCGAGAGGACGACCTGCTGTTTGTGACCGCCGATCACGGCAACGACCCGACCACCCCGTCGACCGACCACGCCCGCGAGAACGTTCCGGTGCTCGTGTTCGGTCCGCGGGTGCGTCCGGTGGCGCTTGGATTGCGTCCCACGTTCTCCGATCTCGGAGCGACCGCCGCCGAGTGGCTGGGCGTCGCATTCCGCGGCCGTGGCACCTCGTTTCTTTCCGCCCTGCTCGGCTGATGGCTGACGCCTCCACGCTCGAGTCGCTGCGCGCCGCTGCCTTGGCGGCCATGGAGCACGCGTACGCACCCTATTCGCATTTTCGGGTGGGGGCGGCGTTGCTTACGCCGGACGGCGAGATCGTCGCCGGCTGCAATGTTGAGAATGCCGCCTACCCGTCGGGCATGTGCGCGGAGCGTGTGGCAATGGGCGCGGCCATCGTGCGTGGCCTGCGGCACTTCACGCACGTCGTGGTGGCCACCGAAGCCGGCACGCCGACGCCGCCCTGCGGCATGTGCCGGCAAGTATTGCAGGAGCTGGCGCCCGGATGCCGTGTGATCAGCGTGACCCGTGGCGGCGCCGAGGCCGAGTGGCCGCTGGCGGATCTGCTGCCGTACCCCTTTGATACCTCGTCGCTGCGAGACGAATGACCAGACTTCTCCTCCGTCGCGCGTTGTCGGTGCTGTTCGTGGCGTCTGCCGCGGCAGCGCTTGGCGCGTGCAACGAGCATCTCGATGCCGGCAGTGCGTGCCCCTCGCTGTGCCCGGGACTTTCCGTGCCCATCAAGGACACGGTGCTCTCCCCGGTGCTCGCGTTCGACACCACGCTGGTGGGCTATCCCTCCGTCGGCACCGAGCTGGGGATCCCGCTTGCATCGCGCGGCGACACGCTCGACGTGCGCGGCGTCATCCGGTTCGACTCGCTCGTGACGTTCTTCGCGCCGCCGGCCGACACCTCGCGACCAGTCACGCAGGCCGACACGGCCATCCTCCGCGTGCGCATCAACCTCACACAAAGCCGGCTGCCGGCGTCGGTGCGGTTCGAGGCGTATGATGTGGACACCATCGCCGACGACGGCAATACGGCGGCGGTGCTCGCCCTCTTCAGGCCCGACCGGCTGTTCTCGGCCCGCACGCTGACGCGCGCCGAAATCACCGACTCGCTGATTTTTCCGATCTCCAGCGGCTGGCTGATGCAGAAGATCCAAACTGGCGCGCGGCTGCGCGTGGGGATTCGCCTGGTGGGCAGTGGGCCGGTGTCGCTGCGCCTGCACACCATCGAGACGGGGCTGCAGTCCGAGATTCGGTACTACGTGTCGACCGATACGGCGGTGAAACAGATCATCGTCGCCCCGTACTCCAAGACGCCGCTCGAGCCTGCGCTGCTGGCGTACGACTATCGCGACTACGCGGTGGTGGCGCGCAACGCGTTGCCGGCCATCGGCAACCAGGCCCTCGCCACGGGCGGCGTCCCTGCGCGCAGGACGTACCTGCGATTCAACATTCCGCAGTGGCTGCTCGACTCCAATACGGTCGTGCGCGCCACGCTGCAGCTGACGCAGATCCCGATGCGCGGCTTCGACCAGGGCGATTCCGTGACGATCCATGGCCAGGCGGTGGCGGCGACCAGTCTCATCACCGACCTGTACCGGTCGTCGCAGATCCTCATTCCGCAGGGCATGTTCGTTGGCGATTCCATTCGCGTGGCGCCGGCGGACAGCGGCGTGCGTTCGCTCGAGATCAACTCGCTGCTGACCGTCTGGAAGTCACAGGCGGGCACCGCCGAGGCGCCGCAGCGCGCCATTGTGCTGCTGCAGACGGAGGAGGGGCTGCACGGTGCCGAGGTGCGGTTCTTCAACGCCCGGGCGGCGGCGGCGGTGCGCCCGCGGCTTCGTGTGAGCTATATCCCACGCGTCACTTTTGGAGTGCCTTGATGCGCCGCCTTCTGCTGGCGACCCTCGTCGCCGCACTCTCTGCCGTGCCGCTGGCGGGACCGCTCGCCGCGCAGGGTGCGCTGAGCATCCAGGGGTTCGGGTATCCAACGGGCCAGCTGAGTCCGCGCGCCGCCGGGACAGCCAGCGCGCTGGCTGAAATCGACGCCGGGTCGCCGTTGAACCCCGCCGCGCTGCTTGGGGCGGGCAAGTCCATCTTCTCGTTCCAGGTGGATCCCGAGTACCGGCAGGTGAAGCTGGCCGGCCAGACGGTGAACACGACGACGGTCCGCTTTCCCGTCATCCTCGTGGGGACGCGCGTGGGAGCTCGTGGCTTCATTAGTGGCTCGTTTTCGACACTGCTCGACCGCACGTGGGATGCGGCGTACGAAGACAGCGTCTCGGTGAGCGGCCAGCGCGTGGGATCGACCGTGGCGACACGGGTGCGCGGCGCCATCAACGATGCACGGCTGGCGTTTGCCTGGCAGTTGTCCGAAAAGCTGCAAGTGGGCGCGGCGTTCCACGCGCTCACGGGCGCCAATCGCATGCATCTGACCCGGAGCTTTTCCGACAGCACCACGTATGGTGCGCTCAATCAGGTGACGACGCTGGCCTATGGTGGGTCGGCAGTGTCGGCCGGCCTCGTGGCGCTTCCGTTGCCGCATCTGATTCTGGCGGCGTCGCTGCGCCTCGGCGGTGCCATGTCGACGCGCTACAACGACTCGCTGGCGACGCATGGCAAGGCGCCCAATCGTCTGGGGGCATCGGTGAACTTCGACGGCATCCCGGGCTCGATGCTCTCGGTGCGGGTCAGCCGTGAGCAGTGGTCGCGGATGGGCCCGCTCGGCACAGCGGCACTCCTCGTGCACGACGCCACCGAAATTGCAGCCGGCGTGGACGTGGCGGGCCCCAAGGTCCAGGGTACGGCCACGCAGTTTCGGTTCGGCGCGCGGACGCGTGACTTGCCGTTCGGCGTCAACGGGAGCTTCGTGTCGGAGCAGACATTTGCCCTTGGCGGCGGTCTGACATTCGCCCGCGGGTGGGCGTCGCTGGATGCCAGCCTGCAGCGGGCGCAGCGCAAGGCGGGCGCCCTGCGCGAACAGGGAACGATGCTCAGCGTCGGGCTCACCGTCCGGCCATAGCCGCATGCCGCCGGCCGGTGCGGAGCTCCCCCCGCTCGTTCTCGTCGCTGACGACGTCGAGGCCAACTGCGAACTGCTTGCCGACCAGCTCGCCGGGCTCGGGGTGCGCACGGTGTCGGCGCACGATGGCCCCAGCGCGCTTGCCGCCTGCTTTGAGCACCGCCCCGACCTCTGCATCCTCGACGTGTCGATGCCGGCGGGCGAGCTGGGTGTGGATGATCGCGACACCGGGTTTGAGGTCTGCCGCCGCCTGAAGAAGGACGCGCGGACGGGGCGCACGCCCGTGATCTTCGTGACCGCGCTCAACGACACCGCCGATCGCGTGAAGGCCATCGAGGCGGGCGGCGACGATTTCCTGCTCAAGCCGCACAACCGTCTGGTGCTCGGCGCGCGCGTGCGCTCGCTGCTCAAGCTCAAGAGCACCACCGACGAACTCGAGCAGAGTTACCGCAAGCTGCGTGAGCTCACCAAGGTGCGTGACGACCTGATGCACATGATCGTGCACGACCTCAAGACGCCGCTCACGAGCGTGCTGGCCACGCTCGAGATGCTGCGCGAGGGTGACTACGGCCCGATGGCCGAACGGCAGTACAAAGCCGTGTCGGAGGCGGAAGGCAAGGCGGAGGACCTGCTGGGTCTCATTCAGGACCTGCTCGAGGTGGCGCGCGTGGAGGAGACGCGCATTGCCATTTCGCCCGAGCAAATCGCGCCGGCCGCGTTCCTCTCGGAACTCGTCATCGACTGGACCGCGCGCTTCACCGCCGAGGGCGCGACGATGGCGTATGCCGCCGCCGACGACGCGCCGGTGTTCCGGGCCGACAAGGCACTGCTGCGGCGCGTGTTCGCCAACCTGGTGCAGAACGCGCTCTCGCACTCGGCGACCACGGTGCACGTGACCCTGGCGGCGGTGCGCGATCCGCAGGGCATCCTGTTCACCGTCACCGACAACGGTCCGGGCATCCCGGCCGAGTTCCAGGAAGTGATCTTCCGCAAGTTCGAGCAGGTGCGATCGCCCAACGCGCCACGGACGCGCAGCTCGGGCCTTGGTCTCGCATTCTGCCGACTTGCGGTGGATGCGCACGGCGGCCGCATCTGGGTGCGGTCGAAGGAGCAGGAAGGGAGCACGTTCTATATTCAGTTGCCCGAGGAGCCGAAAGGCGATTGAAGACCTGGACTCAGGATGGCGATCGGGAATGTCGATGATGGATCGCAATCCCGAAAATCCGCCGGAGTCCCCGTGCCGTGACGCCCCGGATCGCCAATCGCGATCCCGGATCGCAAACTGCCGTCGGTATGCTGAGTCCAAATCCTGAATCGTCCCCCATGCCTACTGTCTTCATCGAAACCTACGGCTGCCAGATGAACGTCAGCGACTCCGAGCTCATGCTTGGCACGCTGGCGGCCGAGGGCTATGTGGCGGTGGACGGGCCCGAGGATGCCGACGTCGTGCTGCTCAACACCTGCGCCATTCGCGAGCACGCGGAGACGCGCGTCATCGGGCGGCTCGGGGAGTTGCGACGCTTTCTCAAGAAGGACGCGGTGCTCGGCGTGACCGGATGCATGGCGCAGCGGCTCGGGCCGCGTCTGCTGGACAGCGACTCGCGCGTGTCGCTGGTCATCGGCCCTGACGGCTACCGCGCGCTGCCCACGCTGATCGAGAGCGCACGCAAAGGCGAGCGCATGACGTCCACCGACTTCGATCTCGAGGAGCACTACGAAGACGTGCAGGCGAGCCGCTTTGACGGGGTCAAGGCGTGGATCCCCGTGCAGCGCGGCTGCGACTACCGCTGCACCTATTGCATCGTGCCGTTCACGCGCGGCAACGAGCGCAGCCGGCAGCTTGAGGACGTGGTGCGCGAAACGGCGGCGGTGGTGGCGCAGGGACTCACCGAGGTGGTGCTGTTGGGTCAGACCGTGAATTCGTATCACGACGGCGCGCGCGACTTTGCCGACCTGCTGCGTGCGGTCGGCGCGGTGCCGGGGCTGCAGCGCCTGCGATTCACCAGCCCGCATCCCAACGACTTCAGCGACCGGGTCATTGCGGCCATGGCCGACGTGGCGACCGTGTGCGAACACGTGCACCTGCCCATGCAGAGCGGGTCGAGCCGCACGCTCAAGCGGATGCTGCGCCGCTATTCGCGTGCGGAGTATCTGGATTGCGTGGCGCGCCTGCGCGCCGCCATCCCGGGGCTGGGACTCACCACCGACATCATCGTCGGCTTTCCCGGGGAGACGGACGAGGAGTTTGCCGAAACGCTCAGTGCGGTGCGCGAGATCGGATTTGACGATGCGTTCATGTTCAAGTTCTCGCCGCGTGAGGGGACGCCGGCCACGCGCTTTCCAGCCAGCGAGACGGTGCCCGAGGACGTGGTGGACGCGCGCTTCGATGAACTGATGAAGACCGTGCGCGGCATGTCGCGCGACCGCAACTTCCGTCGCGTGGGTGAGCGCACCGAGGTGCTGGTGGAGAAGGAGGCGCGCAAGGGCGAGCTGATGCAGGCGCGGTCGCGCGATTTCAAGACCGTGCTCGTGCCTGGCGACCGAACGCTCATCGGCCAGTACCTGCATGTGGAACTGACGGGCACGACCGGGTCGACGTTTACGGGGCAAGTGGTGCGGGAGCGCAAGGCGTTGCCGACGGCGGGATGAAGGAGACGTAAGCGGGAGACGGGCGACGGACGTAGCCCGCCCGCGCGTCATGTGCAGCGTTTTGCCGTCATGCGCGTGGACTCGATGACGCATCGCGACGTGCCGCATGGCAGGGTGCCCACCACCCACCCGAGCGACGTCCGTTCCACTTATCGCCTGGGCTGCAGCGGCGTACGCCGCCGGCCTGATCGCAGGGCTCTCCTCCGAGGCCGTGGCCGACGCGGCCATCGTTGGCGCAGCGGTGGCGTTTGCGGCGGCGGTGTGCCTCGCGCTGCGGCGTGCATCCATTGGCAGCGTGCTTCTCATCGCCGCGCTCGGCGTCGGCGTGGGCGGCAACGCGGCGCGCCTCGACCGCGACTGCATGGCGCGCGAACGGCTGCCATTCCGCTGCCGCGTGCGGTACGAGCCGCCGGCCCTGCTGGCCCCGTGGCGCGACCGCGCCGGGACGGCCATCGACCGGTACTTCGCGAGCGATGCAGGCCTGGTGCGCGCCCTGCTCATTGCCGACACCAAGGACCTCGATCCGGAGATCCGCGACGCCTACGCCGCGGCGGGTATTGTGCACATGCTCTCCATTTCGGGCCTGCACGTGGCCATCGTGTCGGGGGCCATGCTGCTGCTCCTGCAGGCGGCGCGATTGCCCGCACCAACTGCGCGATGGGCGGGACTGTCGCTCGTGATGCTGTACGTGCTGCTCATTGGCGCGCCGCCGCCCGCCGTCCGCAGCGCGGTGATGATCGGCGCGCAGGTGGTGGCACTCGCGCTGCAGCGCAACACGTCGCCGTGGGCAGCGCTCGCCTGGGGCGGCGGCATCCCGCTGCTTTACCAGCCGCGGACGGCCGTCGACCTCGGCTGGCAACTGAGCGTGAGCGGCTTTGCAGCACTCATTGCGGGACGCGCGGTGGCCGAGCGTGCACTGCCACGAACGCTCGAGGGTTGGAAGCGGAAGATCGCGGGCGAACTGGTGGTCAGCGTCGTCGCATCGTTTGCCACGGCACCGCTCGTGGCATGGCACTTCGGGCGGGTAAGCCTGATTGCGCCGTTGGCGAACATCGCGGCCGGGCCGGTGATTGCCGTGCTGCAGCCCACGCTCTTTCTCGGGCTGTCGCTTGCGTGGTGGCCGGCGGCCGCGTCGCTCGTCGCGGCGGCATCGGTGCCGATGGTGCGCGCCTTCGACCTCGTGGCATGGGCGGGGGCCGCGCTGCCGTGGGCCACCCTGCACGCGGCGCCGACGCTGGTGACGGCCGTGGCGCTCGGCGTGGCCTGCGTGGCGGTGCTGGCGGCATGCGTCGAGCATTTCTGGCCTCGTCCGGTGCTCGTGGCGCTGGGCGCGGTGGCGGTTGCCGCGTTTGCGCCGGCGCCGAGTGGCGTGGAAGTCGAAGTGCACATGATCGATGTAGGGCAGGGCGATGCGATTGCCGTGCGCACGCCACGCGGGCGGTGGGTGCTGTTCGACGCGGGGCGCGGCGATGCCAAACGCGACGCCGGCCGCACGACCATCGTGCCGTACCTTCGCGCCCGCGGCGGCGCACTCGCGCTGCTCATCGTCACGCATCCCGACGCCGACCACGCGGGCGGCGCTGCCACCGTGCTGGAGTCCATGCGCCCGCCCGCCATCACGGAACCCGGCTTTACGAGCGCCACCGAGACGTACCTGCGAGCGCTCTCCACGGCCCGGGCGCGCGGCGTGGCGTGGCACCGCGCGCGTGCCGGCGAGGTGATTGACGTCGACGGCGTGACGCTGCGCATTCTGGCGCCCGATGCGGCGTGGACGGCCGCGCAGACGAACCCCAATGCGGCCTGCGTGGTGGTGCGGCTCGAGTATCACGGCGCCACGATGCTGTTCACGGGTGACGCCGACGTGGCGGAAGAGCGCTGGCTGGTGGACCGGGCGCCGGCGCTGCTGCGGGCCGACCTGCTCAAGGTGTCGCACCACGGCAGTGCGTCCGGGTCGTCGGAGGCGTTTCTCGACGCGGTGCGTCCGCGTGCCGCGCTGGTGTCGGTGGCAGCGCGCAACGTGTACGGGCACCCCACGCCACGCGTGATGCAGCGGCTGGTTGACCACGGCGCCACCGTGCTGCGCACCGACCAGTTGGGGTCGATCGTGGCCAGCACCGACGGCGCGGGCTGGACCATGCGGGCTGCCGGTGTGCGCTGGCGCCTGCCGTGAGTGCGGGCGACCTTTCAGCGACGGTTCGCCGCGCCCTGTCGTATCCCGTCCCACTCTGCGCCCGCCATGATCTTCCATTCCGACACGTCGATTGTCACGATCGACCGGTTCATCATTGAACAGGAAGCCAAGTTCCCCGAGGCCACGGGGGAACTGTCGGGCATCCTGTACGACCTCGCCGTCGCCGCCAAGATGATCAGCAGCAAGGTGCGGCGTGCCGGGCTCATCGACATTCTGGGCGGCGCCGGGTCGGAGAACGTGCAGGGCGAGCACCAGCAGAAGCTCGACGTCATTGCCAACGCGATCATCACCAAGGCGATGGACCACGGCGGCCGCCTCTGTGCCATGGCGTCGGAAGAGGAAACGGGGATCATCGAGATCCCGCCGCCATTCAAGTGCGGCAAGTATGTGCTGCTGTTCGATCCGCTCGACGGATCGTCGAACATCGACGTCAACGTCCCGGTGGGCACCATCTTCTCGGTGATGCGGCGCGTGACGCCGGGCACCGGCCAGGGCACCATGGAAGACATGCTGCAGCCGGGTCTCGCGCAGGTGGCGGCTGGCTACATCATTTATGGATCGAGCACCATGATGGTGTACACCACCGGCCACGGGGCGCACGGCTTTACGCTCGACCCGTCCATTGGCGAGTTCCTGCTGTCGCACCCCGACATCCGCACGCCCGCGTCGGGGAAGTACCTGTCGGTCAACGATTCATACGAACGGCACTGGAGCGAACCGGTGCGCGCCCTGATGCGCCGCTACCGCGGCCTCGACAACCATCGCGAGGCGATGAACGTCCGCTACGTCGGGTCGCTCGTCGCCGATTTCCACCGCAACCTGTTGGGCGGCGGCATCTTCGTCTATCCGGCCAACACGCAGAGCCCCACCGGCAAGCTGCGCCTGCTGTACGAGTGCAATCCGCTGGCGTTCATCGTGGAGCAGGCGGGCGGCGCGGCCACCAATGGCTCGCATCGCCTGATGGAGGTGGTGCCCACCGACTTGCATCAGCGGTCGCCGCTCTACCTCGGCAGCAGCCGGGACGTTGCCATCGCCGTGCAGATGCTCGAGGATGACCGCTAGTGGCGCATGACGTCGTGTCACCGAGCGGCATCCCGATTGCCGCGGTCTACGGCCCCAGCGACCTGCCGCCGGGCATCGACGACGCACTGGGTGCGCCGGGCGCGTTTCCGTTCACGCGCGGCGTGCAGCCCACCATGTACCGCGGCCGCCTGTGGACCATGCGCCAGTACGCGGGCTTCGGCACGGCGGCCGAGACGAACACGCGGTTCAAGCTGCTGCTCGCCGCCGGACAGACGGGGTTGTCGGTGGCGTTCGACCTGCCGACGCAGATGGGCATCGACAGCGACAACCCGCGCGCGCTCGGCGAAGTGGGGCGCGTGGGCGTGGCCATCGACACCGTGGAGGACATGCACGCGCTGCTGGCCGACCTGCCGCTCGACCAGGTGAGCACGTCGATGACCATCAACGCCACGGCGTCGACGCTGCTGGCGATGTACCTGGTGGTGGCGGAGGAGCGCGGCGTTGCGCGCGCGGCGCTCGCGGGCACCATCCAGAATGACATCCTCAAGGAGTACGTGGCGCGCGGCACCTATGTGTACCCGCCCGCGCCGTCGCTCACGCTCATCGCCGAGACGTTCCGCTTCTGTGCGGCGGAGATGCCGCAGTTCAACGCGATTTCCATCTCGGGCTATCATATGCGCGAGGCCGGCGCGACGGCGGTGCAGGAGGTGGCGTTCACCTTCGCCAACGCGCTGGCGTACGTGCAGGCGGCGCTCGACGCCGGCTTGGCCATCGACGCGTTTGCGCCGCGGCTGTCGTTCTTCTTTGCCTGCCACAACGATCTCTTTGAGGAAGTGGCCAAGTTCCGCGCCGCGCGGCGCCTGTGGGCGCGGCTCATGCGCGAGCGCTTCGGCGCCAACGACGCGAGCTGCCGCCTGCGGTTCCACACGCAGACCGGCGGGGTGACGCTCACCGCGCAGCAGCCGCTCAACAACGTGGTGCGCGTGGCGGTGCAGACGCTCGCCGCCACGCTCGGCGGCACGCAGTCGCTGCACACCAATGGCTACGACGAGGCGCTGTCGCTTCCCACCGCGGCCGCCGCGACGCTTGCGCTGCGCACGCAGCAGATTGTGGGCTACGAGAGCGGCGTGGCGCAGACGGTCGACCCGTTGGCGGGGTCGTATTATGTCGAGTCGCTCACGAGCGACCTCGAGGCGCGCGCCGTCGATCTGATGGCCAAGGTCGAGGCATTCGGCGGCGCGGCCAAGGCCATCGAGGCCGGTTTCCTG
This sequence comes from Gemmatimonas sp., assembly GCA_025361705.1. GTDB lineage: Bacteria > Gemmatimonadota > Gemmatimonadetes > Gemmatimonadales > Gemmatimonadaceae > PNKL01. Next base: position 28,266 of record JANYJW010000033.1, read on the forward strand.
CAGGAAGAGATCGGCAAGAGCGCGTATGCCTACCAACTCGGTGTTGAGTCGGGGCAGACCGTGGTGGTCGGCGTCAACAAGTTCGGCGACGGCGCGGAGCCGCCGGTGATTCCCACGCCCGACTACCGGCAGCTCGAGGCGGGGCAAGTGACGCGTCTGGCTGCGGTGAAGTCGGCTCGCGACGCCGCGGCAGTGGCCGCGCGCGTGCACGCGCTCGAGGCGGCGGCGCGCGGAGGGGAGACGATGCTGATGCCGCTGATCATCGACGCGGTGCGCGTGCGGGCGAGCGTGGGGGAGATCAGCGATGCGCTGGAGCGGGTGTGGGGCAGGTACCGGTGAGGGGACATCCGGAACCCCGATCCTGACGTTCCGTGTACTCCACCTGCCTCTACTGCCACGCCGCCCTCGGCACGAACGAGGTCATTGAGGCGTTCCCCGTCGGGCGCCGCCTCGCGTTCGACAGTGCCAACGGCCGGTTCTGGGTGATCTGCCCCTCGTGCAAACGGTGGAACCTGTCGCCGCTCGAGGAGCGATGGGACGCGATGGACGAGTGCGAGCGACTGTTCGAGCGCGCGCGGCTTCGGATGAGTACCGACAACATCGGGCTTGCGCGCATCGCCGAGGGCACCGAACTCGTGCGGGTCGGCGCGGCGCTGCGCCCCGAGATGGCGGCGTGGCGGTTCGGGCGGACGATTGGCGAGCGGCGCAAGCGCGCCGCGCTCGTCACGGTGGGTTCGGTGGGCATGGCCGCGGCCATCTACGGGGGCGCGGCCATGGCGGGCGGAGCGCTCGTGCTGGCGAGCATGGCGGGCGATGCGCTGTTGTTCGGGGGACGCGGCGTGTACGAGCGCATCCGCGGCACGCCGCTGCCGAATCCCGAAGGCGGCGCGCCCGTGCGCGTCACGCTCGACCAGCTGCGGCGCGTCACGTTCTCGGTCGAGGACGACGAACCGTTGATTCGCGTCAAGCGGACGCTGTTCTCGCTCGTGTGGCGCGGGGAGCAGGCGCGACGCGTGCTGCCGCAGGTCATTGCCGGCAGGAACTGGAAGGGCGCACCGAGGAAGCGCCTCGAGGATGCCGTCACGCTGCTCGGCCGGATGGATACTGTGTCCGCAGACCGGCCCGTCGCCGACACGCTGTTCAGGCAACTCGCAACGTGGCGGAAGATGTGGGACTCGCCGCCCGAGTACGAACCGGCGTACCTCGCCCTCGAAATGGCGCTCAACGAGCAGGCGGAGCGCGAGCTGCTGGCCGGTGAGCTGCTCGACCTGGAGTTTGCCTGGCGCGAAGCCGAGGAGCTGGCGCGCATCGCCGACACGCTGGTGCCGACGGCCATTGAGCAGGCGCTGGTGCGGCTCAAGGCCCGGATTGGTGGCTGAACGCGCGATCGAGGGTCAGGCATCCGCGATCGAAACCCGGATTCCATATCCTCAACCGCTTTCTCCGCGCGCCTTCTTTTCCCTCTGGGCCCGTGGTAAATTTCAAGGTTATCTCGCCTCAGCCCCCGCGCACCGCCATGCCCACGTACGAGTATCGCTGCACCAACGGCCACGACTTCGAGGATTTCGTCCTCAAGATCAGCGCCGCCAAGATGGAGTTGCCGTGTCCCACCTGCGGGGCGCGCGGCGATCGCCGCATGTCCGCGGGCGGCGGCCTGCTGTTCAAGGGCTCCGGCTTCTACATCACGGACTACGGCAAGGACGGCAAGAAGTCGTCGGCGGTGCCGGCCAAGACCGACAGCGCCAAAGGAGAGAGCGCCAAGGGGGACAACTCCAACGCAAAGGGCTCCACGAGCGAAGGGGCCAGGAACGAGGGCAGCAAGGGCGAGAGCTCCAAAGGCGAGAGCGCGAAGGGCGAGGGCTCACAGGGCGGGAGCGCGAAGCGAGAAGGCGCCACGGGCGACAACGCCAAGTCCGCCGCGCCCAAGGCTGAAGGACAGAAGTCCGACGCGAAGCCATCAGGGTCCGCCGCGCCCCCGCCGTCCAAGGGCACGGAATGACACCGGACGAGCTGCTGCGGGCCGCGCTCGTCCGCGCCGCGATTGCCATCGGGGCGCCCGACGGCATCACGCCGGTGCTCGAGCGCCCGCGTGATCCGGCGCACGGCGACTGGGCCACCAACCTGGCCATGACGCTCGCCAAGCCGCTCGGCAAGAAGCCGCGCGACATCGCCGAGTCGCTCGTGGCCACGCTCGACCTCGCCGCGGCCGGCGTGTCGGCCACCGAGATTGCCGGCCCGGGCTTCATCAACTTCCGCTTGGATGCCGGCGCGCTCGCGCGTCCCATCGCCGACATCATCGCCCTTGGTGCGGCCTACGGACGCAGCACCGTGGGGCAGGGCACACTGGTGAACGTCGAGTTCGTCTCGGCCAATCCCACGGGGCCGCTGCACGTGGGCCACGGGCGGCAAGCTGCACTGGGCGATGCCATCAGCGCGCTGCTCTCGGGCGCGGGGTACGCGGTCGCGCGGGAGTTCTACTACAACGACGCGGGCGTGCAGATTGAGAACCTCGCCAAGTCGCTGTGGGTGCGCGTGGCCCAGCGCGCGGGCGTCGAGGCGGCCATCCCCGACGGCGGCTACAACGGCGATTACATCACGGAAATCGCCGACCGGTATGTCGCTGACCACGGGACGCCCCAGCGCGCCGTACTGACGGACGGCGCCGTGGCCATCGCCACCGGCACGCGCCCCGACGATGCCACGCTCTTCGATGCCATGCGCGCCTATGCCGTTGCCGCGCTGCGCGTGGAGCAGGATCTCGACCTCAAGGCGTTCGGCGTGCAATTCGACGTCTACTACCTGGAGTCGTCGCTCTACACGGACGGCAAGGTGCAGGAGACCGTCGACCTGCTGGTCAAGGGCGGCCACACGTTCGAGCAGGACGGTGCGCTCTGGCTGCGCACCACCGATTTCGGGGACGACAAGGATCGCGTGATGCGCAAGCGCGACGGCACCTATACGTACTTCGTGCCCGACGTGGCGTATCACGTGACCAAGTGGCAGCGCGGCTTTACGCGCGCCATCAACGTGCAGGGGTCGGACCATCACGGCACCGTGGTGCGCGTGCGTGCCGGGCTGCAGGCGCTCGAGGTCGGCGTGCCGCAGGGGTATCCCGCCTACGTGCTGCACCAGATGGTCACTGTGATGCGCGGCGGCGAGGAAGTGAAGATCTCCAAGCGCGCCGGCAGCTACGTGACCGTGCGCGACCTCATTGACGAAGTCGGGCGCGATGCGGTGCGCTACTTCTTCCTCATGCGCAAGGGCGACAGCCAATTGGTGTTCGACGTCGACCTCGCGCGGTCGCAGTCCGAAGAGAATCCGGTCTATTACATCCAGATGGCGCACGCGCGGCTCAGCGGCATCTTCCGCGTGGGGGAAATCGATCCGGCGACGATCACGGCGGACGGCGTGCAGTGGGAGTGTCTGGTGGAGGACGCCGAGCGCGAGCTGGTGAGTGCGCTGCTCGACTACCCGCGCCTGGTGGCGGGAGCCGCCGAGGCGCTGGAGCCGCATCGCGTGGCCGCATGGCTCCTCGAGACGGCGCGGCTGGTGCACCTGTGGTACCACAAGCATCACGTGCTCGGCGAACCCGAACACATCCTGCGTGCGAGGCTCGCGCTGGCCAAGGCCGCCCGGCAGGTGTTGGCCAACGGCCTCGGCCTGCTCGGCATTTCCGCTCCCGAGCGGATGTAGAAGTGCACGTGGTCAGTGAACGAACGGCGTAACGCGTACTGCGGACCGCCCACAGCTTCCTTTCAATCACTCATCAGAACATGTCCCTTCTCGTCGTCGGTTCCGTCGCGCTCGACTCGGTCGAAACTCCGTTCGGCAAGGCCGACGAAGTCCTCGGCGGTTCGGCCACCTACTTCTCGGCCTCGGCGAGCCACCAGGGCCCGGTGCAGCTCGTTGGGGTCGTTGGCAGCGACTATCCCGTGGAGCGCCTCGAGGCGCTGCGCGAGCGCGGTATCGATTTGGCGGGTGTCGAGCACATGGAGGGCGAGTCGTTCCGCTGGCGTGGGCGTTACCGCCATGACCTCAACTCGGCCGAAACGCTCGAGACGCGCCTGGGCGTCTTCTCGCACTTCCGGCCCAAGCTCCCCGAGCAGTTCAAGTCGGCGCAGTACGTCTTTCTCGCCAACATCGACCCGCGGCTGCAGCTGCAGGTCCTCGAGCAGGTGGCGAAGCCCAAGTTTGTCGCCTGCGACACCATGAACTTCTGGATCGAGTCGCGGCGCGGCGACCTCATCGAGCTGCTGAAGCACGTTGACCTCATCACGCTCAATGACGGCGAGGCACGCCAGCTCACCGAACAGGCCAACCTGGTGCAGGCGGCGCGGTGGATTCTCGCCCGCGGCCCCAAGACGGTGCTCATCAAGAAGGGCGAACACGGCGCGTTCATGTTCACTGCGGACTCCATCTTCTACGCGCCAGCCTATCCGCTCGAGGCAGTCTTCGATCCCACGGGCGCAGGCGATTCATTCGCCGGCGGTTTCATGGGCCACCTGGCGCGCACCAATGACCTCAGCGAGGCCAACCTGCGCCGCGCGGTCATCATCGGCTCGGCCATGGGCTCATTCGTCGTCGAAGCGTTCTCCATCACGCGGCTCTTGTCGGTGACCCGTGCAGACATCGACCGGCGCGTCGCCGAGTTCCATCGGCTCGTGTCGTTCGACCAGGGCATGGCCCCGTGAGTGATGCGGGCATGACCTACGCCGGCGCCGGCGTCGACATCGACGCTGCGGAGTCGTCGAAGCACCGCATCAAGGCGCTGGTCGAAAGCACGTTCACGGCGGGCGCGCGCGGCGCGTTCGGCGGCTTCGGCGGCATGTTCCGGGTGCCCACGGGCGCCAGGGCGCCGCTGCTGGTGTCGAGCGCCGATGGCGTGGGGACCAAGATCAAGCTCGCCATCGAGGCAAGCCGTCACGACACCATCGGCCACTGCCTCGTGAATCATTGCGTCAATGACATTCTGGTGCAGGGCGCCGAGCCACTCTTCTTTCTCGACTACGTGGCGTTTGGCCGGCTGATTCCCGAGGTGGTGGAGCAGGTGGTGGCGGGTGTCGCGGCGGGGTGCCGCGAAAACGGCTGCTCGCTGGTGGGCGGCGAGACGGCGGAGATGCCCGGGCTGTACACGCCGCCCGACTACGACCTTGCCGGCTTCATCGTCGGCTGGGTGGAAGAGGACGAGGTCATCACGCGCGACCGCGTGCGCCAGGGCGACGTGCTGGTGGCGCTCGCGTCGAGTGGGCTGCACACCAACGGCTACTCATTGGCGCGCCGCATCGTGACTGAACGACTGACGCTCGCGCCCGACGACCTCTTCCCAGGCGATACCCGCTCGGCGGCCGACGTGCTGCTCGCGGTGCACCGGTCGTACCTCAAGGCACTGGCCCCGGTCCGTGGCGCAATTCACGCCATGGCGCACATTACAGGAGGCGGCCTTCCGGGAAATCTCGATCGGTCGCTGCCGCCGACGCTTGATGCCGAGGTCGATCTCCGCTCGTGGGAAGTGCCCAACGTGTTCCGCGTACTGGGCGAGGCCGGTGGCGTGTCGCGCGACGAGATGTTCCGCGCCTTCAACATGGGCGTGGGGATGGTGGTCATTACGGATGAGCAAGGCGCGAAGGCGGTGCGCAGCAGCGCGTCCGCCGCTGGCGTGGATCACTGGATGCTCGGGCGCGTGATTCCGGGATCCGGACGGGTCATCCTCAACGGAGGCAAGTGACGATGCAGGTTCGGCATGCGATGATCATGGCGGGTGCGGCGCTGGCGCTGTCGAGCGCCCCTGCGCAGGCACAGTGCGCCGCGGGCTACACCCAGGATGCCTGCCAGAAGACCGTGGACCTCTTCAATTTCCTCACGCCGCAGATCTCCACGGCGCTGGCCGGCGGTGCGGCAACCATTGGGCAGGGCGGCGTGCTCGGCGGCTTTCCGCATTTCGCGCTGGGGCTGCGCGCCAGCGCCGTGCAGGGCTCTTTTCCCAAGATGCAGAACGTCGGGTTCGCCACAGGCGGTGCGGCGCGCACCAACTACCCGACAGACAAGCAGTTCGTGCCCATGGCCACCATCGACGGCGCAATCGGCATCTTCGACGGCTTCCCGCTCGGCATCACGAAGGTCGGTGGCATCGACCTGTTGCTGTCTGCCACGTACATCCCCACCACCCCTGACGGCGGGGACGTGACGGTCACGCTGCCCGGCGGGTCGACCAAGGTCGGCGGTGGTGTGCGCGTTGGCCTGCTCAAGGAATCCATCCTGATGCCGGGCGTCGGCTTCACATACATCAGTCGCGGCCTGCCGACGATCGCGGTCGCCGGCTCGAGCAACGTGACGACGACGGTCGGCTCGGCGCCGGGCACGTTTGCGCTCAACAACCTGTCGCTGAGCACCAAGGGCTGGCGCGTGAGCGCATCCAAGAGCTGGCTGGCGTTTGGCCTGCAGGCGGGGTTCGGGCGGGACACGTACGACAACTCGGTGGACATGAGAGTCACCGTCAATGCGGCGGCCCCAGTGGGCACGCAGAGCACGACCGCGACCGCCAAGAACACGATGACGCGCACCAACATGTACGCGGGCGTGAGCATCGGCTTCATCATCGGCAAGCTCGTGGCCGAAGTAGGGCAGGTGAGCGGCGGGACGCTGCCGGCCGCGTACAACACGTTCGGGTCCGAGGCCGCCGCGGCGAGCCGCGGCTACTTCTCGGTGGGTCTCCGCACAGGCTACTGATGACGGGCACTGACGGCGCGTGGAGCACGCGCGAGCGCGCCTGGATGCGGCGCGCGCTCGCGCTGGCAAAGCGCGGATGGGGGCAGACGGCGCCGAACCCGATGGTCGGCGCCGTCATCGTCCGTGATGGTGAAGTCGTGGGCGCGGGCTTCCACGCGCGGTACGGCGAACCGCACGCCGAGGCGGTGGCGCTGGCGCAGGCGGGCGACCGTGCGCGCGGCGCCGATGTCTATTGCACGCTCGAGCCGTGCAATGCGCACGGAAAGCAGCCGCCGTGCAGCGAGGCGCTCATCGCCGCCGGCGTGCGGCGCGTGGTGGCCGCCATGGCTGATCCCAACCCGGCCATGGCGCACGGCGCAGCGCGGCTGCGCGCGGCGGGCATCGCCGTGGACGTCGGACTGGAAGAAGCAGCGGCGCGCGAACTCAACGCCCCGTTCATCCACTGGGCGGGTGGAGCGCCGCGACCGTGGATCACCCTCAAGCTCGCCATGTCGGCTGATGGCGCCATCGCGGCCGCCGACCGCGAGCGCGGCTGGCTGACCGGCGAGGCCGCCCGCCGCGAGGTGCACCGCCTGCGCGCCGGCGCGGACGCCATTGGCGTGGGCATTGGCACGGCCCTGGCGGACGATCCGCTGCTGACCGTGCGCGGCGTGCGCAAGCCGCGGGTTGCCCCGTTGCGGGTCGTCTTTGATCGCCAGGCGCGCCTGCCCACGTTCAGCCAACTGGCAAAGACGGCCAAGCGGGTGCCCACAGTGCTCGTCACCGACGATCCCGAAGCGCCGGCCATGACCGCCCTGCACCGAAAGGGCATTGGCGCCATCTGCGCGCGCACCCTGCCAGCCGCGCTGGCGGCCCTGCATGCGCGCGGTGTCCATCACCTGCTCGTGGAGGGAGGTGCCGAGCTCGCGGGTGCCTTGTTGGGGGCCAATCTGGTCGACCGACTGGTTATCTTTCAGGCACCGGTCCTGCTTGGAGCCGGCGCCCTGGGCGCCTTCTCGGCGGTGCCGGCCGCGGACACCGGGGCCTTGCCGCGCTGGCGGGTCGTTGAGCGCCGCGAGTTCGACGATGACCTGATGACTGTGCTGGCTCCTCCCGTTGGTTGACCCACGCCGCGAGCGCTCTACGCGGTCCACGCTGTTTATTCCCTGATTCTCCATGTTCACCGGCATCATCAGCGACGTCGCCACCATCGTCCGGGTCGCCAGCACCGCGGCGGGGCGTGAGTTCGTGGTGGGCACGGTGTTCGACGGAATGACCGACGGCGAGAGCATCGCGTGCGACGGCGTCTGCCTGACGGTACGCGAGGCCAGTGCGGGCACATTTACCGTAGCCGCTGTGGTGACGACGCTCGAACGCACCACGCTCGGCAGCTGGCACGAGGGCCGCCGCGTGAACACCGAGCGCGCGATGGCCCTCGGCGATCGGCTGGGCGGACATCTTGTGGCGGGGCACGTCGACTGCGTGGCCGAGGTGACGCGCGTTGCCATGCATGGCGACGCACTGCTCATCGACCTCGCGCTGGCCCCCGAGTGGATGCCGCTGATGGTTCCCCACGGCTCCATTGCGGTGAATGGCGTGAGCCTCACCGTGAACGAGCGGTTGGACGCGGGCGTCCAGATTTCCCTGATCGAGTACACACTGCGGCACACGGCGCTGGGCGACCTGCGCGCGGGCGACCGCTGCAACATCGAAGCCGACCTGGTGGGCAAGTTCGTGCAGCAACTCGCTGCGCCGCATCTGCCATCTGCCGTCTCCCATCTGCCATCAGCGTAAATGCCATTCGCGACCGTCGAGCAGGCCATAGCCGATCTCCGCGCCGGCAAGTTCATAGTCGTTGCCGATGACGAGGACCGCGAGAACGAGGGTGACCTCATTCTCGCGGCCGAATTTGTCACGCCCGAAAAAGTCAACTTCCTCATGCAGGCCAAGGGGATGATCTGTGTCGCGCTGAGTCCCGCGCGCGTGGCGCAGCTCAACCTGCCGATGATGGGGCACGAGAATTCCGACGCGCTCCGGACGGCGTACACCGTCACCATCGATGCCGTGCGCCGCTACGGAGTCACCACGGGCATCAGCGCGGCCGACCAGGCGGCAACCATCCGGCAGTGCGCGACGGCCGAGGCCGTGCCCTCGGACTTCCGGCGGCCCGGGCACGTGCATCCGCTGCGCGCCCGCGAGGGCGGCGTGCTGGAGCGCACGGGACACACCGAAACGGCCGTCGACCTCATGCGCCTGGCGGAACTGCAGCCGGCGGGCGTCATCTGCGAAATCCTGACCGACGACGGGTCCACGGCGAAGCGTCCGCAGCTCGACGCGTTCTGCCGCCAGCACGGGTTGTCCTTCATCACAGTGGCGCAGGTGGTGGCCCACCGACTGCGCAACGAGCGCCTGGTGCACCGCGTGGCCGAGGCGCGCCTCCCCACCGAGTTCGGCGAGTTCACGGTGATCGGCTATCGCAACGATGTCGATGAGCGCGAGCACGTGGCGCTGGTGATGGGCCAACTGGAGGGCGCCGACGAGGTGCTGGTGCGCATGCATTCCAAGTGCCTCACCGGCGACACGTTCCATTCGCTGCGCTGCGATTGCCGCTGGCAGCTGCATGAGGCCATGCGACTCATTGGCGCGGCGGGGCGCGGCGTGATCGTCTATCTCGATCAGGAAGGGCGGGGCATTGGCCTGCTCAACAAGCTCAAAGCCTATGAGCTGCAGGATCGCGGTGCGGACACGGTGGAGGCCAACGAGCGCCTCGGCTTCGCGCCTGACCTGCGGAACTACGGTATCGGCGCGCAGATCCTGCTCGACCTCGGCCTCGAGTCCATCCGGCCCATCACCAACAACCCCAAGAAGCTCGTCGGCCTCGAAGGCTACGGGCTGCGGCTGGGTGAGCGCGTGCCGGTCATTTCGCCGACGACGAGCGAGAACGCGAATTATCTCGAGACCAAGGTGCGCAAGCTCGGCCACTTGAGGGCGCTCTAATGGCCGAGTTCGAAGGGACGCCCACCGGCATCGGCCGCCGCTTCGTGGTGGTCGGGGCCCGGTTCAACGACGTGGTCACCCAGTCGCTGATGGACGGGGCGCTCGACTGCCTCGTGCGCCATGGGACGCGCGCCGACGACATCGACGTGGTGTGGGTGCCCGGCGCGTGGGAGCTGCCCTCGGCGGTCGCGCGCGTGCTGATGAGCGAACGCTACGCTGCGGTCGTGGTGGTGGGCGCCGTGATTCGCGGCGAGACGCCGCATTTTGATTTCGTGGCCGGCGAAGCATCGCGCGGGCTGTCGCTGCTGCAAGGCGAGTACGGCGTGCCCATCGGCTTCGGCCTGCTCACCACCGACACGCTCGAGCAGGCGACGGCACGCGCTGGTGGCGATCACGGCAACAAGGGATGGGACGCCGCGCTCGCGGCGATGCAGATGGCCGACCTGTTCGGCGTGCTCGACGCCAGCGAAAGCCACGAGGACGACGCCTGATGGCCCGACTCGAAACCCGCGGTCGTGCCCGCGCCCTGCAGGCCCTCTATGCGTGGGACATGCGCGACGGGCAGGCGCTCGACCGCATTGCCGCACTGCTCTGGGACGACCTGCTGGTCGCGCCCGAGGAGCGCAGCTTTGCCGACGCGCTGCTGCGCATCGTGCAGGCGCAGGGCACCGCGCTCGACGCCGAGCTCACGGAGGTGACCACGAACTGGCGCATCGAGCGCCTCGGCGCCATCGAGCGCTGCGTCCTGCGTCTCGGCGCCGCCGAACTGGTGCAGGGGAGCACGCCGCCGCGCGTCATCATCCAGGAAGCGGTGCGCCTGGCCGAGCGCTTTGGGAGCGCGCCAAGTGCGCGTTTCGTGAATGGCGTGCTCGATGCGCTCGCCCGCCGGATGGGACAGCTCTAGTGCGCCTCCTGGTGGTCAACTGGCAGGATCGCGAAAATCCGCTGGCCGGCGGCGCGGAGATTCACCTGCACGAGATCTTCGAGCGGCTGGCCGCGCTCGGCCATCAGGTGACGATGCTGTGCGGCGGTTGGCCCGGCTGCCCGCCGCGCGCCACGCTTGGCGGCATCGACGTGCACCGGACCGGCACGCGGCAGACGTTCGCGCTGCGGGCGTGGAGCCACTACCGGCGCCATCTCGCCGCCGAGCCGTTCGATGTGGTCATTGAAGACATCAACAAGATGCCGCTGTACACGCCGTGGTGGGGCGCGCGCCGCGTGGTGGCGTGCGTGCCGCACCTCTTTGGCGGGACGGCATTCCAGGAGCTGGCCTCGCCGCTCGCGGCGGCGGTCTGGCTGTCGGAACGGCCCATTCCGGTCGTGTATCGCCATACGCCGTTCGAGGCGATCAGCGAGAGCACGGCCGACGACCTCGTGGCGCGCGGCGTGCCGCGTGAGCACGTGCGCGTCATTTATCCGGGCGCGTCGTGCGAGTACTACACGCCCGACGCGGTCCAGCGCTCGTCGACGCCGGTGTTTGCCTACCTCGGGCGGCTCAAGCGGTACAAGGGCGTCGACCTCGTTATCCGGGCGTTCGCGCAGGTTGCCGATCCGCGCGCCGTTCTCGAGATCGCCGGTGAAGGCGATTTCCGGCCCGCGCTCGAGCAGCTGGTGGCGTCGCTTGACCTGACCGCGCGCGTGCGGTTTCTTGGCTTCGTGAGCGAGTCGGAGAAGTTGGCGCTGTTGCGGCGCGCGTGGGCGACGGCCTTTGCCTCGCCCAAGGAAGGGTGGGGGCTCACCAACATCGAGGCCTCGGCCTGCGGCACGCCGGTGGTGGCGTCGAACTCGCCGGGGATCCGCGAGTCGGTGCGCCATGGCGAGACCGGCTTTCTCGTGCCGCACGGCGACACCGCAGCCATGGCGGCGGCGATGCAGCGCCTGTGCGAATCGCCCGACCTCGTGGCCCAGCTGGGGGGGCGCGGGCGCCAGTTTGCCGAGTCCTTTACCTGGGACCGTGCGGCCGTCGATACAGCATTGCATCTTCAGCAGGTGATTCACACCGGAGGATAGCGTCGTGGAGATGGTTTTTTCGCACCGTGGCATCGCGCTCACGCAGTCCATGCTCAAGAAGGCCGAACGGGCGGTGCTCAAGGCGGCGGAACGAATTCCGCGCGCCACGGCCGCCACCGTGCGGTTTGACGAGGACGGTCCGGAGCGCCGCGTCGAGATTGTCTTCACCGCGCCGCGCGGTACGCGCCTCGTCGCCGCCGCCGCGGCACGCTACTGGGGGCCGGCGCTGAACGCGGCGCTCGGCAAGCTGGTGCGTCAGGCGAGCAAGGAACGCCACACGCCGCAGCGTCGCGCCGGCACGAGGGACTGACCGCGATGGCACTGACCGTCCGCGGGCTCGTTGAACGCATGGGGGAGGCCCTGCGCCTCACGGTGATGGGCAGCCCGGAGGGGCTGGCGCGCGAAATCCCGTCGTCCGATGCCTCGGGTCCGGGGCTCGTGCTCGCCGGGTATACGGGGCGTTTCGTGCACCAGCGCGTACAGGTGCTCGGCGAGACCGAGGTGAGCTACCTGCGCTCGCTCAGCGACGACGCGCGACGCGAGAACCTGCGCACGTATTTCAGCTATCCCATCCCCTGCGTGATGGTCACCAAGGGACAGTCGCTGCCCGACGGCATGGACGAGGAAGCGCGGCGCGCCGGCGTATCCATCCTAGTCTCCGCGCTCAAGACGCAGGAGTTCTATCGCGTCATCGCGCCGTTTCTCGAAAACGAGTTCTCGCCGGCACTCTCGCTGCACGGCTCGCTGGCCGACGTGTTCGGCGTCGGCCTGCTGTTCACGGGCGAGAGCGGCATCGGCAAGTCCGAGTGCGTGCTCGACCTCGTCGAGCGCGGGCATCGCCTCGTGGCCGATGACCTGGTGCTGGCGCGTCGCAAGGGCGTCGACGTCATCATTGGCCGCGGACACGAACTGCAGCGCCACTTCATGGAGATCCGCGGCGTCGGGCTCATCGACATCAGCGCCATCTTCGGCATCCATTCCGTGCGTCAGCAAAAGCGCATCGAAGTGGTGGTGGACCTGATCGTGTGGGACAAGAACCTGCAGATCGACCGCACGGGCCTCGATGGCGAGACGGTGAACATCCTCGGCGTCGACCTGCCCAAGATCACCGTGCCGCTGAACCCGGGCAAGAACATCACCGTCATCTCCGAGGTGATCGCCATGAACCACCTGTTGCGCTACACCGGCGTGGACGCGGCGCACGCGTTCAACGAGCGCCTCAAGTCGAACATGGCCCGCAAGGCCGGCGATGTCGGCAAGTACCTGCTGGACGACGATGAGTGACGGCCCGCGCGCCATCGTGGCGGCTCATGGTGACCTCGCTGAGGGGTTGGTGAGCGCCGTCGCGCGCGTGGCGGGCGCTGAGGCGGCCGCGCGCCTGATGCCATTCAGCAATGCCAGCCTGGGCGGCGCCGAACTCGCCAATGCCATGCGGCAGGCGCTCGCGTCCTCGGGTGCGCGGGTGGTATTCACCGATCTCCCCGCCGGCAGTTGCACGATCGCCGCGCGGCGCATGGCCCGCGAACTCCCTGGGCTCGCCGTGGTGTGCGGCGCCAATCTTCCGATGCTGCTCGCCTTCGTGATGGCGCAGCCGCACGGCCCCGACACGCTGGCGCTCGCCGTGGAGCGCGGCCGCTCGGGAATTGTCGTGGCCGAGGCGGGCGCGCGTGTCGATTGAGGTCTTTCGCATCGACGACCGGCTGGTGCACGGTCAGGTCGTCGTGGGATGGGGCCAGCCACTCGCCCTCGGGTTTGTGGTGCTGGTCGATAATCTGGTGGCCGAGAGCGACTGGGAGCAGGACCTGTATCGCATGGGCGTCCCACCCGAGATGAGCGTGCACTTCGAGTCGGTCGATGGGGCGCTGGCGCACCTCGCAGAGTACGAAGGCCGGCCCGAACACGGACTCCTGCTCACCGGCGACATTGCCACGATGCGCGCGCTCGTCGAGCGCGGCGCCGCCATCCGCCACGTGAATGTCGGCGGGCTGCATCATCGCGCGGGGCGTTCGCCGCGCCTGCGGTATGTCTTTCTCGACCCGGCGGAGGAGGCGGATCTGCGGGCCATCGCCGACCGCGGCGTCGCGGTGGACGCGCAGGATGTGCCGGCGGCTCATCCCGTGCCCCTCGCCGAACTTCTGGCCGCGACGGGCGGATGATCGACACCGGCACGCTCGCGATGCTCACGATGGTCGGGGCTGTGGTCGGGCTCGACTTCGTGTCGTTCCCTCAGGCCATGCTGTCGCGTCCCATCGTCGCTGCCACGCTCGGCGGTGCGGTGTGCGGGGACGCTGGTGCCGGATTGCTGGTGGGCGTGCTGCTCGAGTGTTTTGCGCTCGAAACGATGCCGTTCGGCGCCTCGCGGTACCCCGAGTGGGGGCCGGCATCGGTGGCGGCCGCCGCCGCGGCGGTCGTGCCCGGCGCGGACGCGGCGGAGATGGCGCGCACCGTCCCGTTTGCCGTCCTCATCGGACTCGCCTGCGCCATGCTCGGTGGGCAGACCCTCGTCTGGCTGCGGCGGTTCAATCTCACCGTCGCTGAGCGCTATCGCGACGAACTCGCCGCCGGTGACTCGGCCGCCGTTGTTGCCGTGCAGTGGACCGGGCTCGTGGTGGACTTCGGGCGCGCGGGGGCGGTGACGGCCGTCTGGACGCTCGTCGCGGTGCAGGCGCGCATCATCGTGATGGGTGTGACGCCGTCGGTTGGCACGGGAACACTGGCCCTGTCCGTGGCGAGCGCGGTGGCTGTCGGAGTGGCCGGGGGCGCGGTGTGGAAGGTGGTGCACACCACCAAGGGGTACCAGTGGTGGCTCCTCGCCGGCCTCCTCGTCGGCGGCGCCGTGGCGGTGTTCGCATGACGGCCGCCCCGACGCTCCCGCTGGGCACCTGGCTGCGGGTCTTCGTCCGCCTCTTTGCGGTGCAAGGGAGCTACAACTACGAGGCGATGATTGGCAACGGCATCGCCTTTGCGGCCGAGCCGGCCTTCCGCCTGCTTCCCGGCGGGCGCGGCGGCGAGGCGTACCGCGCGGCGATGGCGCGGCACAGCCGCTACTTCAACGCGCATCCCTACCTTGCCGCGCTTGCCATTGGGGCGCTCGTGCGCGCCGAGCTCGATGGGGAGGATCCGGTGCGCATTGAGCGCTTCCGGACGGCGTGCTGCGGTCCGCTGGGAGCAGCCGGCGACCGCCTGATCTGGGCGGGGTGGCTGCCGTTCTGCTCCGCACTGGCCCTGTTGGCCTTCGGGTTGGGCGCGCCCGTCGCTGGCGTGGTGGGTCTCTTTGTGGGAACTTACAACGTGGCACACGTGGCCCTGCGGGCATGGGGGCTGCGAGCGGGATATCGCGAGGGGCTCAAGGTCGCTGCGGCGCTCGGGAGCCCCGTGTTGCGCAAGGGACCATTGCATGTGGCGCGCGCGGTGGCGCTGGTGGGCGGCGCGGCGCTCCCCCTCGTGCTGCATCGCGTGCGCGCCACCCAATTGTTCTCCACCGGCATCGAGATCGCGCTGGCTGCGGTCCTCGCGGCCGCCCTCGCGCGGTGGCAGGGGCGCGTCGATGGCTGGCGGGTGGGCGTTATGCTCCTCGCGGTGTTCGTCCTCTACTCGGTGATTCGATGATCGTTGAGCGGTCGGTGCAGGTGCAAAACTCCCACGGCATCCACGCGCGACCGGCGGCGGAGATCGTGAAGGTCGCTGCCCGGTTCCGGTCGGCGATCACCATCATTCGCGACGACCTCGAGGTCAACGGCAAGAGCATCATGGGCGTGATGATGCTCGCCGCCGAATGCGGCGCCACCATTCTCGTCCGTGCAGACGGCGACGACGCCGAGGCGGCCGTCGACGCGCTCGTGGCGCTCATCCTCACGCGATTCGGCGAAAGCTGACATGACTGTCGTCCTCTCCGGCGTTCCCGCGTCCCCCGGCATCGTCATTGGACCGGTGCACCTCCTGCGCTGGGAAGTGCCCGAGGTGGAACCGCGCACCATCGAGCCGGGGGACGTCGACCTCGAAGTGTCGCGGCTGGGCGCGGCGTGCGACCTTGCCGTCGCGCGGCTGCGCAAAGTGCGCGACCGGGTGGAAGAGCACGCCGGTCCCACGGAAGCCGCCATCTTCGACGTCCAGATCTCCATCTGCGAGGATGCCGACCTCCGGCTGAGCGTCGAGACGCTCATCCGCCAGGGCTTCTCGGCCGAGAAGGCGTTTGATCTCGTGCTGCTCGAGTGGCGCGAGCACTTCGGGCGTTCCACCAATGCCCTGATGCGCGAGCGCGTCAGCGACCTCATGGACGTGCAGATCCGCGTCCTGTCGCTGTTGCTCGACCTCCCGGACCACGATCCCGTGGGCCTCCCCAAGGGAGCCAACGCGATCCTCGTGACGCACGACCTCACGCCGTCGCTCACGGTGCAGTTCGACCGCGAGGCCATTGCTGCCATTGCCACCGATGCGGGAACTGGCACGTCGCACGTGGCCATCCTCGCCCGGTCGCTGGGCTTGCCGGCGGTCGTGGGCCTGCGCGATGCGACGACGCGCGTGCAGGCCGGCGCGACCGTGATCATCGACGGCACGCACGGCATCCTCTGCTGTGATCCGTCGGATGAGCGGATCGCGGAGTACCGGGCCCGGGCGCGCGTGGAGCAGGAAGAGACGCGCGAGCTGCAGCAGTATGCGCGTGCCGAAGCCGTGACGGCCGATGGCGTGCGCATCACGCTTCGCGCCAACGTCGACATGCCCGACGAAGCCGCCGCCGGCGCCTCGAGCGGCGCCGAGGGCGTGGGGCTGATGCGCACCGAGTTCCTCGTGGTCGGCCGCGCGGCGATGCCCGACGAGGACGAACAGTACGAGGCGTACAGCAAGGTGCTGCGCGCCTTCGCCCCGCATCCGGTGGTCATCCGCACGTATGACATTGGCGGCGACAAGCTGCCCGTGGGGGGCTTTCCGCACGAGGCCAATCCGTTCCTCGGCTGGCGCGCCATCCGCATGTGCCTCGACGAGCCCGAGTTGTTCAAGGCGCAGTTGCGCGCGCTGCTGCGCGCCGCCGTGCACGGCGACCTCCGCATCATGCTTCCACTCATCGTCTCCATCAGCGAGGTGCGCCAGACGCGCGTGCTGCTGGCGGAGGCGGCGCGCGAACTCGCCGCGCGCGGGGTGGCGCACCGCACCGACGTCCCGCTGGGCGTGATGATCGAGACGCCGGCTGCCGTCATCACGGCCGATGCGCTGGCGCGGGAGACATCGTTCTTTTCCATCGGCACCAACGATCTTGTGCAGTACACCCTGGCGGTGGACCGCGGCAACATTGCGCTGGTCAACCGGTTCCAGGCGTTGCACCCGGCCGTCTTGCGCTTGATCGCGCGCACGCAGCGGGAGGGGGCCAAGGGGGGCATTGAGGTGTCGGTGTGCGGCGAGATGGCGTCGCAACCGCTGATGGCGTTCGCCTTGCTGGGGCTTGGCATTCGCCAGTTGAGCGTGGCGCCGCGTTCGGTGGCCGCCGTCAAGCATCTGGTGCGCACCATCCGCGTCTCCGAGGCGACGTTGGCCGCCACGGCGGCGCTCGATGCAGGCACCGCAGAAGACGCCGAGTTGCTGCTGCGCACGCACCTGCTGGCCGAGCTGCGCGCACACGGCGATGCCGCCGATGGGTTGCTCGCCCTCGTCGACGCTCATATTCTTCCTGACAGTAGCGATACTCACTAGGGACACCCACTCGAGCGGCCGGCGCCTGCGCCGGCCGTTTGCGACTCCAACCGGTCCGATCTCGTGCTGCATCGTCATCTCTTCACGTCCGAATCCGTCACCGAAGGGCATCCCGACAAGGTGGCTGACCAGATTTCCGACGCCGTGCTCGACGCCCTCATCGCGCAGGACGCGCACTCCCGCGTGGCGTGCGAGACCATGGTCACCACCGGCCTGGCGACGATCTTTGGCGAAGTGACGACCTCGGCCTGGGTCGATCTCCGCGCCCTGGTCCGCGAGACCATCAAGACCATCGGCTACACCGAGACCGGCATCGGGTTTGACGCCGACTCGTGTGCCGTGCTCAACGCGCTCGGCCAGCAGTCGCGCGACATCGGGCAGGGCGTCGACACGGGCGGCGCGGGCGACCAGGGCATGATGTTCGGCTTCGCCTGCGACGAGACCGAGGAGCTGATGCCGCTTCCCATCACGCTCGCGCACAAGCTCACGCACGCGCTGGCCGACCGCCGCAAGGACGGCACGCTGCCGTGGTTGCGCCCCGACGGCAAGTCGCAGGTGTCGGTCGTGTACGAGGAGGGGCGTCCGGTCGAGGTCGACACGGTCGTCATCTCCACCCAGCACGCCGACTCGGTGAAGAACAAGGCCATTCACGAGGCCGTCAAGCGCGACATCATCGACGCGGTGATCCCCGCCGCACTGCGTGGCCGCAAGATGAAGGTGCACATCAATCCCACCGGCCGATTCGTCGTGGGCGGCCCGCACGGCGACGCCGGGCTCACCGGACGCAAGATCATCGTCGACACGTACGGCGGCACCGGCCGTCACGGGGGCGGCGCCTTCTCGGGCAAGGACCCGTCAAAGGTCGATCGCTCAGCCGCGTATGCCGCGCGCTGGGTGGCCAAGAACATCGTGGCCGCCAAGCTCGCGTCGAAGTGTGAAGTGCAGCTGGCGTATGCCATCGGCGTCGCCCAGCCGGTGTCGGTGATGGTGGACACCTTCGGCACGGGCACTGTGCCCGAGGCGGCCATCATGCGGGCCGTCACCGCGACGTTCGACCTCACGCCGCGCGGCATCATCGCGGCGCTCGACCTCCGCAAGCCCATCTACGGGCCCACGGCGTCGTACGGCCACTTCGGCCGCGTGCCGCAGAAGGTGGAACGGTTCGGCAAGAAGGTCTCGCTGTTCAACTGGGAGCGCACCGACAAGGTGGCGGACCTCAAGCGCGCCGTCCGCGCGCGCTGAACCGCGCGCCGGCAGGTCTCGTGATTCCGGTCACCGTCGCCAGACTGGGGCTCGACAGTACGTCCAAGACGTACGTCGTCGTCCTGCAGGAGCGCGACGGTGATCGTGTGCTTCCCATCTGGATCGGCCGCCCCGAAGCCGAGTCGATTGCCATGCAGCTCGGCGGCGTGCGGCCTGAACGCCCACTCACGCACGACCTCTGCCGGGCGATCATCACCGGCCTGGGCGCCACGCTGCGTGATGTGCAGGTGACCCGCGTGCATGATGGCACGTATTACGCCGAGCTCCACCTGGTGCGCGGCGCGTTGCCGACCGTCATCGACGCGCGGCCGAGTGACGCCATCGCCATCGCGTTGCGGCTCGATGCGCCCATTCTCGTGCACGCGTCGCTGATGGACGGCGCCGCACCCGATGGGCAGGCGCCCGTGCGTGCGGACGACGATGCACTGTCTGCCGAACAGCTGCAGCGGCACCTCGAGCAGTTGCGGCCCGAGGACTTTGGCAAGTTCTCACTCTGACATGACCAGTCGACTCGTGCACGTGGCGGCCGCGTGGGCCGCGCTGTCGCTCGTCGCGGACCCGCGGCCCATGGCAGCGCAGACCCCCGGCGCGGCCACGCCGGCGCCGAGTGTGCATGGGGCGCCGCCGGGCGCTCTGCGCACGGTGCGTGGACGCGTGGTGCGCGGCGGCGCCGCGGTGGCCCGCCCGATGGCGGGAGCGTGGGTGGTGCTGCATCGCGTGGGCAGCGACCACGCCGCGCCGCTCGACTCCATGCGCACCGACGAGCATGGCGCGTACGCGTTCAGCTACCGCACGTCAGGTGATCCACGTGCCGTGTACTTCGTGTCCAGCGCGTTTGGTGGCATCGCCTACTTCACCGCGCCGCTGCAGGCTGCCATGGTGCGCGGCGACGATGCCGAGCTGGTGGTGCACGACACCACCAGCGCGCCCGTGCCCATTCGCGTGCGGGCGCGACACATCGTGCTCTCGGCACCCGACGCGAAGGCGAGTCGGCGGGTGGTCGAAGTGTTCGAACTGTCCAACGATTCATCGGTCACGCGCGTGGCCGCCGGCGACACCGGCCTCGTGTGGCAGAGCGCGATGATCGACGGCGCGCGCAATGCTGCCGTGGGGAGCAGCGATTTCTCCGTGAACGCGGTGCGGTTCGTGGGAGGGCGCGTGCGGTTGGCGGCGCCCTTTGCGCCAGGGCTCAAGCAGTTCTCGTATGCGTACGAAGTGCCCGCAGGGACGGAGTACCGGCTGGCGGTCGCCGCGCCGGCCGATCTCGTCGAAGTGCTCATTGAGGACGGCTTGGGCCGCGCCGAAGGCGGAGGCATCATTGCTGCCGGGCCAACCACGGTGTCGGGTCGCACGTTCGTGCGCTTTCTTGGGCAGGATGTGCCCGCCAACGCGGTGCTCACGCTGCACGCGCCCACGCAGGGGGCCGCGTCGGGCAATCAACTGCGCATGCTGGCGATCGTGGCAGCGCTGGGTGCCGTGCTGCTCGTCGGCCTTGCCCGCGTGATGATGCGCCGATCGCCCACGTCGCGGCGTGCCGCCGCACCCATGGACGCGGCCGCGTTGCGCGCACGTCTTGCCGCGCTCGACGAGGTGTTTGCGAACATCGACACGCCCACGCCCGTCCAGCGCGCCGATCACTACGAGGCGCGGGCGCGCCTGGCGCAGCAGATCACCGATGCCGTTGCGCGCGAGCAGGGGCTGTCATAGGTTCACCCGACAACAGATGGTCACAACGGACGCGGGTAACGGAAGCCGGTGAAAGACCGGCGCGGCCCCGCCACTGTAACGGGCGCAGTTCGCCCTGCTCATAGACCCACTGGCCGCGCGCGGCCGGGAAGGGGAGCGGGGGCCCGGAGCCAGGAGACGCCCCGCGTCCGTGCCACAGCAGGTGCCTCGGGGGAGGCCACGTGGCGGCGCACGCGCAACGGGCGCGTTCGCCGTACTGGGCTCGTTCCCTTGGCGGGAGCGAGCCCATGGTGTTTGCCGGTCATGCCACGCGAGTTGCCACACGCGCAACGCGCGCCACACGCGCCACACGCGCCACACGCGCCACACGCGCCGCACGCGCCGCACGCGCCGCAGGCGTCGCGGCCTGTTGCGCCGTCATGGGCGCCCTGGCGTGCAGCAGTCCCGCCCGTGATCTGCGCGGCCTGGGCGCGGGTGATGCGGCCGTCGCGCCGGGGGCGCCTGTCGCGAACATTGCACCGGGGCTAGGTGCAGCGGGCGACACAAGGGTGGATGACTTCGGCGATGCGCTGCAATTGTCAGCGCCCGCCCAGCGCATCGTCTCGCTGAACCCCGTCACCACCGAAGCGTTGTTTGCCATTGGTGCCGGCGCACGCGTCGTTGGCCGCACGCATTGGGACAACGCGCCGCACGCCGCGCTTGCCGTGGCCGACCTCGGCAACGGCATCCAACCCAATGTCGAGGCCGTGCTGGCCGTGCACCCGGACCTCGTGGTGCTCTACGCGGCGCAGTCCAACCGCGCCGCAGCCCGTGCGTTCCGTCGCGCTGGCGTGCAGACGCTCACGCTGCGTACCGATCACGTGGCGGATCTCGACCGTGTCCTGCGCGATCTCGGGCGCGTCACGGACCGTTCGACCGAAGCGCAAGGAGTGGCCGACTCCGTGCGCCGCTCGCTCGCGGCCGTGCGCGCCATGCCATCGCACGGCACGCCACCGTCCGTCTTCTGGCACGTGTGGGACGAGCCCGTGATCACGAGCGGCGCGGGGAGCTACCTCGACGAACTTCTCACCCTCGCCAAGGCGCGCAATACGTTTGGGGACCTCGCGCAGCCGTCGCCACAGGTGACGCTCGAGGCAATCGCGCAGCGCAATCCGGATTTCGTGCTCGCCGGCCCGCGCACCGCAGCGCGCCTGCGCACCGACACGCGCTGGCAGGTGGTGGACGCGGTGCGGCTCGGCCGCGTGCTCGTGTACGACACGATGCTGGTGGGGCGTCCGGGCGTGCGATTGGGTGAGGCCGCCCGATCGCTGCGCCTGTTGATTGACTCCGCCACGCGGGCGCGTCGATGACGGCGGCGCGCTGGGGCCTGCTGCTGCTGGTGCTCGTGTGCGCCATCGCGGCGGGACTCGCACTCGGTCCTGTCGCCATCGGCGTTGGCGATGTGGCGCGCGCGCTCACGGGCATCGGGGACGCGCAAGTGGTAGCCATCGTGCGCGACCTGCGGCTCTCGCGCGTCGCTCTTGCCATCATCACGGGCGCCGGGCTTGGCATGAGCGGGGCCGCGCTGCAGGGGACGCTGCGCAATCCACTGGCCGAACCGTACCTGCTGGGCGTTTCTGGTGGTGCGGCCGTTGGCGCCGTGCTCGCCGTGGTCGCCGGCCTCTCGATGGTGGTTGCGCTTCCCGTCGCTGCATTCGCCGGAGCCGCGGCGGCCGTCGTGCTTGTTCTGCTCATCGCGCGCGCCGCGAGCGGTCGTTCCGATCCACGCATCTTGCTCATGGCCGGCGTTGTCGTGGGCGCATTTGCCAACGCGGTCATCATGGTGCTGCTCGCGGGTGCCGGCGAGGGCACCGTGCGCAACGCGCTCTGGTGGATGATGGGCTCGGTTGCCGGCGCCGACTGGCCCACCTTATGCTGGCTCGCGGCGTATGCCGTGCTCGCCGGTGCCGCGCTGCTGACCGTCGCGCGTGACATCGACTTGCTGGCGCTTGGCGAAGACGCCGCCGCCGGACTTGGCGTGCCGGTGGCGATGGCAACACGACGCATCTTCCTGCTTTCCGCGCTGCTCGCGGCGGTGACGGTAGCGGGAGCAGGGCTCGTTGGATTCGTTGGCCTCGTGGTGCCGGCCATCGCGCGGGCGCTCGGTGCACGACGCTCGCGGCACGTTCTGGTTGCGTCCGCCATGCTCGGCGGCGCGCTCGTTGTGCTGGCTGACGTCGTGGCGCGCACGGTGCGGGCGCCGGCCGAGTTGCCGCTTGGGGCGGTGACCGCGCTGGTGGGCGTGCCGTTCTTCCTCCTGCGCCTGCGGAAGGTCTCGTGATCACGGTCTCGCAGGCGGTGGTGCGATATCCCGGCGCGCGCGTGAACGCGCTCGACGGCGCGTCGTTCGAGGCGCCGCCGGGTTGCGTCACCGCGGTCGTCGGCCCCAACGGAAGCGGCAAGAGCACGATCGTGCGCGCCCTTATCGGACAGGTGCCGCTGGCCGGCGGATCGGTGCGGGTGGGTGCACTGGACGTTGCCGTGGCCGACCGGCGCGTGCTGGCGCGCACGCTCGCGGTGGTGACCCAGCGTGAGGAGCCCGCATTTCCGCTGATCGTGCGCGAGTATGTGATGCTTGGCCGTTATCCGCATCACGGCGCGTGGAGCGCGCTCGGCCCGGCCGACGCCGAGGCCGCCGATGCCGCCGTGGCACTCGCTGGCGCCGAGTCGCTGGCGTGGCGTCGCACCGATGAGCTGTCGGGCGGCGAGTGGCAGCGCGTGCGACTCGCGCGTGCGCTGGCGCAGGGCGGGGAGGTGCTCGTCCTCGACGAGCCTGGCACCTTTCTCGACGTCGCGCACGAGATGGCGGTCTTCGAGCGGCTCGATACGCTGGCGCGCGAAGGGCGCACCATCCTGCTCGTCAGCCACCAGCTCAACCTGGTGGCGCGGTTTGCGTCGCAGATCGTGCTGCTCCATCACGGCCGCGTCGCCGCGGCGGGCAGCCCATCCGATGTCATGCGCGGCGACGTGCTCGAGTCCGTGTACGAGTGGCCACTCGTCGTGTCGCGCGATCCGGTAATTGGCGCGCCCGTGCTGGTGCCGCTGCGAAAACGCTAGCCGTTGGCGCGCGGCCGCCCGCGCCTGCTGTCAGGACTCTCATCTCCGCTGTCAGTAGTCCTTTTACCGTCCACCGTCTCTTCATGCGCCGCCTCCTCCTGTCGCTCATCTGCCCCGCGGTCGCGTTCGCGCAGGCGCGCCCCGACTCCTCCTCGCGTCTCGCACCGCTGGTCATCACCGCCACACGCGTCGCTGTGCCGGTGGCCGCGCCGGCGTCGGTCACGGTCTTGTCCGGCGACTCGCTGCGCGCGCGCGGCATCACGCACCTGGCCGATGCGCTGCGCCTCGTGCCCGGCGCAACCATTGTGGCGTCCTCGTCGTTCGGTTCGCAGGCCTCGCTGTTCCTGCGTGGCGGCCAGGCCAACTTCGTGCGCGTGCTGCTCGACGGCGTGCCGCTCAACGAGCCGGGAGGCGCGATGGACCTTGGCGCGCTCACCCTCGACAACATCGACCGCGTGGAAGTGGTGCGCGGCCCGGCGAGTGTCCTCTACGGCGCCGATGCCGTCACGGGAGTCATTCAGCTGGTGTCGCGCGTGGCGGCGCCGTCGCGGCCAGCCGGCACCCTGTCGTTCGATGCCGGCAGTTACGGGCAGCGCGACGTCGCGCTCGCCGGCGCTGCGGCCACGGCGCACGTTGCGCTCAACGCGACGCTCAGTGAGCGGTCCGCCGAGGGCACGCTGCCGTTCAACAACGGCTACCACAATCGCGCCGCGGGGGCGTCGGCGCGGTTCGCTGACCGGCACACCGAGGCCGCGCTCTCTGCGCGCTGGCAGGCGGCCACGTATCACTATCCGACCGAGAGCGATGGCACCATTGGCGACCGCAACGCCGAGAACACCAGTCACCGGCTGACCCTCGCCTTCTCCGGGCGTCGCGTGCTGAGCGAGCGCGTGTCGGCCACGTGGGCGCTGGCCGCCGGCGCGCACAACCCGCGCAGCAACGACGGCCCCGACACGGCGGGCGACACGCTCGGCTACTACGGCTTCTTCTCGCGCGGCACCATCACGCGGCGTTCGGCCAGCGCACAGCTCACCGCACGCGCCGGTGCGACGCAGTTCATCACCGTGGGCGCCGACATGGCGCGCGACCACGAGCGATCGTCCACCCGGTCGCTCAGTGAGTACGGCGAGGAACGCGGGACGTTTGCCGCCTCACGCCGTGACCGGGCGCTCTACGTGCAGGCGCTCGGCACGGTGCAGTCGCGTGGCAGCTACCAGGTGGGGCTGCGCCTCGATGACAACAGTGCGTTCGGCATGTTCCGCACCGTGCGACTGGCCACCAGCTGGCAACTGGCGCCCGGCTGGCGCGTGCGCGCGGCCGTGGGTTCGGCGTTTCGCGCGCCCAGTTTCTTCGAGAACTTCGCCACCGGCTATGTGCGCGGAAATGCGGCACTCGTGCCGGAGCGATCGCTGAGCCGGGAGGCCGGCGTCGAGGCGACGCTGCGCGGAGTGTCCATGCGCATTGCGGCGTTTCAGCAGCGCTTTCACGATCTCATCCAATACACGGCAGCCGCCGCGACGCCGACGGCGCCCAACTACCTCAACGTCGCGGCAGCACACGCAGACGGCATCGAGGCTGATGGGGAGACCACGCTGCCCGCCAGCGTGCGCACGCACCTGACCTACGCCTACACCCGTACGCGCGTGACCAATGCCGGCTTCGATACGGGCCTCGGCGCGACGTTCGTGCTCGGGCAACCGCTCATGCGGCGCCCCGCGCACACCGCGCGGTTCGAGTTGGCCCGGCGTGTTGGCGTCCGCGCCGACGTCATTGCCGGCGCCGCGTATTCCAGCCGCTCGGACGATCGCAACTTCGCGGCGTGGCCTGCCGTGCCTGTCGTGCTGCCAGCGCGCACGCTCGTCGACGTCGCGGCCACCATGCGCCTGTCTCGGCCCGGCACGCCGGTGCCGGTTCACGCGCGGTTCCGCGCCGACAACCTCACGAATGTTCGGTATCAGGCGATTTACGGCTTCCAGGCCCCGGGACGCTCGGTCCGCGTCGGCCTTACGCTCGGGGCGCCGTAAGGCGATCGATGCGGGGGACGCCACGCCGCACGGGCGCAGGGCCAACGGTATCTTCCAGCGTTGGCCGCCGCATCGTCAGCGGCCATCGCGACGCGCTGTCGCCAGTCGTGATCCTCCATCGCCGTCCTGAGTCCAAGCCCTCAATCTCCGTCCGTTGACCCTCGTCACCACCGACGCCCTGGTGCTTCACGCCTTCGACTACCGGGAGACGTCGCGCATCGTGCGCCTCATCACCCGGGAACTCGGCATCGTGTCGGCGATTGCACGGGGGGCGCGGCGTCCGCGCAACAAGTTCGGGGCGGCGCTCGATCTGTTTGCCAGCGGGCAGGTGCAGCTCTCTACGGCCGAAGGCCGCGACCTGCACGCACTCAACGGCTTCGAGGCCACCTGCTCGCGGCCGGAACTCGCCACCTCGCTCGACCGCTTTGCCGCTGCTGCGGTGTTTGCCGAACTGCTGTTGCGGTTTGCGCCGGAACAGGAAGACCCAGGTCTGCTCGACGTCGTCACCGATGCGCTCGATGCGCTCTGCAGCGCGCCGCCCGGCGCAGCGGGGCCGGTGGCGCTTGGCGGCGCCTGGTGCCTGATTGCCGAGTTGGGTTTTGCCCCCGCGCTCGAGGCATGCGCGTCGTGTCACGCCGTGCTCGATCCTGCGGCCGCGGTGACGTTCCACCATCGTGCCGGAGGCGCGCTGTGCGCCGCGTGTGCCCGGCACGCGCCCGGAGCACGTACGCTGCCCCCCGAGGCGCGTGGCACGCTGCGTGGATGGCTGGGGCGGCATCCCGCGCCGGCGCTCGATGAACCCACGCTGCGCGCGCACCAGCGCCTGTTGCGCGAGTTCCTCGAGGAGCACCTCACCGATGGTGGGCGTCCGTTGCGTGCCCTGGTGGCGTGGGAACGTCACGAGGTCGACGCGTGATCCTCGGCACCGCCGGCCACATCGACCACGGCAAGACGGCGCTCGTGCGCGCCCTCACCGGCGTCGACACCGACCGCCTGCCCGAGGAGAAGCGCCGAGGCATCACCATCGAGTTGGGCTTTGCGCCGCTTGCGCTCGAGGGCGTGGGCACGGTGGGCGTGGTTGACGTGCCCGGGCACGAGGCGTTTGTGCGCACGATGCTCGCGGGCGCGGCGGGCATCGACCTCGCCCTGCTCGTCGTTGCCGCCGACGAAGGCGTGATGCCGCAGACACGCGAGCACCTTGCCATCCTCGGCGCGCTGGGCATTCGCGGCGGCGTGGTGGCGCTCACCAAGAGCGACCTGGTGGACGACGAGATGCGCGCACTTGCCGCTGAGGATGTGGCCTCGCTGCTCGTCGGCTCGCCGCTTGCGCACGCGCCCGTCATCGGGGTGTCGGCGCGAACTGGCGAGGGTCTGGATGCGCTGCGCCTCGCCCTTGCGTCGGCCGCCTTGTCGGTGCCCGCGCGAAATGCCGGCGACCTGTTCCGCATGCCCGTCGATCGCGTGTTCACGGTGAAGGGCACGGGCACTGTGGCCACCGGCACGGTGTGGGGTGGCAGTGTGCGGCGCGACGAAACGCTGCAGGCGTTCCCCGGTGGCGCCCTGCTGCGCGTCCGAGGCGTGGAGGTTCATGGTCAGGCGGCGGATGCAGGGGGCGCAGGCCAGCGCGTCGCCATTGCCCTCGCTGGTGCCGAGCGTGACGAGCTCGCGCGCGGCGCAGTGCTGGTGGCCGCCGCCGACGCGTGGGCGCCGAGTGACCGGATGCGGGCCGACGTCGCACTCTTCGCCGACACCGACGTGGTGCTCACCGCGCGCACCCGTGTCCGCCTGCACCTCGGCACGGCGGATGTCGGCGCGCGCGTTGTGGCGCGCGGCGGGCCCGTGCGCCCGGGAGCCACCGTGGCGGTGCGGCTCGTGCTCGACCAGCCGCTCGTGGCGCGCGGCGGCGATCGCTTCGTGCTGCGCTCGGCGTCCCCGGTGGCGACCATCGGCGGGGGCGTGATCACCGATCCGCTGCCCCCGTTTCGCCGAGTGCCGCCGTTCGCCAGCGCCCTCGCGAGTGATGCCCAGCGACTGCGGTGGATGGTGGCTGAAGAGTCTGCGCGCGGACTCGAAGTGGCCGGCCTTGCGATGCGGCTTGGCATCCCCGCCAGTGCATGCCAATCTGCCGTCGGCCATCTGACGTCTGACATCACGCAAGTCGACGACCGCCTCGTCGAACAAAGCCGGTTGGCGTCCGCCATGTCGGCCCTGCTGGCGGCGGTCGATGCCGCGCATGCCCAACGCCCGCTCGACCGCGGCGTGCCGCTGCAGCCGCTGCGCGTGCGGCTTGGCGTGGGCCCCGAGGTGGCGGACTGGGTGGTGCGCGCCGCTGTGGAGCAGGGCGCCATCACCATGGCCGACGGGCTGGTGGCGCGTGCCGGGTGGGCGCCGCGGTTTTCCGCAGAAGATCTCGTGGCGCTTCCCGCCATCGAGGCGATGCTGGCCGCTGCTGGTCGCGAAGCGCCGACGGCCAGCGAGATTGCCGTGGTGGCCGGCCCGCGCACCCCGGCGCTGCTGCGCCTGCTCGAGCGCGAGGGGCGCGTGGTGCAGGTGGGAGAGCAGCGATTTCTCACAACTGGCGCCTGGCGGGAAGCGCTTCTCGCGTTGCGTACTCGCACCGTGGTCGACCGTACCTATGCGGCGGGCGAGTTTCGGGAAATATTCGGGGTGAGCCGCAAATTCTCCATCCCGCTCATCGAGGGCTGCGACCGGGTGGGTGTCTGCGCGCGGATCGGCGACGGCCGCCGGTTCTTCTGGGATCGTCTCAGCCTGGCCGTTGCCTCATTCCTTGACAGTTCGCCAGACCATCCATAGCTTGATCCTCGGCCAATCACATCCACACACAAACCTAGAGGAGACACTCAACAGACCCTGCATTGTCTGAAAAGGAGCAACAATGAGGTATCGTTGGGCAGCACTCGCAGTTGTGCTGGCCCTCACCCTCACGCCACAGCTTGGGAAGGCCCAGGCAGCAACGGGAACCTCCAAGCGACCTGCAGTAACGCTCGGACAGAACTTTCCAAACCCGTTCAACCCGGAAACACGGATCCCGTTCGATATTGGTTGTTCGAACGATCCGAGCCAGCAGTTCAAGGTTTCCGTCCGCGTTTACAACCTGCTCGCGCAGTTTGTTGCGATGCCGGTGCTTCAGGGCGGAACGGGCAATGTGGCAGGGGGTCAGCCGCTGGAGAACGTATTGCTGACGTGCGGCCAGTACACGGCGTACTGGAATGGCAACTACCGCAATACGAGCAACGAAGTGGCCTCGGGCATCTACATGTATGTCATCGAGGTCGACGGTCTGCGGATCGTCAAGAAGATGCTCGTTACCAAGTAGACAATCAGCAGCCGCCTCGGGGACCATCCACCTCCGAGGCGGTTGTTTTTTATGCCTTCCGTTCCGTTGCCAGCGGTGCGGCCAGACTGCACCTTCACTGCGTCCCCTTCACGCGGTCCGCATGTTCCACGGAAAGGTCGTCTTCATCACCGGCGCCGGCTCGGGCATCGGCAAGCATCTCGCGCTGGGCGCGGCGCGTCTTGGCGCCATCGTCTGGGTCACCGATGTCGACGCCGAGTCGGCGCGCGCGGTGGCCCACGCATGCCGCGAGCTCGGCGGCCGCGCGCGCGATCGTGCCCTCGACGTTACTGACGCCGCGGACGTGGCGCGCGCCATCGCCGACGCCGCGGCCGCCGATGGGCGCATCGACTACTGCTTCAACAACGCGGGCATCGGATTCGCCGGCGAGTTCCGCGATTCGACACTCGAACAGTGGCGGCGCGTGCTCGACGTCAATGTCTTTGGTGTGATTCACGTGGCGCACGCGGCGTATCGCCAGATGGTGGCCCAGGGCCACGGGCATCTGGTCAACACGGCGTCGCTGGCCGGGCTCATTCCCACGCCGGGGCTGAGTGCCTACGGCGTTTCCAAGTGGGCGGTGGTGAGTTTCACCAACACGCTGCGCCTCGAGGGCGAGGGGTTGGGCGTGAAGGTGAGCGCCATCTGCCCCGGATTCATCGAGAGCAACATCTACGCCAACACGCTGGTGGCCGGCCTCAAGACCGACGCCATGCGCACTATGGCACCGTTCCCGATTGTTCCCGTCGACGGACTCGTCGCGCGCGTCTTTGCCGGCGTGGCCCGCAACGAGCCGCTCATCATCTACCCGTTCTACGCGCGGGCGCTCTGGTGGCTGTGGCGGCTGGTGCCGTGGGCGCTGAAAGGCAGGGGGCTGGCGCAGATGCGGAAGATCCGGCGCGAGTTCCGTATAGTTCAGTAATGGCAGTGTCGTTGCAGGACGATTCTGCAGTTCCATGCACCGTGCACCACACCGTGCCTGCGTCCGTATCCCACACCATGCCTTTGCCCGCAGGATTCCACCCCGTGCCCTTGCACCGCAGGCCAAGATGCTGAGCCCCGACCGCCTTACCGTAAGATCCGCCGACGCCCTCAACGACGCCCTCGCGTTGGCGCGCAAAGCAGGCAATCCGCTGGTCTACGACGCGCACCTGCTGGTCGCGCTACTCGATCAGGACGAGAGCATCGTGGTGCCGGTGCTGCAGAAGCTCGGCATCAACGTGCCGGCATTGCGCGAGTCGCTGGAACGCGAGATCGCGCGCTACCCCAGGCAGAGCGGCGCCAACCCATCGTTGGCGCGCGAGCTCACGGCCGTGCTTGACCAGGCCGAACTCGACGCCAAGACGCTCGGTGATGAGTACGTCTCCACCGAGCACCTGCTGCTCGCGCTCAGCGACGCCAAGGGAACCGAAAGCAAGGCCGCGCTATCGTCGCTGGGCGCTACGCGCGCCGCGCTGCTCGAAGCCATCGAGATGGTGCGTGGTGCGCATCGCGTCACCGACCAGACGCCCGAGAACCAGTATCAGGCGCTGCAGAAGTTCACCGTCGATCTCACCGAGCGGGCGCGCAAGGGCAAGCTGGACCCGGTGATCGGGCGCGATGAGGAAATCCGACGCGTGATGCAGGTGTTGTCGCGCCGCACCAAGAACAACCCGGTGCTCATCGGGGAGCCGGGCGTGGGCAAGACGGCCATCGCCGAGGGACTGGCGCAGCGCATTGTCAACGGCGATGTGCCCGAGTCGCTGAAGAACAAGCGGCTCGTCGCGCTCGACATGGGCGCGCTCATCGCCGGCGCCAAGTTCCGCGGCGAGTTCGAGGAACGGCTCAAGGCGGTGCTCAAGGAGATCACCTCGAGCGAGGGGCAGTTTGTCGTCTTCATCGACGAGATGCACACCATCGTCGGCGCGGGCAAGGCCGAGGGGTCGATGGACGCCGGCAACATGCTCAAGCCGTTGCTCGCGCGCGGTGAACTGCGCGTGGTGGGCGCCACGACGCTCGACGAATACCGCAAGCACGTTGAGAAGGACCCGGCGCTCGAGCGTCGATTCCAGCCGGTGTACGTGGGTGAGCCGACGGTGGAGAGCAGCATCGCCATCCTGCGCGGGCTCAAGGAGCGCTACGAGAGCCACCACGGCGTGCGCATCACCGACGGCGCCATCGTGGCCGCCGCCACGCTGAGCCACCGCTACATCGGCGACCGCTTCCTGCCCGACAAGGCCATCGACCTCGTGGACGAGGCGGCGTCGCGCCTGCGCATCGAGATCGATTCGCTGCCGCAGGAAATCGACGAGGTGGAGCGCCGCATCGTGCAGCGCGAAATCGAGCGGCAGGCGATGGCCAAGGAAAAGGACAAGGCGTCGGTGGAGCGGCGCAAGGCGCTCGAGAAGGAACTGGCCGAGCAGCGCGAGCAGAGCGTCTCGATGAAGGCGCAGTGGCAGCTCGAAAAGGACGCGCTGGGCGGTGTGGGCAGGCTCAAGCAGCAGATCGAGGAGGCGCGGGGCGAAGCCGACCGCGTGACGCGCGCCGGCGACCTGGGCACGGCCGCCGAAATCACGTACGGGCGCATCCCGCAGCTCGAGCGCAACCTCAGGGAAATCGAGGAGCGCATCACGGCGCAGCGGCACGCCGGTGCGCGCTTCCTCAAGGAGGAAGTGACCGCCGAGGACATCGCAGAGATCGTCGCCAAGTGGACGGGGATTCCGGTTACGCGGATGATGGAGAGCGAAAAGGAACGTCTCACCACGCTCGACCAGGAGCTCTCGCGTCGCGTCGTGGGTCAGGTGGAGGCGGCGCGCGCGGTGGCCGACGCGGTGCGCCGGTCGCGCGCCGGGCTGCAGGATCCCAACCGGCCCATCGGGTCGTTCATCTTCCTCGGCCCGACGGGCGTGGGGAAGACGGAGACGGCGCGCGCGCTGGCCGAGTTCCTGTTTGACGACGAGACGGCGATGGTGCGCATCGACATGTCGGAGTACATGGAGAAGCACGCCGTGGCGCGGCTCATCGGCGCGCCGCCGGGCTATGTGGGCTACGAGGAAGGCGGGCAGCTCACCGAGGCCGTGCGCCGCCGTCCGTATGCCGTCATCCTGTTCGACGAGATCGAAAAGGCGCACGCGGACGTGTTCAACATCCTCCTGCAGATTCTCGACGACGGGCGGCTCACCGATGCGCAGGGACGCACGGTGGACTTCCGCAATGCCGTCATCATCATGACGTCGAACATCGGGTCGCAGTGGATGCTCGAGCAGGGCACGGCGGACTGGGCGCTGGTGGAGACCAAGGTGACGGAGGCGCTGCGCGGGCATTTCAAGCCCGAGTTCCTCAACCGCGTGGACGACATCATCGTCTTCCGGCCGCTGGGGCTTGGCGAGATCACGCACATCGTGGACCTGCAGCTCGCGCGCTTCGACAAGTTGCTGGCCGACAAGAAGCTCACGCTCGATGTGACGCCGGCGGCGCGCGCGCTGCTGGCGCACGAGGGATACGACCCCGCGTTCGGCGCGCGCCCGCTCAAGCGCGCCATGCAGCGCATGCTGCAGAACCCGCTGGCCATGGCGCTGCTGCAGGGGGAGTACGCCGAGGGCGACACCGTGCGCGTGGATGTGGCGGATCACGGGCTGCGGTTCGAGAAGGTGTGATGCGCAGGGCCCGCTGATGCCGCTGGCCGCCGTGTGGCAGGAGGCGCTGCTGCGGCGCGGTGCGTCGCTGGCGACGCTCGCGAGTCTGCTCGCCTGCGGCGGCGGATCGTCGGCGCCTGCCGCGCCCGCTCCGCCAAACGCGCTTGGCGTCGCGGGCGACGTGCGGACCGATGCGAACGCGTGGGTGGAGTACACGCTCGGCAACGCGCCGCTGATCATTGCGGCGCCGCATGGCGGCGCACTGACGCCAGCGTCGATTCCCGATCGCCGCTGTGCGGCGTGCCTGACGGACACCGATACCAACACCGAGGACCTGGCACGCCGCGTGGCCACCCTGTTCTACTCGCGCACCGGCAAGCGCGTGCACTTGGTGATCAACCGCTTGCAGCGCGCCAAGCTGGACCCCAATCGCGAGGTCATCGAGGCGACCGACGGCAACACGGCGATGGTGCCGACCTGGCAGGCGTACCACACGTTCATCGACTCGGCGCGCGGGCGCATCACGACGAGTCCTGGGCGCGGGCTACTGCTCGATCTGCACGGGCACGGCCATGCCATCCTGCGTCTCGAGCTTGGCTACACGATTGCCGCGTCAGACCTGCGCCTCAGCGACGCGGCGCTCACGACCAGCGGGGCCGTGGCCCGGTCGAGCATCGCGCGGCTCGCGGTGCTCGACGTGGCCCGCTCGGCGCCCGTCGCCCTGCTGCGTGGCCCGACGAGCCTCGGCGCCTTGTTCGTGGCGAACGGGTTTCCCGCCGTGCCGTCGCCCAGTGACCCAGCGCCCGCGGCGGCGGACCTGTACTTCGATGGCGGCTATACCACCGACCGGCATGGTTCCGCCGCGGGGGGAACCGTCGATGCCGTGCAGATCGAGGCCCATCGCGTCGGCGCACGCGATACCTCGGAGAACCTCGACCGCTACGCGGCGGCCATCGTGACGTCGGCGCTGGAGTACTTGCGGGTGCACTACGGGTGGACGCCGACCGGCACGGCGGCTGCGGCCGTGTTCGCGCCGTAGATTCCGCCCATGCCACGTGCGCCCGGACCTGTGACGTTCGCCTCGCGCGACGACGAAGACGACTACTGGATGGGGCTCGCGATCGACGAGGCCAAGCGCGCCGCGGCCGCCGGCGAAGTTCCGGTTGGCGCGATGCTGCTTGTGTCGGGCGCGCCGGTGGCGAAGGCGCACAACACCATGGTGGCGAGCAAGGACGCCACGCAGCACGCCGAGATGCGCGCGCTCAAGGCCGGCGCGTATGCCGCTGGGGACACGCGCCTGGCGCAGGCCACGCTGTACGTGACACTCGAGCCCTGCGCGATGTGCGCTGGCGCCATCGTGCTCTCGCGCGTGGGGCGCGTGGTGTTTGGCGCGTGGGACGACAAGGCGGGCATGGCGGGTTCGGTGCACGACCTGCTGCGGAACCCGCGGCTCAACCATCGGCCCGAGGTGCGAGGCGGGGTGCGCGAGAAGGAGTGCGCGATGTTGTTGAGCGGGTTCTTTGCCGGGCGAAGGGGAGGAGAGACATCAGATGGCAGATGACGGCACGAGAGCCCGGAGGACTGCTCCCCCGGGCTCTCTGCCACCTGCCATCGGCCCTCTGACGTCTATTTGTATATCCAGTACTTCCTTGCCTCACCCTCCCACGCCTTCGACTCCGCAGCGAGAATCGGCAGCAGCGCCTCGATGCCGCCGTCCTTCTCCACGGCCTCGCGCATGCGGGCACTGCCCGACAGCCGGTCGATGGAGCTCCTGCGCCACTCCCACTTGTCCTTGTGGCGCTCGTAGATGGCGCGCAGCATGTAGGCGCCGACGTCCACTGGCACGACCGCATCGCGGTTGGTGACCTTCACGTGAATCATCGGGATTGTCTGCCCGCCGAACTCATAGCCGGGTTCCACCGGTCGCAGAATTGAATCGAAGCGCACGCCAGGAATCTTCTTGGCGTTCAGCGCGGCCGCGATGGCGCCCGCGTCGGTGAGCCAGCTGGCCCCGGCTTGGGCGAACGGGTCGTCGGTGCCGCGTCCTTCGCTCACATTGACGCCCTCAAAGAAGACCGTGCCGGTATAGAGCACGTTGGCGTCGTTGTTGCGCAGGTTGGGCGACGGGTTGACCCAGGGCAGCCCGGTGTCTTCGTAGTACATCGACCGCGTGTACCCTTGCATGGGCACGACCTTGACGTCGGCCTTGAACTTGCCGCTCCCCACGAGGTACAGCGCGAGTTCGCCCGGCGTAAAGCCGTAGCGCAGCGACACGGGGTACAGCCCGACGAGCGACTTGAAGGCGGTGTCAAGGATGCCGCCGTCCACCTTGTCGGCGCGAATCGGGTTGGGGCGGTCGAGAATGATCACCGGCACGCCGGCCTTGCCTGCCGCTTCGACCGCCTGCGCCATGGTCCACTGGTAGGTATAAACGCGTGCGCCGACGTCCTGGATGTCGTAGAGCAGCACGTCGATGGTCTTGAGCTGCTCGGGCGAGGGCACGCGCTGGTCGCCGTAGAGCGAGTAGATGGGCACGCCCGTGGCCGAGTCGACGCTCGATGAGATCTTCTCGCCGGCCTTGGCGACGCCGCGAATGCCGTGTTCGGGCCCGAAGAGCGCCGCGAGCGTGACGCCCTTGGCCTTGAATAGCGCGTCGATGGTACTGGTGCCGTCGGGCAGTCGCCCGCTGTGGTTGGTGAGCAGGCCCACACGCTTGCCCTGCACGAGGTGCAGGGAGTCACGCAGGAGCACCTCGAGGCCGGAGCGGACACGGGCCTGGGCGAGGGCGGGGGATCCGCAGGCAGCGAGGGCCGCGGCGGCCAGCAGAAGTCGATGGCGGAGCGTCATGCTGAAAGGTGGCACTGCTGGGGGGCGGGTGTCCATTGAGATGGCAGACTTCTGATGGCAGACTTCTGATGGCAGACTTCAGATGGCAGACGGCCGAGGGCAGACGGCGCGCAGCACGGGTGGTGCTGATCTACGGTGGCAACAGTTGACCCTGATCACGCACCGGGATAATTTCAGGATTCTGCTTGGACAGGTGGCCGAGTGGTTGAAGGCACCGGTCTCGAAAACCGGCGTACCGGCAACGGTACCGTGAGTTCGAATCTCACCCTGTCCGCTCGATCAGGACGCGCAACGCGTCGGTGCCCGCACCGGCGCGTTGTCGCAGGTAGTCGCGCAACGGCGCTGTCATCGACCGTCTACCGTCTACCGTCTGCAGTCTGCGGCAAGGACAGATGGCCGAGTGGTTTAAGGCGCACGCCTGGAAAGTGTGTGTACGTCAAAAGCGTACCGTGGGTTCGAATCCCACTCTGTCCGTTCAATCCGAAAGCCCCACCGACGCACTGCGTTGGCGGGGCTTTCGGCGCGTTGGGGCTCGATTGGGCCAAAGAGTAGCGCACCGTGCTGGCATGGGGCCGCTACGCTCTGTAACCAGCCATGGGAACAGCTACCGCGAGGGCATCACTTCAGGTTCTGGAGGATCGAGCGGCTCGTCTCGCTGGCCTTCTCAGGCCTCGACGTCGGTGACGCCAAGCGTCTGTCCGGCAAAACGTCCCGCGATATCGCTCCTCGCGGCCGCGAGCATGGCGTTGGGCGCGAGGTCGCGCGCCGCGATGGGCCATGGCGCCGGCGGGGCAAACGCATTGTCACCACGTGCCGTCAGTCCGCCAGCAACCAGGCCAGCGCCGCGTCGTAATCCTGGAAGATGCAATCGGTAACCACGAACTCCGCGATGACCTCGAACTGCCGGGCCGTGCCATACTGGTCCGGTGCGCCCACGAGAATCGCGGTCTTCCACGGCAGCCCGGCGAGAATCGGCTGGGCGACGGTCTTGAAGGTGTCCGCCAGTTCGCGGCCCGTGAAGCGCAGCGTCGCCATGCGGAGATCACCAATGTTCCTGGCAATGCGTCGTGCCGCAGGATCCGCCAGCATCGTTTGCCAGTGCCGCGCCAGGTCGTCGGCGGTGACATCGTCGCTCCAGACTTCGTTGATGATCCCGCGGGCCGTGTCGATGGTGTACGCGATTGGCATGGCAACAAGCATGGCGCCGGGAGGCGATCGTTCGCCACATATCGCATTCATGTGGCAGTCAGGATGGGCCCCCGCACGGCGCCGCGGCCGCAGTCGCGCGGTCGCGGCCACCGAATGGCGGAATCGCGCCGCCGGGTGGAAATTGCTTGAGCCTACCCAACCTCGCGTCACCGCCCGTCGAGTCACCTCCTGGGAGCTCAGAATGTCTTGTTCCATCGTCTCCGCGGCATGTCGCGCGGTTGCACTGGCCGCCTGCCTGGCGATGCCGTCGCTGTCCGCCCTCGCCCAGCCGCGCGCCATCCCCACTCCCGAATCGGTCTTCGGCTTCGCCATCGGCGCCGACTTCAAGTTGGTGAGCTACGACGAGTCCATCCGGTACTTCCAGCGGCTTGCATCGGCGAGTGATCGCATCAAGCTGCTCGAAGTGGGCAAGACGTCTGCCGGGCACGCCTGGACGCTGGCCGTCATCTCGTCGCCGGAGAACCTCGCGAAGCTCGAGCAGCTGCGGGGCATCGCGCAGCGGCTGGCGCACCCGGAAGGCCTCACCGACGTGCAGGCGCGCGCCCTCGCCAGGGAAGGCAGGGCCTTCGTCGATATCAGTGGCGGCCTGCACGCGTCCGAGATCGCCGGCTCCCAGCACACCATCCAGCTGGCCTACGACCTGCTGTCACGCAACGACGATCGCACCAAGGCCATTCTCGACAACACCGTGCTGCTGCTCTGGCCATCGCTCAATCCCGACGGCCAGGACATCGTGGTGAACTGGTACCGCCAGAACGTCGGCACGCCGTACGAGGTGTCGCCGCTGAACGAGTTGTACCAGAAGTACATCGGGCACGACAACAACCGCGACGCGTACATGCTCAATGTGCCGGAGTCGCGCGTCGTGGCGCGCACGTGGCGCCACTGGGAGCCGCAGGTGATCTACGTGCAGCACCAGACGGCGCCGTTCCCCACGCGCATCTGGCTGCCGCCCTTCGCCGAGCCCATTGCGCCGCGCGTGGCCGGGTTGATGTCGCGCGAGGTGAACACCATCGGCATGACCATTGCGCAGGCGCTCGAGACCAACGGGCAGGTGGGCGCCACGCACATGGGCACGGGCTTCGACGCGTGGTATCCGGGCTACATCGACTACATGCCCATGCTGCAGAACATCGTGTCGTTCTGGACGGAGACGGCGCTGTTCGACTATGCCACGCCGAAGTTCTACACGGTGGATGAGTTCCCCAAGGAATTCCGCGATCTGCGGCCGCAGTCGCTCTACGCGAGTCCGTGGCCGGGCGGCTGGTGGCGCCTGAAGGATGCCGTGGACTACATGGAGACGGCGTCGCTTGCCACGCTCGACTACGCGAGCAAGTATCGCGAAGACCTGCTCTGGAACCGGTATCAGGCGGGGCGCAACGCCATGGCGCGCTACGCCAAGGAACCGCCGTACGCCTACATCGTGCCGCAGCAGCAGCGCGATCCGGCGGCCGCCGCAGCGTTGCTCAAGCGGCTCGCCTTCCTCGGCGTGCGCGTGAGCGAACTGTCGCGTGAGGCCACGCACGGCGGCGCGCGCTATGCCAAGGGCACGTGGGTGATCGCGATGAACCAGGAGTACGCCGAACTGGTGCGGCAGCTGTTCGACGTGCAGAACTACCCCGACCTGCGCGAGAGCGAAGGCGGAGCGCCGGAGCCGCCGTACGATGCCGCGGGCTGGACGCTGCCGTACCTCACCGATGTGCGCGTCGTCGAGGCGCGCGTGCCGTTGTCCCCCGAGTTCCGCGCCGCGCTGCAGGCGGTGCAGGGCAAGGCCACCGACGCTGCGTCGGCCGATGCGCCGTTCACCACCAACGCCATGGCGGCGGGCATCTCGCCGCCGCCGGCGAAGATCACCGGCACGGGCCCGGCACTCGCCGTGGACCCCGCGCAGAACGACGCGTTCCGCCTGATGAACCGCGCGCTCGCAGAGGGCGGCACCGTACAGTTCGATGCGGGGCGCTATGTGGTGTCGGGCGTGGCGTCGGCGCGGCTCGAAGGATGGGCGAACGAGCTGTCCATGCGCGCGGAACGCCGCGCCGGCGCCGATGGCGCAGTGACCGCCAGGCGCGTGGCGCTGTACAAGTCGCTGGCGCCGAGCATGGACGAAGGCTGGACGGAGTGGCTGCTCGACCAATACGAGTTCAAGGTCACCACCATCACCAACGCCGACTTCCAGGCTGGGGACCTCGCGGGCCGCTTCGATGTGATTCTCTTTGCGTCTGATCGGGCGCGCACCATTCGCGACGGCTTCGCCAGGGGCCGCGTACCTCCGATCATCGAAGGGGGGCTCGGCGATGCGGGCATTCGCGCCCTTGACGAGTTCGTGCGCAAGGGCGGCACGATGGTGGCCATCAACCAGAGCGCAATCTTCGCCATCGAGCAGTTGCACCTGCCGGTGAAGAACGTGGT
This sequence comes from Gemmatimonas sp., assembly GCA_025361705.1. Lineage (GTDB taxonomy): Bacteria > Gemmatimonadota > Gemmatimonadetes > Gemmatimonadales > Gemmatimonadaceae > PNKL01. The sequence continues at coordinate 67,166 of JANYJW010000033.1, forward strand.
ACAGGGCGTGCCGTCCAAGGACTTCTTCGCCAGCGGCTCGATTCTCGAGGTGATCACCGATCAGGCGCAGCCGATGATGGCCGGCATGCCCGAGCGGGCCAAGGTCTTCGTTGACCAGAGTCCGGTGTTTACCACGCTCGAGGGTTTCGACGGCGCCACGCTGGCCACATTTGCCAAGGCCGGGTCGCCGCTCCTCTCGGGCTACCTGCTGGGGGAGAAGTTCCTGCAGGGCAACGCCGCCGCGCTCGACGTGAAGCACGGACGTGGGCACGTGGTGCTGGTCGGCTTCCGCCCGCAGTGGCGCGGGCAGACCATCGGCACGTTCCGCGTCGTGTTCAACGCCGCGTTCTACGGACGCGACGTCGCCGACCGAGCCAAGTCGACGCCGGGGTTCTCGGCGGGCGCCAAGCCCGTGGGTGGTGAGGGAGCCAAGAAGACGGCGCCCTAGCAGGCCGCGTCGCCCTCGCGAGGGACAATGCAGGCCGCGTCGTCGTTGGCCACGGCGTTCACGTGCGTGCTCACACGATGCGCCGCCCAGTGCGAGGGATCCCATCCACGGAGCAGCGCGCTGGCCCCGTCGTGTGCCGTCGCCGGCGACAGCCACGCCGCATAGTCCTCGGCGGCGATGATCACGGGCATGCGGTCGTGGATGGGCTGCATCAGGGAATTGGCACTGGTCGTCAGGAGGGCGCAGCTCTCCACCGCGTCGCCGGTGGCGGGCTGCCACCGCTCCCAAAGCGCGGCAATCGCAAAGACGCCGTCGTCTGCGCGCCGAATGAACCAGGGCTGCTTGCGCGTGCCGCTCACGGGCGGCTGCCATTCAAAGAAGCCGCTGGCAGGCACGAGGCAGCGCCGGTGGCGAAACGCAGCGCGAAATGACGGCTTGTCGGCCGCCGACTCCGCGCGCGCATTGGCAAGCCGGCGGCCGATGGTCGCGTCCTTCGCCCACGAGGGGATGAGTCCCCAGTGCAGCATCGCCACCTCCGCACCATCGCCCGCCTGGCGCACTGCGGCGATGGCACGCCCTGGGCCGAGGTTCCAGTGCGGCGGCAGCGCCGGTCCGCGGCGCACGCCGAACTGCGCCCAGTCAATCCGGTCGCTCTTTGAAAGCGCAAAGCGGCCGCACATGGGTCAGGCCACCGGCACTGCAGGGGGCACCTTGCCGATGGCGCCGAGTTGCTCGAGGAGCGCGTTGAGGTCGACGGGCTTGAGCAGTACCTCGTCCACGCCGAGCTGCCGCAACCGGACCATGTCGTCGTCGCGCACGAAGCCGGAGCAGAGAATGACGGGGAGACGTGGATCGAGCGCCCGGATGCGTTCGAGCGTTTCGACCCCGCTCAGCGTGCCCGGCAGCTGCACGTCAAGCAGCACCGCGCGCACATCGGCCTGGTGCGCGCGCAACCGATCGAGCGCCTGCGTGCCGTCCTCCGCCTCGATGACCCGGAAGCCGGAGAGGTCGAGCACCATCCGGAGCATCTCGCGTAGCGCGTGCTCATCGTCCACCAGGAGCACCGTGGGCCGCGCCATGGGCAACGACGCGCTGTACGCCGGAGTCTTTCGGGCGGGGCGTGCCTGCGGAGCGCGCTCCGACGCGGGGGCGGCGTCCAGAACCCCCTGCTCGGTGCATGCGGGAAAGAACAGCGTGAACTGCGTCCCGCGGCCGACCGCGCTCTGCACGGTGATGCTCCCGCCAAGATGCCGGAGCACGCCGTAGGTGAGGGAGAGGCCGAGCCCAGTGCCCTTGCCGCGGTCCTTGGTCGTGAAATACGGCTCAAAGATGCGGCTCTTCACGCTGTCGGTCATGCCGACGCCGGTGTCGGTGACGGTCACGACGGCGTAGACGCCGGCCTGGGGGGCGCCGGCGGTGCGCGCCTCGGTGGCCTCGAAGAACGCGCGGCGCGCCTCGAGGCGCAATGAGCCGCCCTTGGGCATCGCGTCGCGCGCATTAATGCACAGGTTCAGCAGGCCCTGCTCGATTTCACTGGTGTCGCCCATCACCTCCGGCAGGTCGTCGGGCGCGAAGGCATCGATGCTGATGCGGCGATCAAACGTGTGTGAGCAGATGTCCCGAACCGTCGCGATGGCAAGCCCGAGATCGACCGGCTCCATCCGCACGTGTTCCTGACGGCTGAAGCCGAGCAGCTGCCGAGTGAGCTCGGCCGCGCGCGTGCCGGCGCGCTCGATGCCGTCGAGCGCACCGGTCACCGGGTCGCCCGGCGCCACCATGCGGCGCGCGGCCGCAACGCCGCTGAGCACCGCGCCCATCAGGTTGTTGAAGTCGTGCGCAATGCCGCCGGCCAGCGAGCCCACGGCCTCCATCTTCTGCGCATGTGCCATGGCCTCGCGCCCGGTGAGATCGCGGTACGAGGCCAGCATCCACGCGCCGCCTTCGAATTGCAGCTCGCTCGACGCGACGCCCCAGGTGAGGCTCACGCCGTCGGGCCGTTGCCAGCGCACGATGCGCTGGCCGGGGCCACGCGGCAGCAGCTCGTCCGGCAGGAGTTGCCCAATCATTTCTTGCGCCGCCCGCCCGGTGAGCGCCGATGTGGCGGGGTTGGCATCGACCACGCGCCCCGTGGCGCGTTCGATCACGAACAGGGCGTCGACGGCGCGTTCGAAGACGTCGCGATAGCGGCGCTGAAACTCGCCGAGCGACGTGACCGCCTGGTTGAAGGTGCCGCGCAGCAGCTCGAACTCGGCCACCGGCAGTTGCACGGTGATCTCGCGCATCTCGCGGGCGTCCCGCATGGACTCCACTTCGCGCATCGCTGCGCGGACGGGCTCCACCAGCAGCCGCCGGGCCATGGCCCAGAGGAAGAGCAGGATGACGGCGCACGCCGCGAAGAGAGTGCCAAAGCCGGCGACGCCCCACGCGGCCACCCGATGCTGCGTGTCACGTGCCATGCGCGCCTCGACCGTGGCAATCGGTGCATCAAAGATGTCGTGCAGCGGCTCGCGCAGTATGGTGGAGTCGCGGCTGATCGAGCGCATCGGCAGCGGCGTCCGCGACGCGTCCATGCGCAGGCCGAGATGAATCTCCGGAGCGGGGTCGATGGCACTGAGGTAGGCATCGTCCAGCGGGCGGCCCAGCACGAGATAGCCCTCACCGGCGGCGCCGTCGGGCCGGTGCAGGCGCGAGGCGCCGATGAGCACGATGCCGCGTGCGACGCGCAGGTATGCCCCAATCGCCGCGCCGGCGTCGAGGCGATCATACAGTTCGGGCGGCAGGGCGGGCACGGGCGCGGCGGCGCCGCCGGCACTCCACGCGAAGACGATGTCGTGCGCTGCGTTGGCGACGAGCAGGAACGTGTAGCCGCGCACTGCGAGGAAGTGTGTCTCCTCGTCGCGAAGCCGGCGCCTGGCGGTCTCGACGTCGGGGCCCGCGACGACGCCGGCCGGCTCCGACATGTACGACCGCTGTTCGACCGCGTCCGCCGCCGCGCGCACCTGCTGGGCCAGTGTCCGCCGCACGATGTCGGCGGCGCGGTCGGCGACGGTGGACTCCCACGCCGTTACGGCGCGATATCCCGCGATGCCGGCGACGGCGAGGCTGCCGACGAGCACGGCGAGCGCCGAAAGCGCGAGACGGATGAGATGGCTCCGGAGCGTCCGGATGCGGCGTTCAGCCATGGAAGCGAGGCGGAGGAAGCAGGCGAGGACCCCGCACGTTATCGCGGCGCCTCCTGCGCCGCAAACCTTTCCGTGTGGCCGCGTGTCTTATGGAGTGAACCCCGCGACCACGCGTGGCGGCCGATGCACTGGAGGAGCCCTCGATGGAAACCAGGATGATGATGACCACCGCCGGCGCGCTCCTGTGCCTGTGCGACGAACGCGGCACGATTCTCGGCTGGATCCCGTTCCCGACGCGCCGGGACCCGCTTGGCCCCGGCCGCGAAAAGGTGTATCTGGCGCGGCCGGCGGAATCACTCCGCCGTCAGGCGCCTCGCGCCGCCTGACGAGAGCAGGCTGGCCGACACCCGCATCGGCCGCCGTCACTGGCCGGCCGGCCCCGGCCGGCCCCGGTTGTCCAATGCCATGCCGGCGTCGCATATTCCGTGCGCATGCCCAACGCCCAGACGATCGTCCTCAACGCCCGTGCGCTCGAGCGCACCGTGGCTCGCATGGCGGATGAAATTGTCGAGCGTGCCGACGGCACCGACAATCTCATCTTGGTCGGCATTCAGCGCCGCGGCGTCCAGTTGGCCGACCGCTTGGCGCGCGTCATGGCCGAGCACGGACAGGCGGCGGTGCCCCGCGGCGCACTCGACATCACGCTCTACCGCGACGACCTGCAGACCGTGGGTCCGCGCCCGATCGTCGGCAAGACGGAGATCCCGTGGGCGATTGACGGCAAGATCGTCTGCATCGTCGACGACGTGCTCTACACGGGGCGCACCATTCGCGCCGCCCTCGATGAACTGGCCGACTTTGGCCGGCCGGCGCGCATCATGCTCGCGGTGCTCGTCGATCGCGGTGGACGTGAGCTCCCCATCCACGCCGATGTCGTGGGGCGCACCGTCGATGTGCCGCCCGGCGGCCGCGTCGATGTGGGCGTCACGGAAATCGACGGCCGTGATGAAGTCACCCTCGTCATCGCCGGAGAGGCGTCGTGAGCGCGCCGCTCGGCAAAGACCTGCTCGGGCTCGAGCACCTGTCGGCCGAGCAGATCACGCTCATTCTCGACACCGCCGAACCGCTGCGCGAAATCAGCGAGCGCGCCATCAAGAAGGTGCCCACCCTGCGCGGCGCCACCGTGGTGAACCTCTTCTTCGAGGCCTCCACCCGCACGCGCACCTCGTTCGAGTTCGCCGAGAAGCGCATGTCGGCCGACCCGGTGAACATCGCCACCGCCGCAAGTTCGGTGACAAAGGGCGAGACGCTGGTCGACACGGCCAAGAATCTCGAGGCGATGCGCATCGACATGGTGGTCATGCGCCATCAGTCGTCGGGCGCTGCGCAGTTCCTTGCCGAACGCATCGAGAGCAATGTCATCAACGCCGGCGACGGCACGCACGAGCACCCCACGCAGGGCCTCCTCGACATGCTCACGCTGCGGCAGCGCTTTGGCACGCTGGCAGGCAAGCGCATCTGCATTTGCGGTGACGTGCTGCACTCGCGCGTGGCGCGCTCCAACATCTGGGGCCTCACCAAGATGGGCGCCGAAGTGGCCGTGTGCGGGCCGCGCTCGCTGCTGCCCAACGCCATCGAGCAGTTTGGCGTGCAGGTGTTCACCCGCATCGAGCAGGCCATCGAGTGGGCCGACGCACTCAATATCCTGCGCCTCCAGCTCGAGCGCATGCAGGGCGGGTACATCCCGTCGCTGCGCGAATACAACCGCGTGTTCGGCGTCACGCGCGAGCGGCTCGAGCGTGCGCCGCGCGACATCCTGATCATGCATCCGGGCCCGATGAACCGCGGCGTCGAGATTGACAGCGATGTGGCCGATGGGCCGCATTCGGTGATCCTCGACCAGGTGACCAACGGGGTCGCCGTGCGCATGGCCGTGCTCTATCTCCTGGCCGGCAATGCGCCGGCGCTTGCCGAGGCCGCCAAGGGCGGTGACCGCTGATGACTGAACATCGCGATGTGTTGCTCAAGGGCGGACGACTGCTCGACCCGTCCGCCCAGCTCGACGGCGTGGGCGACCTGCTGGTGCGCGGCGGCACGGTGGAAGCCTTCGGTGGCTCCATCGCCGCGCCCGACGGCGCGCTCGTCGTCGACTGCGCGGGGCAGGTGGTGTCGCCCGGCTTCATCGACGTCCACTGCCACCTGCGCGAGCCGGGGCGCGAGGACGTCGAGACGATCCTCACGGGCGCACGCGCGGCGGCGGCAGGCGGCTTCACGGCGGTGTGCGCCATGCCGAACACCGATCCGGTCACCGACAATCAGGCCGCCGTGGGATTCGTCCTGCGGCAGGGCAGCGCCGCCGGGGCCGCGCGCGTCTATCCCTACGGCGCGATTTCCATCGGGCAAAAGGGCGAGCGGCTCGCCGAGTTCGGCGAGATGGTGGGCGCCGGCGCCGTGGCGGTGAGCGATGACGGCAAGCCGGTGGTCAGCGCACACCTGATGCGCACCGCGCTCGAATATGCCCGCACCTTTGGCATCCCCGTGGCCGACCACTGCGAGGAGCCCACGCTCGCCGCCGGCGGCGCCATGAATGAGGGCTACGTGTCGGCGCGTCTCGGGCTCAAGGGGATTCCCGCGGAGGCCGAGGAGATCATGGCCATTCGCGACATCCTGCTCGCGCGCCTCACCGGCGGTCACGTGCACCTCTGCCACATGAGCACCAGGGGATCGGTGGAACTCATCCGCTGGGGCAAGGACCGCGGTATCTCGGTAACGGCAGAGGCGTGCCCGCACCACCTGTCGCTCACCGAGGACATGGTGGAGGGGTACAACACGCACGCCAAGATGAACCCGCCGTTGCGCACGGCGGCCGATGTCGAGGCCGTGCAGCAGGCGGTGAAGGACGGCACGATCGACGTGATTGCCACCGACCACGCGCCGCACCACAACGACGAAAAGCAGCGCGAGTTCAGTGACGCGCCCAATGGCATCGTCGGGCTCGAGACGGCGCTCGCCGTCAACGTCACGTGGCTGGTGAAGTCGGGCATCCTCTCGCTCGGTACGCTCATTGACCGCATGGCCTGCGCGCCGGCGCGCCTGTTCGGCCTGCCGGGCGGCACGATCCGGCGCGGTGCTGCCGCTGACCTCACGGTCTTTGATCCCGACAAGGCGTGGACGGTCGATCCCGCCGGCTTCCTCACCAAGGGACGCAACACACCGTATGCCGGCCGGATTCTGCACGGGCGGGTAGGCTGTACCCTCGTGGATGGCCGGATCGTCTTTAGTCGGATGGGGTAGCCGCCACGCACCGGACCGACGAACTCCGGCAGGCGGTCTGTGCCGTCTGCCGCCGCCTTTACGAGCGCGGCCTCATCGCGGGACAGGACGGGAACGTCTCCGTCCGGATCGCGGAGGACGCACTGCTCGTGACGCCCGCCGGCCTGTCGAAGGTGGACCTTCGTCCGGAGGATCTCGTGGAACTCGGTCTTGATGGAACGGTGCGCCATGGCGCCCGGCGTCCGTCGTCCGAACTCGCCGTGCACCTGCGCGCGTATCAGCAGCGCGCCGACGTGCGGGCCGTGGTCCACGCACATCCGCCGTTTGCCACCGCCTTCGCCGTCGCCGGCATTGCCCTCGACAACGCATCGCTCGCCGAGTTGCGCGCCGGGGTTGGCCCCGTGGCCCTGGTGCCCTACGCCACGCCCGGCACCGCTGCGGTCGCCGACCACTTTGATCCGTTCTGGGCGTCGCACGACGCCTTCCTGATGGCCCATCACGGTGCGCTCGCACTGGGCACGTCGCTCGACGCCGCGCACCATCGCATGGAAAGCCTGGAGCACGGCGCCCGCATCCTGTGGGCGGCGCGCGCGCTGGGGCCCGTGCCATCCCTGTCAGCCGATGCCCTCGCTGCGCTCGACGCGCAGCGGCAGGCGTCGCGTCCCGCGTGACGAGGTAATCCCGATGAGCACTCCCGATCGCGACACGATCGACACGATCGAGAAGCTGCTGAACGAGCGGCGCAAGGTCCTTGGCTGGCTCTCGGCGCTTGCCGAGCGCCGCGCCGACACGGTGCCCGCCGTGTATCAGCGCGTCCGCGACGACTACACGGCCAAGCTCGACAAGGTGCAGGCCAAGCTGCTGGCCGCGTCCGACGCGGTGCAGACGCTCGCGGTCGACGTCGCCGGGCGGTTGGCCGACAAGGAACTCGCGCTCGGCGCCAGGCGCGACGAACGTGCCGAAGCCGAGCTGCGCGCGGCGGTGGGTGAGTACTCCGAGCGCGAGTGGGACAAGCGGCGCGCGAAGCACGACGACGAAATCGCCGTTGCGACCGGGGAACGCGACGCGCTGCTTGGCGAAGTGACGCGCCTGCGTGCCGTGCTGTCCGAGGTGGTGGAGACGGGCGCCCCGGCAGGTGACCTGCCCGAGGCACCGATGGCGGCCCTCGGTGATGGCTTGGCGGTGGTTGCCTCCGAGGCGTCGAGCGACACGGCGGTGGTCCCTGATGCCGACGGTGCCGTCGCGGAGCCGGATCCGCCGTCCATCGCGGACTTTGCGCCGGTGGACGATGGCCGCGACATCGTCCCCGCGGTGGATGACGGGGCGTCGTCGGCGACGACGCCCGTGACCGGCATGGAGGCGATCACCTACCACGCACCTGCGCCGTCGATCCTTATCCAGGAGCAGGCGATCATTGCGCCGGTGGAGCCCGCTCAGCCGCTGGCGCCGAGCTTCGACGAACTCGCGTTCTTGAAGACGGTCGTCGGTCGCCTCACGCCCTTGGCGCCGCCGAGCGTGCCGGCCGACGCAGCGCCGCCAGTCGAGCCCGGGCGGTCGATTGAAGGCCGCGCCGATTTCGCGTTGCCGGAACCACCGGCGCCGTACCCCGACCCGGTGCCGGAGCCGCGCGTGAGCCAGGAAATGACGCCGCCGCGCGAGAGCTACTTCGGGCGCCCGACGCCGCGTACCAGCGAGGCGGTCAAGTCGCTCAAGTGCCAGGAGTGCGGCACACTGAACTTCCCGACGGAATGGTACTGCGAGCGCTGCGGGGGAGAACTGGCGGCGCTGTAGACCTTGCAACGCAAAGGGCCCGTCCGCGGACGGGCCCTTCTGGTTGGTGCGAACCCTGCGACCTACGCCTTCTTCTTCCTGGCGATCTGGCTCTTGTGGCGGGCCGCGGCGTTCTTGTGCACCAGTCCCTTGCGGGCGGCGCGGTCGACGAGCTGCACGGCGGACTTCTGTTCGGCCGGCGTGGCGGTCGCCGTCATGGCCTTCTTGAGGGCAGTCCGCAGCGCGGCGCGCTGCGCCCGGTTGCGCACGGTCGCGGCGAGGGTCTTGCGCATGTTCTTCTTTGCGGACGCGATCTTTGGCACTCTTGGGACTCTCCGAAATGGTTCAGTACGCGCCGTGCGGCGCTAGCCTGATAAACTTGGGCGAGGCGGGGTGGCAAGTCAAGGTGCGGCAGGCGCTTGTGCGGCAGGCGCTTGGCGGTACTGCGATCTCGGGATATGGAATCTGGATTGCAAGCGCGGACTTCGTTTGAGGACCTCGACGGGCAAGCGCCGCTCGCGTCCAGGCCGTCATCGCCGATCGCGATTCCAGCTCGGGATCGGCCGTCATGATCCGGATTCCATGTCCTCAATCGTGGGAAGGACTCTACCGCCCCCCTCGTCGCCCCCCTAATTTGCGCATCGACTGCCCGCGATGGGCCTCTTTCTACCTCGGCGACGACGCGTGTGTCTCCTACGCTCCTGAAATTCCTCCTCGTCGCCCCCATCCTGCTGTTCTCGATGGTGGCCCACGAGTACGCGCACGGGTACGCCGCGTACCGGCAGGGCGACGATACCGCCCACGTGCTGGGCCGACTGTCGTGGAATCCGCTGCGGCACATCGATCCGTTCATGACGGTGCTGCTGCCGCTGATGCTCTTTCTGGTGAACGCCCCGTTCATCTTCGGCGGCGCCAAGCCGGTGCCCGTTGATCCGAGCAAGTACCGCAACATCAGGCGTGGCGACATCATCGTCTCGATGGCGGGCATCGTCACCAACCTGCTCATCGCGGTGTTGCTCGTGCCGCTCATCGTGGCGTTGGGGACGCTGGGACGGGCCCTGCCGGCCATCAACGACACGCTGGCGCTGGTGCAGGTGATGTTCCTGCTCGGCGTGACCATCAACCTCGCGCTGGCGACCTTCAACCTCATCCCGATTCCGCCGCTCGATGGGTCGCACGTGATGAAGTACCTGCTGCCGCTGTCGTGGGCTGTGCACTATCAACGCGTCGCCCGGTACGGGTTCATCCTGCTCGTGGCGTTGCTGAGCTTCGGGCGTCCCGTGCTGATGCTGTGGTTCACGCCCATGTTGAAGCTGAACGCGGTGGCGGCCGATGCGGTCTTCCCCTACCTCCTGACGAGCCCGTGGACCACGTGACCTCTTCCGGCGCGTCCGGCGCTGCCGAGCCGGGCTTCGTCATCGACCTCCCGCACTACAGCGGGCCGCTCGACCTCCTGCTCGCGCTGATCCGCGACGAGAAGGTGGACATCTACGACATTCCGGTCGCGCGCATCTGCCAGCAGTTCATCGAGCGGATGCAGCACCTCAAGCTCGATGAGGCGGCCGAGTACCTCGAGATGGCCGCGCGACTGCTGCGCATCAAGGCGCAGATGTTGCTGCCGCGTCCTGACGGCGAGGACCTGTGGGAGGATCCGCGCACCGAGCTCGTGCGCCGGCTGCTCGAGTACCAGCAGATGCGCGAGGTGGTGGACGTCCTCGAGCGCCTCGGCGAGGATCGCCGCAACCGGTTTGCCCGCAGCTACGTGCCATCGTCGTTTGCGCCCGTCGTGCGGGCACCGCTTTCGCTGTCGCTGGGCGAGCTGCTGTCGGCGGTGGATCGTGTCCTCCGCGTCGCGATGCGCCCCGAGATGCACGATGTCATTTCGCGTCCCATCGACGTGGACGGTTTCATCGAAGTCGTGCGCGCCGTCATTGCGTTGCGTGCCGTCGCGCGGTTCCGCGACGTCGTGCCGCCGGGCTCGGAGCCGTGGGAGGTGCTGTCCGGTCTTCTCGCGCTGCTCGAGCTCGCCCGCCGTGGCGAGTTGCGCCTGGCGCAACCTCGCCCCTTTGCTTCCGTGGAGATCCGCCGTGAATTCGCTGGCGAAGCTGCTTGAGGCCGCGCTGTTCGCGAGCCCGCGCCCAGTGCCGACCGAGGAACTGGCCGCGCTCGACGCCGACGCCTCGCCGGCGGCCGTGCAATCGGCGCTCGATGAATTGCGTGAGCATTATGACGTCGACGGGCACGCCGTCGAGCTCGTCGACGCCGGGGGTGGCTGGCAGATCCTGACGCGTCCGGAGTACACCGAGGCCATTGAGCGCGCGCAGATGGCACAGCGGCCGCGCCGGCTGTCGCCGGCAGCGCTTGAGACGCTGGCCCTCGTGGCGTACCGCCAGCCGATCGGCCGCGCCGACATCGAGGAGATTCGCGGTGTCGACGTGGGGAGCGTGCTCAAGTCGCTGCACGAGCGCGGCCTCATTGACGTCGTGGCCCGCTCCGAGGCGCTGGGGCGCCCGCTGCTGTATGGCACGACCGCCGCGTTTCTCGAACAGTTCGCCCTGCGGCACCTCGAAGAGCTGCCACGCACCGACGAACTTGCCATCGCGCTGCGCGACCGCAATCCCGACGCCGCCGAGCCCATCACCAACGAGGTCCCGTGACCGATCATGCGATGCGCATTCACCGGGCGCTGGCCCGCGCCGGCGTCGCGTCGCGTCGCAAGGCGGAGGACCTCGTGGCGGCCGGCCGCGTGCGCATCAACGGCGTGGTGGCGCGCACGGGGCAGAGCGTTGACCCCGCGCGCGATGTCATCACGGTGGATGGCGACAAGGTGTCGCGTCCGCAGAAGGTCACCTGGATGCTGCTGCACAAGCCGACCGGCGTGCTGACGTCGCGTCCCGACGGCACGGACCGGGCGACGGTATTCGAACTCGTGCCTGACGTGCCCGGGCTCACCTATGTGGGACGGCTCGACTATCTCACCGAGGGCGTGCTGCTGCTCACCACCGACGGGGAGGCGGCCCATCGTCTCACGCATCCCTCGTCGGAAATCGAGCGCACGTACGTGGCGACGGTGCGCGGGGATGTGCCGACTGCGGTGCGCCGGGCGCGGGCCGGCGTGGAACTGGCCGACGGGTTCGTGCGTCCGGTGGCCGTCGATGCGCAGCAGGGCGAAGACCGGCAGTGGCAGATGACGGTCACCATTCGCGAAGGACGCAATCGCGAGGTGCGCCGGCTCTGCGAGGAGCTGGGGCTCGAGGTGCGGCGGCTGGTGCGCACGCAGTTCGGCCCGGTGCGGCTCGGCTCGCTCCCGGAGGGCGCGTCGCGCCCGCTCACTGGGCGCGAGATCTCGCTCATTGCGTCGCTGGGCGTCAACCCGGACGAGACTGCGGGGTAGGAGCGGGTTGGTGCAAGAAGGGAAGCGGTGGGCCGTACGCTGCACGCCGTAGGCCGTCCGTGCATCAGCCGCGAGCCATCGACCGTCTACTGTCTCTCGTCCCTCGACCCTCGTCTCTCGTCTCTCGTCCCTCTTCTACCGCCAGCCATTTCCCGACCCCGAACGATCCGTGCAAACTACACTCGCCCGTGCCATCGCCACCGAAGTCGCCAAGCGCGTCGTCGGTCAGGACGCCATGATCGACCGGCTGCTGATCGCCATCCTCACCGGCGGCCATGTGCTGCTGGAGGGCGTGCCGGGCCTCGCCAAGACGCTCACCGTCAAGACGCTGGCCGAGTGCCTGCACCTCTCGTTCAAGCGCATCCAGTTCACGCCCGACCTGCTCCCCGCCGATGTCGTGGGGACCCAGGTGTTCGATCAGGGGACGGCGCAGTTCTCGGTGAAGCCGGGGCCGATTTTCGCCAACATCGTGCTCGCCGACGAAATCAACCGTGCGCCGGCCAAGGTGCAGGCGGCGCTGCTCGAGGCCATGCAGGAGCATCAGGTGACGATTGGCGGGCAGTCGTTCCTGCTGGAAGAGCCGTTTCTCGTGCTCGCCACGCAGAACCCGATCGAGCAGGAGGGAACGTATCCGCTCCCCGAGGCGCAGGTGGACCGCTTCATGCTCAAGCTGCGCGTGGGCTATCCGACGCGCGACGAGGAAAAGGAGATCATGCGGCGCATGGCGTCGGGCGACGCCATTCCCGTGCGGGCCGTGGCCACGCCGGCGCAGATTCTCCAGACGCGGCACGACATCGCCGGCATTCGCCTCGATGAACGCCTGGTGGATTACATCGTCGACCTCGTGCACGCCACGCGCGCACCGGCTGACGCGGGGCTTGCCGCCCTGCAGCCGCTCATCGAGTTCGGCGCCTCGCCGCGCGCCACCATCGCGCTGGCGCAGACCGCGCGGGCGCACGCCTGGCTGCGTGGTCGCGACTACGTGTCGCCCGATGACGTCAAGGCGCTCGCGCCCGATGTCCTGCGGCACCGGGTGCTGCTCACCTACGAGGCCGAGGCCGAGAGCGTGACGCCGGACGAAGTCGTCGCGCGCATCCTCGACGCCGTCCCCGCGCCGTGACTGCCGCCGCCGCGATAACGTTGTCGCCGGCGCTCGGATCGGAGGGCGGCGTCTCAAGTGTCCCTCCCGAGATCCTGCGTCAGGTCAAGCGCATCGAACTGCGGACGCGCGGCCTCGTCAACTCGCACTTCGCCGGCGAATACCACTCGGTGTTCAAGGGGCAGGGCATGGAGTTCGCCGAGGTGCGCGAATATCAGCCCGGCGACGAAGTGCGCACCATCGACTGGAACGTCTCGGCGCGCATGCGCCGACTCTTCGTCAAGCGGTATGTCGAGGAGCGCGAACTCACGGTGTTGCTGCTCGTCGACTGCTCGGGCTCGGCGCGCTTCGGCACGGCTGAGCGCGACAAGCGCGCGCTGTCGGCAGAGCTGGCGGCGGTCCTCGCGCTCACGGCCACGCGCAACAACGACCGCGTTGGGCTGGTGCTCTTTTCGGATGGCATTGAGCACGTGGTGCCGCCGCGCAAGGGCCGCAAGCACGCGCTGCGCCTGGTGCGTGACGTGCTCGCGTGGCCCGCGCACCAGCGCACCACCGATCTTGCCGGCGCACTTGACCATGCGGCGCGGCTCCTGTCGCACCATGCGGTGGTCTTCGTGATCTCCGACTGGGTGGCGCCCGATCCCGAGCGCGCGCTGCGGCGGCTCCGCCAGCGGCATGATGTGGTGGGCGTGGTGCTGGATGACCCGGGAGAGCGCGAACTGCCCTCGATGGGCGTGGCGCGGCTCGTCGACCCCGAAACCGGGACGTACCTCGAGGTCGACACGAGCGACGGCGCGGTGCGCCGCGCCTATGCGGAGGCCCAGCGGTCGGAGCGTGCCGAACGCACGTCGCGCTTTCGCCGCCTCGCGATCGACGAGGTGCGGGTGCGCACCGAGGCGGGCTACGTGGACGCGCTGATGCGCTTCTTTGCGACGCGTGAGACGCGGGCGCGCCGGCGGGCGCGGCGCTGATGGCGTGGCAGGCACCGTTCGCGCTCCTGCTCGCGCTCCTTGGCGGGCTTCAGGGCGCGCCGCCGACCCGCACCGGGGCGTCGGTCGAGGTGCACCCCGCGACCGTCGCCGTGGGCGAACCGTTCACGGTGCGCGTGCGGGTGCGTGCGATGCCGGGCGCCGTCATTCGCTTTCCTGCCGTGCCCGATTCGGCGGGCGCCATTGAGGCACTCGACCCGCGTGCCATCGAGGACTCCTCGACCAGCGCTGCCTTCGACCAGACGGCGGTGTACCGCTTCATCGCCTGGGAGCCGGGGCGACGATCCGTGCCGCTGGGCGTCGTGAGCCAGGATGTGGCGCGCGGCGCGATCGCGTTCCCCGTGGACCCGCACATCGAGGTGGTCTCGCTGCTCCCGGCCGACACGGCGGAGCAGGCTCCGCGGGCGGCGCGCGCTCCGTTGGATGCGCCGCCGCTCTGGTGGCGCTGGGTGCTCGTTGCGCTCGCGGTCGTGGCCATCGTCGTAATGTCGTGGGTCGCGTGGCGTCGCCGGCGCGCGACGGCGCGCCCGGTGGATCCGTTCGCGGATGCGCAGTCGGCCTTTGCCGCCATTGATGAGCTGGGGCTGGTCGATGCGGGGGAGCCCGGGCGCGCCGTGCTTGCGTACGCCGAGGTGATGCGCGACTACCTCGCCCGCCGGTTCCCGATGGCCATCGAGGGGCTGACCACGCCGGAATTTGTGTCGGCGCTGGAGTCCAACGCGCTTCCGATCCACCCGGATGAGGTGGCGGACGTGCTCGTCGTGGCCGATGCCGTGAAGTTCGCCGGCGTGGTGGTGGATGCCGATGCGGTGCGGCAGGTGGCGCGAGCGGCACGGGGCGTGGTGCTGGACGTACAGACGGCGCACGAGGCGCGCCTCGCCGCAACCGACAAGGGCAAGGGGCCGCGCGGTCGACGGAGGCGTGCGTGACCGTCCTGCTGCGCGGCTTCGCGCTCGCGTCCCCCTGGTGGCTGCTCCTCCTGCCGCTCATCGCCTGGTGGCTCTGGTGGCGCCGGCACCGGCAGCCCGACGCAATCCTCTTTTCGCGGGTCGATCTGCTGCGTCGCGGGCCGGCGCGTGGGCGCTGGGCGGCGCGGGCGTTGCTCGTCCTGCGTGTGGTGGCCCTCGTGGGCGGCGTGCTGGCGCTCGCGCGGCCGCGTACAGGCGCCCGGACCGAGCAGGTGACGGGCGACGGCATCAGTATCATGCTCGTGGTGGACTTGTCGAGCTCGATGCTCGCCGAGGATTTTCAGCCGCAGAATCGGCTCGAAGTCGCCAAGGAGAAGATCAAGCAATTCGTGCTGGGGCGGACGTCCGATGCCGTGGGGCTGGTGTCGTTCTCGGGCGAGGCGCTCACGCAGGTGCCGCTCACCGTGGATTACCCGGTGGTTCTCGCGGCTGTCGACAACCTGCAGTCGGGGCAACTCGAAGACGGCACGGCCATCGGCACCGCCATCGCCACGGCGTCCAACCGGCTGCGCGACGCGCCGGGGCGGTCCAAGGTGATGGTGCTGCTCACCGACGGCGTGAACAACCGCGGCACCATCGATCCGCGCACGGCGGCGCAGGCTGCGGCGTCAATGGGCATTCGCATCTACACCATCGGCGTGGGGAGCGAGGGCATGGCGCCGGTGCCGGTGGGGCGTGGCGTCTTTGGTCTGCGCTATGAGAATCGCAAGGTGGAAATCGACGAGCCGCTGCTCACGGACATCGCGCGCGGCACCGAGGGGCGGTACTTCCGCGCCCGCGACGGTGCCGCGCTGCAGCGCATCTACGAGCAGATCGACCGTCTGGAGCGCGTCCCCGTGCGCGCGTCGCGCTTCGTGCGGTACCACGAGCTTTACCCGTGGCCGCTGGGGCTCGCGCTCCTTGCACTCGTCCTCGAGCTGGGCGTGCTCGCCTGGCGGGGGCCATTGCCGTGATGATCGCCTGGGAACGCCCGCTGCTGCTCCTCGTCGCGCTGGCCGTCGCGTCGCTTGGCGCGGGCGCCGCGTACCTGTGGCAGCACCGGCGGGGCGCGCGGCTCGCCGCGCTCGGCTCCGACGCGGCGTTGCAACGGCTCGCCCCGTCGGCGCGGTCGGGGGCGGGGCTGCGGCGCGCGCTGCGCCTTGGCGCGGCGAGCGTGCTCGCGAGTCTCGCGCTGGCCGGGCCGCGCTGGGGAACGGCCCGCGAGTTGGTGCGCACCAACGGCGGCGACGTGGTGCTCGCGATGGATGCGTCGCTGTCGATGCTCGCCGACGACGAGCGTCCCACGCGTCTCGAGCGCATGAAACAGGAGGTGCGCCGCTTCCGTGCCGCGTCGCCGGGTGATCGCGTGGCGCTCATTGCCTTCGCCGGGCGCGCCTATGTACTCTCGCCGCTCACCGCCGATGACGGCGCGCTCGAGCTCTTCCTCGACAACCTCGATCCGTCAATCGTCGGCCAGCCGGGGACGGCGATTGCACCAGCAATTACTGGCGCGCTCGACCTGCTGTCGGCCGCGCAGGGTGGGGCGGGGAAAGCCATCGTGCTCCTCACCGACGGGGAGGGCTTTGACGATCGTGCCGATGCCATCAAGGCGGCGCAACGCGCGCGTCAGCTTGGCGTGCGGCTGGTGACCGTGGGCTTCGGCACCGAGGGCGGGACGTCGATTCCGCTGCGCAGCAGCGCGGGCGTGGAGGCCAAGCGCGACGAGAACGGAGACATCGTCATCACGCGCTACGCCCCCGGGCTCCTGGCGGAGCTTGCGCGCGTGGCCGACGGCGAGTTCATCGCAGCCGACGCCAGCGACAAGGGCACCCGCATGGCGCGCGCCCTCTCGTCGCTCGAGGCGCGGCAGCGTGCGTCCGAGGCGGGGCTTGCCATGCCGGCCCGTTACCAATGGCCGCTGGGACTCGCGGTGCTGTTGCTGCTCTTCGACGCGTGGCGTACCGATGGCGGACGCGTGACGCGCCAGCCGCTGCCGGCGTGGCTGCTGCGCCGACGTGCGGCGCGAGGCGCAGCCACGACCATCGCCATGCTGTGCCTGCTGCCGGCCGCCGCCGGCGCGCAGTCGCTCGCGGATCGCGCCCTCGCCGACTTCAAGGCGGGGCGCACTGCGGATGCCGTGCGCGGGTACCGCGATGCCGTCGGACGTGGCGATCGGTCGCCGCGCACACTGTACAACTTCGGCACGGTGCTTCTCGCCGCGGATTCGCTTGACGCGGCCGTCGACGCACTCGAGCGCGCCAGCGTCGGCGCGCCGGCGGGGCTCCGCGACCGCGCGCTCTACAACCAGGGGCTGGCACTCCTCCACCGGGCGCGCCGCGCGGACGGCGACGACCGCGCTTCGTCGGTGCGCGGCGCACTCGCCGCGTTCCGCACGCTGCTGCTGGCGCGCTCCGACGATGCGGACTCGCGCTGGAACTACGAGCTCGCCCTGCGACTCAAGAAGATGCCGCCCTCGTCGTCAGGTGGCGGTTCCCGCGATGACCAGCAGGGACAGCCGCAGCAGCCGCGCGATCCGGCCGCGATGTCCAAGCTGCAGGCCGAGCAACTGCTCGATGCCGCGGCGCGTGAGGAACGCGACACGCAGTCGCGCCGCCGTCGCGTGCCGCAGCGCGACCGCCCCCCCGGGGGAAAGGACTGGTGAGCTGCCGCTTCGCACTCGCCGCCTTGCTCGCGTGCGCGCCGCTTTCGGCGTGGGCGCAGTATCCGCCCGTCGTCACGCGGTCGCGGCTCGATCCCTCCAAGGGCGTCAACTTTCATGCCGTGCTGTTGCCTGACACGGTGTACGTGGGGCAGCAGACGACGTACCAGATCGGCGTCTTCCTCAATCAGGAGGTGCGCCAGCGCCTGCGGCGCAACCCGGAGTTCGTCCCGCCCGACACGCGGTCGCTGCTGGTCTACGAGCTGCCTGAGGCCAAGGCGCCGCTCGTCGGCACCATCGATGGCCGTGGATACGAAGTCCACATCTTTCAGCGCGCCTTCTTTGCGCTCTCCCCGGGGCGCTACGAGGTGCCGCCGTCGCGGCTCACCTACTCCCTCCCGCAGAGCGCCTCGTTCTTCAGTCGCGAGGAAAATCACGCGTTGCGCAGCGAGGCGCTGACGCTCGTCGTCCTGCCGGTTCCTCCGGCCGGTCGCCCCGACGATTGGGGGGGCGCCGTCGGCGACTGGAGCGCGCGGCTGCGGGTCGATTCCACCAGAGGGCGTGTCGGCGATCCGCTGGTCGTGACGCTGCGCATCGAGGGCCGGGGCAACGTCACGCTCATCCCGCGTCCGCGCCTCGCCGTGGGGTGGGGCAACCTGGTCGCCGCCGACGAGCGCGTGGCGTTTGACTCGACGCCCGCAACGCTGCGCGGTGCCAAGGAATTCGACTGGCTGCTCACGCCGAGCGTGGCGGGTCGGCAGTCGGTGTCGGCGCAGCGGTTCAGCTACTTCGACCCGATCGCACGCCGCTACGAGGTGGCCGTCACCGGCGCCATCGAGGTGACCGTGGCGCCGGGCGATCGCGTCGCCGTCGATTCGGCGCCGCTCGTCGTCACCGCGCCGTCCGGTCCGGCCGGGCACGGCGCGCCGCCACTCGCGGTGCGCGCTGCGATGGGTGAGGTCCACGCGCGGTCGTGGATCCAGGCCCCGTGGTTCCTCGCGTTGCTCGCGCTCGCCCCAGTCCCCGCGCTGGCGGGCGTGGTGGCCCGGCGCCGCCGCCGCGCGCGTCCCGCCCCAAGTCACGCGAGTCAGTTGGCGGCAGCGGCGGGCGCCGGCGATGGCGACGTCGCCGTGCTGCGGCGCCTGGTGCACGACGCCCTGCGCGATCGCATTGGCCTCGACGCGGGGCTCGCGTTGGCGGAGGGTGCGCTCGTTGCCGCCTTGCGCCACGAAGGTGTGACTATTGACACGGCGCGGCGCGCCGAGACGTTGCTGCGCCTGCTCGATGCGGCGGTGTTCAGCGGCGTGCGACCGGCCGGCGCTCCGTCGGCGGCCGACCTGGCAACACTCTGCGCTTCAATAGATGTCGAGGCGCGTCAGGCGACGTCGCGTCCGCATCTGCGTCGCGTGGCGCCCGGTGTGTTGCTCCTGGCGCTCGGCCTGGCAGTGCCGCTGTTCGCGCGTCAGGGTAGCGACGCCGACAAGAGCTGGGCCGCAGCACAAGTGGCCTTCTCGAGCGGCGACTACACCCTGGCCGAACGGCACTACTTCGACGTAGCGCGCGCGCAACCCGCAGTTCCGAACGCGTGGGCCAATGCCGGCACCGCGGCCTGGATGGCAGCCGACACCGCGCATGCGGTGCAGGGGTGGCAGCGCGCCCTGCGATTGGCGCCCCTCGACCGCGAGTCGCGCGACCGCCTGGCACTCACGCGCGCCGTGCAGGACCGTGGCCCGGCGCGCGTGCCGCCGGTGCCCGTGCAGCTGCCGGCCATCGTTCTCCTCATCGCATGGCTGGCCGGGTGGGCGCTGCTCGCGCGCCGCGCGTGGCGCCACCAACCCATCGCGCTGCGCGCGGCGTGGCTGGTCGCCGTATGCGCGGCACTCCTGGTGGGGGCGTCGTGGCTCGACGACATCCAGCAGGCCCGCGACGTCGCCGTTGTCATTCGCCCCGAGCCACTGCGCGCGCTCCCGGTGCTCGGCGCCGATCCGGGGCCGGCCCCGCTCACGGGCGAAGTGGCGCGTATACTCCAGCGCAGCGGCGCGTGGTCGCTCGTGCGGCTCGACGGCCAGCGCCAGGGGTGGATTGCCACGGAACTCCTGCTGCCGCTTGGCGGTGATTGACCCACCCCCTTCGTGCCCGGAGA
This sequence comes from Gemmatimonas sp., assembly GCA_025361705.1. Classification (GTDB taxonomy): domain Bacteria; phylum Gemmatimonadota; class Gemmatimonadetes; order Gemmatimonadales; family Gemmatimonadaceae; genus PNKL01. Next base: position 87,010 of record JANYJW010000033.1, read on the forward strand.
TTTCGGTGTGGCCCTGATTGCAATTCTCCCGAGTGCCGTCGCCGACCAGATCGCGGCGGGTGAAGTCGTCGAACGCCCGGCGTCGGTGGTGAAGGAGCTGGTGGAGAACGCGCTCGACGCGGGCGCCACCAGCATCGACATCATCGCGCAGGACGGCGGACGCGCGGTCGTGCGCATCAGCGACGACGGCAGCGGGATGGCGCGCGACGATGCGGTGCTGGCCATCGCGCGGCATGCCACGTCCAAGATTCGAGCCGCGGCCGATCTCGTCGGGGTTGCGTCGTTCGGCTTTCGCGGCGAAGCGCTCCCCGCCATCGGGTCCGTGTCACGGCTCGACATCGAAACGGCGACGTCCGACGGGGCGGGGACGCGCGTGCGGGTCGAGGGTGGTACGCTCGCCGGGGTGGACGAGGTCGCGCGCCGCCGCGGCACGACGGTGACGGTCAGCGACCTGTTCTTCAACGTCCCCGCGCGCCTCAAGTTCCTGCGCGGCGCGCGCAGCGAATGGCGCGCGGTCATGGACGTGCTGACCACCATGGCGCTCACCCGGCGCGACGTGCGCTTCAGCGTCACGCACGACACCAAGGCGCTGCTCACCCTGCCGCCGGCGACGGGGCTGCGCGATCGCATCGCGGCGCTCTGGAGCGTCACGCTCGCCGACGCCCTCGTCGGCGTCGAGGACGTCAGTGGGCCCATCCGCGTCAGCGGGCTCGTGGAACGGCCGTCCGATGTCGGTACCGCCGCGCGCCGCACCTTCATCACGGTCAACGGGCGCGCCGTGCGCGACCACGGCATCGTGCGCGCCGCCGAAACGGCGTACCGGTCCACCATTCCGGCCGGCGTGCGCCCCACGCTACTGCTGGAGATCGAACTCCCCGGCGCTGACGTGGACGTCAACGTGCACCCCGCCAAGGCCGAAGTGCGCTTTCGCGACCGCTGGCCGGTGGAACGCGCCGTCGAACGCGCGGTGCGTCGCGCGCTCGGCACGGGCGATGCGGCAGCCTGGTTTGGGGCCGCGCCGGCGGCAGGGGCCAACCTCCAGTTCTTCCCACGCGACGTCGACGTCGAGGTGCTGCGCCAGCCCACGCACATCGCAGCAGACGCGCCGCTGTTCGACCAGGAATCGCCGGCTGCCGTTCCCGGCCCTATGCACCACACAGGGCCCGTGCCCGTTCCTGCACATGGTGCCGGAGTGGGCACTCCCGAACGCTCCGACGTGCTCGTCCCACCGCTGCTCCAGTTGCGGCGCACCTTCATTGCCTTCGAACGCGACGACGGCCTCGTGCTCATCGACCAGCACTCGGCGCACGAGCGCGTGCTCTACGAACGCTTCCTCGGCGAAATGGATCGCGGCGACGCACCGGCGCAACGGCTGCTCTTTCCGCTGACGCTGCACCTCTCGCCCGCCGAGGCCGACGCGTTCGACGCCAATCGCGACCTCTTCGCGCGCCTCGGCTTCGAGGCCGAGGCGTTCGGCGGAGCGTCCGTGCTCGTGCAGGCCACGCCGCATCCGCACCAGCGCTTCGACGCCGAACGCTGCTTGCGCGACACGCTGCAGGCGCTTGCCGGCGACCGAGCGGCCAGCGCGCACGCACGCCACGAGCGGCTGGCCGCCACCGTAGCCTGCAAGGCAGCGGTCAAGGCGGGCGATGTCCTTGCCGCAAGCGAAATGCGCGCGCTCTACATCGCCCTCGCCGCCACCACGCTCCCCGCGCACGACGTGCACGGGCGGGCGACCATCGTGCACGTGTCGTGGGATGAGCTCGAACGACGTTTTGGCCGGCGCTGAGCTGCGCGCCACGCCGCAGGCGGGGCAGCGGCGCACGCTGCGCATCATCTGCGGGCCGACGGGCGCCGGCAAGTCGGCGCTCGCCCTCGCCCTCGCCGAGGCGCACGGGCTCACCATCGTCGTCGCCGACTCGCGGCAGGTGTATCGCGGCTTCGATATTGGCACGGCCAAGCCTGCGGCGGCCGAGCGCGCGCGGGTGCCGCACGAAGCGCTTGACCTCGCCGATCCCGCGCAGCGCTTCAGCGCCGCGGCGTGGGCGGCACATGCCAGCGAAGTCATCGACCGCCTCGGTGCCGATCGCGTCCTCGTGGTCGGTGGCACCGGACTCTACCTGCGCGCGCTCACCGAGCCGCTCTTCGCCGAGCCACCCCTTGACGCGGATCGCCGCACCGCGCTCGCCGCCGAACTCGACGCGCTCGACACCGCGACCCTGCGCCGCTGGGTGATGCACCTCGACGCGGCGCGCGCCGGCCTCGGCCGTACGCAGTTGCTGCGCGCGCTCGAAGTCGCGCTGCTCACCGGCCGCCGCATCTCCGACCTGCATCGCGATGCAGCGCGCGAGCAGCGCTGGGATTCGCAATGGCTCGTCGTCGATCCCGGCGACCAGCTCCATGCCCGCATCGATCGTCGTATCGAGGAGATGCTCGCCGCCGGCTGGCTCGACGAGGTGCGCACCCTCGCCGACCTGGTGCCGCCAGGAGCGCCCGCGTGGAACGCCTGCGGCTACGAGGTGCTGCGCGCCGTCGCGCAGGGCGAGACGGCCATGGACAAGGCGCGGTGGGCTATACTTGTCTCAACTCGCCAGTATGCCAAGCGGCAGCGGACCTGGTTCCGCCACCAGCTCGAGGGCGAGGACGTCACCCACATTGACCCGCGCCGCGCCGACGCCGGTGCGTCCGCGGACCGCTGGTGGCACCACGGGAGACTCGCGTGAAGATCGGCATCACCTGCTATCCGACGTACGGCGGTTCAGGCGCCGTCGCCACCGAGCTCGGCCTCGCGCTCGCCGCGCGTGGTCACGAGGTGCACTTCATCACGTACGCGCAGCCGTTCCGCCTTCCGGCCTTCTCGCCGCGCATCGTCTTTCACGAAGTGTCCATCGGGTCGTATCCGCTCTTCCAGTACCCGCCGTACGACCTCGCGCTCGCTGTGCGCATGCACGAAGTCGCCGTGCAGCAGAAACTCGACGTCCTGCACGTGCACTACGCCATTCCGCACGCCACCAGCGCCTGGCTCGCCAAGCAGATGCTCCTCGACGCGGGGCACCACCTCCCCGTGGTCACGACGCTGCACGGCACCGACATCACGATCGTCGGTCAGGACCACTCGTACCACGCCATCACCAAGTTCTCCATCGAAAAGTCCGACCGCGTCACGGCCGTCTCGCAATACCTCAAGGACGAGACCGTGCGCGCCTTTGGCTGTGACAACCGGCGCGTCGAAGTGATTCCCAACTTCGTCGACCCGGCCGTCTTCGACCGCGGTGCCTACGATGGCGCGCTCCGCCAGCAGCTCGGCGATGGACGCAAGGTACTCATGCACATCTCCAACTTCCGCCCGGTCAAGCGCGTCACCGATGTCGTGCAGATCTTTGCCGCCGTACGCCGCGAAATTCCCTCGGTGCTCGTGATGGTCGGTGACGGCCCCGATCGCTCGGCGGCCGAAGAAGAGGCCCGGCGCCTCGACATCGAGGGGGATGTGCGGTTCCTCGGCAAGATCGACGGCGTCGCCCCACTCCTCGCGAGCGCCGATCTGTACCTGCTTCCCACCGACCAGGAGAGCTTCGGCCTCTCCGCGCTCGAGGCCCAGGCGTGCGGCGTGCCCGTCCTTGGCTATCAGGTGGGCGGGCTGCCCGAAGTCGTGGAATCGGGCGTCACCGGCCACCTCGGCCGGGTCGGCGACATCGTCGGCATGGCCGGCGCGGCCATCGACATCCTCGGGCACGAGGACCGCTGGCAGGCAATGAGCACCGCCGCCGTACGGCGCGCCGCCGGGAACTTCGCCACGGATCAGGTCCTCCCCAGGTACGAGGCACTGTACGCCGATGCCGTGCGCTAGCGCCTCCGCGTCCCTAGCTTTCCGCCCATGAACGACGTCTCCACGTGGCAGGCCGCGGTGCTTGGCACCCTGCAGGGACTCGCCGAGTTCCTGCCCATCAGTAGTTCGGCGCATCTCTCACTCGTGCCGTGGGCTTTCGGCTGGAAGGAGCCCGGGCTGGCGTTCGATGTTGCCCTGCATCTCGGCACCCTCGTCGCGCTCATCGGGTTCTTCTGGACCGAGTGGGTGGCACTCACCCGGGCGGCGCTCAACATCCTCACCACGCGCCGCGTCGAGACGCCCGCTGAAAAGCGCGTCGTCTTTCTCGTCATCGCCACCATTCCGGCCGCAGTCTTCGGCCTGCTGCTCGAAAAACAGGCGGAGACGATCTTTCGCGCTCCCGCGCTCACGGCCACCGCGCTCATCGTCATGGGCGCGCTGCTCTGGTGGGCCGATCACAGCGCGCCGGCCGCTCGCCCGCTCAACGAGATGACGGCGCGCCAGGCCCTGCTCATCGGGTGCGCGCAGGTCTTTGCGCTCATCCCCGGCGTCTCGCGTTCCGGATCCACCATCACCGCGGCGCGCGCGCTGCAGTTCGACCGCCAGTCGGCGGCCGTCTTCAGCTTTCTCATGTCGATGCCCGTGATCGCGGCAGCCGCCGTGCTCAAGGTGCCGCGGCTCCTTGCCGAGGGCATCGACGCTTCAATCGTCGTCGGCATCACGGCGGCGGCGTTCAGCAGTTGGATCGCCATCGCCGTGCTGCTGCGCTTTGTGCAGCGCAACGGGTTTGCCGTCTTCGCCATCTACCGCTTTATCCTCGGCATCGCGGTGTACGCGCTCGTGGCCTACCGTGGGTGAGGTGCGCATTGGCGGGCTCGACGCGCGCGCGATCGCTGCGCGCCTTGGCCTCGCCGGGTGCGAGCTGCACGACCGCGTGGCTTCCACGATGGACCTCGCACATGATGCAGCGGGGCGGGGGGCGCCTGCCGGAACGCTGATCCTCGCCGACGCGCAGGACGGTGGCCGCGGCAGGGGCGGCAAGCGCTGGACGTCGCCCCCCGGGAAAGGCCTCTGGATGACGCTCATCGAGCGGCCGGCGTCGCCCCGGGGACTCGACGTCCTCTCGCTGCGGCTCGGGCTGCTCGTGGCCGAGGCGCTCGACGACCTCGCCGGCGATCGCGTACGACTCAAGTGGCCCAATGACCTCTGCCTGCGTGGCGGAAAGCTGGCGGGCATTCTCGTGGAAGCGCGCTGGCGCGATCAGCGCGTCGAGTGGGTGGCCATCGGACTCGGCCTGAACATCGTCGCGCCCGGCGATGTCGAGCACGCTGCCGGACTCTCCACCGGCACTGACCGGCTCGCCGCACTCATGCGCATTGTCCCGGCGACGCGGGCGGCGGCGGCCGCCGAGGGGCCGCTCACGCCGGACGAGATGTCGCGCTACGCCACGCGCGACATCAGCATCCGACGGCAGGTCGTTCAGCCCGTGGTCGGCGTCGCGGCGGGCATCGGCGCCACGGGCGCGCTGATGGTGGACACCAAGGCGGGGCCGGTGGCCTGCCGCTCCGGCTCGCTGGTCTTTGCAGAGGGATCATCATGTTGATCGTCTTTGATGTCGGCAACACCGAAACCACCATCGGGCTTTGCGCGGGCGACACGGTGCGTGCGCGCTGGCGCGTCACCACCGACACCAGCCGCACGCCCGACGAGGTCTTCCTGCTCGTGCGCGCCCTGCTCGAGGCCTCCGGCGTCGATCGCGCGACGCTGACGGGGTCCGCCATCGGATCGGTGGTGCCCGCGGTCTCCGCGCCGCTCGCCGAGGCCTGCGCGCGCCTGGTGGGCAGGCCTGCCGTGATCGTCGATGCGCAGTCGACACTGCCGATCACGCTCGACGTCGACGAGCCGCTGACGGTGGGCGCCGACCGCATCATCAACACGCTCGCCGCCAGCCGCATTCATCGGAGCGACTGCATTGTGGTCGACCTCGGCACGGCGACCACGTACGACTGCATCAAGGCGGACGGCACCTTCATTGGAGGCGTCATCTCGCCAGGCGTGCAGGCGTCGGCTGAATCGCTCTTCCGGAAGACCGCCAAGCTGACCGCCACCGAGCTCGTGGCGCCACAACGCGTCATCGGGCGCCGCACCGATGAGTGCATCAGGTCGGGCGTGGTGCTCGGCGCCGCTGATGCCATCAACGGCATCGTGCGGCGCATTAAGGCCGAATGGCCGGGCACCGGCAAGCCGCTGGTCATCGCCACGGGCGGTCTGGCCGCGGCGTTCATTCCGCTGTGCGCGGAGCTCGATGTGCTCGAGCCCGATCTGACCCTGCGCGGCCTGGCCATGGCGCACGCGCTACTGTCGTAGCGGACGCGGCCGGAATGACAGGGCTGGAGGGCCGACCTGACAGTCGGCCCTCTGCCGTTACGGCAGGCATAAGCCACTGTGCAGCATTTACTTAGCAGAGAATGTCATCATTCGACCTCTCTTGCCATGGCACGGATCTCGCTTATGTTTCGGCTGTTGTTAGCACTCGGCTACGACGAGTGCCAACGCGTGGCAGTCATCAAATACTTACCCCCATTGCACGAGGAGTCCTGATCATGGCAGCCAAGACCTCAGGGTCGAAGGTCGCGCCGCTGGCCGATCGCGTGGTCATCAAGGCGATCGAAGAGGCCGAGCAGATGCGCGGCGGCCTGTACATCCCGGACACGGCGAAGGAGAAGCCGCAGCAGGGCGAGATCATCGCCGTTGGCCCGGGCCGCTACGAAGACGGCAAGCTCGTCCCCATGGGCGTCAAGGTCGGCGACAAGGTGCTGTACGGAAAGTACAGCGGCACCGAAGTCACCATCGACGCCGAGAACTACCTGATTCTGCGCGAGTCGGACGTCCTCGCGGTCGTCAACTAAGCCACCCCCAATAGCACCACGGAGCACATACCCATGGCAGCAAAGCAACTGCATTTCAACGTGGACGCCCGCGCAGCGCTCAAGCGCGGCGTCGACCAGCTGGCCGAAGCGGTCAAGGTCACGCTCGGCCCCAAGGGCCGCAATGTCGTGATCGAGAAGAAGTTCGGCGCCCCGACGATCACCAAGGACGGCGTGACGGTGGCCAAGGAAGTCGAGCTCTCCGATCCCATCGAGAACCTCGGCGCGCAGATGGTCAAGGAAGTGGCGACCAAGACGTCCGACATCGCCGGCGACGGCACGACCACCGCGACCGTGCTGGCCCAGGCGATCTTCCGCGAAGGCCTCAAGAACGTGACGGCCGGCGCCAACCCGATGGCCATCAAGCGCGGCATCGACAAGGCCGTGACGGCCATCACCGAAGAGCTCAAGCGCATCTCCGTGCCGACCACCGGCAAGAAGGAGATTTCGCAGGTCGGGTCGATCTCGGCCACCAACGACAAGGAAATCGGCGACCTCATCGCCGACGCGATGGAGAAGGTGGGCAAGGACGGCGTCATCACGGTCGAGGAAGCCCGTGGCCTCGAGACGACGCTCGAGACGGTCGACGGCATGCAGTTCGACCGCGGCTACCTCTCGCCGTACTTCATCACCGATCCGGAGAAGATGGAAGTCGCCCTTGAGGACGCCTACATCCTCATCCACGACAAGAAGATCGGCTCCATGAAGGACCTGCTCCCGGTGCTCGAGAAGGTCGCGCAGTCGGGCAAGCCGCTGATGATCATCGCCGAGGACATCGAGGGCGAGGCCCTCGCCACGCTCGTCGTGAACAAGCTCCGTGGCACGCTGAAGGTCGCCGCCGTCAAGGCGCCGGGCTTCGGGGATCGCCGCAAGGCCATGCTCGAGGACATCGCGGTGCTGACCAACGGCAACGTGATCAGCGAGGAAGTCGGTTTCAAGCTCGAAAACGCCGTGCTCAGCGACATGGGCCGCGCCAAGCGCCTCGTGATCGACAAGGACAACACGACGATCATTGACGGCGCCGGCGATGCGGACAAGATCAAGGGCCGCATCAAGGAGATCGAAGTCGCCATCGACAAGTCGACCAGCGACTACGACAAGGAGAAGCTCCAGGAGCGCAAGGCGAAGCTCGCGGGCGGTGTGGCCGTGATCAACGTCGGCGCCGCGACCGAAGCCGAGATGAAGGAGAAGAAGGCCCGCGTCGAGGACGCGCTGCATGCCACGCGTGCCGCGGTCGAGGAAGGTATCGTCCCGGGCGGCGGCGTTGCGCTCATCCGCGCGCAGGTCGTGCTGAAGGGCCTCAAGCTCGATGCCGACGAGCAGATCGGCGTCGACATCGTGCGTCGCGCCATCGAGGAGCCCATCCGCATCATCGTCGCCAACGCCGGTGGGGAAGGCTCCATCGTGGTGGAGAAGGTCCGCGCGTCGAAGGACAAGAACTTCGGCTACAACGCACTGACCGACTGCTACGAGGATCTCGTGGTGGCCGGCGTCATCGACCCGACCAAGGTGACGCGCACGGCGCTGCAGAACGCCGCGTCGATCGCCGCCCTCCTCCTCACGACCGAGGCGCTGATCGTGGAGAAGAAGGAAGACAAGCCGGCAATGCCGCAGGGCGGCGGCGGTGGTGGCATGGGCGGGATGTACTAGACAGCACCACGATTGAGGATCGGGAATCCGGATTGGGATTCCCGATTCCGATCGCTGATCACGATGGACGATTGGGGGGCCGGGCGATTGCCCGGCCCCCCAATGCCTTCCGATGCGTCCGGTGCTACTGGTTGCGCGGCACCACCACCGTGCAGCTCGTGGCCGCCGCGGCGCCCGCCGCGTTGGTGCCACGGTAGGTCAGCGTGTCGACGCGCCCCGCCTTGCTGCCATCGCGCTCAGCGCGCAGCATGCCGAGGAGGTCGGGCGTACCCAGCGTCCAGCCCTGGATGTCATTAATGGTGTGGCCATCGCCGTGTTCGTCGTCGTCCCCGTCGATGATCTCACCCTTGTCACCCTTCTCGCCCTTCTGGGAGTCCTTCTTGGCGCTCCCCTTGGCCCGATCGCGGTCATCGCCCTGGCCGGACTTCTCGTTGTCGCTCGCCTGGGCCGAATGGTCCGCGTCGTCCGGCTCGCTGCTTGTGACAGACGCCAGGATGAAGCGGGCAAAGCCCGTCACCGATACGGAGATGTCCACCATGCGGTGATCCGGTGGGAAGAGCCGGTTGGGCGAGGCGGTGCATGCCACCACCGTCGGCACAATGATCACCGGCTTGAAGGTCGCCGTCACTGCGCTCGCCGCGTTCATCGTCACCGAGCACGGGCCCGTGCCGCTGCAGCCACCACTCCATCCGGTGAAGGTCGACGTTGCGCTGGGCAATGCGGTCAGCGTCACCGTGGTGCCCACGTCGAAGCCGAGAGTCTGGCCCGGCATTTGTCACGGTCATCGTCACCGTAATAGGCTGTCCGGCCACAACGGATGCCGGCGCCGTCATGACGACCGACAAATCAACGCCGGTTAGCGCGGCGCGCTTGCCACCCGCGGAAACCATCGCGCCATCCGGGCCGGTCGGTGCAAGTACCCGGTGCGGGCCATCACACGAGAGAACGGCAAGGGCAGCGAGGGCAACCGGCGCGATGCGAGAACGGACATGCAATCCTCGGCGGATGAAATCGATTGTCAGGCCGGGTGAGACTACGCGCCCAGTGTCAGAGCTACGCCTGCAATAGTCGTAGAACTTGTGCCGACTTGGTCGGGGCCGCCGTACGGGAACCCTGCATAACAATGACAAGTGTGGCCTAGCGGAACAGCCTTCGAGCGAGCGGGCGAGGGTTCAGATGGCCAGCTCGAATTGTCCACCGCGCGACGCACCAGGTCTGGTCACCATATCCTGCGCGGCGCAGGCGAGCGACCCCTTGAATGCGGTGAGTTTCAGCACGGCGTGCGCCGCGGCCAGCGCCACGCGGGGCTCGTTGTTCTGCTGGCTCAAGTGCGCCAGCAGCACCTGCCGCAGGCCCTTGTGCGCCACGCGCTGCAGCAGGTCGCCAGTCTGTCGATTGCTCAAGTGCCCGGTATTGCTCGCGATGCGCGCCTGAAGGAAAGGCGGATACGGCCCGTTGCGCAGCATCACCTCGCAGTGGTTGCTCTCGAACACCAGGAAGTCGAGCCGCTCAAAGGCCGCGCCGAGTGCGTCGGGCACGTGTCCGAGATCGGTGGCCACGCCGAGCCGTGCGCCAGAGCGCGTGGCCGTAACGATGATCGCCGCTGGTTCGGCCGCGTCGTGAGGCACCGCGACGAACTCCACCGTCATGTCGCCAATCGTCCGCCGAGCCCCGTACGCCATGGGCGCCTGCCGCTCGACAGGAACGTGGCGCATGCCGGCGAGCGTCCCGGCCGTGCTCACCACCAGCCATTGCCACTTGGCCACGGCTTGCGCCACGCCCTTGGTGTGGTCGATATGCTCGTGCGTCAGCAGCACCGCGTCAATCGACGACGGGTCGACGCCCACGTCGGCGAGTCGCTTTGCCACGATGCGTGGCCCAAGACCACAGTCGATGAGCAACCGCGTCGACCCGCATTCCACCAGCGTGGCGTTCGCCTTGCTCCCGCTGGCGAGGGTGCAGAACCTCACGCCGTCCAGCGCTGCGCGTGTGCTGCCGCGAGGGCGTCGCGCAGGCCTTCGGTCATGGGCAGGCCACGCCGCGCGTACACCCGGTCGGCGACCTGCAGGAATTTGTCGAGTGCAAAGACACGATCCGCGCTGCCGCCCCACGAGAACGGCGGCATCACGGTGGAGCGCGCCGCCGTGTCGAATACGTTGGCGCCCGCGCCGACCACCGACCCGGTCATCAGCAGCGTGCCAATCGCCAGCTTCGCGTGGTCGCCAATGAGCGCGCCGAGGAACTGCATCCCCGTGTCCGTCATCCCATCCGGCGTCCACACCTGCACGCTGCCGTAGTTGTTCTTGAGGTTGCTCGTAGTCGTGCCGGCGCCGAGGTTGGCCCAGCGGCCGATCACCGAGTGCCCGACAAATCCGTCGTGCGCCTTGTTGGCCTGGCCGAGGAACAGCGACACGCTCACTTCACCGTGCACGCGGCATTGCTCGCCGATGCTGCTCCCCGCCACGCGGCCGCCGTGCACCACACTGTCCACGCCAATGTGGCACGGGCCGACCAGCCGCGTGAACGACTGGATGTGCGCGCCGTGGCGCACGAGAATGGGGCCATGCTGCGCGTCGAGCAGCACAAAGGGTTCCACGACCGCGCCGTCCTCGAGATAGACGGGGTGCGTGCCCACCACCTGCACGCCGTCAAAGCCCGACGCGTCGCGCGTCGCGAGCGTTTCACCGATGGCGGGAATGTCGGCGGCGAGCATCGCGCCGAGGTGACGCACGAGATCCCACGCGCGATCGACCCACCAGCCGGGCAACGTCGCCGACCGGCCGCGTGCCGGCACCAGTGCTTCGAGGGCCAGCGAGCCATCCGCGAGCAGCGCGGGGTCGACGGCGGTGGCCAGGCGCACCGCGACCACGCGACCATCGGCCGTCCAGGCACTGGCATCGCCAAGTGCCGCGCCGAGCGCGGGCGCGAACCGGGCGTTGGCCACGATGCTCCCCGCGCCAAGCAATCCGTGCGCGGCCGGTGGCGTGCCCGATTCGTCGAAGGTCGCCAGATGTGGCGCGCCAATGCGTCCCGCCACCTCGCCGTGCGCGAGCGGTTCCCACCGTTCACGCTGCAGCACCGCGCCGGTGCGCAGCTCGGTGGTCGGCCGGACGAGCGCGAACGGCTCCAGGGCGCGCGCCGCCGCGTCTTCGTACAGCACCACCGGGCGCGCGGTCATCGGCGCTCCCGCAGCGAGGGGGGGAGGCTTTCGAGCATCGGCTTGAGGTTGCGCGCGAGTTCTTCCGTCGTGACCAGCACGACGCCATCGTGCTCCACCACCACCAGGCCATGCACGCCGTAGAGCACCACGTCAGCGCCGCTGGCATGCACCACATTGTTCGTTGCGTCGCGCAGATGCACCCGGCCGTGCGTCACATTGCCATCGGGGTCGCGCGATCGCACGCCGCGCAACGCCGACCACGTGCCCACATCACTCCACCCAAAGTCCCCCGCGAGCACGAAGACGTGCGCGCTGCGCTCGAGGACGCCGACGTCAACGGCCACGGGCTCCGTGACGCTCGCGAAGAACCGCGTGGCGTCTTCGCCCGCGGCGTCGAGCGGCGCCGACACGGCGGGGCAGTGCGCGCGCACTTCGTCGAGGAAGATGCCCACCGGCCACGCGAAGATACCGGAGTTCCACAGGGCGCCAGCCGCCACCAGTGCCTCGGCGCGCGCGGCTGGTGGCTTCTCCACAAAGCGCGCGACGCGCCGTGCGGCGCCCTCGGTGGCGGCGCCCACTTCGATGTAGCCCAGTCCCGTGTCGGGGTGCGAAGGGACGACGCCAACCGTCACGAGTCCCTGCGTGCGCACGGCCTCGGACGCGGCCCGCTGCAGGGCCTCGCGAAAACGCGGCACGTCGGCGATGCCCCAGTCGGCATGCACCGACACCATGATCGCATCGCGTCCGGCAATGGCCGCGATGCGACTTGCCGCCCAGGCCAGGGCGGCCGCCGTGCCCGCTGGACGCGGCTCAGCGAGGATGTGCGCCGAGGGCAATTCGGGGGCGATGCGCGCCACCCCCGCTGCCAGTTCGGCGTTCGTGAGCACCATCGTCCGGTGGGCAGGCGCCACGGATGCCAGCCGGTCGAGCGTGTCGCGCAACATCGGCTGGTCGGTGAGCAGCGGCAGGAATTGCTTGGGGCATTCGGGCGTGCTCAACGGCCAGAAGCGCGAACCCACGCCGCCAGCGAGCACCACCACCCATGTGGGCGCGAGTGTCGATGTCACGGTGCCCCCGGGAGCGCGTCGCTGCCGTCATCGACGCCGGTGAGTTCCACCACACGGGCGTACAGCCGCTTCGGGCTGAAGGGCTTGGTGATGAAGTCCGACGCGCCAAGACGCATGGCGTCGTCGTAGCGCTGATCCTGCCCGGCGGCAGTGAGAATCACACACGGCAGCGATGACCAGCGCGGGTCGGCGCGCATGCGCGTCAGCACCTCGAGGCCGCTGAGATGGGGCATCATGAGGTCGAGCAGGACGAGCTTGATGTCGGGATGCGCGGCCAGCGCATCGAGCGCTTCGAGTCCGTCAAAGACGAGAGTCACTTGAAAAGGACCCTGTTCGAGCTTCGTCTTGACGATGCGGCCGATGTGTGGTTCGTCGTCGGCCACGAGCACGTGGCACGTCATGGCCGGGGGATGCTCAGACCAGCGACGCGATATTCGCGCGGTTGCGCCGCAACTCGTAAAGCAGTTGGGCGAGATTGACAGTCGGCGACGCGAGCACCAGCAGCACGGCGTCCATCGAGACCGCCGAGACGATGGCGTAGCCGCGTTCGTGCTCGAGCACGGCCGTCTGGAGCGCCCCGGCTTGGCTCGACAGGCCCAATTCATCCGCCGCGATTAACACGGGCGGCACATGGGCCGCCACGTGTTCGGTGTCCACGCCGGATTCGCCTTGGCCGTCGATCACCAGGCCGTCTCGGCCGAGCACCACAACGGCCTGTACGCCCTCCCGATCCCGGATGGCTGCCACAAGGTCGCGAATGGTCGGCATCGGCCCCACTCCGGTGTATGAGAGGTTGCCGAAGTGTACGCACCGCTAGAGCGAAGTCAAGCCGAACTCGCTTGCCCCTGTCGTCACCCGACCGCTACTTTCAAACCAGCCTATGCACACCATCAATTTTCCAATTCGCCGCCCGCGCCGCACGCCGCGCCGCACGCCGCGCCGCATCGCCCTCGTCGCCCTCGCCATGGCCGCCATCGCCGGGTGCAGCGACCCGTTTGCGCTCAAGGCGAACTACGCCAACGAACCTTTCGTCTACTCCGTGTATGGCATCTCGGGGTCTGGGCCAGCGAACGCGCCGGCCGCGCTCGACCTCGTCGGCCGGTCCACCGTGCGTGTCGACGGCTCGCTGGCGTTTGACATCGCCTTCGACTTCGACCGGACGGGCAAGGTGCTCATTGTGCCGCAGAAGCTCGTCGGCGCGCCGGTGAGCGGCTCGCGCACGGTCTACCTGCAGCGCCTCAGTGGGTCGTATGAGTCGAACGTGCTGGCGCCCACCAAGGGGTGGTACAGCGATTCCACGGTGACACTCGTGCCCGGCGAAGTGCTCGGCATCAAGCTCACGTCGGCGAGTTGCCTCTACCAGATGTCCAGCGACCTCTACGCCAAGATCGTCGTCGACTCGGTGCAGACCGGCGGGCTCATCTTTGGCCGCGGCGTCGTCAACCCGAACTGCGGCTTCAAGTCGTTCGAAACGGGCATTCCGACCAAATAGACCATGCACGACCTCAAGATGGTCCGTGACCAGGCGGCGGCGCTCCGGGACGGAATGCGGCGGCGCGGCATGCTGGATCAGCTCGAGCCCGTCATCGCGCGGCTCGAGCTGCTCGACCGCGACCGCCGGCTGGCAATCCAGGCGGTCGAGGAGCGCAAGGCCGCGCGCAACGCGGCCAGCCAGGAAGTCGGGCGGCGCAAGAAGGCGGGCGAAGACGCCACGGACCTCCAGGCGCAGACGCGTGCGCTTGGCGAGGAGATCGCCCGGCTCGAGACCGAATTGCAGGAGACCGAGGGCGCCCTGCAGAAGGGGCTCTACGAGATTCCAAACATCACCCTGCCGGCTGTCCCCGCCGGGGACGAAGCGCAGAATACCGTCGTGCGGTCGTGGGGCACTCCGCGCGCCGTCGACGGCGTCAAGCCGCACTGGGAAGTGGGCGAGGCGCTCGGCCTGTTCGACCTTGCCCGCGGCGCCAAGATCTCGGGCTCGGGATTCATCGTCTACCGCGGTGCGGGCGCGCGCCTCGTGCGCTCCTTGATGAACCTCATGCTCGACCTGCACACGCGCGACCACGGCTACGAGGAAGTGTGGGTGCCCGTGGTGGTCAACCGCGCCTCGATGACCGGCACAGGTCAGCTCCCGAAGTTCGAGGACGACATGTACGTGCTCGGCGACGAGCAGGGATTCCTGATTCCCACCGCCGAAGTGCCGCTGACCAACTTGCACCGCGAGGAAATCCTCGACGCGTCGCAGCTCCCCATGGCGATGTGTGCGTACAGTCCGTGCTTCCGCCGCGAGGCGGGGGCGGCGGGCAAGGACACCCGCGGCCTCCTGCGTGTGCACGAGTTCGACAAGGTGGAGCTCGTGCGCTACTGCCGCCCCGAGGACGGCGCGGCACAGCTCGAACTGTTGACGGGGCACGCCGAACAAGTGCTGCAGCTGCTCGGGCTGCCGTACCGCGTCGTGCTGCTGGCCGCCGGCGACACGGGCTTCAGCAGCGCCATGACGTACGACCTCGAGGTGTTTTCGCCCGGGGTCGGCAAGTGGCTTGAAGTATCGTCGTGCTCGGTTTTCACGGATTACCAGGCGCGCCGCGCGGGCATCCGCTTCCGCGCCGAGAAGGGCGAGAAGCCGCAGTTCGTCTACACGCTCAATGGCTCGGCCCTCGCGTTCCCGCGGGTGATCGCCGCCATCCTCGAGCACGGCCAGCAGGCGGACGGCTCGGTGATCGTGCCCGAGGCCCTGCGCCGGTACGTCGGTCTCGACGTGCTGCGCTAGCGCATGCGACGCCGGGTGCCGGTGATTCTCGTCGCGCTCGGCCTCCTGCTGCTGCTGGGGTCCTACGTCTGGTACGCGCAGCGCGTCGTCGACGAGTTGCGCGGCGAGGCCGAACGCACGGGGCGCATGTTTGCCCGCGTCTACGGCGCGCTGGTCGACACCTCGTCCGCCGCCGGCACCGCCGCGCTCCTCGACCTGTCCAAGGACATTCGCGAACTCGGCGTCCCGGTGATTGTCACCGATGAACAGGGCAGCCCCACCTTCTTCGCGAACATTCCCGGCTACGGCGACGGCATTGCCAATCCCGCCGACCAGCGGTTCGCCGCCGTCACCGCGATGGTGCGCACCCTCGATCGGCAGAACAAGCCCGTCGAGGAGCCGGGCATCGGCCAGATCCATTTTGGCAATACGCCGCTGGTGCGCGGCCTGCGCATCATCCCGCTGCTCCAGGTCGCCGTGCTCTGCATGCTGATCATTGCCGGCATCCTGGTGCTGGGCGTGCGTGCGCGCGCCGAGCGCGAGCGGGTGTGGGCCGGCATGGCGCGCGAGGCGGCCCATCAGTTGGGCACGCCCCTCTCGTCGCTGCAGGGATGGCTCGAACTGCTCGCCGAGCGCGAACACGATGCGGCGACGCAGTCGGCGCAGCGCCACATGCACAGCGACGTCGAACGCCTCGGCCGCGTGGCGTATCGGTTCGAGCGCATCGGACGTCCGCCCAAGCGTGTGCCCACGGATGTCGGCGAGTCGGTGGATGCGGTGGTCGCCTACTTCCGGGACCGCGTGCCGACGCTCGCCAACCCCGTGACCATTACCTGTGAGCGCGGCGATGGGCCGCTGGTCATTCCCGCCGACCGTGTGCTCCTCGAGTGGGCGGTGGAATCGCTGGTGAAGAACGCCGTGGATGCGCTCGCAGGGCGCGGCGGCACCATCGCCGTGCGCGTCGATCGCTCGGCCGGCGGTGGCGCGCGCGTGCGTGTGGCCGACGACGGGCCCGGCATTCCCCCCACGCTGCGTCGCAAGATCTTCGCCGCCGGATTCACCACCAAGGAGCGCGGCTGGGGCATCGGCCTGCCGCTCGCGCGGCGTATCGTCGAGGAGTCGCACAACGGCCGACTGGTGCTCGTCGCGTCGGATCGCGGGGCCGTGTTTGA
The DNA here is from genome assembly GCA_025361705.1 of Gemmatimonas sp. Lineage (GTDB taxonomy): Bacteria > Gemmatimonadota > Gemmatimonadetes > Gemmatimonadales > Gemmatimonadaceae > PNKL01. The sequence continues at coordinate 103,561 of JANYJW010000033.1, forward strand.
CCTGATCTTCCCCGGATGACGATGTCCGACGCAGTGCTCGAGGTGCCGCTCAACCCGGCACAGCGCGCCGCCGTGGAGCACGGCATCGGCCCCATCCTCGTCCTCGCCGGCGCCGGGTCGGGCAAGACGCGCGTGCTCACCATGCGAGTGGCGCGCATCGTCGAGGAACTCGGTGTGAGTCCGCACCGCGTGCTTGCCGTCACGTTCACCAACAAGGCGGCCGGTGAGATGCGCGGACGCATCGCGCGCTTGCTCGGCGCCGAACCGCGCGGCATGTGGATCGGCACGTTCCACGGCATCGGCGCCCGCCTGCTGCGCCTGCACGCCGATCGCGTGGGCCGCACCAACGAGTACACCATCTACGACGAGGACGATACCCTCACCGTCGTGCGGCGCCTGATGGAGCGCGAGCGGGTATCGGTCAAGGAGTTCGCGCCCAAGGCGGTGGCCGCCGCCATCAGCGACGCCAAGAACGCGCTTGTCACCCCTGCAGAATACGCGACCCTCGCCCTCACGCCGCTCGCCAAGGCCGTGGCGCCGGTGTACGCCGCCATGGAGCCCGCCCTGCGCGGCGCCAACGCCGTGAGTTTCGACGACCTGCTCGTCCTCCCCGTGCAGCTGCTCAGCGCGCACGAGGACCTGCGCGCGCAGTATGCGGCGCGCTTCGAGCACGTCTTGGTGGACGAGTATCAGGACACCAATCACGCGCAATACGAGTTCGTGCGCCTCATCGCGGGGCCGCGGGGCAACGTCGCCGTCGTGGGCGACGACGACCAGTCCATCTACGGCTGGCGCGGCGCCGACGTGCGCAACATCCTCGATTTCGAGCGCGACTACCCGGGCGCGCGCGTCGTGCGCCTCGAGGAGAACTACCGCTCCACGCCCGGCATCCTCGCCATCGCCAACGTCGTCATCGCGCAAAACGCCGATCGCCGCGGCAAGACCCTGCGCGCCACGCGGCCCGCCGGCGAACCCGTGACGGTGCTCAAGGCGCTCGACGATCGCGACGAGGCCGACGCGATTGCCGACGAAATCGAGGCGCGGCGACTCGCCCAGCGCGAACCGCGCGCGGACGTCGCCATTCTCTACCGCACCAACGCACAGAGCCGGCCCCTCGAGGAATCGCTGCGCCGCCGTGGAATCCCCTATCGCCTCGTCGGCGCCACGCGCTTCTACGACCGTCGCGAAGTGCGCGACTTGCTGGCCTGGTTGCGGCTGGCCGCCAATCCGGCCGATGACGAAGCGTTCCGCCGCGCCATCACCGTTCCGCGGCGTGGCATCGGCGACTCCACCGTCGAGCTCATGGCGGCTGCGGCGCGCGACCACGGCATCCCGCTCCTCGCCATGGCGCGTCGCGCCGCCGAACTCGGCGGCATGCGCCCCGCCGCGCGCACGGCGCTCGGAAGCGTCGTCGACCTGGCGGACCGCTTTCGCGCGAGCGCCGAAGACTCGAGTGTCGACCAGCTCATCCTCGAGATCCTGCAGGCGACGGGCTACGACGATGCGCTGCGCGCCGAGGGGCCCGAAGGGCTTGATCGCCTCGACAACGTGCGGGCCATGGTGGAGGGCGCGGCCGAGACGGTGGTCGACGACGGAGGGGAGCTGGGCCTGCGGCCGCTCGACCACTTCCTGCAGAAGGCGATGCTCGTCGCCGCCGTCGACCAGATGGGCCCCGACGCCGATGTCGTGACACTGATGACGGTGCACACCGCCAAGGGGTTGGAGTTTCCGGTGGTGTACATCTCGGGCATGGAAGACGGGCTCTTTCCGCTGGGCCGCGCCTTTGACGACCCCGACATGCTCGAGGAAGAACGACGGCTTCTCTACGTCGGCATCACGCGCGCCGAGCGCAAGCTCTTCCTCACGTGGGCCATGTCGCGCCGCCGCAACGGCGAGCTGCTGCCCGGCATCCTGTCGTCGTTCCTGACGCCCGTGCCCAAGGATCTGTACGAGGCGCGCATGACGACCAAGTTGCGCGGCAGCGCGAGCGCCTTTGCCTACTCGTCGCCATCACAGCGTCGCCCCGGCGCGCCGGTGGCCCCCGTAGGGCGTCGCACTATCTGGGAGCCGGCGCCCGAGGAAGAGTCGCAGGTGGCGCCGAGGTACGTCATCGGCGCGCGCGTGCGCCACAAATCATTTGGGGCAGGGACCATCCTCGAGCTCTCCGGCACTGGGCGCGATGCCAAGGTCAGCGTCGAGTTCGACGATGAGACGGTCGGGCGCAAGCGACTCGTCGTGGCGTTCGCCGGACTCGAGCGCGAGGACGACTAGCTCTGCGCCGAGGGGGCGGGTATGTACAGCGGCGCGGTCAGCTGTCCGGTGAAACCCAGGGACGTCACAGGCAGCCCGAAATGCCGGATCGCCGATGCGCGAGCGATGCCTTCGTCCCCGCCGCGACGCAATGCGGTCCGCCGCACCGCCTTTGCCGCGCGCAGGGCGTCCTCGCCCGATGGATCGTGCGCGTACGGTTCGCTGCCGTCCGCGCGTCGGAGGAAGTCGACCACATAGTCGAACGCGCGGGTGAGGTACGCCCCGACGTCGCGCTCCTCGAGGTCCCACCGGCTGCGCTCCGCCATCATCGCGAAGATGCGCTGCCAGCTGTCGGCGTCGGTCACGCGCACCATCCCCCGGAAGATGCGCCGGTTCGTGTGCGTGCTGAAGATCGTCGGACTGAGGATGCGGTCCAAGTGGTCGTCTGCCCGCGCATGGTCGAGCAGGATGATCTCGTGGGCGCGGCGGCTGTGGCCCGCGCCGAGGTGCGTCTCGAACCGGCTCTCCCAGTACAAATGGCCGATGGCGCTCGTGCTCGACGTCACCGCGAGCTGGTGCGGCACGAACCAATTGTGCGCCACCACGTCCGCGGCAAGGTGCGCGAGGTAGCCATAGGCAAAGGCCTGCAGCGTCTCGTCGCGCGCGCGGTCAAGAATCTCGAGCCCCACGTACCAGTGATGGCAATGGCGCCCGAAACGCGCGTATTTCTTGGCGATGCTCGTGTCGGCGGCAATCGAGCCATACAGGAAATCGTACGGAAACGCCTGTAGCAGTTCGGCCACGCGCGGTGGCAGCAGGAACGCGGAGCGCAGCACCGCTTCACCGAGCAGAATGTGCGTGCCCGGCGTCCAGGCATGCGCCAGCGCAGGGGTGATGGCAAGCAGCAACGCCACCACCACGGCGCCTCGCAACATCATGGCCCGCGACGACAGAGGGCCTGTCCCAGCCGGTGTGCGCACCGGCTCAGCGTGACGGCTCGCCACCACTGGTGCCGCCACCACGAGGGCCGCCACCACGAGGGCCGCCGCCACTGCCGCCGCGCCGCCGCCGCTTGCGTCGTCGCGGCGCCGCCTGCGGGGCGGGGCTGTCTTCGGCGTACGGCGACTCCTCGTCGGCATCGTCGTGCCGCATGGCACGCACACCCTGCCGCAGCGCGTCGAGGGCGACGCCCGCCACGTCCGCCGCCGCGTCCGCCCTGGCGTGTACCCGACCGAGCAGCGCGCTGAAGTCGTCCACGCGGTCGGCGACTGCGCCCACCGAATCGCGCACCCGGCCCGTGGCCTCGCGCAGCGCCTCGGCGGCCTGCACCGCGTCCCTGCGCACCACGTCGGTGAGCACCCGCACGTTCGCTGCCGCTTCCGTGGCGCTCGCGATCATCGGATCGACCTTGCCAGCGAGGTGCCCCAACTGCTCCTGCAGCGCCTGCTGGGTCTTCCACATGCGGAAGAAGATGATGGCCAGCAGCACGACGACCACCAGCGTGACCACCTGCGAGACGCCGGCGGACACGAACACCACCTGCTCGAATCCGGACCGGACCTGCGGCACCTGCCGCACCAGCAGCGTGTCCGCGACAACGGCGAGTGAGGACATCATCGTCGTAGCATCCGGCGTTGGTCGGGCAATTGCAAGGGTGCTTCTGCTGACCTCCCAATCGGAGGAAGCCCCGCACGCCGCCGGGCTCGCGCCCGATGCTCGCGCCCGATGCTCGCGCGCGACCTCGCAATCGCCGCCCGAAATCCATTCCGCAATGCGACATCGCCATCTATAATCGTCACTATGAAATTCATCGTCGAAGGCGGCCGCCCGCTGAGCGGCTCCATCCGTCCCTCCGGGAACAAGAACGCGGCCCTCCCCATCGTCGCGGCGACGCTCCTCACCGAGCATCCCGTCACGCTCGAAAACGTGCCGCGCATCAAGGATATCGAGACACTGGTCGAGCTGATTGCCACCACGGGAGCCGAGGCGCGGTGGACCGGCCCCAACACGCTCCACGTCCACGCCCGTACCGTCTCGGCGAAGGCGCTCGATCTTGAGATGTGCAAGAAGATCCGCGGCTCCATTCTGCTCGCCGCACCGCTGCTCGCGCGCTGCGGCGAGGTGACGCTGTCGCCGCCCGGCGGCGATGTCATCGGGCGCCGCCGGCTCGACACGCATTTTCTCGCGCTGCAGCAGCTCGGCGCCGACCACGTGCTCTCCAATCAGATTCAGTTCACCACCAAGGGATTGATCGGCGCTGACGTCTTCCTCGACGAACCCAGCGTCACCGGCACCGAGAACGCCGTGATGGCGGCCGTGGCGGCCAAGGGCGTCACGATGCTGCGCAACGCGGCCAGCGAACCGCACGTGCAGGACCTGTGCGAGTTTCTCGTCGCGCTCGGGGCGCGCATCGAAGGCATCGGCACCAACACGCTGACCATCCACGGCAGCGCCGCGCTCGGATCGGCCACGCATCGCATCGGTCCCGATCACATCGAGGTCGGCTCGTTCATCGGCCTTGCCGCGGTCACGCACAGCGAGCTGCGCATTGTCGGCGCCGGCGTGCGCCACCTGCGCGCCATGCGCATGGGCTTCGAACGGCTCGGGGTCGTCTGCATGGCCGAGGGCGACGACCTCATCATCCCCGCCACGCAGCCGCTCAAGATCCTGAATGACCTCGGCGGGCACGTGCCCAAGCTGGAAGACCAGCCTTGGCCGGCGTTCCCTGCCGACGTGATGTCCATTGCCATCGTCACCGCGACGCAATGTGACGGATTGATCTTGATGCACGAGAAGATGTTCGAGTCGCGCATGTTCTTCGTCGACAAGCTCGTCTCGATGGGCGCGCGCATCGTGCTCTGCGATCCGCACCGCGCGCTGGTTGCCGGTCCGTCGCAGCTGCACGCCGGCACCGTCGAAAGCCCCGACATCCGCGCCGGAATGGCGATGCTCATTGCGGCGCTGTGCGCCAGGGGAACGAGCACCATCAAGAACGTGGGGCAGATCGACCGCGGCTACGAGCGCATCGACGAACGCCTCAACGCGCTTGGCGCGCACATCACTCGGGTGGCCGAGGACAAGTGAGCGGGGCCCTCCCGCCGCGCGAACGGGTCGCCTCGTTCGCCGTGCTGGGATTGACCGCGTTCACGACAACGCGTGACGCCGGCAGCTATGGGTGTGCCGACAGTGCTCCCGTGGGCGAGGTGAACGAGCGATGGCTCGCGCTCCTGCGCGCCACCGGCGGGCGCATGGCCTCGGCGCACCAGGTGCATGGGGCCAAGGTGATCACGCATGCGCCTGGCTGGGACGGATGGCTGCGCATCGATGCCGCCGACGGCCACGCGACGGCACATCACGATACGGCGATGGTTGTCACCGTCGCCGACTGCGTGCCGGTCTTCATCGGGCATCCCAATGGGGCGTCCGCGCTGCTGCACGCCGGCTGGCGTGGCACGGCAAACGGCGTCCTCGGCGCCGGCATTCTCGCGCTCAAGGTGTTGGGGTGTCACCCTGCTGATCTCGTCGTGCACCTCGGGCCGGCCATCTGCGGCGCCTGCTACGAGGTTGGGCCTGACGTGTACGCACAGTTGATGCGCCGCACCATTGATCACGCCGCGCCCGTCGATCTACGCGCGCTGCTCGCCGATCAGGCGCGCATTGCAGGCGTCAGGCAGGTGGAGATCAGCGCGTGGTGCACGCGCTGCCACAACGAGCGCTTCTACTCGCATCGGGTCGGTGATGCCAGTCGACAGGTCGCCGTGATCGCTCCGTCCACATGACGGGCGCGGCGCTCGGCCAGACGTGCATGGCGGTGCTTCGGGTGTCCACTTCGGGTGTCCGCTCCTTGACGCCCTAGCGTCCGGCATCTATAATACTCGGGCTGGGCGGGGTTCTCGACTGCCTTGGGAATGTGGGGTCGCCCCCCACATTTTTTTGTCTTTATCGGGGATCAATGGCAAGTGAAGCAGACACTGGAACCCATTGTCGTTGCTGCACTTGACTCATTTGGGTTTGACCTCGTCGAGTTGCGGATCGGTGGCACGCGCCAGCGTCCGTTGCTCGATGTGCGCATCGATCGGCGCGACTTGCAAAAGGTCACGGTGGACGACTGCGCAGGGGCATCGCGGGCCATCGAGGCGCGGCTGGATGCAGATCCGGCGCTCTTCGGTGAGCGCTATGTGCTCGAGGTGTCGTCACCAGGCATGGAACGGCCGCTGCGCAGCGAAGGCGACTGGCGTCGCTTTGTCGGTCGCGCGGTGAACGTGAAGAGCGCCGTCCTCGGAGGGCGCGCCGAAGTGGAGATTGTGGGAGTCGAGGAGGGGGACGGCGTGATGCGCCTGCGCCTCCGCGATGCAAAGGGAATTGAGCACGTGCTCGGGCTGGCCGACGTGGACGAGGCCCGCCTGGCGTTTCACTGGAAACCGTAACGAGGTCCCGGATGTCCGGATCGGCTGAAATCCTTGCTGCGTTCCGCGAACTGTCGAACGCAAAGCAGATTGACCGCGCGGAGCTGCACGCCCTGCTGACGGACGGCATTCATGCCGCCCTCGCCAAGAAGCACGGCCCCAATGTGCAGGCCGACATCTCGATCGATGAGTCCAAGGGCGAGATCCGCATCGTGCTCCTCAAGACCGTCGTCGAACACGTCGAGGATGCAGGCCGCGAGATCGCGCTCGAGGAGGCGCGCTTCGAGGATCCGGAGTTCCAGCCCGGCGACATCATGGAAGAGCCCGTCGAGTTCGCCGAGTTCGGGCGCTCTGCGGTGCAGGCGGCCAAGCAGCGCATCATCCAGCGCGTGCGCGAAGGCGAGCGCACCAAGATCCGCGACGAATTCTCGGGGCGCGTCGGCGACCTGCTGTCGGGCGAGATCCAGCAGATCGAGCGCGGCAAGATCGTCGTGATGCTCAATAAGTTCCGCGAAGCCGAAGCGATCATCCCGTATCGCGAGCAGAACCACCGCGAGGACTACAAGCAGGGCGAGCCGCTGCGCTCGGTGCTCAAGAAGATCGAGGAGACCCCCAAGGGGCCGCGCCTCGTGCTCTCGCGCGCCGATCCGATGTTTGTGCTGGCGCTCTTCAAGCTCGAAGTCCCCGAAATCCAGCAGGGGATCGTCGAGATCAAGGCATCGTCGCGCGAGTGCGGCAGCCGCACCAAGATCGCGGTCGTCTCCAAGGATGATGCCATCGATCCGGTGGGTGCATGCGTGGGCCTCAAGGGCGCCCGCGTCCAGGCCGTCGTGCAGGAACTCGGCGGCGAACGGATTGACATCGTGCCGTGGTCGCCCGACCCCGAACGCTTCGCCAAGCTCGCGCTTGCGCCCGCCAAGGTCGCGCGCGTCTTCAGCGATGCAGCCACCAAGACCATTCAGGCCGTCGTCGACGAAGACCAGCTCTCGCTGGCCATCGGCCGCAACGGCCAGAACGTGCGCCTTGCCTCGGAAATCACGGGGTGGAAGATCGACCTGTACTCCAGCCGCGAGTGGCTCGAGCGCGGCGGCGACATGCCGCTCTTCCAGCCGCTGCCCGAGGAGGAGGACGTCGCAGCCGACGTCCACTTGTCCGCCATCGAAGGGCTGCCGCCGGCAACGGTGGCGGTGCTCGAGGCGGGCGGATTCCGCACGCTCAACGATATCCTCGACCTCGAGCGGGACGACTTCCTGCGCTTGCCGGGCATCGCGCCCGAAGAGGCCGATCGCATCATTGCGATGATCAACGAATTGACCACCGACGACAATAGTGGCGACGCCGCCGCTGAGGGCGCCGAGCCGGACGCCACGCAAGGTCCGGACGCGCCGGACGTGACGGACGTGACGGCCGGATGATGGACGCCGCCCTGCGCCGCAAGCTCCTTGGCCTCGCGGGCCTCGGTGTGCGCGGTCGCAATGCGGTGGTGGGAGTGGAACGCGTGCGTGGCGCGGCGCAGGACGGCTCGCTGCGGCTCGCGCTGGTGGCAGGGGATGCGTCGCATCACAGTCGGGACAAGGTCGTCCCGATGCTGACGGCGAAAGGCATTCCGATGGTACATGGATTCGCGGCGGCCGAACTGGGCGCCGTGGCGGGGCGGGAAGCGACGGCGGTGATTGGCATCGTCGACGTGCAGCTGGCGAAGGGGATTCGCGGAGCGCTCGGCTCTGCGGGCGAGTAGCAGCACGAGGGAGGCAGTTTGACGAAGCTTCGGGTGAGTGACCTGGCGGCCGAATTCGGCATCTCGAGCGACGAAGTGTTGTCCATGCTTCGCGCCATGGATGTCATAGTGCGCAGCCACCTGACGCCCTTGACGGACGACCAGATTTCACGCGCGCGGGCTCGCTGGGAACGCGAGAAGCGCGTGCGTGCACTGAAGTCCGTGGAGTCGCCGGCGGCGGCCAAGAGTCGGCGGCGCGGGACCGCCGCGGCCGAGGCGACGGCGGTCGCGGACGTGAAGCCGGCGGCCAAGGCGCGTGCCAAGAAGAAGGTCGAGGAACCCGAGCCCGAGCCGGAGGCCGCCGATGCGCACAAGGTGCGTCGGCGCCGCGCGGCACCGCCCGTGCCCGAGACACCGCCGGAGCCCGAGCACGAGGAAGCGCCCGCTGTTGTACCGGTCGCCGCCGCGCCGCCCGTGGTTGCGGTTCCCGTTGTCGAGGCCGCCCCGCCTGCTCCCGTCAGCATCGCGCCCGTTGCGCCAGTTGCTGCCGCCGAGACGGCAGCGTCGGTCGCTACGCCCGTTGCCACGCCCGTTGCCGCGCCCGTCGTCGCGTCGGCTCCCCCAGTTGTAGCGCCGCCCGCCCCGCGCCCCATCGCGCCGCCGGCAGCCGCTGTCATTCCGCCGCCGCGTCCCGCGCGTACGCTGCTGCCGCCCACGCCGCCGTCCGTCCCCTCTGGCAGCTCCTCGCTGCCCATGCGTCCTCGTCCGCGCCCGGTCGTGCCGGGCGCACCGCGCGGCCGGCCGCAGCAGGCCAGTGGTCGGCCCGGCACGGCACGTCCCATCGCCTCCGCAGCTCCGGGGGGTGGCCTCAGCGGTGGCCGGCGCGACGATCGCGGCCGCGGCCCGAGCACCGGGACGAGCAGCGCGCCGCAGACGCCGTCCAGCGGTCCGCGTCGCAAGAAGGGCAAGCGCGGCCAGGTCGATCAGGAAGCCGTGTCGTCGAACATTTCACGCACCATGAAGGAAATGCGCGGCGCGCCGGGCAAGCGGCGCCGTGACGATTCCGGTCGTGAGGAGCTCGAAGCAATTCGCGCCGCGGTCGCCGAACAGGAAAAGAAGACGGTGCACGTCAATGAGTTCATCACGGTCAGTGAACTCGCCGCCATCCTCAAGATTCCGGCCACGCAGATCGTCTCGTTCGCGTTCAAGCACCTGGGCCTGATGGTTACCATCAACCAGCGTATGGACTTCGACCAGATCGAGATGATCGCCGGCGAGTTCGGCTTCATTGCGGTCAAGGAAGCGGAGTACGCCGCCGCGCCCACCGAGGCAAAGGTCGAGGACACGCCGGAGCAGCTCGAGTTCCGGCCGCCGGTGGTCACCATCATGGGTCACGTCGACCACGGCAAGACGTCGCTGCTCGACTACATCCGCAAGGCCAATGTCGTGGCGGGCGAGGCGGGCGGCATCACGCAGCACATTGGTGCGTACCACGTCACGCTGCCCAACGGCAAGAACATCACGTTCCTCGACACCCCGGGTCACCAGGCGTTCACCGCCATGCGTGCCCGTGGTGCGCAGGTCACCGACATCGTGGTGCTCGTGGTGGCCGCGGACGACTCGGTGATGCCGCAGACCATCGAGGCCATCTCGCACGCGCGCAACGCGGGCGTGCCGATGATCGTCGCCATCAACAAGATCGACCTTCCGGCGGCCAACGCCCTCAAGGTCAAGCAGGAACTGCTCAACCACAGCGTCGTGCTCGAGGAGTTCGGCGGCCAGACGCTGCATACCGAAGTGTCGGCCAAGAAGGGAACGGGCATTCCCATGCTGCTGGAGCAGTTGCTCCTGCAGGCGGAAATCCTCGACCTCAAGGCCAATCCCAACCGCAAGGCGACGGGCACCGTCGTCGAGGCGCAGCTCGATGCGGGCAAGGGGCCGGTGGCCACCGTGCTCGTGCAGAACGGCACCCTGCGCGTGGGCGACGACTTCATCTGCGGGCTCTACTCGGGCCGCGTCCGCGCCCTGCTCGATGAGCGTGGCAAGCCCGTGAAGCTGGCCGGGCCGGCCATTCCGGTGCAGGTGCTTGGCCTCACCGGCGTGCCGATGGCGGGCGACCAGTTCATCGCGGTCGCCGATGCGTCCGAGGCGCGGGAGATCGCGCAGCGCCGCGAACGGCTCGACCGCGAAGCCAAAAGCCGACGCACCGCCAAGGGGGCGGTATCGCTCGAGGACTTCATGGCGCAGTCCGGGGCGGGCAAGAAGGGCTCGCTCAAGCTGCTCATCAAGGCCGACCAGGGCGGTCCGGCCGAAGCCCTGGCCGACGCGCTACAACAGCTCTCCAACGAGGAAGTGCAGGTCGAGGTCGTGCAGCGCAGCGTTGGCGCGATCACGGAGAGCGACATCCTGCTCGCCAAGGCGTCGGGCGCCATCATCATCGGCTTCCATGTGCGCCCGGACAACAAGGCGCGTCAGTCGGCCGAGCGCGAAGGCGTGGACATCAAGCTCTACAAGATCATCTACGAGGCCGTCGCCGACGTGAAGCTGGCCCTCGAGGGGCTGCTGCGTCCGGAAGAGAAGGAAGTCGTGCTCGGCGAGGCACAGGTGCGCGAGGTCTTCAAGGTCACCAAGGTGGGTGTCATCGCCGGGTGCTCGGTGCGTCACGGCGTCATCAACCGCGCGGCCAAGGTGCGCGTGGTCCGCGACGGGGTCGGGGTCTTCACCGGCACCATCGGATCACTGCGCCGCTTCAAGGACGACGTGAAGGAAGTAAAGGAAGGCTTCGAGTGCGGCATTGGCATCGAGAACTTCAACGACGTCAAGGTCGGCGACACCTTCGAGTGCTACAAGATGGAGAGCGTGGCGCGCACGCTGCAGCCGGCACACGCCGGCTGAGCGCGCACGCCGGGGAGCGCTGATGCCGCCGCGTGACACGCGCCGCCCGGACCGGGTGGCGGAAGGCATTCGGATGGAGGTCGCGACGTTCCTCAACGGGGACGTCAAGGATCCGCGCGTGCGCGGCGCGCTCATCACCGTCACCGCCGTCGAGGTGGCGCGCGACCTCGGGCACGCCAACGTCTTTGTCTCCATCATGGGGGATGATGCCGGGCGCGCCGCGGTGCTCGAAGGGCTCGCCAGCGCGGCGCACCACCTGCGCTCGCGCGTCGGGCGTGCGCTGCGCCTGCGCATTGCCCCGGAAATCACCTTCCGTTTCGACGAAAGCGTGGCGCGCGCCGCACGCATCGAGACGCTGCTTGCGTCGGTCCGTCCGTCAGAACCGCCGGACGATGGCTCCGCACCAGGCGCCTGACGGGCTGCTCCTCGTCGACAAGCCGGCGGGGGTGACGTCGCACGACGTCGTCAACGCGGCGCGCCGCGCGCTCGGCGAAAAGCGCATCGGACACGGCGGCACCCTTGATCCCTTCGCCACCGGACTGCTGGTGCTCCTGGTGGGACGCGCCACGCGCCTGCTGCAGTGGGTGCACGACGAACCCAAGGTCTACGACGCGGTGGTGCGCTTCGGCGCCGAAACGGACACCGAGGACCTCGCCGGCCAGGTGACGCGCGCGGCGACGCTCCCGTCGCGGGCCGCACTCGAGGCGGCCGTGCCCGCGCTGCTGGGCGATGTCGATCAGGTGCCGCCCGCCTATTCCGCCAAGCATGTCGACGGGCGTCGCGCATATGAGCTGGCGCGCGAGGGACGCGAGGTCGTGCTCACGCCCGTGCGTGTGCGCATCGAGAGCATCGTGCTGTCAATGGTGGAAGGGAGTGTGGATGCCGTGCAGGCGTGCCGGATGCGCGTCACCTGTGGCGGCGGCACCTATGTGCGTTCCATCGCCCGCGACCTCGCGCGCGCCGCAGGCTCGGCGGCGCATCTCACGGCGCTGCGGCGCGAACGCGCGGGCGTCTTCACGCTGGCGCGCGCCATTCCGCTCGAACGGCTCCGCGCCGGCGATCCCGTCGTGCTCGCGCCGGCCGTCGATGCCCTCGAGGGCTTTCCGCAGCAGGTGCTCAGCGCCGACGAGGTCGCAAGGATCGTGCGCGGCATCGACGTCGAAGCGCGCGTCAACGGCGCGTTTGCCGCGCTGCTCGACGCCGCGCCCGATGCGAGCGCCGGCACGCTCGTCGCCTTCGCCGAGCGGCGCCCGTCGGAGCGCGGCGAGCGCTGGCAGCCGCGCGTGGTGATGCGCGATGGCTGATCGTCTCGACTGGCACGACGAATCCGGGCTTCCGCCAAACGTGGAAGGCACCGTGCTGACCGTGGGCACGTTCGACGGCGTCCACGCCGGGCACCGACTGGTGCTCGAACGCCTGGCCGCGCGCGCCGACGCCACGGGGTTTCGCAGCGTGCTTGTCACGTTCGACCCGCACCCGCTCGAAGTGGTGAACCCGGCGGCGGCGCCACACCTGCTGACGGTGGGAGACGAGAAGCTCGAAGTGCTGGCCGAGAGCAAGCTCGACTACCTCGCCATTCTTCCGTTCACGCCGGCGCTGGCCCAGTACGACGCGCCGACGTTCGTCGACGCGGTCCTGCGCGAACGGTTCGGCATGCGTGAATTGCTCGTCGGCTACGACCATGGCTTTGGCCGCGGACGCTCCGGCGACGCGAGCGTGTTGCAGGCCCTGGGCGCCGCGCGCGGCTTTGGTGTGGAAGTGGTGCCCCCCGTGCTCGGACCCGATGGGCGGCCCATTTCGTCGACCTCGATTCGCCGCGCCATCGCTGGCGGCGATGTCGTGCGGGCCGCCGGAGGCCTCGGTCGCCCCTATGGCATCTCCGGTGTCGTGACCGAGGGGGTGGGGCGGGGGCGCACGCTGGGGTTCCGCACGATCAACGTGTCGTTTCCGCCGCCGCGCAAGCTCCTGCCTCCCGACGGGGTGTACGCGGTCCGCGTGTGCACGCCGGTCGGCACGTTTGGCGGCATGATGAACCTCGGGGGGCGCCCCACGTTTGACGATGCCTCGCGCACGCTCGAGACGCACCTGTTTGACGCCGGAGCCGACTTGTACGGACGACGCGTCCGGGTGGACCTCATCGCCCACCTGCGCGAGACCCGGAAGTTCGCGGATGCCGGTGCCTTGATTGCCCAGTTGAAGCAGGACGAGGCCGCCGCCCGGGGGGCACTCGCATCGGTTTGAGGCAACTCGTTGTCAGTACGCAAGATGATTGACTAGGCGCTGTCCCGTAATTACTCTTTAAGGCTTCGCATAAACCCTCTGCCAGCACCGGCAATGTCCAACCTGAAGTACCGGCTGCTCACCATCGCGTTGCTCGTCATCGCTTCGGTCTGGGCGCTCTATCCGCGCAAGGTCGTCGAGCGCGTCAAGCGCAACGGCGTCTTTGTGTTTGACACCGTGACGCGCGTGCCGCTCAAGCGCGGTCTCGACCTGCAGGGCGGCATGCACCTGACGCTCGAGATCGACGAGTCCAAGGGCACCATCGCCAACAAGGCCGAAGCGCTTGACCGTGCGCTCAAGGTCGTCCGCACCCGCATCGACGAGTTCGGCGTCGCCGAACCCATCGTCCAGAAGGTCGGCAACGACCGCATCATCGTCGAACTGCCGGGCATCGACGATCCCGATCGCGCCACCGAAGTCGTCCAGAAGTCGGCGTTCCTGCAGTTCCAGATCACCGACAAGACGCAGGCGCTCGAGAAGAACATGGGCCGGCTCGACGCGATCCTGAAGGAAAAGGGGATCATCGCGGCGAACCGGGCGGCGAGCGCCGCTGCGCCCGCCAAGTCGGCGGTGTCGAACCTGTTCACCAATGACACGACCAAGAAGGCCAGGGGCGACAACGCGGCCGCCGACAGCACAAAGGCCGGCTCCGGTCCGTTCTCCACCAAGATCGTCAAGGCACCGGGGGGCGATCCGGGCCAGTATATGGTGGCCGAGGCGGACCGCGAGGAGATGGACGCGTATCTCCACAACGCCGATATCCTGGCCGCGTTGCCTCCGGGCAAGCAGCTCAAGTGGGGCGCCGATTCGCTGATGGCTGGCCAGAAGGCCTACCGTCCGCTGTATGTGCTCGATGCGCGCCCCATCATCACGGGGGAATACCTCACCGACGCCAAGCCCAACACGGTGCCGGTGGAAGGAACCATCGTGGAGTTCCAGTTGAACAACGAGGGCGGTCGCCGCTTCAAGGCCGAGACGGGCAAGCATGTGCGCGACTACATGGCCATCGTGCTTGACGACAAGGTGATGTCGGCGCCGGTCATCCAGAGCGCCATCGGCACGCGCGGGCAGATCACGATGGCCGGCTCGGGACTGCAGGCGGCGCAGGATCTTGCGCTGGTGCTGCGCGCCGGTGCGCTGCCGGTGCCGCTCAAGGTGGCCGATCGCGTGTCGATTGGTGCGTCGCTCGGCCAGGACTCGATCCAGAAGGGCATCAACGCCGGTGTGGTGGCCATCATGCTGGTCGTGCTGATCATGGTGGTGTACTATCGCTTCTCCGGCCTGCTCGCGGTCGGTGGCATGGTGCTCTACGTGCTCTACACGCTGGCGGCACTGGCCGGCTTCGGCGCGACGCTCACCTTGCCCGGCCTCGCCGGCTTTGTGCTCGGCATCGGCATCGCGGTCGACGCCAACGTGCTGATCTTCGAGCGCATTCGTGAAGAGCTCGACCACGGCAAGAGCGTGCGCACCGCCATCGACGAGGGCTTCAAGCATGCGATGTCGGCCATCATCGATTCCAACGTCTCCACGGCGCTGACCGCGCTGGTGTTGTACCAGTACGGCACCGGCCCGGTGAAGGGCTTCGCCGTGACGCTTCTGGCGGGCCTGGCAGCGACGATGGTCGCCTGCGTCTTCTCGGTCCGCACCTTCTACCTTGTCTGGCTCAGCCGCAATCGCGCGGCCGAGTCGGTGAGCATCTGATGCTGCGAATCCTTTACGGCACCTCCTACGACTTCATCAAGTACTGGCGCCACATGGCCGTACTGACCGTCGCATTCATCCTCCTTGGCATCGGGTCGGCCATCATCAAGGGTGGCTTCCCGTACTCCATCGAGTTCACGGGCGGCACGCTGATGCAGATCGCCTTCACCAACGTGCCCGACGTCGGGGCGGTTCGCGCGACGCTCGACAACGCGGGGATCAAGGGCGCGGAGATCGCGACCTTCGGCTCCAACCGCAACCTGACCATCCGCGCGCAGGGCGCCGAGTTGCTGGCCGAGCAGGCGTCGGGCGCGGAGAAGGTGGCCAAGCAGATCGAGGCGGCGTTGCGCACCAACGTGAGTCTGGGTGAGTTCAAGGTCGATCGCTACGAGTCGGTGGGGCCGCGGGTCGGCGCCGAACTGCGGCGTGGCGCGTTCTTCGCCATTCTCATTTCGTTCGCTGTCACGCTCGCCTATCTGGCGTGGCGCTTCGAGTGGCGGTTCGGCCTCGCCGCCGTGCTCGCCACGGCGCACGACATTCTCACGACCATCGCGTTCATCAAGCTGCTTCACCTCGAGATCTCACTCACGGTCGTGGCCGCGATTCTCACGGTGATCGGGTATTCGCTCAACGACACCATCATCATCTTCGATCGCGTGCGCGAGAACCTGCACAAGAACCGCAAGATGCCGTTCTACGATCTGCTTAACCTGTCGGTGAACGAGACCTTGCCGCGCTCAATTCTGACGCACGCCACGACGCTGGGTGCGACGCTGTCGCTGCTCCTGCTCGCCGGCGAGGTCATCCGGCCGTTCGCGTGGGTGATGTCGTTTGGCATCTTCACGGGCACGTTCAGCTCCATCTACGTGGCATCGCCGATCCTCATGTGGGTCGAGAACAAGTATCCCCGCGCCAACGAAGCCCGCGGCGCGGCGGGACGCAACGCGGCCCGCGCGCGGCCGTAGCAGCCCGCTGGACCGATGATCGCGAGGGCGCCCGGGAACGGGCGCCCTTGGCGTCTCCGGCCGCTTCTGGGCGGCTCGGCGCGCAGGGCCTGTCGCTGCTGTAGGACTCGCCCTGACGCCTCTGTACGGGCGTCGAATGGAGGGTGGGCGGTTGTACGGTACGCTCCCTAGATTGCTCCGGATGCCGGCCTATATCGACTCGCACTGCCATCTCGCGGATCCGGCCTTCGACGCCGACCGCGATGCGGCTATCGAGCGGGCGCGCTCAGCTGGCGCGTTGGCTTTGGTGTGCATCGGAGAGTCGCCCGAGGCGGCCGTCCGCGCGCGGGCCATCGCGGCGCGGTATCCGCGTTTCGTCTGGCACACGGCCGGCGTGCATCCGCACGATGCGGCGACGTTTGACTCCCGCCGCGACATCGAATCATTGCGGGCCGAGGCGGCGCAGGGCGCGGTGGCGCTCGGCGAGTGCGGACTCGACTACCACTATGATCATGCGCCGCGCGACCAGCAGCGGCGCGCCTTCGCCGACCAACTCGCGCTTGCTGCCGAACTGCAACTGCCGGTGGTGGTGCACACGCGCGAGGCGGCGGACGACACCGCCGCGATGGTGCGCGAGGCAGGGGCCGCAGGCGTCGTCGGCATTCTCCACTGCTTCGCTGGGCCTCCCGCGCTGGCCGAGACCGCGCTCGCGGCGGGGTGGTATATCTCGTTCTCCGGCATCATTACGTTCAAGAAGTGGGCGGACGATGCGCTGCTGCGCCTCCCGGGCGCGGACCGCCTCCTCGTGGAATCCGACGCGCCGTACCTGGCACCCGTCCCGTTCCGCGGCAAACGCAACGAGCCCTCGTGGGTCCACCACACCGTCACCAGGCTGGCCGAGGCGCGCGGCCTCAGCGTCGAACGCATGGGCGACGTAGTCACGGCAAATGCGGTGCGGTGTTTCAAGCTGCCAAGTTCGTAATCGCTGGTATCTGCCATCTGCCATCTCAAGTTTCCATCCGTCATCAACCACCTTCGGTCCATACACCATGCCCCACGATCAGCATATCGTCGTTCCCACCGACATCGAAATCGCCCAGCGCGCCAAGTTGCGGCCCATCGTTGACGTTGCCGCCGACCTCGGCCTCGCCGGCGACGACCTCGATCTGTACGGCAAGTACAAGGCGAAGATCTCACTGGAAGTCACCCAGCGTCCGCCCAAGGGTCGGCTGGTGCTCGTCACCGCGATCAACCCGACGGCAGCCGGCGAAGGCAAGACGACGACCTCCGTCGGCCTCGCGCAGGCGTTGCGCCGCATCGGCACCAACGCCGTGCTCGCCATTCGTGAG
Organism: Gemmatimonas sp.; assembly: GCA_025361705.1. Taxonomy (GTDB): domain Bacteria; phylum Gemmatimonadota; class Gemmatimonadetes; order Gemmatimonadales; family Gemmatimonadaceae; genus PNKL01. The sequence continues at coordinate 121,103 of JANYJW010000033.1, forward strand.
CCCTCACTGGGCCCCGTGTTCGGCGTGAAGGGCGGAGCGGCCGGCGGCGGCTACTCCCAGGTGCTGCCGATGGACGACATCAACCTGCACTTCACCGGCGACTTCCATGCGATCAGCAGCGCGCATGGCCTGTTGAGCGCGATGCTCGACAACCACCTGCAGCAGGGCAACCTGCTCGGCATCGACCCGCGCCGCATCACCTGGCCGCGCACCATCGACATGAACGACCGCGCCCTGCGCAAGGTCATCATCGGACTCGGCGGTCCCATGGATGGCGTGGTGCGCGAAGAGCGGTTCGTCATCATTCCCGCCAGTGAGGTGATGGCCATCCTCGCGCTGGCCACGGGGCCCGAAGACCTCGAGCGCCGGCTGGGCGACATCGTCGTCGGCAGCACGGCCGGTCCGATGCGCCACCCGGTGCGCGCCCGCGAACTGAAGGCGGCGGGCGCCATGGCGCTGCTGCTCAAGGATGCCATTCGCCCCAATCTCGTGCAGACGCTCGAGGGCGGACCCGCCTTTGTGCATGCCGGTCCGTTCGGCAACATCGCGCACGGCTGCAACTCCATTCTGGCCACGCGCGCGGCGCTCGCGCTGGGCGACGTCGTCGTCACCGAGGCCGGCTTCGGTTCCGATCTCGGCGCCGAGAAGTTTCTCGACATCAAGTGCCGCTTTGGCGGCCTGAACCCCGAAGTGGCCGTGGTCGTGGCAACCGTCCGCGCGCTCAAGATGAATGGCGGCGCGAACAAGAAGGACCTCGCCAAGGAAGACCTCCCGGCGCTCGAGAAGGGGCTGTGCAACCTCGAGCACCACATCGCGAACATGCAGCAGTACGGGCTGCCCGTGGTCGTCGCCGTCAACCGCTTTGCGACCGACACGGATGCCGAACTCGAGTTGGTCATCGATTGCGCCCGGCGGACCAAGGTGCGCGTCGCGCTCAACGAGGTGTTTGCGCGCGGCGGTGCGGGCGGCGAGGAACTGGCGCGCGAGGTGCTCGAAGTGCTGGCGGAAGGGAAGTCGCACTTTGCGCCGATCTACGACAGCGACAAGCCCATCAAGCACAAGATTCACGAGATCATCACGAAGGTGTACGGCGGCGACGGCGCCGATTACACCTCGAAGGCCGAGAAGGCCATTGAGTATCTCGAGGCCAACGGGCTCGGCCGCACGCCCATCTGCATTGCCAAGACGCAGTACTCGCTCACGGATGACGCGGCCAAGCTCGGACGGCCGACGGGATTCCGCATGCAGGTCAACGAAGTGTATCCGGCCGCCGGTGCCGGCTTCGTGGTGGCGCAGTGCGGCGACATCATGACGATGCCTGGCCTGCCCAAGGAGCCCGCGGCCGAGCGCATGGCCGTCTCGAAGGACGGGACGATCGTGGGCCTGTTCTAGGCGCGCGCGGCGGGATCACTTGTCGATATCCTCGATCGCAATCCCGAATCCAGATCCAGAGTCCTGACCTTCAATCTTTTGTCCAATGAACCAGATCTTCCACTCCGACAACGCCCCCGCTGCCATCGGCCCGTACTCCCAGGCCGTGGCGGCGGGCGGGTTCCTCTTCTGCGCCGGACAGACCCCGCTCGATCCCGCCACGATGGCGCTTGTCGCCGGGGACGTCGGCGTGCAGACCGCCCAGGTGCTCAAGAACCTGCACGCCGTGCTCCAGGCGGCCGGCTGCACGTGGAAGGACGTGGTGAAGACCACGATCTTCCTGCGCACCATGAACGATTTCGCGACGGTCAACGAAGTCTACGCTGCCACGCTGGGCGAGTCCCGCCCGGCGCGCTCCACGGTGGCGGTGGCCGGCCTGCCGCGCGATGCACAGGTCGAGATCGAACTCGTCGCCAAGTTGCCGTAATCGCCGGTCGCAGTCCGTGATCGAGATCCTCCAGCGCAATCCGGAGTCCAGATCATGAATCAGAAAGACCAGATCTTTCGGCTCACGCACTACGCCCGCTGCGCTGGTTGAGCGTCAAAGATGGGTCCGGAGGACCTGTCCGCCGCGCTCGCGCCGCTCGCGCGACACACCGATCCACGGTTGCTCGTCGGGCCTGACACGCTCGACGACGCCGCGGTGTTTCTGTTGCGCGCTGACTGTGCGCTCGTGCAGACCGTGGACTTCTTCGCGCCCATCGTCGATGACCCCTACGACTTCGGGCGCATCGCGGCGGCCAACGCGCTGTCCGACGTGTACGCCATGGGCGGCACGCCGCTCACCGCATTGGCGCTTGCGGCCTTTCCCGAGGGAACGCTTCCGCTCCGCGTGCTGTCCGACATTCTCCGCGGCGGCGAAGACGTCGTGCGCGCGGCCGGGGCCCTCGTGGTGGGTGGCCACACCGTAACCGACGACGAAGTGAAGTACGGCCTCGCCGTCACCGGCACCGTCCATCCCGACCAGGTGATGTCCAATGCCAAGGCGTGCGTGGGCGACGTGTTGGTGCTCACCAAACCCCTCGGCACAGGCCTGCTTGCCACCAAAATGAAGGCGGGAACGCTCGCGCCGGCCGCCGCCGCCATGCTCGTCGACGTGATGACACGGCTCAACGACGTGGCCGCGCGGGCGGCGGTGGCGCTGGGCGTGCGCTGCGCCACCGACATCACGGGGTTTGGCCTGCTGGGCCATGCGTCGCACGTGGCGCGCGCCAGCGATGTCACGTTGCGCTTCGACGCGGCATCGATTCCTGTGCTCTTCGGCGCGCATGAAGCGGTCACCGAAGGTGTCAGCACGGGCGGCGCCATCCGCAACGCGCGCTACGTCGCGCCACTGGTGCGCTGGGCCCCCGGCGTCACGCAGGCGCAGCGCACGCTCGCCACCGATCCCCAGACCTCGGGCGGACTGCTGCTTGCCATCCCGCCGGCGCGCGTGGCGGAGTATCTTGCCCGGGTCGATGGGGCGGTGCGCGTGGGTGACGTGCGGGGTCGTCAGGAGTACGCGCTGCTCGTCGACTGATGCGCCTTGAGGGGGCGGATGGGGCCTGGTGGTCCTCCTGATCTTCAAAATCAGTGCGGCCTGACTTCGTCGGGCCGGGTGGGTTCGACTCCCACACGCTCCCGCCAGCGACCGGCGATCAGGCCGCTGCAATCCGCGCGCGGCATTCTGCTATTGCCATCGGCCCTCTCACGTTTTTGTGCAGGGCGGTCGATACTTAAGCGGTTATCCGTCTTTCGGCTCCTGTCCAACACCCCGCTCGCGTGAATATCGCCGCCGCCGTCTCACTGCTTGCTGCCGCAACTGGCCTCGTGTTCGGGGTCATCTGGTGGCGCATTTCGAGTGCCCGCGGGTGGCAGGCGACACGCTGGTTGGCCGCGCTCGGCTTTACCGCGTCCGGCTACTGTGCCTTCGATGCGCTGATCGTCTTCGACGTGCCAGGGTGGATCGTCCAGTGGGCCACGCAGATGGCCTTCACCCTCAGCGCCCTGCATGCGTACGCCTGGATTCGATGGCTGGCCGAGTCGGTGCCGCGGCCGCTCGACCGGTTCGACCGCGCCGTGCTCTGGGTCACCCTGGGTATCGCGGGCGCGGGCTTTGTGCCGCACCTGCTCGTATCGGACCAGGC
>JANYJW010000037.1 GCA_025361705.1 Gemmatimonas sp.
GAAAACGTGCTGGCCGGCACGGCGCGTGTGCTTGCCGATGCTGCGCCCGACTGGCTCGAGGGCGACACGCCCCCGCTGGCGCACGGCAATCGCGCCATTGAGTTCACGACGGGCGCACTCACGCTGTACACCGTCGGCGACTTTCCGTCCGAGGCAGGCTACGCGGTAATTCGCGCCGAGGAGATCGTGCTCTCGCTCGAGCCGCCGACGGGCTCGGCGCGCAACCGGTTCCGTGGTGTCGTGGTGGAACTGGCGACGCTTGGCGCGCTCACCCGCGTCACCGTCGAGGTCGATGGCCTACCGATCATCGCGTCGCTGACAACGCGGTCAGCCAAGGAACTTGGGCTGGCGACGGGGTTGCCCGTGACGGCGTCGTTCAAGGCGATGGCGGTGCATCTATGCTGACGACAGACGGCAGACGGCAGACGGTAGATGGCAGATGGCAGGTGGCAGATGGCAGATAGCGGGCCAGTGCTGGCATCCGCCGCCACCGCCGCCCCTCGTACGGCCTCCGGCGTACAGCGTACAGCCCACGGCTGCTTTTGGGCGCTGATCGTGCTCGCCGCCCTGCAGGCTGCTTGGTACCGCCGCACCCTCAACCCCGACGGCGTCGCCTACCTCGACTTGTCGGATGCCGTGCTCGACGGACGCTGGGGCGATCTGGTGCAGGCGTACTGGAGTCCGGTGTATCCCGTGCTGCTGGCCCTGGCTCGGCGCGTGGCGGGACGGGATGCGCTGCACGAGACGCTCATTGCGCACGGCGTGAACCTCGCGGGTTTCATGTTCGCGTTGCGCGGATGGCACATGCTGCTCGCACAACTCGCGCGCCGACGCGTGGGACTGGTGGCGTTTGGCACGCCGCTGGGCATGGCCGCGGGGTACGCCGTCTTTGCGTGGGCCATGCTCTGGCTTACGTCTTTGCACTTCGTCACACCGGACCTGTGGCTTGCCGGGTGGATCTTCGCCGCCGCCGCGCTCGTGGTGCGTCACGACGAGACAGTGCGTGCGCACCTCCCACTGGCTTTGGGCGCTGCACTTGGTGCGGGGTACCTCACCAAGTCGGTGTTGCTGCCCGTGGCGCCGTTCTTCATTGCGGGGGCGGTGCTGCTGGCGCCCGGCGCCCAGCGTGTGCGGGTGGCGCTGCGTGCGGGGGCGATGCTGGCGCTCGTCGCCGGCCCGTGGATTGCGGCCATCTCCATGCACGCCAAGCGCCCGACATTTGGGGACAACGGCCGCTTCAATTATGCCTGGTTCGTGAATGGCGATCGCTGGCTGTCGCCCGATCCGCAGCGCGAATCAGGTCCCGGGGCCGCCGTCTTTCCGCGCGTTGTCGCGGCGCCGGCGACGTACGCGTGGCCCACTGCAGCGGGGACGTATGCGCCGTGGCGCGATCCCTCGTCGTGGCACAGTGAAATGACGGTGCGCGTGGACGCCGCGCGGCAGATGCGCGTGCTCACCCGATCGTGGAGTCAGTTGGCGTTCTGGATGGTCCCGTGGGGCGTGCTGCTGACCGTCATGGTGCTGGCTGGTGCGACAGTCTCGCGCGATGCGGTGCGTCCGGGGCTCGCGCTGGCGGTGCCGTCCGTGGGTGCGCTCGCTGGATATGCGCTCGTCTTCGTCGAGGGGCGGTATGTGGCGCCGTTCCTCGCGCTGCTTGCCGTGGCTGTGGTGGCTGCGCTGCGCCGCACACAGGTGCCGGTACGCCGGCTCGTGCTCGCGGCGGCGGCTGGCACGGCACTGTGGATCGCGCTCGACATCCCGATCCCGGGACCAATGGAGCTGTTGATCGGCCTGCTCGTCTATGCTGGCATGGTGGCGCGCGGGGCGTGTCCACGACAGGTGGCGACCGTCGCCGGCGCCGCGATGATCACCATCGGCGGATCGCACGTGGTGTTTCGCTCCGTCGGCGAGGCGGCACAGCTCGCGGCGCACACGGCGATGGTCGACGGGGCGCTCGTCGTGCGCACGGTCCTGAAGACCGAGTCGTTTCCGGAGGGGCGGAGCATCGCAGTGATTGGCGATGGGCCGTCGTGTGCTGTCTGGGCGCGCGAGATCCGGGCGCGCATCGTTGCCGAAGTGCCCGCCTCACAGGCGGCGGCGTTCTGGGGTGCGGCAGACGAGGCGCGCTCGACCGTGGCTCGTGCGATGCGCGCGGCCGGCGCGCAGGAGATCATCGCCAGCGGCGTCCTGCCCGCCACGCTGCCGCCCGGCTGGCACCGCGCGAGCGCCAGCGTGGCGCGCTACGCGCTCGACGTCCCCTGATCGCGCGGTTGGTCGGGCGCGGCGAGTGCGCGGTCCTGCACCAGCTGGGTGAGCTGTCGCTCGAGTTGGCGAATGCGCGATGCGCTCGTCGCAAAGTGGAACAGGCTGAAGATGATGAACAGGTAGAAGACGAGGTCGGCGCCGCGGCCGATTCCCACCGTATGCGCCACCACGTTGGACGCGTCGGGAAAGAGGACGAGGGGCACGCCGACGCCCACCATCACCACGTAGAGCAGGCGGTCGCGCGGCGTGGTCCGCAGGCGGAAGAGGTAGAGCGCGAGCGCGGCGAGCAGGGCGATGAGCAGAATTTGGCTGCGCAGCATGGGCGTTACCGGAGGCCGGCGGTGAAGATGTCCCAGAGGATGGCAATGGCGTCGAGCGGGCGCTGCCCCTTGGCCATCGAGTAATCCGTGTAGCGAATGGTCACGGGCGCCTCGGCGTAGCGGAGGTTCAGCCGGGCGATCTCGCTGAGGATTTCGGACGCATGCGCCATGCGGTTGTGCGAGAGATGCAGTTGGGCGGCTGCCTTCACGGTGAATGCGCGCAGTCCGTTGTGCGCATCGGTGACGCGCAGGCCTGTGGTGAGGCGCGTGAAGACCGTCGCCAGCCGCAGCAGCGCACGACGTGCGGCGGGCACGGCAGTGCGCGCCGCGCCGTCGAGAAACCGCGAGCCCAAGGCGACGTCGGCGCCGCTGCGTGCGAGCACGTCGAGCAGGGCGGCGACCGCCTCGGGCTGGTGCTGGCCGTCGGCATCGTACGTCACGACGCGCTCGGCGTTGTGCTGGCGCTGTATGAAGGCGAATCCCGTGCGGAGGCCGGCGCCCTGCCCAAGGTTGATGGCGTGACGCAGCACCACGGCACCGGCAGCGCGCGCGGCGTCGCCCGTCGCGTCGCGTGACCCGTCGTCCACCACCACCACGCGCCAGCCGCGCGCGCACAGCGGCGCAACGACGTCGCCGATGGTGCGCGCTTCGTTGAATGCGGGAATCACGATCCAGACCTTGGTGGCGTCGGGCATTGGGTGAAACGTGCGACGCGTGCCGCGGCCGGGCCAGTCGCCCGAGGCTCGGCCGGGGGGTAGATTCTCGCGCGCATGCCTTCGCTTCTCCTGATTGCCCTCCTGCTGGTCATCGCGTGGTTGATGGCGCGATGCCCCGCGCGCGCGCCGTGGATCGCCGCGCTCGACCGGGCGCTCGATGGATGGATGCTGCCCGCGGTCGCGTTCGCCGCCGCCGTGGCCGTGACAGCCTACGTGTGGGGCAGCCTGAACCCCGTGGCCGTCTATCACGACGAGGCGGCGTACCTGCTGCAGGCAGAACTGCTGGCGCGTTTCCGCTGGACGCTCCCCGCGCCGGTGGTGCCGAGGGCGTTCGAGCAGGCCGCGGTGCTCGTCACGCCTGTGCTGGCGCCCAAGATGGGACCTGGGCACGCGCTGGCGCTCGTTCCAGGCATCTGGCTTGGCGCGCCCGCGCTCATGCCGCTGCTCCTTACCGGCCTCACGGCCGCGCTACTCGTCGTGCTGGTGCGGCGCGTGGTCGGCGCATCGGTGGCGTTGCTCACGTTCATTCTCTGGCTGACCACCCCGGGCAACCTCAGCTGGCGCCCGACCTTCTTCAGCGAAACGTCGAGTGGTGCGGCGTGGCTCGGCGCGTGGTGGTGCCTGCTCGAATGGCGCGCGACGCGGCGTCCGCGCTGGCTGCTTGCCGTGGCCGCGCTCACTGGCTGGGGCGCGATCACGCGCCCGCTCACCTTCGTCGCGTTCGCCGTGCCGCTTGGCGCCATCGTGCTGTGGGATGTCGTGCGCGGCGGGCATTGGCGGCAGCTGGCCGCCGCGGTGGCCGTTGGCACGGCGTGCCTTCTGGTGATCCCGCTGCAGGCGTGGCGCGTGACCGGCAGTCCGCTGGTGTCGCCGCTGAGCGTCTACACCCGACAGTATCTGCCGTCCGATGTCATCGGCTTCGGGCTGCGCGCGGGAACGCCGGAGCGTACCTCGCCGCCCGACATTGCCCGCGTGTACCAGGACTTCAACGCCCTGCACGCGACGCACACGGTGGCGTCGCTGCCCAAGACGTTCGGTGAGCGCACTGCGGCGGTGTTCAACATCCAGTTCGGCGGATGGCGCGGCATCCTGGCGCCAGTGACGCTGGTCGGCATGCTCGCCGGCCTGCCCGAGATGGCGTTTGCGCTGGTGACTGCGCTGCTGGTGATGCTGGCGTATCTCCTGTACGCGCATGTGCCGCAGTGGACGGTCTATTACCTCGAGCTGCTGCCGGTGCTCAGCTTTGCTTTTGCGCTCGGCCTCGCGCGCTCCATGAGGTGGCTGGCACGTCGTATCCGTCGGCGCGCGCTCCCGCAGGGCGCCGAGTTGCTGGGGGTCGTGATGGTGCTGCTGGTGTCGCTGCAGCCGACGGCGCGCGAAGTCGTGGCGTATCGCCGGCGCATCGAGCACCTCACGGAGTACCAGCAGCAGTTCCGGCAGGCGTTCGCACAGCTGCCCGACCGCCGGTCACTCGTCTTCGTGCGCTATGGCAAGGGGCACCCGGCGCACTACAGCCTCGTGCGCAACGTGGCTGATCCGGCCACTGCGCCGGTGGTGACGGCGTACGACCTCGGGCCGGCCGCCAATGACTCCGTGGTGCGCGCGTTCCCGGGTCGTGCGATCTACGTGCTGGACGAAGGCCGGCGGACGTTGCAGAAGATCGTCTTCGCGCCGTAACTCTCGCGGCGCCGCTGGTCATGTGGCGCCGATCATCTACAAGGCGTCCAGCGCCTCGCGTCCGATCACCGGGTTCCACTGGATCAGCTCGTAGTTGGCGAGCCCGAGCTGGAAGAACGGGTCGCCGTCCCGAACGGCGTCCAGTGCGGTAGCCGCGCCGTCGTCGGGCACGCGCAACAGCAGCGCCCCACCCGTGCGCGGCACGAACGGCCCCGAACTGATGAGCGTACCGGCCCCCTTCAGCGCACGGAGCCAGGCGCGATGCGCGTCGGTGTTGGCCTCGATGACGTCAATCGGGGCGCGGTAGCGTATGAGGGCGAGGGCGTACATGTCGGTCTCTCGTGAGGAAGGAGGCACGGACGGCGTACTGCGGACAGCGTATCGCTCACCACGATCGTGAGCCGACCGCCATACGCAGTACGCGGAGGCTACCACCCGATTCCGTAGTCTTCCCCGTGATTTGATGCCGCGCCCCACAGGGTCTTGTGCTTGCGGTCGAGCAGGATGGCCGTGATGGGTCCGGAGGTGCGCTCCTCGAACTCGAGCGTGTATCCCATCCGCTGCAGGTCGCGCCGCACATAGAACGGCAGCGACTCGGCGGCCAGCATCCGCCCCGGCCGGCTCTCGTGCTGGCCAAAGGACGACCGCATCTGGAACGAGTTGATGTTTGGCGCTTCCACTGCCTCCTGCGGCGTCATGTTGAACTCGACGACGTTCAGCAGGAACTGCAGGAGATTCTGGTCCTGCGAATCGCCGCCCTGCACGGAGAAGGCGAGGTACGGCGCGCCGTCCTTGAGGGCCAGCGTGGGCGTGAGCGTGACGCGCGGGCGCTTGCCCGGCTCGATGACATTGAATGGTCCGTCGATGGCGTCGGTGACGAAGCTCTGCGCGCGTTGCGACAATCCCACGCCCGTGTGCCCGGCAATCACCGCCGGCGGCCAGCCGCCTGACGGCGTGACGGAAATGACCCAGCCCTCTTCATCCGCCGCCTGAATGGATGTCGTGCCCGCATAGAAGGCCTGCTTGAACGCCTCATCTGATGTCTGACGTCCGCCATCTGCCGTCTCTGGTGGCGTCAGCCGATCCTGCTGTCCACTCCGTGGCATGTTCGCCGCCGCCGGCAGCACCGTCCACGCATCCAGTTGCGCCTTCAGCGGGTTGGTGCGCCCCTCAAACGGATACGGGTCGCCCGGCTTGATGCCGGCGTCATTGCGCGACCAGTCAATCTGTGCGTACCGCGCCTTGCCGTACTCCTTGGAAAGCAGGCCCTTCATGGGCTGGCCCTGCACGAAAGCGGGGTCGCCGTAATAGAAGTCACGGTCGGCAAACGACATCGACATCGCCTGATACACCGTGTGCAGGTATCGCGCGCTGTTATAGCCCATCGCCTTGAGGTCGGCGTTCTCGAGGATGTTCAGCGCCTGCAGCAGCGCGGGTCCCTGCTGCCACTGCTGCAGCTTGAAGACATCGACGCCCTTGTACGTCGTGGTCAGGGGCTCCTCGATCTTTACCTTCCAGTTGGCGAGGTCCTGCATGGTGAACAGGCCGCCTTCCTCGCGCACGCCGCGCACGAGCTCCTGCGCGATGTCCCCGGTGTAGAACCTCGCGTACGCCGCGTAGATGGCGTCCTTGCGGCTCTTGCCAGCCTTCAGGGCAGCCTGCTCGGCGTCCACGAGCTTGCGCAGCGTCACGGCGAGGTCCTTCTGCACGAACACCTCGCCGGCCTCCGGCGCTTCGCGCTTCTCGCCCAGGTGCGGCAGGTAGACGGCCGTGGAGTACTTCCATTCCTTGATCTTCTTCTTGTTGGTCTCAATCAGGTTCGCCGTCTGCGCCTCGATGGCGTAGCCGTCGGCCATCTCGATGGCCGGCGCGAGCACTTCCTTGAGCGAGAGCCGCCCGTATTCGGCGAGCATCGTCATCAGGCCGCCCGGCGTGCCGGGCGTCACGGCGGCCAGCGGCCCGAACTCGGGCGGATACCGGTAGCCCTTGCCGCGGTAGAACTCGGCGGTCGCGCCCGTCGGGGCGACGCCAAGCGCGTTGATGCCGATGACCTTCTTCAGCCCCGGGTGGTAGATGAGCGCCTGCGTCTCGCCGCCCCAGCTCAACACGTCCCACATCGTCGTCACGGCGGCGAGCATGGCACACGCGGCGTCAATGGCGTTGCCGCCCTTGGTGAACATCATCGAGCCGGCCGTGGCGGCCAGCGGCTTGCCCGTAATTGCCATCCAGTGACGGCCATGCAGCGGCGGCTTGTTGGTCTTCTGGGCCGAGGCAGGATTGGCAATTGCGACCAGCGTCGCGAGTGTCGCAAACAGGATGGCGATCGAACGTCGGCGCATCGGAGATTCCTCAGTCGGGATCGCCCGCGTCGGGCGGGCGGCATCGACTCGCACGCGGCGCGAGTCACCCCGAATACTCATCGAGATGTCCCTTCGTTGGCTAGGGCGTCGGAGCCACGGTACTTTCGTGGCATGACACGTTCCGCCCGACGCTCCCTTGCCGCACTGCTGCTGGCCACCGGCACTCACGCCCTCGCGGCGCAGGCCCCCGGCACTCCCGATGACGCTATTCGCATCAATCAGGTGGGCTACCTGCCCGACGCGCCCAAAGTGGCGGTGGTCTGCGCGCTCGCACCGCGCGCCGTTACGGCGTTTGAAGTCGTCGATGCCAGCGGTCGGCGCGTCCTTGGGCCCAAGCGCGCGACGGCGCACGGCGCCTGGGGGCCGTGCGCGGAAACCTATCGCCTCGACTTCTCCGCCCTCCGCGCGCCGGGCACCTATCGCGTGCACGCCGGCGATCTGGCATCACCCAACGTGACCATCGGCCCCAACGTGTGGAATGGACTCGCCGATATGCCGCTCCGCTACATGCGCCAGCAGCGCTCGGGGTGGAACCCGACCTACAACGTGGCCGTGCATACCAAGGATGGCGTGCTCGTCGATCACCCCACGCGGGCGGGCGAGTTCATTTCTGCCAGCGGCGGCTGGGCCGACGCGTCGGACTACCTGCAGTACGTCGCGACGTCTGCCACCGCCACGTTTCAGCTGCTGCAGGCGTGGCGCGACCATCCGCGTGCCTTCGGCGACGCGTATCAGGCGGACGGCCGCCCGGGCACCAACGGCGTGCCCGACGTGATTGACGAGGCGCGCCACGGGCTGACCTGGCTGCTGAAGATGTTCCCCGATGACTCCCTGATGCTCAACCAGCTCGGCGATGACCGCGATCACATGTTCTTCGACCTGCCGCAGAACGACTCGTCCGACTACGGCTGGGGGAAGGGCGGCGCACGTCCGCTCTATCCGTGCACCGGCATCGCGCAGGGGCTGCTGCGCTACCAGAACCGCGCCACGGGATACGCGTCCACGGCGGGCAAGTTCGCGGCCGCGTTCGCGCTCGGTGCGCAACTGCTGCGTGGGCGCGAGCCGGCGCTTGCCGACACGCTCACCCGCAAGGCGCGGGCGGCGTTTGCGCTTGGCGAGAAATTCCCCGGTGCCTGCCAGACGGCGCCGGCGCGCGGGCCGTACTTCTACGAGGAAGATGACTGGGCCGACGACATGGAACTCGGTGCCGCGGCGCTGTATGCCCTGACGGGCGAGCGGAAATATCGCGGGCGTGCGATGTCCCTTGCCGCGCAGGCCAAAGTGAAGCCGTGGATGGGCGCCGACACCGCGAGCCACTACCAGTGGTATCCGTTCCACAACATCGGCCACTTCGAAGCCGCACGCCGCGCCGAACCCGAAACGCGAGCGCTGCTGGCGGGCTACTATGGCGAGGGCATGAAGGCCGTCGCTGCCCGGGCGAAGAACGGGTTCAATGTGGGCATCCCGTTCATTTGGTGCTCCAATGACCTCATGACGTCGCTGGCGGTGCAGGGCGTTCTCTACCGCCAGATGACTGGCGACACCCGCTACCGCGCGCTCGAGCAGTCGGCCATCGACTGGCTCTTTGGCACCAATCCGTGGGGCATTTCGATGGTGATCGGCGTCCCGGCCAACGGAACGTTCGCCCGCGATCCGCATGCCGTCATCTCGATCCGGCTCAAGTATCAGCTCGACGGCGCGCTCCTCGACGGTCCCGTCTACTCATCCATTTACAAGAACCTGCTCGGCATCGCGCTGACCAAACCCGATGCATACGCCAAGTGGAACACCGGCTTCATCGTCTACCACGACGACTGGGGCGACTACTCCACCAACGAACCCATCATGGACGGGTCGGTGAACGTCCTCTACCTCCTGTCGGCGCTCGCCAGACCGTAGGAGCAGTCACCCCAAACGACAGGGCCGCCCCGCGCAGTGCGGAGCGGCCCTGTGTGCACCCGGTGGAGAGCTAGAACTGCGACGCTGCGTCGTCGTCGTCGCCAAACGGGATCGTCGCGGCGGCACTCAGCACCGCCGCCCGGCCATTGCTGGCCGCCGGCTTGCGCGCCGTGATGCTCTTGGGCGCCACCGACCGCTTCACCGCGTGCACCTGGGCCGGCGCAGCGCTGAACGATCCGCTCCCGCTGTCCAGCACGAACTGCGCCACAAGCCCCTTCACCTGCGTGGCCTGGCTCGTCAGCTCCTCGGCCGCGCTCGCCGACTCCTCGGCCGCCGCCGCGGTCATCTGGGTGACGGCGTTCATCTGCTCAACGGAGGTGTTCACCTGGTCGACGCCGAGCGTCTGCTGCTCGCTGGCCGCGGCCATCTCCGCCATCACCTCGCGCACGCGGTTTGCCCGCTTGGCGATGTCGAAGAACGTCTCCTGCACGTCCTTGGTCATCGTCACGCCGCGCTGCGTGTGCGCCACCGACTCCTCGATCAGGGTCGCGGTCTGCTTGGCCGCCTCCGCTGCGCGGATCGAGAGCGCGCGCACCTCGTCGGCCACCACGGCAAAACCCTTGCCTGCATCGCCGGCCCGCGCCGCTTCCACTGCGGCATTCAGCGCCAGCAGGTTGGTCTGGAACGCGATCTCGTCGATGGTCTTCACGATCTTCGCGGTCTGGTCGGACGAGCTCTTGAGCTTGCCCATCGCTTCGGCCAGCTGGACCATCTTCTCGCCGCCCTGGTCGGTGCCAGCCTTCGCGGCCTCGGCCAGCGTCTCCGCCTCCTTGGCGCTCGCCGCACTCGACTTGGCCATCGAGGTGATCTCGTGCAGGCTCGACGACACCTCTTCGATGGTGCTCGCCTCCTCGCTCGCGCCCTGGGCCAACGACTGACTGCTCGTCGCGATCTGGTCAGCGGCGGCAGCCACCTGTTCGGCGGCGCCGGAAATCTCGGCCAGCGTCTGCTGCAGGTTGTCAACGGCGCTATTCAGCGCAGTCTTGATCTTGGCGTGGTCGCCCTTGAAGTCTGCGGTGATGCGGGCCGTCAGGTCGCGGTCTGCCACGCGCTCGAGGACGACCGTCGCTTCGTTGACCGGATCAAGCAACAGGTCCATCGTGTTGTTGAAGCCCTGCACGAGTTCCTTGTACGAGCCGTCAAACTGCGCCGTGTCACCACGCGTAGACAGCAAGCCGTCTTCGGCTGCCGCGGTCAGCTTCTCCGTCTCGGTCACCAGCGCCCGCATGATGCCCTGCAGCCTGCCGTACGACACAATCGCGCCCTGTGCCTTTGCAATTAGTCCGTCGACGGTCGTTGCCAGCATGCCAATCTCGTCGGCGCGGTCGAACGAGAGCTGCTTCGTTGACGCCTCGCACGGCACGCTCAGGTCGCCCTTGGCCATCGCGTTCAGGCCATGCTCGAGGTCGGCGATGCACTTGCTCTGCACGCGCTCGGCGCGTTCGGCCACCTCGGCCAGCGGTCCCGTCAGCGACTTCGAGATGACGAGGCCAAGAACCAATGCCACCAGCATGGCGATGGCGGCCGATGTCAGCAGGATGATGCGGCTCGAGCTGTACGTCGCCGCGATGGTCTCCGCCTTCACGCCGGCGCTGACGCTGATATGCGTGGCGAGGGCGATGAGATCTGTGTCGACGCTGGCGAACTGCTTCGCACCCTTGTCCATGGCGGTCGAATGGGCCTGGGGGTACATGCCCTTGCCAAGCAGGCCCTCGACCTCATCAACCGTCTGAAGGTACACGGCCGACGTGGCGAGCAGCGTCTTCCACATCGAATCGGCCGTGGCCGACCGCGTCGTCTTCTCGAACGCCGTGCGCGTCCTGGTCAGCTCGTCGCCGCGGTGCTTCGCAAGCTCGCCGCGGTACTGCTCGGCCATGGCGTCGTCCTTGTCGCTCTTGGCGAGCAGCTCGCTCATCTGCAGGCTGACGATGTTCCGCATCGCGCCATCGTAATCGATCAGCGCGGTCAACTGCGGAACGCTGGCGCCTGTGACCAACTCCGACTTGGCCTTGATGGAACCGAGTTCCATCAGCCCCACGAGGCCGATGATGAATGAAAAGGCGGCAACGATGCCGAACGCGGCAAGCAGCTTGGGTCCGATCTTGACGTTCTTCAGCACTGGTGATCACCTGAAGTGGTAGAGTCGTTGCCGACAATCGTTGCCGCGCAACGGCGTTGGGAACACGCGAGATGCCGTGCGCACAGACAGCCTAACATGGCAATTCATAGGCACTTCCCTGTTCTTCATGAGCGACGCTTCGGCCTGGTGCGCCGTTCCCGGGACTCGCCGCATGGAGTGTGGGGGAATGCCCTGCTCGGAGTGCATTGGCGCGAACATGAAGAAGCCGGCGATGGCTGGGAGCCACCGCCGGCTTGCATTGCCTGGCCACGGGTCATTGGCCAGGGGTGCGTCTGCTACGGCAACTGCAGCACCTCGATGCGCGTGGGCTTGGCCGCAGAGTGGTACACGCGCATCGTGGCCGTCTTGTAGTCCGAGGGCTTGGCGAAGAAGATGTTGGGCACGTACGTCTGCGGGTTGCGCTCAATGTGCGGAAACCAGGTGCTCTGCACCTGCACCATGATCCGGTGGCCCTTCCGGAACGTGTGGTGGATGGAGACCATGTCGAACGCCACCGAATCGGCCTGATTGGGCACCATTGCCTGTGGGTTGGTGAATGATCGCCGGTAGCGCGCGCGGAACGGCTCGCCGCGCACGAGCTGCTGGTAGCCGCCCACCAGGAACCCGCTTTGGTCACCCTGCCAGTTGGGTGCATCGCCAGGATAGACGTCAATGAGCTTCACAATGAAATCGGCGTCAGTGCCTGTGGTGCTTACGTGCAGCACCGGGTGCAGTGGGCCGGACAGCGTCACGTCTTCGGTGAGCACGTCGGTCTGGTAGGTCAGCACATCGGGCCGCCGCGAGGCGAAGCGCTGGTCGGCGGTGATGTAGTCGCGCGGCATCCCCTGGCTTTCCACGCGGTCCACCAGCGGCACGGGGTGTGCGGGATCGCTCACGTACTGGTCAAACGCGCCGTTCTGGGTCGGCGCGGTGAAGCCCAGCTTGCCGTCGGGCTGCAGGTACAGCGCGGCCTTCTTTGCGCCCGGAGCTGGCCACGTCGGGTAACGATCCCACTTGTCGGCTCCCGTGCGGAAGACCATCACGCCGGGCTCGATCTTGGTTGCGCCGCCGGCGAGATGCTGTGCGAAGAACGGGTATTCCACCGAGTCACGGAAGAACGGCCCGGTCTTGTACGTCCAGCGCAGGTTGCCCAGCACCGTGCCGTCGCCGCGGCTCCACCCGCCATGCGACCACGGTCCGACGATCAGGGTGTTCTTCGTGGCGGGGCTCAGCTTGGCAATGCTCTCGTACACCCACCACGGACCATGCAGGTCCTCGGTGTCGTAGAAGCCGCCGACCGTGAGCACCGCCGCCTTCACGTCGTGCAGGTGCGGGCGCACGTTGCGCGCGGTCCAGTACTCGTCGTACGTCGGGTGGGCGAGGATCTCCTCCCAGTACGAGCCGGTTCCCGGTGTGATGTACTTGCGCGAGCCGGGCCCGACGGGCCCCATGTCCATGTAGAACTGGTAGGCGTCGGGAGTGCCCATCGCGAACGGATAGCGTGGATCGAACCCCGGTTCCGTGCGTGGCCCGCGCCCAAAGCCCGTGTAGAACCCGAAGTTGTGCGGCAGCAGGAAGGCGCCACCGTGAAACGTGTCGTCGCCCATCCAGATATCGGTCATCGGTGCCTGCGGCGAGCAGGCCACCAGTGCCGGGTGGCGCGCCAGGCAACTCGCGCTCGTGTAGAAGCCGGGATACGACGTGCCGTAGATGCCCATCTTGCCGTTGGTCGGCAGGTTCTTGAGCAGCCACTCGATGGTGTCGTAGGTGTCGGTTCCCTCATCGACGTCGGTGGGCTTGTCGTGCTTCTCGAGGATGGGCGTCATCTCGCGAAAGACGCCCTCGGAGAAGTGGCGTCCGCGTCCGTCCTGGTAGACGAAGATGTAGCCGTCGTCCACATACTTCGGGTTGCTGGATGGCCCCAGTGCGCCCTTGAAGAGCGTGTCGCCATACGGTGCCACCGAGTACGGCGTGCGCGACATCAGCACGGGATACCGGCGCGTCGTGTCCTTGGGCACGTAAATCGACGTGAAGAGCTTCACGCCGTCGCGCACCGGGATCTTCACTTCGATCTTCCGGTAGTTCTGGCGGATGCGGCCGGCGAGCGCGGGGTCGCCCTGCGGCTGGGCATACGCAGGGGCGGCCGCGAGGACAGCGGCGAGGGAGGCGGCGAGCAGTCGGCGCATGGGGAAAGGGACCGAAGAGGGGGGAATGCTCGGCCGGGCGGTGATTCACCCGGACGACAAAGGATGCCGCACCCCCTTCGCCAGCGCAATTGGGCTAATTTGAGGGGCCTCGTTCACGGGGCGTCCTCTGACCAGCGCCATAGCGCCTACTTACGCCATGACCGATAACAAGGAAAAGCCCCGCACGATGGGCCAGCAGGCCGGCCGCCGCTCCTGGGCAGAGCCGTGGAAGATCAAGATGGTCGAGCCGCTGAGCATGACCGATCGTCCCACGCGCGAGCACGCGCTTGCCGAGGCGGGCCACAATACGTTCCTGCTCCACTCCAAGGACGTCTACATCGACCTGCTCACCGACAGCGGCACCAGCGCGATGAGCGACCGCCAGAGGGCGGGCATGATGATGGGCGACGAGGCGTACGCGGGCTCCGAGAACTTCTATCATCTGGAGTCGGCCATCCAGACGTACTACGGCTACAAGTACCTCGTGCCCACGCACCAGGGGCGCGGGGCGGAGAACCTGCTCAGTCGCACCGAGATCACGCCAGGCCAGTACGTGCCCGGCAACATGTACTTCACGACGACGCGCCTGCACCAGGAAATGGCCGGCGGCATCTTTGTGGACGTCATTTGCGACGAAGCCCACGATCCGCAGCACCGCGGCCCGTTCAAGGGGAACGTCGACGTCGGCAAGCTCGACGCGCTCGTCAAGGAGCATGGCGCTGCCAAGATCGCCTACGTCTCGCTGGGCGCCACGGTGAACATGGCCGGTGGCCAGCCGGTGTCGATGGCCAACGTCAAGGCGCTGCGCGCCTGGTGTGACACGCACGGCATCAAGCTGTACCTCGATGCCACGCGCGCGGTGGAAAACGCGTTCTTCATTCAGGAGCGCGAAGACGGGTTCGCCGGCAAGACGATTGCCGAGATCCTCCTTGAATTCTGCAGCTATACCGACGGCGCGTGGATGAGCGCCAAGAAGGACTCGCTGGTGAACATCGGCGGCTGGGTGGCGGTGAACAACTGGGACGTCTTCGAGGAGCTGCGCAACCTCGTCGTCGTCTTCGAGGGACTGCACACCTACGGCGGCCTGGCCGGCCGCGACATGGAAGCGATGGCCATCGGTACGGCGGAGTCGGTGCAGGACGCGCACATTCGCGCCCGCATTGGCCAGGTGCGCTACCTCGGCGAGCTGCTCGAGAATTGGGGCGTGCCCATGATGGAGCCCGTGGGTGGTCATGCCATCTTCCTCGACGCCAGGCGCTTTTACCCCAAGCTCACGCAGGATCAGTTCCCGGCGCAGACGCTGGCCGCCCAGCTCTACCTCGACAGCGGCATCCGGTCGATGGAGCGCGGCATCGTGAGCGCGGGCCGCAACGCCAAGACGGGCGATCACAATCGCCCCAAGCTCGAACTGACGCGCCTCACCATCCCGCGTCGCGTGTATACGCAGGCGCACATGGACGTGATCGCCGAGTCGGTGAAGGCCGTGTACGACCAGCGCGAATCGGTACGGGGGCTCACGATGGTATACGAGCCCAAGTACCTGCGGTTCTTCCAGGCGCGGTTTGAGGCGCTCTGAACAGGACAGAGTATTGCAGAGTACGGGCAGGGTACGACAGAGGGGTGACGCGGCGTCCGCGGCACCCCTCTGCCGTACGCTGCCGTCGTCCTCTGCGACGCTACATCGACAACGACCCCGCCCGGAACGCTGACACCCCGATGTGCGCGTTCACCAGCACCGGCGTGCCACCGCGTGCCGTGTCCCGCGCCTCACGCAGCGTCGCCTCGATCTTCGACGCGTCGTCGAGCAGAATGCCGCGTGCCCCGAGCGACTCGGCGACGCCGTGGAACGCCGTGCGCCCCAACTGCGTGCCCACGTCGTCCCCCAGCATGGGCACCTGGCCACGCGCAATCTGTGTCCACGCGCCGTCGTTGCCCACCACGCATATCACCGGCAGCCTGTGGCGCACGAACGTGTCGAGCTCGACGATGCCATAGCCGGCCGCGCCGTCGCCCCACACCAGCCAGACGTCGTCGTCTGGGCGTGCGAGCTTGGACGCCATGGCGAAGCCCGCACCGACTCCCAGCGTGCCGAACACGCCGGGGTCGAGCCAGCGCATGGGTGCACGCGGGCGCACGACATACGATGCCGTGCCCACAAAGTCCCCACCGTCGGCCACAATCGTCGACTGCTCGGTGAGCAGGTCGTCCACGCGGCGACACAGCGCCAGCGGGTTAAGTGGAAGCAGCGCCGCCGTCGCGTCCACGGCGATGGCCGCGTCGCGTGCCGCATCGCGCTCCGCGAGCCGCGTGGCCCATGGCGCGCACGTGGCACGCGCGCCGGCGCCGGCCAGCGCGCGTACAAACAGGTCGGCGTCGGCGCACACGGCCAGCGTACTGCGCCGATTCTTGTTGAGTTCACCGTGGTCGCGGTTCACGCTGACGACGGCGCAGTGTGCGCCGATATGCCGTCCGTAGTCGAGCCGGAAGTCCATCGGCACACCGCAGAGCAGCACCAGGTCGGCCTCGCGCAGCGCTTCCTTGCGATGGTGCCGCACTTGCCGCACGCCCGTGGTGCCCAACAAACCACGCGCCATGCCGGCGAGAAATACGGGCACATCGAGCGCGCGCACGGAATCGGCCAGCGCCACCGCCTCGGCGGCGCATTCCACGCCCTGACTGCCGATGACCAGCACTGGGCGCTCGGCCCGCGCCAGCAGTGCCGCCGAACGCGCAATCGCACGGGCGCTGGGCCACATGCGCATCACGTGCACCGGGTCGTTGGGCGCGGCGCCGCCCGGTGAGAACACCGCGTTGGCATGCCGATTGAGGTACCAGTGCTCGAGCTTCTTTCGCCAGGACGCGCCGACGGCAGGCTGCGTCGCCACGCCCATCGTCTCGCGCACGAGATCTTCGGCATACAGCACGTCGAGCGGCAGTTCCACGAAGACCGGCCCCGGCACGCCCTCGCGCGCCACGCGGAGCGCCCGCTCGAGCACTTGCACGATGTCCGCCACGCGGCGCACCTGCTCGGCGTGCTTCACGTGCGGGCGGATCACCGCCATCTGGTCGATGTCCTGCAGCGAGCCGCGCCCGCGCAGCACCGTGGCCGTCGCGCCACCGATGAGCAGCATCGGCGACCGCGCCATGCGCGCATTGGTGAGCGCGGTGAGCGCGTTGGTCACGCCAGGGCCGGCCGTCACGACCGCCACGCCCACGCCGGTCAGTCGCGCGGTGGCATCGGCGGCGAAGATGGCAGTCTGCTCCTGCCGCGTGTCGATGACGCGAATGCCGCGCCGCTTGGCCTCGACCAGGATGGGGGCAATGTGCCCGCCGGCCAGCGCAAAGAGCGCGCGCACGCCATGGCGGTGCAGCACCTCGGCCACGAGATGGCCGCCCGAGGGACGCGTGGAATCAGGGAGTGGCATGGCTCATTGCGCTGAAGCGCGCCAGATGCCCTGCGATGAAGCGTTCATCGCGGCGTCGAAGGCGGTGACCACCACGATGTCCGCGCGGTCGGCACTGCTGGTAAATGCGATGTCGAGTGTGCGGTCCGCACCCCACACCATCCGGCTGCCCCACGCGCTGCCGGCGCGCCACTGCACCAGCCACCAGCGCGCGGCCTCCGTGCCGCCCGGCATCCATTGTGCGCGCATTGCCGTACCCTGCAGCGTGGCCGTCACCGATGGCGCTCCGGGCACCGTGGCATCGAGCCACGCCGAGGCCGGCACGACACCGATGTTCGTGAAGCCCGCGGAGGCCAGCAGGTCGGCGAGGCCGCCTTTGTTGGTGCGCACGGCCGTGGTGTTGTAGAGCAGCGTGCCACTGGCGCCGCCCGCCGCCGCCCCGGCGCGCGTGCGCGTCGCGGTGATTTCAGCGAGAATCTCCGACGCGGCGTACGTCTCCGTCTGCCCATCGGCCACACGATATGCGGCAAGGCCGGGCCAGAGGTGGCGCTTCTGCGTGTTCATCGCCAACCACCAGTCAAGCAGGGCGTTGAAGGGCTGCCCCGTGTCGTACGTCGACCAATAGAGCTGCGGTGCGAAATAGTCGAGCCAACCGTTCTGCAGCCAGGTCCTGGAGTCGGCAAAGATTGCCGCAAAGGCATCGAGGCCCGTGACGCCGGAGGGATACCCCGGCCGCCAGATGCCGAACGGTGAAAGACCCACCTTCACCGTCGGCTTCACCCGATGCACCTCGGCGTACAGCCGTTCGATGAACGCATTGACGTTCTGACGGCGCCAATCGGCGCGCGCCATGGCCACGCCGCCCGCCGCGAGGTACTTGGCGTACGAAGCGTCGTCGGGAAATACCGGCGTACTTCCCAGCGGGTACGGATAGAAATAGTCGTCGAGGTGCACGCCATCGATGTCGTAGCGCGTGAGCACATCGGTGACAACGGCCAGCGTCTGCGCCTGCACCTCGGGCTCACCGGGGTCGAACCACAACTGGCCCTCGGCGATGCGCGCGAGGTCGGGGCGCCTCTTGGCGAGATGCGTCGGCGCCAGACGCGAGGTGTCGCTGACGTTGCCGGCGCGATACGGATTGAACCAGGCGTGCAGTTCGAGGCCGCGTGCATGCGCCTCGGTGACCCACGCGTCGAGCGGATCCCACCCCGGATCGGTGCCCTGCGTGCCGGTGAGCGCCTTGGCCCACGGTTCGAGGGGGGAGCGATACAGCGCGTCGCCCGCGGCGCGCACCTGGACGATGACGGCGTTCATGCGCAGTGCCTGCGCGCGGTCGAGGATCACGCGCATCTGATCCATCGACGCCGCCTGATTCTGCCCGGCAACGGTCGGCCAGTCGATGTTGCCGACCGTTGCCACCCAGAGCCCGCGGAACTCGCGCGTGAACGCGGGCGGATCGGCGGGCGCCGTTGGGGTGGGCGGCGTCACCGGGGGGATGGGTGTCGTCTTCGGCGCCGTTGGAACGTCGGCGCCTGTCGCGCAGGCGGCGGCAACTATGACGAAGGCAGAAAGGATGACGCGGCGCATCCCGAAAGTTGCCGCGCGGGTCGCGTGCAGTCGAGAGGAGCGCTGGGCGCCGGGAAGTACGGCGCGCTGGCCAGTAACGTCAGACGTCAGACTTCAAACGTCCGCCATCCGCCATCTGCCATCTGCCATCTGCCCTCTGCCCTCTGCCCTCTGCCCTCAGCCGCTCCCAATCGCTCCTTTCAGCGCCGCCCACGGCAGCTTCGCGCACTTGTGCCGCGCCGGAAATCCGGCAACTCCCGCCAATGCGCCCAGCGCGCCGAGCGATTCGTCCGCGGCGCCACCCGCGAGCATCGCGTCGAAGTGGTGCACCAGCGCCTCGATCTCCTCGCGGGATTTGCCGTGCACCGCGTCCATCAGCATCGACGCCGTCGCCTGCATGATGGAGCACCCAACGCCCGTGAAACGCGCCTCCACGACGACGCCGTCGCGTTCAAGGACGCTCACCGTCACGTCGTCCCCGCACAGCGGGTTCTTGACAGCGTGCACGCCAGTGGCGCGGTCGAGTGCCCCCTTGTGGCGCGGCCGTCGATAATGGTCGAGAATGCGCTCCTGGTACAGCGCGGCGAGCCCGGCCCCGGGAGCCTCTGCGGCCGAGCGAACAACCGCATCAGCCGGCGTGGGCACCAAACCGCACCTTCGCCTTGCGCAGTGACGCCACCAATGCGTCCACATCCGCGGGCGTGTTGTAGACGTAGAAGCTGGCGCGCACCGTGGCGTTCACCCGCAGCGCGCGCATCAGCGGCTGCGCGCAATGGTGCCCGGCGCGCACGCAGACGCCATCGACGTCGAGCATCGTGCTGAGGTCGTGCGGGTGGATGTCGCCCAGCGTGAAGCTCACCACGCCGCTGCGCGCCTCCGCCGTCGCGGGCCCTTGCACGTGCAGGCCGTCGATCGTCGCGAGCTGCTGCAGCGCGTATCGCGTGAGCGATACCTCGTGCGCACGCACCGCGTCCATCCCCAGCCCGTCGAGGTAGCGCACCGCGGCGGCCAGCCCCACGGCGCCTTCGACGTTTGGCGTGCCGGCCTCGAACTTGTGCGGGAGCACGTTGAAGGTGGTATCGCCATCGAACACATACTCGATCATGTCGCCGCCGTACTGGTACGGCGGCGTCGCCTCGAGCAGGCTGCGCCGTGCCACCACGCCGCCGATGCCCATGGGCCCGAGCATCTTGTGGCCGCTGAACGCGTACGCGTCCACGCCCAGCGCATCGAAGTCCACGCGCAGGTGCGGCGCACCCTGCGCGCCATCGCAGAACGCCATCGCGCCCGCGGTGTGCGCGATCTTCACGATGTCCGTCACGTCGTTGATGGTGCCGAGCGCGTTGGACACATGCCCAAACGCCACCACGCGCGTGTTGGCCGTCACGAGCAGGCGCAGCTGGTCGAGGTCCACCTGCCCGTCGTGCGTCATCTCGCAGATGCGGAACTCGGCGCCTACGGCGCGCGCCAGCTGCTGCCACGGCACGAAGTTGGCGTGATGCTCGAGGCGCGTCACCACCACGCGGTCGCCGCGGTGCACGTGCGCGTGTCCCCACGCGGTGGCAAGCAGGTTCAGCGCCTCGGTGGTGCCGCGCGTGAAGATGAGCGCATCGGCATCGGCCGCGCCGAGGAAGCGCGCGATGTCGCGGCGCGCGCCGTGATACGCTTCCGTGGCCGCGCCGCTCAGCCGGTACGCGCCGCGGTGCGGGTTGGCGTTGGTTGTCTCGTAGTAGTCGCGAATGGCGTCGAGCACCGCGCGCGGCTTCTGCGCCGTGGCTGCCGAGTCCAGGTAGACGAGCGACGGCTGCGCGGCGAGCAGCGGAAAGTCCGTGCGCGCGACGTTCATGTGACGGCACTCCGCCGGTCGCGCGCCGCCTGTCGCATGGGGACGATCACTCGGTGCTCACCGGTGCTGGGGGCGTGGCGTCGGCATGCTGGGCCAGCGCCGCGTGCATGGCGTGCCACGCCAGCGACGCGCACTTCACGCGCAGCGGAAAGCGCGACACGCCACCCAGCGCCTTCAGCGAACCCATCGACTCGGCGTCCTCGGGATGCGCGCCGGTCACGACGCCATGGAACTTGGTGAACAGTGCGTCCGCCTCCTCGCGCGTCTTGCCCTTGATTGCCGCCGTCATCAGCGATGCGCTCGCCTTGGAGATGGCGCAGCCGCTGCCCTGAAACGACACGTCACTGATGCGCCCGCCGTCGACCTTCAGCCAGATGGTCAGCTGGTCGCCGCAGAGCGGGTTCTGGCCGTCGGCATGCGCGCTCGCGTCGTCCATCACGCGATAATTGCGCGGCCGGCGGTTGTGGTCGAGGATGATGCTCTGGTACAGCTCGTCGAGTTCGGCGGACACGAAGGACTCCTCAGGCCGCGTCGGGCGGGATGAAGCGCTCGAAGAGCAGCGCCTCGAGCGCGACCTTCAGCGGCTCGAGTTCGATGAGTTCCAGCACTTCGGCGGCAAAGGCGTACGTGAGCAGCGCGCGGGCGCGGTCGGCGCCGATGCCGCGGCTCTTCATGTAGAACAGCGCCATGTCATCCAGGCGACCCACCGTGGCGCCATGCGTGCACTTCACGTCGTCCGCGAAGATCTCCAGCTGCGGCTTGCTGTCCACCCGTGCGCCCTCGCTGAGCAGCAGCGCCTTGTTGGTCTGCTTGCCATCGGTCTTCTGCGCCTCGGGATGCACGAACACCTTGCCGTTGAACACCCCGTGCGACGTGCCGTCCAGGATGCCCTTGTACACCTCGCGGCTCGAGCAGCTCGGCGCAATGTGCTCGACGAATGTCTGGTGGTCGGCGTGCTGCGCCTCCTCCAGCGCGTACAGGCCGTTCAAGCGCACCTCGCAGTTCTCGCCCAACAGCTTCGCGTACACGTTGGTACGCGACAGCTGCGCGCCCGTGGCGAACGAGAACGAGTGGTAGATCGAGTCGCGCCCCTGCGTGGCCTGCGTCGTGCCCACGTGGTACGCAGCGCCCCCCTCGCGCTGCACCTTGTAGTGGTCCACCCGCGCGCCGTCACCGACGATGACTTCTGCCACGTGGTTGGTGAAGTACGTGCCGCCGCCGATGGTGGCAAACGACTCCACGAGCGTCACCTGTGCGCCGCGCTCGGCGATGACCAGCGTGCGCGGATGCTGCGACGCGTTGGTGGCATGTGCGTCGGTGAGGTGCAGGATGTGCACCGGCGCCTCGAGCGCGATGTCCACCGGCACGCGAATCACCACGCCGTCGGCCATGAACGCCGTGTTGAGCGCGGTGAACGCCTGCGTGCGGGGGGCCAGCGTCCCCAGCCGCTCGGCGAGGAGTTCGGGCGCTTCCTTGAACGCCTCGGAGAACGTCATCACCTGCGCGTCGACGTCGAGCTGCGCGAAGGACGACAGGGCCGGCTCATAGTGTCCGTTGACGAAGACCAGCAGGTGCCAGTCGGACTGGCCGTAGGTGAACGGCGCGAGGTCGGCAGCCGTCAGCGTCGACGGCGACGGTCGCACCGGCTTGAACGTGCGTTCGGCGATGGGCGACACCGACGTGAAGTGCCAGTCTTCGTCGCGCGTCGTGGGAAAGCCCAGGGCCTCGAACTGCTCGATGGCCGCAATCTTCATCCGCGGCAGCCACGCCTTGCGCGCGTCGGGGTGCGCCGTCGCGTCGAACACGTCGCGATAGTTGGACTGCGCGCTCACGCCGACGCTCCCGCCGTGTCGAGCAGCCAGTCGTAGCCGCGCTCCTCGAGCTCGAGGGCCAGTTCCTTGCCGCCCGAACGGATGATGCGCCCCTGTGCCAGCACATGCACGTAATCGGGCACGATGTAGTTGAGCAGGCGCTGGTAGTGCGTCACCACGATGGTGGACCGGTCGGGGCGCTTGAGCTTGTTCACGCCCTCGGCGACGATGCGCAGCGCGTCGATGTCGAGCCCCGAGTCGGTCTCGTCAAGGATGGCGAGCGTGGGTTCGAGCACGGCCATCTGCAAAATCTCGTTGCGCTTCTTCTCGCCGCCCGAAAACCCCGCGTTCACCGAACGCTGGAGCATCTCCTCGGTCATCTCGACGATCTTCAGTTTCTCGGTCATGACGTCGAGGAACTCCATCGGATCCACTTCCTCTTCGCCACGCGCCTTGCGGATCTCGTTGTACGCGGCGCGCAGGAAGTAGGCGTTGGACACGCCCGGGATCTCCACCGGATACTGGAACGCGAGGAAGATGCCGGCCTGGGCGCGCACTTCCGCGTCCATGTCGAGCAGGTCCTGCCCCTCGAACGTCACCGTGCCGCCGGTGACTTCGTAGCCCGGATGCCCCGCAATCACCTGCGCGAGCGTCGACTTGCCCGACCCGTTTGGGCCCATGATGGCGTGCACTTCGCCCGGGTTCACCGCGAGCGAAATGCCCTTGAGGATCTGCTTGTCGGCGACGTTGGCGGTGAGGTTGTCGATCTTCAGCATGATATGTGGAGCGAAAGTGAGTGCGGTGTGTGGCGAGTGATGGCAGACGGCAGACAGCAGACAGCAGAAGAGCAGAGGTCAGTCGTGGCAGTCATCCGCCATCTGACGTCCACCATCCGCCATCCCTATCCCACCGACCCTTCCAGTGAAATCCCCAGCAACTGCTGCGCCTCCAGCGCGAACTCCATCGGCAGCTCCTTGAAGACTTCCTTGCAGAAGCCGGCGACGATGAGCGAGATGGCGTGTTCGGCGTTGAGGCCGCGCTGCTTGCAATAGAAGATCTGGTCTTCGCCGATCTTGCTCGTGCTCGCTTCGTGCTCCAGGGTCGCCGTGCTGTTGGCGACTTCGATGTACGGGAACGTGTGCGCGCCGCACTGGTTGCCGATGAGCATCGAGTCGCACTGCGTGTAGTTGCGCGCGCCGTGCGCCTTGGGGAGCACCTTCACCTGACCGCGGTACGAGTTCTGCCCGTGGCCCGCCGAGATGCCCTTGGAGATGATGGTCGACTTCGTGTTCCGGCCGATGTGGATCATCTTGGTGCCGGTGTCGGCCTGCTGGTAATTGTTGACGACGGCCACCGAGTAGAACTCACCGGTGGAGTTGTCGCCCTGCAGGATGACGCTCGGGTACTTCCACGTGATGGCCGAGCCCGTCTCCACCTGCGTCCACGAGATCTTGCTGTTGGTGAATGCCTTGCCGCGCTTGGTGACGAAGTTGTAGATGCCGCCCACGCCGTCCTTGTCGCCCGCGTACCAGTTCTGCACGGTGCTGTACTTCACCTGCGCGTTGTCCAGCGCCACAATTTCAACCACGGCGGCGTGCAGCTGATTGGTGGCGCGCTTGGGCGCCGTGCACCCCTCGAGGTAGCTCACCGACGCACCCTCGTCGGCGACGATCAGCGTGCGCTCGAACTGCCCCGTGTCGGCGGCGTTGATGCGGAAGTACGTCGAGAGTTCCAGCGGGCAGCGCACTCCCTTGGGGATGTACACAAACGAGCCGTCGCTGAAGACCGCCGAGTTGAGGGCGGCAAAGAAGTTGTCGGAGTAGGGCACGACCGACCCGAGGTACTTCTGGATCAGCTCGGGGTGATCGAGCACCGCCTCGCCGAACGAGCAGAAGATCACCCCGTGCTTCTTGAGTTCCGCCTTCATCGTGGTGCCCACCGAGACGGAATCGAAGATGGCGTCCACGGCGACGCCCGAGAGCCGCTTCTGCTCGTTGAGCGAGATGCCGAGCTTCTCGTACGTCTTGAGGATCTCCGGGTCCACCTCCTCGAGCGACTGCAGCGGCTTCACGCTGCGCGGCGCCGAGTAGTACGTCTGTGCCTGGTAGTCGATGGCCGTGTACTTCACGTTTGGCCAGGTTGGTTCAGTCATCGACTGCCAGCGCTTGAAGGCCTTGAGGCGCCAGTCGAGCAGCCACTCGGGCTCGCGCTTCTTGGCCGAGATCAAGCGGACCGTCTCCTCGGTGAGGCCAATGGGGATCCGGTCGGACTCGACGTCGGTGACGAAACCGTACTGGTATTCCTTGTTGACCAAGGATTCAATCGAAGCGCTCATCGCATAGTCTCGGGTGCGGTAGCAGGTACAGAAATTGGTGCGGGCACGCTGGCGGGCGCGCGCCCGATGGCGTCGTACTCACAGGCGCGACAGCCGTCCTTCAGGTGCATGCGGCGTTCGACGGGTGCGTCGAGCACCGTCGCAATGAACTCCGCTTCGGCCGAGCAAACTTCCGGAAAGCGCAGCGCGATTTCACGCACCGCGCAGTTGTGGTGTCGAATGGTGGTGGCGTCGCCCAGTCCGGGAATCGCCTCGCTCATGTACCCCTCGGCCGTCAGCAACTCGGCAAGGAGCTGGGCCCGCTCGTGCAGGGGGAGCATGGCGAGCCGCGGCCGCGCCGCTTCCGCCATGGTGTCCCACCGCCGACGGAACAGCTGAACCACCGCCTCGGTTCCCTCGCGATCGCGCAGTGATTCGAGCGCGTCGACCAGTGGATCGATGTAGGCGCGTGGGAAGAGCGCCTCGCCGGCCGGGCTCAGCGAATACGCGAAGACCGGCGCGCCCAGGCCGCGAATCTCGCGGCGGTAGGCGACGAGTCCCGCCTCGATGAGTTCGGTGAGGTGCCGACGCAGCGCATTGGCGGTGAGGCCGAACTGATCGGCGAGCGCCCTGATGGTGAGCGGCTGCTCCTTGCGGAGCGCGACGAGAATGTCGCTCCGCATGCCCTTGAATCCGGCCAGAGTAAGAGAGGAAGCCGCCATGCCGAGTAAAGTAGTCGGTATAATGGAATTTGCAAACGAAAGTGTGTGGGAAAGGTCAGGGCACCGGGCGAAGGCATGTTGCCGACTGCTCGACCTGGACTTGAAACGGTACATTCTCTGGGAAACATAAGTTCATTTGATGGCGTATATTATTATTTTACAAGCGTTTACATAAGTTGTACACATCCCGTCGTGGGACTTCGGATTAACATTGGCAATCCTCGAACGTCCCATTGGCAACGGGGCGACACAGCCCCGACGTTCCTGAGGAGGCGCAGATGCGCACCATCAAGTTCCTTGGTTTCGCCGTGGCGTTGGCCGCGGTGACCGTCCCGGCTTTCGCGCAGGGTGGCCTGCAGCCGGGAACATTCCCGAACATCGATCGCCTGGCTCGTATGGAGGCCCGGCGACTCGAGCACCGCCAGCTGAAACACCAATTCCGTGGCCAGCGGGTGGCGGCCCGAGTTGGGAAGGGCCAGCGCTTCCAGCGCGGACCGCGCTTTGGCGCGGGAGTGGCTGCGGGGGTCCACGGCGGTGTGAAGGCCGGCACGCGCGCCGGGCTCCGCGCCAACGCCACACCGGAACAGCAGGCGTTCTTCGAGGCGCGACAGGCTCAGCTGAAGGCCATGCACGCCCAAGTGACCGCCGGCACGCTGACCCGCGAACAGGCCCGTACCCAGATGCACGCGTGGGTCACGGAACATCGCCCCAAGAAGTAGGTACAACGTGCAGGCCTCCAGGGGTGGGGGTGAGAACACAAACGCCGCAGCGGCTGGTCGCGCTGCGGCGTTTGCGTTCTATTAGATGCTTCCCAAACCGCGAGGCCCCCCCCATGGCATTCGTCGCGCATTTGTGGCTCCCGATCGTGGTGTCGGGCGTCATCGTCTTCTTCGTCTCCGCCCTGTTCTGGATGTTGTCGCCACACCACCAGACGGAATGGGGCAAGCTCCCCTCCGAAGCTGGCGTGCTGGCCGCGTTGCGCGCACATCCGGCGCCGCCAGGGCTCTACTCCGTGCCCGGCGTCAACGCGGCCGCCGACCGCAAGGACCCGGCATGGCGCGCCGAACTCGAGCGCGGACCGACGGCGATGATTACGCTGCGTCCAGCCGGCACGGGCAAGATGGGCGCGTCGATGATGCAGAGCCTCGGCTCGAATCTCATCGTCTCGTTCTTCTGCGCGTACGTGGCCTCGCATGCCGTGCCTGCGAGCGCGACCTATCTCGAGGTCTTCCGCATCGTCGGCACCCTCGGCTTCATGAGCTACTCCTTTGCCAGCATCACCGATTCCGTCTGGTTCGGCCGGCCCTGGAGTTCCTTCTTCAAGCAGGCCCTTGATGCGCTCGTCTACGGCTGCCTGATGGGGGGCGTGTTCGGGTGGCTGTGGAAGTGACTGACGATTGAGGATCGGGAATCCAGATTGCGCTTCCGATCCTGAATCGCCATCCGGATTCCCGATCTTCTATCGCTTGTGGTAGTTGATGATCGGCAGAAACTTCACGCTCGCATTCCGCGCGATGTTGATCACGCCAATCTGCATGCCCTCGAGGTCGCGGGCGTAGTTGATGAGCCCGATGGTGAGACCCCGCTGCTCACCGCGCATGTAGTTGAAGCCCGACACGGAGACGCCACGCATGCTGCCTCCGGGCTCGAGGCGGGCCATGACGGGCGCGATCATCAGCCCGTTCATGTGAGTGGCGCCGATGAACGAGGCGAGGGCGAACGCGTGGATCGTTGGCGCGCCGACCGCGCCGCCGGCGATCG
Organism: Gemmatimonas sp.; assembly: GCA_025361705.1. GTDB lineage: Bacteria > Gemmatimonadota > Gemmatimonadetes > Gemmatimonadales > Gemmatimonadaceae > PNKL01. The sequence continues at coordinate 27,027 of JANYJW010000037.1, forward strand.
CGATGCCCTCGATGCTGCGTCCTGCGCCGAGCCCGACACCACCGACGGCGAGGCCGCGCAGGGTGCCGCCCACGCCCGCTCCGACGCCACCAATGGCGATGCCTTCGATGTCGCCACCACCACCCACGCCCACGCCGCCAATCGCAATGCCCTTGATCCGCCCACCAGCGCCTATGCCAACCGGGGCGAACCCGATGCCGGTGAGGCTATTCGTGACGCCGGCGCCGAGGAGTCCGATCGCTACGCCGTGCACCGACCCCGCTCCGGTGCTTGGCAGCCCGATGGCAAACCCGCGTACGATGCCACCGGGATCACCCTCGTACGGCGACCAGATGGTCACGTTGGCGCCGCGCACGATGCCGAGCCGGCGATCGCGAAAGTTGATGCGCAGGCCCGATACGTTGGGGTAGTCGCCGATGGAAAGGCCGTGGCGCACCGGATTGTCGGACGCCGGATCCTGCGCGGCTGTGGGCACGGCGACGGCCGCAGGCAACGCGAGCAACGCGAGCACGAGCGTGGTCTGGAGACGCATGAGTGGCATTCCGTCGTGAGTGGTGATGCGACCCGTTGCTGGCAGTACCTCACTGGTTGCGCCTCGGTTTCCGCCTGAGTCGGCCGTCCGCGACACCTCCTCCCCCATTGGACCGTTCCGCGCTCGCGACGGTTTGCATGGACCCCCGAGTGTCGGGCAGCACGCGATCGGCGTAGGTTCTGGCCATCACCTCAGGGGATACCGATGACCACCAGCCTCCCGTTTCGCATCGCGCGCGCCACCATCACTCTTGCCTTCTGCGCGCTGGCCGCAGCCGGCGTCGTCACGCGGGATGCAGTGGCCCAGGGCACTCCCGCGCCCGCCTACACGTTTCGCGAGGCGATGATCCCCACGCGCGATGGCGTCACGCTGCATACGGTGATCTTTGCACCCACCGAACAGCGTGAACCGCTCCCGTTCATCTTCATCCGCACGCCGTACGGAGTGCCGGCCGCCCAGTTCCCGTTGGCAATGGCGTATCCGGAGCTCGCCGCGGAGCAGTACATCTTCGTCATGCAGGACATTCGCGGCCGCTACAAGAGTGAAGGGCAGTTCGTGATGCAGCGCCCGCCGCGCATCGTCGACGGCCCGGGGCCGCGCATCGACGAGTCCACCGACGCGTGGGACAGCATTGACTGGCTGTTGAAGAACGTGCCGAACCACAATGGCAAAGTAGGGATGATGGGCGTGTCGTACCCGGGCTGGACCACCGCGATGGCGATGCTCGACCCGCACCCGGCGCTGGCCGCCGTCAGCCCGCAGGCCTCGCCGGCCGACATGTGGATTGGTGACGACTTCCATCACAACGGCGCCTTCCGCCTGAGCTATGGCTTCGAGTACGCGGCGATGATGGAGACGTCCAAGGAGAACGAGAACTTCGCCTTCGACACGTACGACACCTATGACTGGTACTTGAAACTTGGCTCGCTGGCCAACGTCAACGCGAAGTACCTCAAGGGGGAAATCCCCACCTGGAACGACTTTGCGACGCACCCCAACTACGACGGCTTCTGGCAGCGGCAGGCGATGCAATCGTACCTGACGCGGGTCACCGTGCCGACGCTCAACGTCGGCGGCTGGTGGGACCAGGAGGATTTCTACGGGCCGGTGCACATCTACCGCACGCTCGAAAAAAAGGATGTGGCATCCAGGAACTTCCTCGTCGTCGGCCCGTGGAACCACGGCGGCTGGCGGCGTGACGGCCGCGCACTCGGCAAGATCGATTTCGGTGCCGCGACGGGCACGGACTTTCGCGCAAAGATCGAGGCGCCATTCTTCGCGAAATACCTCAAGGGCACGGGCAACTACGTGCCCGCCGAGGCGACGGTGTTCGAGAGCGGGAGCAACACGTGGCGCACGTTCACGGCGTGGCCACCGAAGGAAGCGGTGACGAAGTCGCTCTACTTTCAGGCGAATGGCGCACTCTCATTCGATGCGCCGAAGACGACAGGCAACGACAGCTTCGTGTCGGACCCCGCGCATCCGGTGCCGTATCGCAACCGGCCCATCGAGCCCACGTACTTTCCCAAGGGCTCAGGGTGGCCGGCGTGGCTCACCGAGGATCAGCGCTTCGTGAAGGATCGTCCCGACGTGCTCGCGTGGGCCACCGAGCCGCTGGCTGACGATGTGGTGCTCGCCGGCGACGTCACGGCCAAGCTGCAGGTGTCGACCACGGGCAGCGACGCCGACTGGATTGTAAAGCTCATCGACGTCTATCCCGAGGACTACACGGCCAACAGCAAGATGGGCGGGTACGAACTGATGGTCGCCAATGATGTATTCCGGTCACGCTTCCGCGAGTCGCTGGAGAAGCCGAAGGCGATGGTGCCCAACCAGGTGACGCCGATCACCATCGACCTGCACACGCAGAGCTATCGCTTCAAGAAGGGGCACCGAGTGATGGTGCAGGTGCAGAGCACATGGTTTCCGCTCATCGACCGCAACCCGCAGGTGTACGTGCCGAATATTTTCGAGGCCAGGGACGGCGACTTCAAGGCGCAGACGCATCGCGTGTGGCGGTCGCCGACGCAGGCGTCGCGAGTGGAGATTCAGGTGGTGCCGTAGGCGGCGTTCAGCCGAGGTCGGCCACGGTATCGATGTCCCGGCGCACTCCCGCGTCATCCACCGCCACCTCGTGCACGCGCCCCCCGTAGGCGTGCACCACCGCCCGCGCGCCGCCATCCGCCACGGTCATCAGCTCGCGCCACGTCTCGCGCGCAAACCAGACGGGATGTCCGCGCTTGCCCTCGTGCACGGGCACTACGATGGGCGCCTCGGTGCGGCGCGCGGCGTCCACCACCGCCATTGCACTCGTCGCTTGTACAAACGGATGATCCACGGGCCAAACGAGCGCGCCTCGCACATCGGTGTTGGTGAGCTGCGCGAGACCGAGCCGCAGGCTGGTGACCTGTTCATCGGTCGCCCGCGTATTCGCGACCGCGCGCACGCCATCGGGCACCGCAACGCCCAGCGGCACGACAACGACAATGGGATCGGCCCCTGTGGTGCGGCACTGCTCCACGACGACGTCGAGAAAGCGCCGGCCATCAGGAAGCGTTGCGTTGACCTTGGGCTCGCCAAAGCGCGTCCCCGCGCCGGCCGCCAGCACAATCGCAGCAAAAGGGTGCTCCGTGAACCGGCTCACGTGGGGTCGAGCCGACGGAGCGCCCGCCGCAACAACGCCTGCGCCTGCCACACCTTGTATCCGTTGTGCTCCAGCGGCCTGGCGTCGTACATCGCCCGCTCGGCCAGCGCGTCGATGCTGTCGTCGTCGAGGCCGCCCGTGGCTGCGTCTTCCTCGATCGACGAGTTCACTCGACACGGCCCAAGCGAGACGCCGCCGAGTGCAATGCGCACGCCGCCGTCGATGCGACGGTGCGCAGCCAGCGACACCGTGGCAAAATCCCACGCGCCGCGCTGCATCAGCTTCTCGTAGAACTGGTTGCCGCCCATTGCGGTGGCCGGGACAAGCACGGCGCTGATGAACTCATCGGCGCCAAGGGTTGTCTCACCAGACGCATTGCGTGCCGCGCCGGCGAACAACGCGTCGAGCGTCAACGTGCGCGTGCCCGCGGCACCCGTCACCTCCACCGTTGCCTCGAGCACCGTGAGCGCCGCCAGCGGATCGCTGGGATGCACGGCGTGACACGGCCCGGGCGTGAACAGCGCGTGGTAGTGATTCTCGCCACGCTCGGCCAGACAGTCGGCGCTGCCGTTCTTGAAGCATGGAAGCCCGCCGCGAAAGTACCAGCAGCGTGGGCGCTGGGCGAGGTTGCCGCCAATCGTGCCCATCGCGCGTAGCTGTGGTGTGCCCACCGACGCGGCCGCCTGCGCGAGCGAGGCGTAGCGTTCCAGCACGCCCGCATGCGTCGCCAGGTCGGCCATGCGTACCGCGCAGCCAATGCGCGCCGAGCCGTCGTCGTGCAGCACGATGTCGCGTGCACCGGGCAGGCGCCGGAGGTCGACAAGTGTCGTGGGGCGCGCGATGTCTTCCTTCATCGCCACCAGCAGGTCTGTGCCACCGCCGAGCGGCACGGCAGCCGGCGCGCCGAGTGCGCGCGTGGCGTCTGCGGCGTCGGTGGCCTGATGGTAGGTGAAGGGATGCATGCGACGAGGGGATCGACGGGGAGCGTACAGGGCGTAGTTTCTACAATCGTGACCTGCACATTCCAGCACAAGCTCACTGATTGCGCGTTCTCTCGCCACCTCCGCGTGGGAGCGCTGGCCACTGCAGTCGCCGCCGGCGTGGTGGCCTGTGATGGGTCGCCCAAGCCGTCCGCTGCTGCAGGATCACCTGTACCGGCGAAGGGCGCTGTCGCCGTCGTGGTTGACAGCACCGCGCGCCGCACCGCCGACTCGGCAGCGGCAATGGCTGCGGTGCAGGAGACCGCCGCCGCGCGCAAGTTGTCGCCAGCCGCCGACTCCATTGCGCCGTATCTGGTCTTCGTGCCCACCGAGGAACGCGCGCTCGTGGCGGCCGTGCGCAACAAGCAATGGCTGCTCGACGTGGGGCGCATCGACGTCGACCTTCGCAAGGACAGCGCCAAGGCGCGCGCGTTCCGCGAGGCGGCAGCCGTGGTCAGTCCCATTCCGCCGCGCACCACGTTCCGCCTGCAGTGGGCCCGGGGTGCCGAGGATGTCACGGTCGACACCTTTGCCGTGTACAGCGGGCGCCTCGTGATGCGCGTGCTCGGTTCGCCCATGCTCGACAGTGCCGCGAGGGGCAAGGGGGTGTTTGCCGCGCTCGCGACGCGCGCCGACAGTGCGGTGCCGGCCGTTGCGACCACCTGCGACCTGCGCGTCGACCCCGACAGCGTGACGCGCGCTGCGTTGGCCGCGCTCACGCCTGCGGCGAGCAAGGCGCAGGCCACCGCGCGCAGGCAGGCCGACAGCGCCTATGACGCGCGGGTGATGGCCGTGCGCGATTCGCTCGAGACGCTGCTGAAGCTCGAGCGTCCGCCGTACGAACGGCTGCAACGTCGCACCAAAGTCGTGTCGAGCCATGTGCGCGGCTGCTTTGGCACGGCGCGGCGCGCTCTTGTGGTGAGCGTACGTGCGGGCGACGCCGAGTGGGTGCGGGAGCGGCTGGTGACGGTCGCGCCCGACGGCGCCGTCACGGCGATGCGCATTGACGACCTGCGATTCCGCGCGCACGAACTGCTCACGGCGTTCGACGCCGACGGAGACGGGGTAGATGACCTCGCGGTGAAGGGCGTCACCGAGCGTGCCGGTGGCACGGCGATCCTGCGCGTCGACCTCGCGAAGAAGCGCGTCGAGCGGCTGGCGGCGGGTTTTGCGTGGGAGTCGTTCTAGGCACGGCAAAGGCGGCGTGCACACGCGGCGCGCCGCCCCCGGCCATACGTGATGCGGCTTACTTTATGGCGCTCATCCCCGGCTCGATCACCAGCGCCTGGATGAAGAACTCCATCATGCGCTGCGAGTTGAGCGCGCTGTGACCGATGTCGGGGCCCACCTGCACGTCGAAGCTCTTGCCCGCGCGCTGCAGCGCGCGAATCAACTGCATGGCGTTGTTGGGATGCACGTTGTCGTCGGCCGTGCCGTAGTAGATCATCAGCCGTCCCTTGAGGTTCGCGGCGTACTCCATGGCGCTTCCCTTCTTGTAGCCGGCCGCGTTGTCCTGCGGCGTATACATGTAGCGCTCGGTGTAGATGGTGTCGTAGTGATTCCACGCCGTCACGGCCGACTGTGCCGACGCGGCGGCGAAGACGTCGGGGTAGCGCAGCAGCGCCATGGCCGAGGCGAACCCGCCGTACGACGTGCCGAAGATGCCGATGCGCTTGGCGTCCACGTACGGCAGCGTGCCCAGGTACTTCGCCGCCTCCGCGAGATCGTCGATCTCCACCTGCCCGAGCTTCAGGTAGATCGCGTCGAGCGCCTTCTTGCCTAGGCCGGCGGCGCTGCGCGTGTCGAGCGTGACGACGAGAAATCCGTACTCGGTCATCGCCGCCGGTGCCGCAAAGCGCTCGCTGGCGCCGTTGGTGGCCGGGCCGTCGTACACCGAGAAGAGCACCGGATACTTCCTGGTGGGGTCAAAGCGAGACGGTTTGCTGAGCATGCCGATGTGCTTGGTGACGCCGTCGCCCGCCGTGTAGGTGAACTGCTCCACCGGCGTGAGCCCCGCCGCCGCGAAACCCGCGAGGTCGCTCTCGGCGATGGTCGCCACGGACTTCACCGTCTTGCCGCTCGCGTCCATCAGGCGCGTGGTCGGAGCGCTGGCGTACGTCTGCGCGATGTCGGTGAAGAACTTCCCGTCGGGTGAGACAGCCACCGTGTGCAGGAAGGCCGGGTCGGTGAGGCGCCGGTCGCCCTTGCCGTCGAGCCCCACGCGGTGGAGCTGCAGTTTCATGTAGTTGTCGCCGCTGCGCGCGTAGTACCAGAGCGCCTTGGCTTTCTCGTCGAGCCTCACGATGCCGGCCACTTCGAACGCGTGCTGCGTGAGCGGCGCGATGAGCCTGCCCGACAGGTCGTACAGGTAATAGTTCTGGAAACCGGTGCGCTCCGACTCCCAGATGAAGCGCGTGCCGTCGGCGAGCCATGTGATGCCAGGGGAGTTGTCAGTCCAGCTGGCGGGCCACGTCTCGCGGATCACCACGCGGCACGCGCCGGTGGCGGGCGCGCACGCGGCGAGCTCCATGATGTTCTGGCGGCGGTTGGCGCGATGGATCAGCAGTTCGCTGCCATCCCTGGTCCACGTGATGCCGTAGACGTAGTGGCCCACGGCGTCGTCGGTGAGCGGCTTGCCGTCGCGCGCGTCGATGCGCGTGCTCTTGCCCGTGGCGACCTCGTACACGAACAGGTCGACGATGGGGTTGGGCGTGCCGGCCTTGGGATATGCTTCGGTCATCAGCGCGCCCTGCACCGTCGTCTGTTCGGTCTGCAGGGAGAAGTCCTTTACCGGCTTCTCGTCGAAGCGGTAGTAGGCGAGCCTGGTGCCGTCGGGCGACCACCACATGGCCGTGGTCTGGTTGAGTTCCTCGCCGTACACCCACGACGCCGTGCCGTACTTGATGCGCTGCGCCTCGCTGCCGTCGGTGGTGAGCTGCTTTTCGCCGGAGCCGTCGCGATTGACGATGTACAGGTTGCGGTCGCGATAGAGTGCTTTCTTCGAGGAATCGGCGGTCCATGACTCGGTGGCCTGGCGACCGCGCGCCGGGCCGCCCATGCGGCGCAGGTTGTCGATTGGGGCCGCCGCGCCGGACGGCGCGTCACCGACCTTCAGCGACGCGATGTCAAAACGCAGCCGCTTCCCGTCCCTAATAAAATCGAACGACCTGCCGTCGTCAGCCCACTGCGCGGTCACCGCACCCGACTTGATGGCGCCCTGCGCCTTGGGCAGCATCGCCATGTAGCGATCGTAGCCCGGCATCGACCTGATGCGGTCCTGCGCGTGCAGCGGAAGCGAGACGAGCACGAACAGCGCGGAAGCGGCGAGGCAAGTCGATGGAAGGCGCATGGTGGCGGGCGGAAGTCGGAGGGGTCAGACGTGAACGCGGCGCATCCGGATGGGTGCGCCGCGAGCGACACGGTCAGTTGGACGATGCGGGTGGCTTAGGAGCGGCGGCCGGTGCTGCAGGCGGAACCGCGGCCGGCGCGGGCAGCGTCGCCGACTTGGGCGGTGCGGGCGGCTTGAGCGTGTACACGATGTAGTCGCCCTGCTTGCGGATCTTCTTGCCGTCCACCGCGTCGAGGTCCGTGGCGGGCACGAAACTCACCACGGCGATGCGCTGGCCGGGCAGCCGACGCCCGGCGCGGTCGGCCGTGCCCATGGTGAAGTCGGAGTGAAACGAGCCGTTGACGTGCACCACGATGGCGTCGGGGTACTTCTCGCGCGCACTCGCAATGGCCTCGCCCATCGTCTCATCCTTCACGCACTGCGCGTCATAAAAGCGGCCAATCATCGCCTCGGCTTCCTGCGCCGTGATCTTCTGGCCGTGGCCGCTCATGTCGCCCATCGTCTCCTTGAAGCGCGCATAGTATTTGTCGCGCGGGCAGGTGAGCTGGGCCGCCACGAATGCGCGGTCCGTGGCCGGAAGCGAATCGACGCCGATGAGTCCCTTGCGGCCGACCAGCGATGCCAGGCGGCGCGGTACGTTGCCGGCAATCACCGGCCACCCCTTGGCCTTGGCGAACTCGACCATTGGGCGATAGTCGGTGACGTACTTGGGCCACGGACGCGAGGCCTTGAGGAAATCGGCCTCGGCCATCCTGCCGGCCAGATACTCATTGAGGCTTGGCTGCGCGTCGCGCTCGAACATCTCCATCGCAAGCACCACACTCCCACGGCGACGCCCGATGCCCTCGAGTGCGGCGCGTTCCAGGCGGTGCGTGCCCGGATCGTCGTGCTCTTCGCCAAGGAAGACGACGTCGGCCTTGGCGACCTCGGCGAGCATCGACTCGAAGTCCTCAAAGCGCTTCTTCCCCGACCGGTACACCCGGTGCGGCGTGTACGACGAGACCGAAGCGATGTGGCGCGAAATCTCGGAATCGGGAGCAACGACCGCCTGAATAGTTGGTGCCTGTAGAGACAAAAGTAAAATAGATGTCAGAAACATTATTAGTCTTTTGTTGGGTGTTTGCCAGTCTGGGCTGGCGCAAAGAGCAAAACAAAAATAAACTACTAAATCATATTTACTGGATTGGCCTTCTGTTCGACATTGGTGTGGTTCGTGCCCTTGAAGATGCCGTCGATGCGCTCGCTCGCCTGGATGACCAGGTGGCGGGCATGCCGGCTGGCACGGCCACGCTCGTGATGCTACGCAGCGCTCAAGCTATCGTTGCCGCGAGCGATCGGCCACTTCACGCCGCCCCTGCCATAAACGCGCCGTTCGCCGCACTCCTCGGATGGTGGTACTCGCCGGAGGCGCGGGAGTTCATAGTCGACGATGTGCCGCTGCGCACCACCGCCGTGGCGCTCGATGCCGCGGCGGGCACGGTGATGGCTGGCCGCACGCTGACGCTTGGCTTGCTGGACGATGCGATGCGTGCCGCGGAGGCCGGCACCTACCAGCTTCCCTCGCTCTTCGATGCCCCGTTGCGACGGGCAGAGGCGGAGGGTTGGCCTGCGCTGCTGCTTGCCGCAGAACTTTCATCGGGCGCCTGCGCTCACGTGCGCAGCGTTACCGCCTCGATGGCACGGGCCGTGGCGCCGCTCACCGGCAATGTCTGCGCCGGCGCGTTCGTCGTGCCGCCGCGCGCCGACCATGTGCCTGGCGCGTTGCACGCACTGGCGAGCGAAGCGCGCGCCGTCCGCCGGCGCGTCGATGCCTATCGCGGTGCCTGCGGGCGCGCGGCCGACCAGTGCGACACGTTCGGCCGCGGGGGCGACTCGGCGCTTGCGCTGCTGCGCCTGCTCGCAGGCACCCCGGCCGTGACCATCGCCCGCGTGTCGTCGGCGTTGGAGGTGACGGTGCCCACTGCGGGGGCCGCGGTGGAACGGCTGCTGGGGGCCGGACTGCTGCGCGAACTCACTGGCCGCGGGCGCGACCGGGTGTTTGCCTACGAGCCGGCGATCGCGCTAGCGGGCTGAACGGCCGCCGAGCGCTCGAGCAGCGCGGTCATCTCGTCGAGGATGGTGCGTCCCTTGTCGACGGCGTACCAGCGGCGGATTTCCTTGTTGCGCTCGGGCTTTTCCAGCTGCTTCCACTCGGCGACGACGCGCTGCTGCAGCGGGCCGGGGCGGGGACCCCACCAGCCGAGCTCCTGATAGTCGGCATCGAGAACGATGACGACCGGGATGGAGCGCGCAGTGCCGTTGGTCAGGTGCGTGTCCATCAACTCCGGGTACGCGTCGCGGCCGACCACACGCAGGTCGAGGTTGGACGCCGCGTTGGCGAGGGCGCTGACGACTGGCACGCTGCTCTGGGAGTCGATGCACCAGTCCTCGGAGATCGCGAGGAGGTGCCACTGACCGCCCAGCGCCTCGACGCGCGCGAGGAGGTCGGCGGGCACGAGGGCGCGATCACGCTGCGCCTTGAACAGGGGGCCGTAATCGGCGGAGGCGGCGGCCATCGTGTCGAACTCGACGGCATCGCTGAAGTAGTCGCGGAGGGTTTTCATGTCACTATAATACTATATAGCTATATAATACGGCGCAAGGGGTGCGGGCGGGTGCGGGCGGGGGCGGGCGGGGGCGGGCGGGTGCGGGCTGGGGCGGGCTGGTGCGGGCGGGTGCGGGCGGGTGCGGGCGGGTGCGGCGGGTGCGGGCGGGGGCCCTGCGGGGCCTCGGCTGGGCGTGACGGGACGAACGGCCATTCGTTATTTCAATTGGAATGCGTCTCCTGCAGTTTCTCCCCGCGTTGGCCATCACGGCTGCCGCGTGCGGCCCGGCCATTCGGCCGCTCGCACCGGTGGCTCCCATGCGCGCGCCAGTGGCCGAGTTGCCCGAGCCGCCGTCGGAGTCGCCGCCGCCGTCGGCGCCGCTCGCGCTGAGCGACGAGGAGTACCTGCACACACGCTCGCTGATGGTGCCCGTGCAAGGGGTGCGGCCGGAGAAGGTGGCCGACACCTACTTTCAGGACCGGGACGGCGGCGCGCGCACGCACCAGGCAGTGGATATCCTGGCCAAGCGCAACACGCCCGTGCTCTCAGTGGACAGCGGCACCGTGCTGCGCCTGACCAGGAACACGCTGGGCGGAATCACGATCTACGCGACGGACCCGGAAAAGCGGTTCGTCTTTTACTATGCACACCTCGATCACTACGCATCGGGCCTGTACGAAGGGAAGCCGGTCGCGCAGGGTGAGGTGCTCGGCTACGTTGGGACAACGGGGAACGCGCCCAAGAACACGCCGCACCTGCACTTTCAGGTGATGCGGTTCGTGGATGCGCGCAGCTGGTGGAACGGTCCGCCGTTCGATCCGCGTCCGTTCCTCGCCCAGACGGGCGAGGGCCGGGAGACGGCGCGCACGACGGCCGCGCTGCCGAAGCTGTGACTTTCGAGGGACAGCCATGACGATGTCGGGGAAGATGCGCGCTTCACTACGCGCCGAATGCAATCGCCTGCAGGCCACCGTGCACGTGGGCAAGGAAGGCCTGACGCCGTCATTGCGGAAGTCGCTCGATGACGCGTTGCGCACGCACGAACTGGTGAAGGTGGTGCTCAACCGTTCGGTGGACGTCACGGCGAAGGCCGCCGCCACGGAGCTCGCCATCGCCGTCAACGCCGAGGTGATTCAGACCATCGGCAAGACGGCGACGCTGTATCGCCAGAACCCCGAGATCGAGGGGAAGAAGGGCGATCTGCCGCCGTGGCGGCGGTAGCGCACACCTATTTTGTGTGCGCGAACACCAGGTCCCATACGCGGCTGGCGCCGAGGTGCATGGCGGTCGCGGTGCCCTTCTTGTCGCGTGTGAACCAGATGGTGCCGTAGGCGCCTGCTTCGAACGCATCGACGGAGGCGGGGATGAGCACCACCTGGGTGCCGGGGCGCAGCTCGAGCAAGAGCGCGCCCTTTTCAATCTTCGCGGTCCACGTGGCGTCGATCTCGGTCTGGTACCAGCGGCCGGTGAGGCCCTGCAGTTGCCCGTCGGTGGGGTGCCAGCGCGCGGCTGATGCGAAGGTCCACGTGAGCGTGTCGCCATCGGGAGCGAGAATGCGCACGCCGGTGGGCGATCCGTCGGCGGAGGTGTTCACGTGGACCCGCGAGGCGGCGCCCATCAGGAAATCGCCGTCGCGCAGCGCGCGCAGTGTGGCGCCGCCGCGGATGCGCAGTTGGCCGCGCTCGAGAAAGAGCTCCGAGATGTCGTGCGTGCGGTCATCGCGATAGATGCCGGTGTAGCGCGCGATGCGATTGGGATCGGCGACCGTCGTGTCCCACGCGGCGAGCGGCGCGAGTTCGGGAATGAGCGCGTCGGCGAGCTGGTGCACATACGACGTGGCGGGCGCGCCCGCCGCGTTGCAGAGGACGGCGATGGACAGGCCGGCGCTGGGATAGCGCGCGAGGTACGTGCTGTAGCCGGCGGTGCTGCCGCTGTGCGCCCACTCGGTGGTGCCGCGGTAGGTGCCGTTGATCATGCCCATGGCGTATGGAATCTTGCGGCCACTGGTGAGCGTTGCCTGGCTGAGCAGCGAGTCGCTGGCGGCGCCGAACGTGCGCGTGCTGAGCGCATCGTTCCACTTGAGCCAGTCGCCCACGGTGGTGAGCAATCCGCCCGGACCGTGCACGTTCTCGAATGGCATTTCCAGCCGCCATCCGTCGTTGCGGCGCGAGTAGGCCTGCGCGCGACGCGGCACGATGACGGTGTAGTCATCACGCCACCGGGTGTCGGTCATTCCCGCCGGCTTGAAGACGCGGTCGGCACTGAACTGCGCGAACGGCATGCCGCTGACGCGCTCCACAATGGTCGGCAGCAGGGCGAAGCCGGAGTTGGTGTACGAGTAGAAGTCGCCGACGGGATAGTTGAGCACCTTCTGGCGGACGATGAGGTCCACGAGGTCGGTCTGCGTCGTGACCCGCGTGCCGCGCGGGTAGCCCTGATCGGCCACGAGGTTGCTCCACTCGCGCAGTCCGCTCGTGTGCGACAACAGATGGCGAATGGTGATGGTACGCCCGTACTGCGGCAGTTCGGGGACGAACTTCCGCACGTCGTCATCGAGGCGAATCTTGCCCTCGGCCACGAGCAGCAGCACCGCGGTGGCCGTGAACTGCTTGGCCACCGAGCCGCTCTCGAGGATGGTCTGTGCGGAGATGGGCGTGCCGGTTTCGAGGTCGGCCATGCCGTATCCCCGCGCGAGGATCGTCGTGCCGTTGCGAGAAACCCCGACTGCGCACCCTGGCGTGTGCGTGCTGTTCCACGGCGCGAAGACCTTATCCGCCACTGCGGTGAGGTCCTGCGCGCCGAGCGCAGCGGGGAGGGCGAGGCAGGCGAGGAGTCGCTTCATGGCCGGAGATGGCTGAGTGTGTGTCGTGGGATGATGACTGTTGGCGTACTGCTTGACTGCGAGGCGCGATGGACCGCTAAAGGCGCGGCGGCTCGCGCACGGTGCGCTCGCCGCCGGCGCTGCCGGTGTTCAGTGTACCTGCGGGTTCGAACAGCACCACCCACACTTCCTCCGCCGCCACGGGCCGGTGTTCGACACCGCGGGGGACGATGAGAAACTCGCCTTCGCCGAGCGATACCGTGCGGTCGCGCAACTGCATCGCGAATGAGCCGCGGACCACGAGAAACATCTCGTCCTCGTGCGCATGCTGGTGCCAGACGAACTCGCCCTGGAACTTGGCGAGCTTCACGTGCTGGCCGTTGAGTTCACCGATGATGCGTGGGCTCCAATGCTCGTTGAACTGCGCGAACGCGGCGGCGAGGTTCACCTTCTGTGCGCCCGCCACATCGCGCGTCGCGCCGCTGACGGGTTCGCTCATTGTGCCAGCGCGCCGAGCACGCGCCACGGCGTGAGCGGGATCTCGCGCACTTCGACGCCCAGTGCGTCGGCCACAGCGGCGGCAATGGCTGGCGCGGTGGGAATGATGGGCGGCTCGGCGATGCCGCGCGCGCCGATGTGGTTGGCCGCGGGGTCGGCACCCACGAGGAACGATGCGTCGATGGCGGGAATGTCGACCATCGTCGGCACCTTGTAGTCGTGCAGGTTGGCGTTGAGGGGCACGCCGCGCGCGCGGTCGAGGTGACGCTCCTCGAACAGCGCATAGCCCAGCCCCTGGATGATGCCGCCGTGCAACTGGCTTTCGGCTAGCGCCGGGTTGATGATGCGTCCCGCATCGTGCACGGCGACGAGGCGCAGCACGCGCACCACGCCAGTGTCGGTGTCCACCTCGACCTCGGCGAACTGCGCGCCGACGGTGACGATGGCGAGCGCGGGATTGGGGCCGCGCGAACCGAGTCCGAGGATCTGGACGTTGCCGAGCTTGCGGCAGAGGTCAGCGAATGACAGGCATACGCCAGCGTGCGACAGAATCTGCGAGTCTCGGGTGGAGAGCGATTCCACGGGCTCATCGAGCATCTGCGCGGCGGCCTCGAGCAACTGCATGCGCGCATCCTCGGCGGCCATGCGCACGGCGGGGCCGACGCTTGGCGTGGTCATGGAGCCCCACGAGTTGCCGGTGTACGGCAGGCGCTCGGTGTCGCCGATGACGGCGCGCACGGTGTCGAGGCGCGCACCCAGCGCCTCGGCGGCGATCTGGGCGAAGATCGTGCGCGCGCCGGTGCCGAGGTCCTGCGTGCCGGCGAGGACGTCCACGGAGCCGTCGCTGTTGATGCGCACGTGGGCGTACGACGGCGGGCCGCCGCCGGTGGGCCAGGTTTGCGCGGCGATGCCGACGCCGCGTTTCACGCGGCTGAAGGGAGACGAGGGACGGGAAACGGACGATGGCCAGCCAAAGCGCTTCATGCCTTCGGCGTAGCATTCATCCAGGCGATTGCCGCTGAACTCGCGGTTGGCGCGCTCGTCGCGGGTGGCGAGGTTCCTGAGGCGCAGGGCCACGGGGTCCATCTGCAGGGTGCGCGCGAGGGTGTTCATAGCCCCCTCGAGTGCAAAGGCACCTTCGACGTACCCGGGACCTCGGAACGCCTGCATGCCGCTGGCGTTGATGTACACGAAGGTCTCGGTGGTGCGCACGTTGGGGCAGGCGTACATCTCGTGGAAGATCTGCGCGGGACCGCCCTCCCACCCGCTGACGCCGAGTGGGACGAGCGCATCGAGCACCAGCGCGGTGAGTGTGCCGTCGCGGCGCGCAGCAATGGTCACCTGTTGCACGGTGGCCGGGCGGTTGCCGCTGTCGGTCTGCTCGGCGCGGCGGTCGTTGATGCAGCGGACGGGCACGCCAAGGGCGCTGGCGAAGAGCGCGGCGGTGTAGGTGTGCGCGCCGGCGCCGTTCTTGGCGCCGAAGCCACCGCCCATGTAGTCCTTGAGCACGCGCACCCTGGCTTGGGGCAGATCGAGGGCGGTGGCGACGTCCTTTCGCACGCGGAATATCCCTTGTGTCGACTCCCACACGGTGAGGTGGTCGCCGTTCCACTCGCAGACGGCGCCGTGCGGTTCAAGCGCGGAATGCAGCGCCACCGGGGTACGGTACTCGAGCGAGAGCGTAACATTGGCCTCGGCGAGTCCGCGGTCCACGTCCCCGCGGTGCACGACATCCGGTGCGATGGTGTTGCCGTCCTTGCGTACGCGTGGTGCGTCTGGCGCAATGGCGTCGTGTCCCGTAATGGCATGCGGCGCGAGGTCGAACGTCAGCGACGCGGCGATGGCGCCGGCCGCGCGCTCGGCCTGGTCGAGCGAATCGGCGCACACCGCCGCGAGTGGCTGCCCCGCGTACGACACCTCGCGGCGAAAGAGCCGCGTGGCGGCTGGCGCGTCGCCCGGACCGAAGACGGCCCGCACGCCGGAAAGGGTGCGCGCTGCGTCCAGGTCAATGGCGGTGAGCGTGCCCTTGGCAATCGGAGCGCGCACGATGACCGCGTGCAGCATGCCGGGGCGCGTGATGTCGGTGGTGAAACGCGCGCGGCCCGTCACCTTTTCGAACGCGTCGACGCGCAGCGGACTGGTACCGACAATGGAGAGCGGTGCGTCGGCGGTCCACGGCGCAGGCTCGAAGGCCGGCACCTCCACAATGCGCGTCTCGGTGCGTCCTTCCACCTCGACGACAGTCTGCAGGAAGCGCTTGCGCGGTGCGGTCACTGCGACGCCCCGTTGGCCATCGCGCGAATGGCGTTGATGATCTTGGGGTAGGTGCCGCAGCGGCACAGGTTGCCGCTCATTGCCACGCGGATCTCGTCGTCGGTCGGGTGCGGGTTCTGGTCGAGCAACGCGGTGGCGGCCATGAGCTGACCCGGCGTGCAGAAGCCGCACTGCGAGGCGTCGTGCGTGATGAACGCCTGCTGCAGCGGGTGCAGGGTGTTGCCCGTCCCGAGACCCTCGACGGTCTCCACACGAGCGTTCTCGCAAGCGGCGGTGAGTGTGAGGCAGGCGTACACGAGGTCGCCATCGAGCCGCACGGTGCAGGCGCCGCATTCGCCGTGGTCGCAGCCGAGCTTGGGACCCGTGAGGTCGAGCTGATCGCGGAGGGCGGCGAGGAGGATGGGGCTCTGTTCTGTATCGACGTCGCGGGGGGAGCCGTTCACTGTGATTCTCATGCGTGCATGATATGGCTTCTCCTGCTGGAAAAAGCAAAAGACGCCGTGGGCTGTACGGTCCCTTCGTCCGCAACGGCCGTGCACGGACAGCGCATGGCGTATGGCCCACGGCGTCACGTTGAGTCACCTGCAGTTGAGCGACTTGCGCGCCACGACTATCTTTTTCCGAGGCAGCCAGCACCCACCCCGAGGATCACCATGCCGTACGTCATCACTGAAGCTTGCATTGGCACCAAGGACAAGGCGTGCGTCGATGTGTGCCCCGTGGACTGCATTTACGAGTCCGCGGACCAGCTCTACATCCACCCCGACGAGTGCATTGACTGCGGGGCGTGCGAGCCGGAGTGCCCGGTAACGGCGATCTTCCCGGAAGAGGACGTGCCGGCCAACCTGAAGACCTACATCGCGAAGAACCGCGACGTGTTCACGGGGCCGAATCCGCCGGGGAAGCCGACGAGGTAGATGGCAGACGGTAGACAGTAGATGAAGGGCCCGGCGGATGGATCCGCGGGGCCCTTTGCATTGCCTGCCATCTGCCAGCTGCGGTCTCCCGTGTCCTTAGAACAGCCCGTTCGGGAAGTACCGATCCTTCCCCACAAACACGATCAGCAGCGCGATGTACTGCATGAACGTGCTGATCTCGCTCTTCCACGCTTCGGCCCAGAAGAATTCGCCATCCACGGCGCCGGTGGCGCTGGTCGGAATCCAGCGTGGCGTGCGGCGCTTGAACGCCAGATACTCCTCGCCAAAGATCGACTCGAGCACGCCCTCTTCGTAGCGCACGATGAAGTAGTACTCGATGGCGAACAGCACGCAGGCGACGGGAATGAACCACCAGACGCCGCTGATGGTCACGAAGCCGAGCCAGAGCAGCAGGTTGCCGTTGTAGAGCGGGTTGCGGCTGAGCGCAAACGGTCCGTGCGTCACGAGCTTCTGCACGTTGCGCGACCGGCGGCGCGTGACGGTGCCCGCGGTGGCGACACCCCACAGGCGCCATGCCTCGCCGAGCACGATGAGAATGACACCCACGATGACGCCCGTGCGGGTGATGCCGCCCGCCGCGAGCAGGGGGACGACGAGGAACGGCACGGGCAGCCAGCCGCGATTGCGGAAGATCACGCCGCCGATGCGGGCGGGGCGGGACGTCTCCGAAGCTGAAAATGTGGTCAAATCAGTGATGGCGGATGGCGGATGGCAGATGGCGGACCAACCAAAGATAACAGGGCCGCCTATTGCGCCGTCAGCGACACGAGGAACTCGCTGAGCACGTGATTGAACGTCGCCGGGCGCTCCATGTTGCTCACGTGGCCCGCGCCGGCAATCA
>JANYJW010000041.1 GCA_025361705.1 Gemmatimonas sp.
ATGCCGGGGCTGGGCATCGAACCCAGATGGGATTGCTCCCAAGGGATTTTAAGTCCCTCGCGTCTAGCCAATTTCGCCACCCCGGCCTGGGACGACGATCAAGGATCTTGAATGCGGATGCCGATCCCTAATCCCGATCGCGGAATTCGAACCACGATCGTCATCGCCGACTTCGACCTGCGATAATCATCGCGGATGTGACGAAGGGCGGGAAGCCTTGTGGCCCCCGCCCCTCGTCGCCCTGCGTCTGCTAAGCGGGAAACGGGACTCGAACCCGCGACCCCAACCTTGGCAAGGTTGTGCTCTACCAACTGAGCTATTCCCGCACGCTTCGCATAGTAGCGGCACGCCGAGCCCCCGGCAACCGCCACGCCTCAACCGCCACGCCTCAACTCTCGATGCGCGCCCCCGCATCCGCGCTCACCACCCATGTCCGCGGACGATGGCCGATGGCCTGCGAGTAGTCCGCTGGCAGTGACGCTGCCAGCGACTCCAGCGCCCCGGCCTCGCCAAAGACCACCGCGCAGCCGCCCCAGCCCGCGCCGGTCAGGCGCGCGCCGCTGATCCCCGACGCACGCATGGCATGCTGCACCACCCAGTCGAGTTCGGGTGACGAGCACTCGTAATCGTCGCGCAGTGATTCGTGTGACGCCACCGCCAGGTGGCCCGGGAACTGATGCCCAGCCGCCAGCGTCGCTACGGTCTGCCGCACGCGCTCGCACTCGGCAATCACGTGGCGCGCGCGCCGCCGTTGCACGTCGGGCAGCTCGGCCTGCGCGAGTTGCTCCATGGTTGCCGCGGCGAGCGTGGGCACAGTGGGCGCGACACGCTGGACGGCCACGAGCGCCGCCGCACATTCCTTGACGCGCTCCTCGTACGCCGATCCGCGCAGCGTGCGCGGCACGGCGGTGTCCACCACGAGCACATGTTCGGTGAACGGCACCGCGCACACGGTCGCAGGCGCAAACTGCATGTGCAGCGCGTGCCCTTCGACACCGCAGGCGGCCGCCAGCTGGTCCATGGCGCCACAGGGCACGCCTACAAACTGCCGTTCCGCATTCTGGCACATCAGCGCCAGGGCCACGGGGTCGGTGTGGAGGCCAAGCAGTGTCTCCACCGCAAAGCCGAACGCCACCTCGAGCGCCGCCGAGGAGCTGAGCCCGCTGCCCGAGGGGATGTCGCTCGCCACGGCCACGTCGAGCCCGGGCACGTCGATGCCGCGCCCAATGAGCTGGTCGAGCACGCCGGCCACATAGTCGGTCCACTTGCGCTTGCGCGCGAGCCTCGCGTGATCGAGCGTCAGCACGCCGCCCGTGCCACCGGAGTTGATGCGTGTGGCCGCCGCGCCGGGCCGCAGGCGCACCGCCACCGCCGTGCGCCGCTGAATGGCAATGGGCAACGCTTCGCCGCCGTTGTAGTCCACGTGCTCGCCAATGAGGTTCACGCGCCCCGCCGCCGAGACGACCAGCGTGGGCTCGCCGTCGAAGGACTTGGTGAAGTGGCGCCGGACGTCATCGGCAATCATGGATGCACCCCGAACGCGTGGACGGCGAACCACGTGGCGTAGGCCAGCAGCCCACTGAGCGCGGCATCGCCACCGCCCGCCGTCGCCTCGCCCGTCGCGTCAATGCGCTCGGCGGCCACGCCCAGCGACAAAGGCGCACGGCGCAACCACTCGAGCACCACGGCGGCATCGGGGCCCATGAGCCGCGCGAGCTGCTGCGACAGGTGTTCAGGGCTGGTCACCTTCTTGGCCGTGCGGCGGTACGTCGAGTCGCTGCGTTCGACGGTCTCGTACAATGGCAGCCAGAGCGCGGAGCCAATGGGATCGTCCCCTTCGCTTACGTGGCCCGCAAGGTCACTGGCTGCCACGAACGCCGACTTGCCACCCGCCGGCGCGAAGTGGCGCCGCACGGCCGCGCGCACGCCCTCGGGGTCCTGCAGCGCCTTCACCGCTTCCTCGTCGAGCGTGCGCTTGAGACAATCGAGCGCGTACGCCACGACGGCATTGCCGTGCAGCGTAAACGGCTGCGCGGGCCGGTCGCCGCCCAGCGTTACCTCGGTGTGGTAGAGCGGATGCTCCTTGTCGCGCCGTGCCACAAGGTCGTCGTTGGACACGTACAGCGTGTCGGCGAGTACGGGCTCCTCGACGATGCGATCGTCATTGGTGTCGCGAATGTACCGGTCGACCGCGATGGCATACGCCGAGCATCCTTCGAGCGTAAAGCCCGGCTCGAAGAGCGTGCCATCGAAGTAATGGATGCCCTGCCCCGGCGCGTAGCCGTGCAGCTCGCAGGCGCGCAAGATGAGTTCGCGCGCCAGTGGCGGGTCGGCAAGCTGGATGGCGGGAATGGTCCAGCACAGTGCTTCCCAGTCGCGAATGGTCACCCCCGCCGGATGCCACGGAGCGCGGCTGCGCACCAGATAGTACTGCGCGTCGTCGAGTCCGCGCGCCACGCCGTAGAAGTACGCGAACATCAGGTTGCGATTGACCAGCAGGTCCAGCGACTCCGAGCCCGTGCTCTGCTCGAGGGCGCGCAACGCCTCGCGCGTGGCATGCAGCAGCGCGCGCCATCCGCGACGGCGCATCACCGCGACGATGGCCTGGGCGCCGTCGCGCTCCGGGCCGGCGCCCACAAAGTAGGCACATTCCACGCGGTCACCGCCCGCCACCACAAAGTCGCGCTGCAGCGTGTAGGTGGGCGCGCCACCCGTGTCGACGGTGACCGTCGCCTCTTCATCGCTCGCGATAGCCAGCGCCGCGAGCCCAGGCGCGCCGTGCCCCTCGAGCACCACGGTTCCCGCCGCGCCCCTGCTCACCACCGACGCATCGTCCAGCGCGCGCGGCGTGCGCACGCGCAGCTGTCGGTGGCCGAGTGTGCCCTCGAGCGCCAGCGTCACGCGCCGGTCGGCCGACCCGCGATTTTCGACGGCCAGCGCGTACACCGCGCCGGCGATATCGGCGTCCAGTCCAAAGGGAGCAAACAGCGTCCCCCGAATGACGAGGTCGCCGACCGTCGCGGTGAAGGTGGGCAGCCAGTGGAGCGCACGCTCCCAGGCGATGCCGCCCTTGGCCAGCTCAATGCGCTCACCGTCGACCGAAAGCACGGGCCGCGCCAGCGCCGGGCCGTCGCCGGCGAGGAAGCCGGCGCTCCCCGCGAACTCGACAGCCGCGCGCGCCCCGCGGTGCAGAATTCCAAGCGCGTGAACCGAGCCGTCCACGGGGTGTACGCATGGAAGCGACACCCAGTGGTTGCCGGTGACCTGCCAGGGGATGCTCGGAAGCGAGGCGTCGCGCATTAGGTTTCTGGTCGTCTGGTGTGATGCAAAGCTAGCTGGTCATCGCTCTCAACGCCTCTTCATTGATGTCGCGCACGAGACTCACCGCCCTCGCAATGACCGCCCTCGTTGCCGCCGCGCACCCCGCGGGGGCGCAGCGCGCGCTCGGCATGGGTGGCGATGCATCCACGCTCCCCGCCGGCGTCATGCGCGTGACCGTCGCCGGGCGATGGGACCGCGCCAACGAGCGCTACGACGCCGACGGTACCCTGCGGCCGCTCGGCGCCAATGCCTCGGCGCTGTCGTGGAACGGCGCGTACGATGCGCGGCTCGCGACGGCGACTCCGTTGGTGTCGGCGCTCTCTGGCCTGTCCGGATTCGACGCCTCCTTGGGTACGCTGGCGGTCGGTCGGCGCGACAACACGGCGGACGCCCCCATGGGCATCGAATTGGGCGTGCTGTCGCGGCTCACCGTGGGCGCGAGCATCCGGATTGCCAGCCATGGTATTGAACCCGACGTGCGAATCAACGCCCGGCGCGTCGAGGGGACGATGGGCTTCAACCCGGCGTGGACCAACACCACGGCGCGCGACCGCAACGCGCTGCTCGTGGCGCAGTTTGACAGCGCCACCGCGCAGACGTCGCGCCGCATCGCCCAGTGCCAGGCCGCCCCGGCGGCCACGGGATGCGCGGCAATTGCCGCCAACGTCAGCGGCGCGCAATCGCTCGTTGCCAGCGCCACCGCCTTCGCCGCCGCGCTCAACCAGCTCTACGGCGGTCGCAAGAATGCGGCCGGGCTACCATTCGTTCCCGTGAGCAACGGCGCGGCGCAGCAGGCCATTACCCAGCGCGTGCTCGGCTTCGGCGACCGCTTTGCCGCGTTCGGAAACTCCGTCATCAGCACGCAGGGTCCCGTGGGCGGCGCACTCTTCTCACCAACCGACGTTGCCACGCTGCTCACCGACACGCTGTATGGCTACAACCTGCGCCCGCTGCGCGTCGTACACGCCTATGGGCTGGGCGAAGTGGCGGTGCACGCCAAGCTGCGCCTGTTCCAGACCATCGGCGACGACACGACGACCATTCGCGGCTTCGCCGTTCGGCAGAGCGTCGGCGCCACGCTGCGCCTCAGTGGCGGCGCTGCACCCGCCGCCAACGAACCCATCGCGCCTACCGCAGGTGAGGGCGGCAGCGGCTTCTCCGCGCAGTCATTCACGGACCTCTGGTGGGGCTCGCGCTACGCAGCGACCATTGCGCTGGGCTATTCGCAGGGCCAGGCCCAGGCGTTCGCCATGCGCATGCCCGCCGCCACCACGCCGGCCGTTGGCGGGGTTCCGTTCCCGCTCGTGACCGCCGATCGCGAGTTCCAATTGTCGCGCACGCCGGGGTCGCGGATCGACATCGCCATCACGCCGCGCCTCGCGCTGACGCGCAACATCTGGATGGGTGCCAGTTGGTCGCTGTCGCAGCAGGCGGCCGACACATGGACGGTGACCGCGCCATCCGTTCCGCCAGTTGGCGCGACGACGCCACAGGCCGACGCGAGCGCGTGGGCCGCCGGCACCGACTGGTCAGTGCAACAGCTCTCGCTCGGCGGCACCTACACAACGGTCGATGCCGTGCACCGCGGACGCGCCACACTGGCCTTTGATGTGTCGTACGAACATCAGCAAGTAAGCGCCGGCAGCGGCTGGCGTGCCGCCAAGGCTACGCGCGACGTGGTGACCGTGCGCTGGTACCCGCGCCTCTGGGGACGGTAGCAGCCGCTGCGTCGGCCGCCTGCGCCGACGCCAACTGTTCGCGTGCATGGGCCCGGCTGGTGGCGCTGTCGGCATCGCCGCCAAGCATCCGGGCAATCTCCTCCACCCGCGCGTCGCCGTGCAGCACCTCGATGTCGGCCGTGGTCACGCCGTCCTTGGCGCCCTTGTGCACGCGAATGTGATGGTGCGCGCGCGACGCGATT
Source organism: Gemmatimonas sp. (assembly GCA_025361705.1). GTDB lineage: Bacteria > Gemmatimonadota > Gemmatimonadetes > Gemmatimonadales > Gemmatimonadaceae > PNKL01. Next base: position 5,243 of record JANYJW010000041.1, read on the forward strand.
TGCGGCAGGTGCGTGATGGCAAACACCTGATGGTGCTCGGCCACGCGCCGCATGGCATCGCCCACCTGCTGCCCCACCTTGCCGCCAATGCCCGCGTCCACCTCATCGAAGATGAGCGTCGGCACGCGATCGACACCGGCAAGGATGGTCTTGAGCGCCAGCATCACGCGCGCCAGCTCGCCGCCGGAGGCCACGCGTGACAGTGGCCGCGCATCATGACCGATATTGAGCGCCACGCGATACTCCACGTCTTCAGCGCCCATGGCGCCCACGTCCGCCCGTGGCGCGAGCGTCACGTGGAACGTGCCGTCGGCGAGGACGAGCGCTGGAAACTGCGCTTCCACCTGACGGGCGAGCTTGGATGCCGCCTTTTGCCGCGACGTGCTGAGCGACTCGGCCGCCTCGCGCAACGCGCCCTCGGCGCTGGTCACTGCGGCATCCAGTTCGCGCAGATCGAGCGCGGCGCTGTCGAGCAGGGCCAGCTCGGCGCGCGCCTCGCGCCCCGTCTCGATGGCCGAGGCGATTGTCCCGCCGTACTTCTTGATCATGCGAAACACGACGTCGCGCCGCCGGTCCACCTCGGCCAACCGCGCGGGGTCGTGTTCCACGCTTTCGCCATACGCGCTCGCCTCGCGCGCGAGGTCCTCGAGCGCATAGTAGGCGGCGTCGTACAGTTCCTGGAGCCGCGACACCGTTGGGTCGATGCGCTGCAGCGCGGCCAGCGGCTTCTGCAGCGCGCCCAGGCGACCGAGCACGGCGCCGTCTTCGCCTTCGAGCGTCTCGGTGAGTTCGGCGGCAAGCGCGCGCAGCTCTTCGGCGTGCGTGAGCCGGCGCGCCTCGTCGTCGAGCCGCTGTTCCTCTCCCTCGACGAGCTTGGCGTCCGCCACTTCGCGGGCGACGTGCTGCAAGTAGTCCGCGCGCTTGCGTGCGGCATCGCGCCGTGCCACCAGATCGGCTACCGCGTGGCGCGCAGCGGCCAGCGCCGCGTGCGCCCTGGCCACCGCGGCCGCCTGCGCGTGTGCACCGGCGAATGCGTCGAGGATCCGCCGCTGCGCCTCGGGGTCCAGCAGCGACTGCGCTTCGTGCTGCCCGTGCACGTTGACGAGCGCGCGGCCGACGTCGGCAAGCACCGCGGCGGTCACGGCCGTGCCATTGATCCAGGCCCGCGCGCGACCGCCGGCGGCCGCCGGGACCTCGCGCTTGAGCACCAGCGTGCCGTCCTCACAGTCAATGCCACGCTCGTCGAGCTGCGAGCGCAACTCGGCGGCGTCGCCAAGGTCGAACGTCCCCTCCACGACGGCGCGATCCGCTCCCGGGCGCACCAGATCGGCGGTCGCCCGCTCCCCGATGAGCAGTCCCAGCGCACCCACGACAATCGACTTGCCCGCCCCCGTTTCCCCGGAGAGCACGTTCAACCCCGGCGCCAGCGGCAGCACCACGGCGTCGATGATCGCGAAGTTGCGGATGCGGAGTTCGGTGAGCATGCGATGCTACGGGAGACGGGGGACGGGAGATGAGAGCGAGCTGCAGACGGGCAGACGGGCAGATGGCAGATGGCGGATGGCGGATGGCGGATGGCGGATGGCGGATGGCGGACTCCAGCGGGCAGATCGCAGGCAACAATCGACAATCGCAAGCCTGATTCGAAATCCTCAGCCGCAATCCGAATGCCACATCCTCAATCCGCTAGTGATCCCGCTCTGCAAGTCCGCCCCATCCCATCTTCGCCCGCAGCCGCCCGAAGAACGTCGTGCCGTCGATGCGTACGATGTACACGGGGTCGTTGGAACGACGTACGGCGAGCCACTCGTTGGATCCAACTTTGGTGCCGACCTGGCCGTCGACCGTCACCAATACCTCCTCAGGCGCATCTTCCGGTTGCACTTCCACCACTGCGTCGGGCGGCAGGATGAACGGGCGGATGGCAAGGGCGTGCGCCGCGACGGGCGTCACGAGAATCGAATCGAGTGTCGGCTCGACAATGGGGCCCCCCGCCGAGAGCGAATAGGCCGTCGAGCCCGTGGGCGTCGAGATCACCAGCCCGTCGGCTGCGAGCGAGCCAACGCGTTCGCCACTCACGCCGAGTCCCATGCGCAGCACGCGCGCAAAACCGCCCTTGTGGAGCACGACGTCATTGAGCGCACGCAGCCGCTCACCAATGGCGCCGTCCACCCCGAACTTCTGCGCCTCCAGTGCCATCCGCTGCTCGGCCACGAAATCGCCGCGTACGAAGCGCGGCAGCAGCGCGGCAAACTCCCCGGCGCGGCACGTCGTCAGGAACCCAAGCTTGCCCAGGTTCACGCCAAAGATCGGCGCGCGCGCCCCGTCGAGCACGCGCGCGGCGCGCAGCAGCGTGCCGTCGCCGCCAAGGGCGAACAGCGCATCGAGCGACCCTGGGTCGGTGAGCTCGGTCGCGCCGGCACCCGCAATCGGCAACAGGGATTGTTCAAATGCCAGCTGCAAGCCGAGCACCGGCGCCTGTGCCACGAGGTGGCGCACGAGCTCATCGAGCCCCTCGTAGCCGATGTGCCCCACGACGCCGATGCGCATCAGCGGGCCAGCGCCTCGGCATCGTGCAGCGCGCGCACCTTGGCCGCGATGCCGGCCGCGTCGAGCCCGCACTGCGCGAGCTGCCGCGCGCGTGACGCCGCGTACACCACCCGGTCCGGAACGCCGTGCGCGATCACCCGCACCTGCGGCTCCATCTGCTCCACGACGCTCGACAGGTACGCGCCAAATCCGTTGACCACCGTGCCTTCCTCCACCACGAGCAGCGTGCGGTGGTCGGTAAGCAACGCCGCCAGCGAGAGCTGGTCGATGGGCTTGAGGAAGCGGCAGTTCACCACGGTGACATCGAGTCCTTCGGCGCTGAGCGACTCGGCGGCGCGCATTGCCTCGGCGACCATCGTGCCGACGGCCAGCACCGCCACCTCGTCGCGTCCCTTGCGCAGCACGTCCCAAGTGCCGTACGGCACCACGGGAATCGCGCTCGCCGCCGGCACCAGGTCGGGCGCTGCATCGCGCGGGTAGCGGATGCTGAACGGATCGGTGTCGTGCGCCATCGCCGTGCGCAGCAGACCGATCAACTCCGCGCCATTGGCCGGCGCGGTCACCGTCATGTGCGGCACCGCGAGCATGTAGGCGATGTCATACAGCCCCGCGTGCGTCTCGCCGTCCTCACCCACCAGGCCGGCGCGGTCGAGGCAGAAGATCACCGGCAGGTGCTGCAGCGCCACATCGTGAATGATGTTGTCGAAGCCGCGCTGCAGAAACGTCGAGTAGATGGCCGTCACCGGCCGCAGCCCCTGCGTCGCCATGCCCGCTGCAAAGGTGACGGCGTGGCCCTCGGCGATGCCAACGTCGAAGAAGCGGGTCGGGTGCGCCTTCTGCACGAGGTTGGCGCCCGTGCCGCTGGGCATCGCCGCCGTGATCGCGACGAGCCGCGGGTCTTCGTGCATCAGCTCGGTGAGCCCGCGGCCGAACACCGACGTGTAGTTGGGGTTCGCCTGCGACGCGGTGAGCAGCTTACCCGTAGCCGGGTCGTGTCCGGGAGGCAGGGCGTGCCACTTTTCGCCGTGCTCGCCGGCCGGGAACCCGCGCCCCTTCTGCGTGATGACGTGCACCAGGCGCGGGCCCTTGAACGCGCGCACCGCCTTGAACGTCTCGATCATCCCGTCGATGTCGTGCCCGTCAATGGGACCGAAGTAGCGGAAGCCCATCTCCTCGAACAACACGCCCGGTGTGAGGAACGCCTTGGCGCTCTCCTCCAGCTTCTTCGCGATGGCGGCCAGGTCGTGCAGCGGGCCCTTCCCCTTGGCGTACTGCTCAAAGACGTGCCCCACGGCGCTGCGCAGGCGGTTGTACAATGGATTGCGCTGCACCGACGTGAGGTACTTGTGCATCGCCCCCACGTTGGGCGCAATCGACATCTCGTTGTCGTTCAGCACCACGATGATGTCGCGCTCCGACGCGCCGGCGTTGTTGAGCCCCTCGTACGCCAGGCCGCTCCCCATCGACCCGTCGCCGATGATGGCCACCACCTTGAAATCGTCGTGGTTCAGGTCGCGCCCGGCGGCGATGCCGAGCGCCGCCGAGATCGACGTGGCGGCGTGTCCCGCGCCGAAGGCGTCGTACGGGCTCTCGCCACGCTTGAGAAAGCCCGACAGGCCACCCTCCTGCCGCAGCGTCGACATGCGGTCGCGACGCCCGGTCAGCACCTTGTGCGGATAGCCCTGGTGGCCCACGTCCCACACCAACTGATCGCGCGGCGCGTCGAACGCATAGTGCAGCGCAATGGTCAGCTCGACGACGCCAAGGCCCGCGCCGATGTGCCCGCCGGTGCTGGAGCAGCTGTCAATGAGAAACTCCCGCACGTCGTCCGCGAGCTGCTGCAGCTCGGGCGATGAGAGGCCCTTGAGGTCGGCCGGGGAGTTGATGCGTGAAAGAACGTTCATTGACTGGGCGGAACGGGACGGAGGGAATCTAGCATGGCGCAGGGGAACGGTGCGTCAGGAACGCCGGTCGACGACATAGCGGGCCGTCGCCTCGAGCGACGGCGTGAGGACGCCGGCCTCGGCGAGCGCCGCGCAGCCTTCCTGCACCAGCGCCGCGGCGCGGGACCGGGCTCCTTCGACACCAAGCAGGGCCGGATACGTGCTCTTTTGGTAGGTGAGGTCCTTGCCGGCCGTCTTGCCCAGCTCATCACTGGTGGCGGTGACGTCCAGCACGTCGTCGGCAATCTGGAACGCGAGCCCGATGCACCGGCCGTACCGCCCGAGCGCCGCGAGCACACCGGCCGGCGCGCGGGCCGCGCGCGCCCCCAGTTCCACCGACGCCTCGATGAGCGCGCCCGTCTTGCAGCGGTGGACGTGCTCGAGCTGGTCGTACGAGAGCTGACGCCCTTCACCCTCGAGATCCAGCAGTTGACCGCCAATCATGCCGCCGGCGCCCGACGCACGCATCAGCACGCGCACGATGTCGCCGCTGGTGTCGGCATCCAGGCCGAGGGCTTCGGTGGACTCCCACGCCGCGCGGGCTGCGAGGGGCACCATGGCCATGCCCGCGGCGGTCGCCACCGGCACGCCAAAGGCCTTGTGCACCGTGGGCCGCCCCCGGCGCAGGTCGTCGTCGTCCATGCACGGCAGGTCGTCGTGCACCAGCGAGTACGCATGCACCACCTCCACTGCGGCGGCCAGCGGCGCCACGTCGCCCACGCCACCGCACGCGTCGAAGGCCGACAGCACCAGCACCGCGCGCAGGCGCTTGCCCTCGCCGGTTATGGAGTACCGAATGGCGTCGCCCACGGGTCCGCAGACGGTCGGCAAGCCGCGGTCGCACAGTGCGTCGAGGGCGCGCGCCACCCGGGCGCGCGCCTCAGAAAAGTCCGGAGCCAGGCTAGCCGTCATCCTGCTCTTCGAGCGCGCCGCCCGCCTTTTCGACCAGGGTCGTCACGCGCCCTTCGGCGCGCGCCAGCGCCTCGGTGGCCCCACGCAGGCGCGCGATGCCTTCCTCGAACAAGGCCAGGGATTCGTCGAGCGACAGGTCCGCGCGATCGAGTGCGGCCGCGATCTGCTCGAGTCGTTCGAGATCCGTTTCAAAGCTCATCGGGCCGCTCCACGCGCCGAAGGAAGTGCGCCGGGATGCACCGCGGTGACCTGCGCGTCCACCTGCCCGTCGCGCAGCACCAGCGTGAAATCCAGCCCGGCCGCAAAGGACGCCACGGCGCCGAGTGCATGGCCCTGCGCATCGCGCGCCACGGCGTAGCCGCGCGCCAGGGTGTTGAGCGGACTCAGGGCGTCGATGCGCGCGGCGAGTTGCTGCACCCGCGCGCGCCGCCGTTCCACGCTGCGCCGTGCGCGAATCGACAGGTCGCCCGCCAGCCGCCGCAGGTCGCGCCGCCCGAGCACCGTGCGCCGCTGCAATCCGGCGGTCATCATCTGGCGCAGGGCGTCGAGTCCGGCAATGACCTCGTCGAGCACCGGCACCGCCGCCTCGGCTGCCGCTGACGGCGTGGCGGCGCGCAGGTCGGCCACCAGATCAGCGATGGTCACATCCACTTCGTGCCCCACCGCGCTGATCGTCGGCAGGGGGCACGCGGCAATGGCGCGCGCCACCTGCTCGTCGTTGAAGGCCCACAGGTCCTCACGCGACCCGCCACCGCGCCCAATGATCACCACGTCGGCGCCGCGCCACCGCGCCACGCGTTCCAGCGCAGCCACCAGCGACGCCGGCGCAGCCTCGCCCTGCACGGCCGCAGCAATCACGACGATGTCCACCGCCGGGTTGCGGCGTGCAATCACCGAACGGATATCGTGCAACGCCGCGCCGTCGGGACTCGTGATCACGGCGACGCGCCGCGGAAAGCGCGGAATGGGCCGCTTGCGCGTTGGGTCGAGGAGACCGTCCTTGTCGAGCCGAGCGCGCGTGGCCTCGAATGCCTTGCGCCACAGGCCTTCGCCCTCGGCCTCGATGGCGCGCACCATGAACTGCATCTGTCCGCGCGCCGGGTACAGCGACAGTTGGCCGTGCGCCATCACCTGCATGCCTTCATCGGGCGGCGCGGGGATGCGCACTGTATCGCGTGACCAGACCACGCACGACACGGCGGCTGTGGCGTCCTTGAGCGTGAAGTACCAGTGCCCGTTGCGGTGCGCCGTGAAGTTGCTCACCTCGCCGCGAATCCAGAGCGGCGGAAACGCCCCCTCGAGCACCTCTTTGGCCATCTGGGTGAGTGCGGCCACCGGGAAGGCCGTTTCGGGCGACTCGCCGGGCGCCGCATCACTCATGTCCGGGCCACTGCGGGCACCAGACGACGCGGCGCCGTCAAACAGCGACGGCGCCGTCCCACGCCGCGGCGCGCCGCCGCGGCGAGCCGTCACGCAAGCCCCTGGGTGGCTGCGCGCACGGTGTTCTGCAGCAACATCGCAATGGTCATCGGGCCCACCCCACCCGGCACCGGCGTGATCTTCGACGCCACGTCGCGCACGCCAGAAAACTGCACGTCTCCCACAATGCGGTACCCCTTCTCCTTCGACGCGTCGTCCACGCGGTTGATGCCGACGTCGATGACCACGGCACCCGGCTTCACCATGTCGGCGGTCACGAACTCCGGCCTGCCAATGGCGGCAATCAGGATGTCGGCCCCGCGCGTCACTGCGGCGAGGTCCTTCGTCTTCGAGTGGCAGACGGTCACCGTGGCACTCGCGTTGACGAGCAACGACGTCATGGGCTTGCCGACAATTGTCGAGCGGCCCAGCACCACCGCATTCGCCCCTGCCACCTGCACGCCGGCGCGCTCGAGCAGCACCATGACGCCGGCGGGCGTGCACGGCGCAAAGCCGCTCTTCTCGCCAATCCAGACGCGGCCCACGTTCACGGGGTGAAATCCGTCGACGTCCTTGGCCGCCGAAATACGGAGGATCACCGCCTGCGGATCGATGTGCTTCGGCGGCGGCATCTGCACGAGGATGCCGTGCACGGTCGGATCGGCGTTCAGCGTGTCGATCAGCGCCAGCAGGTCGGCCTGCGGCGTGTCGGCGCTCAGGCGAATGGTCCTGCCATTCATGCCGGCCTCCAGGCACGCCTTTTCCTTGGCACGCACATACACCGCGCTCGCCGGGTCGTCCCCAACCAGCACCACGGTGAGTCCCGGCGTCACGCCGCGCGCCACCAGCGCGGCCGTGTCGCGCGCCACGTCGGCGCGCACCAGCTTGGCGACGGCAACGCCGTCGATCAATTCAGCGGGCAATGTCCACCGTCCTCTTTTCACGGATGGCCACGACCTTGATCTGTCCCGGATACTGCAGTTCCGCCTCGATCCGACGCGCGATCTCGTCGGTGAGCGACTGCATCCGCAGGTCGTCGACATCCTCGGGGTTCACGATCACGCGAATCTCGCGGCCCGCCTGAATGGCGAACACGCGGTCCACGCCACGATAGCTCGAGGCAATCTTCTCCAACCCCTCGAGCCGCTTCACGTACGTTTCAAACGCCTCGCGGCGTGCGCCGGGGCGCGACCCGCTGATGGCGTCCGCCGCCTGCACCAGCACCGATTCCTCGCTCTCGTGCGGCACGTCGTCGTGGTGCGCGGCAATGCAATTCACCACGAACGGGCTCTCCCCGTACTTGGTGGCCTGCTCCACGCCCAGCTGCACGTGCGTGCCCTCGTGCTCGTGCGTCAGCACCTTGCCGATGTCGTGCAGCAACGCGCCGCGCTTGCAGAGCGCCACGTCGAGGCCGAGCTCGGCGGCCATGATCCCCGCCAGGTGCGCGACTTCCTTGGAGTGGTCCAGGATGTTCTGCCCGTAGCTCGTGCGCCACTTCATGCGCCCGATGAGCTTGATCAGCTCGGGGTTCAGGCCGTGGATCCCCACGTCGTACGCCGCGCGCTCGCCCGTCTCGATGATGCCCGCTTCAACTTCCTTGCGGGCCTTCTCCACCACTTCCTCGATGCGCCCCGGATGGATGCGCCCGTCCTCGATGAGCCGCGCCAGCGCCAGGCGCGCCGTTTCGCGGCGCACGGGGTCGAAGCACGAGATCACCACCGTATCGGGCGTGTCGTCGATGATCACGTCCACCCCGGTGGCCAGCTCGAACGCGCGGATATTGCGCCCCTCGCGCCCGATGATGCGCCCCTTGATCTCGTCCTTGGGCAGCGCCACCGCGGTCTGCGTGATCTCGCTCGTATGCTCGGCCGCGATGCGCTGCACTGCCAGCGCCACGATCTTCTTGGCCTCGCGGTCGGCATTGCGCTTGGCCGATTCGCGGATCTCGCGGATCTTGTTGGCGGCGTCTGCGTGCGCCTGCTCCTCCATCCGCTTGATCAGCTCGGCCTTGGCTTCCTGCGCCGACAGGCCGGCCACCTGCTCCAGGCGGCGGCGCTCATCGCCCACCATCTTGTCGAGCTCGGCCTGCTTCTCCTCGACGCCCTTTTCCTTGCGGCCCAGGTCGCTGGCCCGGCGCCCGATGTCGCGGTCGCGCTGCTCGAGCAACTCCACCTTCTTGTCCAGTTGCGACTCGCGGTCGAGCAGCCGCTTTTCCTCAATCTCGATCTCGCCGCGGCGGTGGCGGGCCTCCGCCTCCCATTCCTCGCGGGCCTTCATAACGTCTTCCTTGCCCGCGAGGACGGCCTGCTTCTTCATCGCCTCGGCGTCCCGCTCGGCTTCGCCGATGATCCGCTTGGACATCTGTTCGGCGGTTTCACGCGCCGCATTGCGGGCGTCGCGCTCGGCCGAAGCGCCCTTCTTGCGGCCAACCACAAACGTGATCACGCTCAGGGCTGCACCAACCACGCCGGTGATCACGGCAATAAGCACTTGGAACGACATGTGTTATGCTCCAGGGGTCAGCGCAACCTGAGCGCCGCTATATGGGAACGGTCCGGAGCGGGATGCGCGCGGCACGCACGCCTTGGGCAGGACGCTCAGCCGACCGGGCCCCGACGAAAGGGGCGCAGTGGGACGGGCTAACTGCCGAGGCCGCTTGTACCTACGCGCTCGGACTCCGAGACACACTCAATAGTACTGGTCGTGGGCGGGCATCGCAACGGAAGCAGCCGAATGGGCGCGCGTTCGGGGTACAGTGGCCCAGAAACGAAAAGAGAGCGGAGTTCGGAAGGCGAGATGGGGAGCACCTCCCCCGATGCCGCACAAAGAACTCCACCCTTACGCCCTTCGCACCCCACCCACCCCGAACCAAGCCCCGCACGCCGAACCCACACCCGAATCGTCCCTGACTACCCCTGCCGTCTGGCCGGCGGCAGCCACCGCCGCAGTTCCCCCGACAGCGTCTCCATCTTCTCTGCGAGGTCCGCGTGCGCTGCCCGGGCTTCGAACAGCTCGTCGGTGATCTGCAGGGCGGCCAGAATCGCCGCCTAGTGTGACTCCACCACGGCGGCGCTCTCCAGCACTTCGGTGATCTTGGCGTCCACATACGCAGCAACCTGGCGCGTGTGCTCGGGCGGCGAGTCGGAGCGGATGGTGTAGTCTTCGCCGCAGATCGTCACGCGGGTGCTGTGCTTGATCACGCTCATGCGCCGCCCTCCACCGAGTGCTGCTGCCGCAGGAATCGCACCTGATCGAGCATCTTGCCCGCGTGCGACTCGGCCTGCGCGATCCGCTCGCGCAGCCGGGCGTTCTCCGCCTCGAGCTGCGCCACACGCTCCTCGGCGCCAAGCAACGAACTGCTCGGCGCACCCGTCGCGATGCTCTTCAGCCGCTGCTCCGCCACCTGAGCGCGCTTACGGAATCCACTCAGTTCCTCGCCCACCTGCTGGATGAGGAACTTCAACTCCTCGAACGCGAGGAGGTCAGGCCGTGCGGGGTTTGACACCGAGCTGGTTCTCCAGGGACTTGAGCAACTGCGACCGGCGTCCGTCGATCTCCTTGTCGCGTAGAGTGCGTTCCGGGTGACGGAAGGTCAACCGCCACGCGAGCGAGCGCATGCCGTCGGGAATTCCGGCGCCGCGAAACTCGTCAAACAGTTCAAGGCGCTCCAGCATCTCGCCGCCGCTGGTGCGCAGCACGCGCTCCACGTCGCCGGCGGGCAGGTCGTCAGGCACCAGCAACGCCAGGTCGAACTCCGCCGCCGGCGTCGTGGGGAGCGCCGCGTAGCGCACGGGCACGGGCGGTAGCGCCACCGCGGGTCGCACCCCAGCGTGCCCCGACGCGCCCGGCGCGGCGACAGGCGCCACCGGCATGGCGCCCAACGTGATCTCGATGCCAAACGCCGGCGATGCCCACACCGGCGCGTCGAGCGACACGCGACAGACCGTGCCCACCATGCGGCCACTCGCCCCAATGCTCCACAAGGCAGGATCCTCGCCCGCTTCCACGGCGATGGGTGCACCCGGGAACGCGGCGCGCGCCAGACGCTCGGCGAGCCCCTTCGCATCCCACGCGTCGATCGCGGGAGAAGCGCCGTCCGCAAAGTGCCGCGGATGCCGCGCCCCCATGAGAAGCACGCCCACCCGCACTTCTTCGTCCACCGTGCCCGTGCCCACACCGTGCGCGAGCCCTTTCCCCAAGAACACCGATCCCACCTCAAACACCCGAATGTCGCCCGTCATCCGCGTCAGGTTGTATTCCGCACGCGATGCCAGCGACTGCAGCACCGATGTCCGCAAATGTGGCTCGTCCTCGGCCAGCGGGTTCGTCACGCGCCAGTGCGAGGCGTCATCGCCCTTCACGAATGGCATCGGACGCACCTCGCACAGCCCGGCCGCGACGAGCGCGTCACGCACGCGTCGCCCCGTCACATGCAACGGATGGTCCGGCACCGTCGTCGGTCGATACGCTTCGATGGTGTCTGGCAGGCGGTCGTAGCCATGCAGCCGCGCCACCTCTTCGATGAGATCCACGTCGCGCGACACATCACGCCGCCACGAGGGAGCAGAAACGAGGAACTCCTCGTCCTCGTCCCCGTCCCCCACCTCCACGCGTCCCCCGATACCAGGCCCCCGCACCCCGAACCCAACCCCTTCGAGGTACTGGCGAATTTCCACGGAAGAAACCGAGGCCCCCAACACCTTCGCCACCCGCGCCGCCCGCAGCGACACATCCGTCATCGCCGCCGGCGCCGCGCCAGTCGCCATGATGTTGCCGTCCAACCGCCCACCCGCCACCGCCACCATCAACGCGATGGCTGTGCGCATGGCCGTCTCGAGCCCCTGCGGGTCGATGCCGCGCTCGAAGCGGTAGCTCGCGTCGGTCGACAACCCCAACGCGCGTCGCGTCTGCCGCGTGCGCTGCGGGTCGAAGTACGCGACCTCGAGAAAGAGGTCGGTCGTCGTGTCGGTGACCTCCGACTCCTGGCCGCCCATCACGCCCGCCACCGCAATGCTCCGCTGCGCATCGGCGATCATCGTCATCTCGGGAGTGAGCGCGCGCTCCACGCCGTCGAGCGTCTTCAACGTCTCACCCGCGCGCGCCCGGCGAATCACCACCGTTTGATCGGCGAGCGTCCCCAGGTCGAACGCGTGCATCGGCTGACCGAGCCCGTGCAGCACGACGTTGGTGACATCCACCACGTTGTTAATGGAGCGCACCCCGGCCGCTTCCACGCGCTCGCGCAGCCACTGCGGGCTGGGCGCCACGGTGATGCCGCGAATGACCGCGCCGAGATACTGCGGGCAGCCGTCCGGATCGTCCCGCCGCACCGTCGCGCCACCGCTCGCCCCCTGCGTGGCGTGACGCTGCGCCTCGCCCACCACCACGGCGCGCCCCGCCGCCGCGCCGTCCGCGTCCGCCGGCAGCATCGCGTCGAGTGCGCTGCGCATCGGCACGCTGGTCAGCGCGCTCACTTCGCGCGCCACGCCGATGTGCGACAGCAGGTCGGGCCGATTGGGCAGCACATCCACCACCAGCCGCACATCGCCGATCGGCAGCACGCTGAGCAGCGATGTGCCCGGCGCGGCATTGGTCTGCAGCTCGAGAATGCCATCGTGCTCTTCGCCCAACCCGAGTTCGCGGGCCGAGCAGAGCATGCCGTTGGACGTGAATCCGCGAATCTTCTTTTTCTCGATCCTGAAGCCCGCGGGCATCATCGTGCCGCTGCGCGCAAATGGGTACATCGCGCCAAGCGTCACGTTGGGCGCGCCGCACACCACCTCGAGCAGCGTCCCCGAGCCATCGTCCACCTTGTTGAACGACAGCTTGGTGTCGGGCACCTTCTCCGTTTCCACCACGCGCGCCACGACAAACGATGCGAGGTCCGCGCGCAGGCGCTCGAATCCCTCCACCGTCGCCACATGCGCGGTAAGCAGATCGCGCACCTGCTCGGCGCCGAGCGTGTGCGGAACGAAGGCCTTGAGCCATTCATGGGAGACGTTCATCGGGCAAACTGCTCCAGGAAGCGCACATCGGCGTCGTACAGAATGCGGATGTCCGGAATGCCGTGGCGGGCCAGCGCGGTGCGCGCCGGCCCCATGCCAAACGCCCACCCCGTGTACCGCTCGCTGTCGAGGCCGGCGTTTTCGAGCACGGCAGGATGCACCATGCCCGAGCCGAGAATCTCCACCCAGCCGCTCTGCTTGCACACCGGGCAGCCGCTCCCCTTGCAGACGCCGCACTGCACGTCCATCTCGGCCGACGGTTCGGTGAACGGAAAATAGGACGGACGAAACCGCGTCTTCGTTGCACCGAAGAACCGGTTGGCAAAGCGCGTCAGCGTCGCCTTGAGGTCGGCAAAGGTGATGCCCTCGTCGACCACGAGTCCCTCGATCTGCGCGAACATCGGCGCGTGCGACGGATCAAAGAAGTCGCGGCGATACACGTTGCCCGGCGCAAGAATGCGGATGGGCGGCGGATACTGCTGCAGCGTGCGCACCTGGACCGGCGACGTGTGCGTGCGCAGCACCAGGTCGTCCAGGTAGAGCGTGTCGTGCATGTCCATCGCCGGATGGTCGGTCGGAAAGTTGAGTGCGCCAAAGTTGTACCACGCGTGCTCCGCTTCGGGCCCGAGGGCGATGGTGAAGCCCAGCTCGCGGAAGATCTCGATGACCTCGTCGATGACCAGCGACACCGGATGCACCGTGCCCTGCCACGTGGCGCGCCCCGGCATGCTGCGGTCGATGGCCGGGCCCAGCTGCTGCGCGCGCGCGAGTTCGACGTGATGCGCCTCGAGCAGCGCCTCGAGCTCCTGCTTGACCGCGTTGGCCAGCTGCCCCGCGTCGCGGCGGTCCTCCTTGGGGAGCGTGCCGAGCGCGGTCATCAGCTCCGACAGGCGCCCGCTGGTGCGCCCCACGAGGGCATTGCGCACGTCGGTCCACGCGTCGAGCGTCGCGGCGGCGGCAATCTGTGGAGGGCCGTCGGTGCGCAACGACTCGGCGGCACTCTTGAAATCGTCGAGGGTCATGGGAGAGACGGGAGACGAAGGACGGAGGACAGAAGCTGGACGGCGGATGCGCGAAATCTAGCGCACAATGTGGCGCGGGCGTGCGCCCTGCGGCGCCCGATCATCGAATGCGTAGCGGCGCTCCGTCTACGGCCTCGTCACGCGCAGCGTGCCATGCGATCGCTCAACGACCGCCAGAAGGAGGCATCGCCGACCGACGTCGCGCAACACCGCGCACACGACGGCGTACCGCTTGCCATCGACGACGGGCGTGTCCAGACGCTGCAGACTCGGCAACACCACGCGCTCGCCAAACGGCGTCACCGCGAAGCCGGGGGCGATCTTGATGCCGTCACCGTCAACAGCCACTGCCAGTCCGGTGACCTGCCCAAAAGCGGTAGCCGCCCCACGCTCGCCACCGACATACAACTGTTCCTTCTTGAATTCCTCCGCCGTGAGCAGTTGCCCACTGCTGAAGGTCTTCGTCGGGGCGACCTGTGCGTGTGCCGACGGCAAGCCCGCCACTGCGGCGAAGCCGATGCACACCGCACCGACGCGGGCAATCCGAGCGAGGTGCGTAGGCATGGAGTTTCGCTGCTCCTGATATGTGGTCAAGGGAATGCGCACGTCCATCTGCCATCTGCCGTCTGCCATCTGCCATCTGCCATCTGCCATCTGCCATCTGCCATCTGCCATCTGCCATCTGCCATCTGCCATCTGCCATCTGCCATCTGCCGCCCCAACGCAAAACCGGCAGCGGAGCCAAGGCCCCCCTGCCGGTTGCACCTGCAGCGTAGCGGACTACGCGGTCAGCGCGGCGCGGGCCTTGTCGGCGAGCGCCGTAAAGGCTGCGGGATCCTGGATGGCGATGTCCGACAGGACCTTGCGATCGATCTCGATGCCCGCCTTCATCAGGCCGCTCATGAAATTCGAGTAGTTCAGGCCGTTGAGGTGCGCACCCGCGTTGATGCGGATGATCCACAGGCGACGGAACTCGCGCTTCTTGTTCTTGCGGTCGCGGTAGGCGTAGCGCCAGGCGCGCTCCACCGCTTCCTTGGCCGGACGCCACAGCTTGCTGCGGGCGCCGAAGTAACCCTTGGCGGCCTTCAGGACCTGCTTGCGGCGCTTGATGCGTACGGGAGTGTTCTTTACGCGGGGCATGGCTTCTCCTTACGCCGACAACAGGCGCTTGATGTTCTTGGCTTCACCGTTGGTGGCGACGATGGCGGGCCGGCGGAGATTGCGCTTCCGCTTGGCAGTCTTCTTGGTCAGGATGTGGCTCTTGTAGGCCTTCAGGCGGCGCACCTTGCCCTTCCCCGTGATGGAGAAGCGCTTCTTGGCACCGCTATGTCGCTTCATCTTCGGCATGTGTCTGGCTCGCTTACTTGGGCGTGAGAATCATCGTCATCGACTTGCCTTCGAGCTTGGCGTCCACTTCCACCTTCGCCACGTCCGCCAGCTCGGTCGCAACCCGGTCAACCACCAACCGCCCCAACTCGGGGTGGGCAATCTGCCGGCCGCGGAACATCAACGTCACCTTCACCTTGTTGCCTTCGCCCAGGAAGCGCCGGGCATGCCGCGTCTTGGTGTCGAAGTCGTGGTCCTCGATCCCGGGGCGATACTTCACTTCCTTGAGGAGGATCACGTGCTGCTTCTTCTTGGCCTGCCGCGCCTGCTTGGCCATCTCGAACTTGTACTTGCCGTAGTCCATGATGCGGACCACCGGGGGACGCGCGAGCGGCGCCACCTCAACCAGGTCAAACCCCTGCTCGACGGCTTGCGACAACGCCGCATCGACTTCCATGATGCCAAGCTGTGAGCCGTCGGCCCCGATCACGCGCACTGGGCTGATGCGAATCTGCCGGTTGACGCGTGGTGGCCGCTTGGTGGTGTCCTGAATGACTCGGTACCTCGAGAGGGAGAAAACAAGAACGCGGACCCGATTGACCGGATCCGCGCGCAGACGACAAACGCGCACCGTCAGGTGCTCGCTGCCTCTCTCGGGACGCCGGTAGCACACACGATGCACGCATCGGTGGCCGTACGGGTGGGGCGAGCAACTGCTCACCCACTTGGCTGATTGTTCTAGAAGGCTAGTCGGGACGGCGCCTGATGTCAACGGGTAAGGCAATGCGGGCGTGGCACTTGGCGGTCGGTCGGGCCACCCCCCTGCAGGCTATCCAGCAGCCTCAAGGAAGTAGTTCTTTCCATCATGCGCCGCATACCCCCACGCCACCGTCGCATCATGCTCGAAAATCAGCAGCCACTGCTCGGCCAGGGCTGATGCCAGCAGCGCACGCTTCGATTCGAGCGTCCGCAACGGCTCCACGTCGTATCCCATGATCCACGGCAGCGGCATATGCACACTGGTGGGAATCACGTCGCCCAGATAGCAGGCCCGCTCACCACCACCGTCGACCAGGATGCTCTGATGGAACGGGCAGTGGCCCGGCGTCGGCAGCGTGCGGATGCCCGGCACGATCTCCACGGCCCCCTCCACGAGGTCCAGCTTCCCCGCCTCCCGGATGGGCTCCCAGTTGCGCGGAAAATACGACGCCGCCGTGCGCTCGTTGGTGTGCAGTCCGTAGTGCACTTCGCCCGCCTGCACCACCACGCGCGCGTTGGGAAACGCGCTGACCACGCGCCCGTCGGCCTCAATGGCGGTGTTGCCGCCCGCGTGGTCGAAATGCAGGTGGGTGTTGATGATCAACGACACATCCTGCGGACGGTGCCCCGCCGCGACAATCGCCGCTTCGAGCATCGTGCGATCACCACCACCGTCATTCTCGATCCCATAGATGTCGAGGAACTTCGGCGTCTCCTTGTTCCCGGCGCCGGTGTCGATCAGCACCAGCCCGCTCTCGTGTTCGATGAGCAGGCAGCGCATCCCCATGGGTATGCGGTTGCGATGGTCGGG
>JANYJW010000042.1 GCA_025361705.1 Gemmatimonas sp.
CCCCGACGAGGTACATGGGAATGTTGGAGTCGACAAAGATCACGGTGCGCCCTCGAGATACCCGCGCTCGATCTCAGCGAGCATGACGTCGATGTCGGCCGTCGGGTACGCGTACTGCGCCGCCTCGCGCACCGCGGCGAGCTTGCGGCGCGGCTCGGCCGCCGGCTCGTCACGCCGCGCCGCTCGCAGGGCCTGCCGCACCCACTCGGCCACCGTCATGTGGTGCCGACGGGCGATGCGGCGGATCTCGGCGAACTCCGACTCGTCGAGGAGAACTTGCAGGCGTTGACTCATTGGTATGAGTATAGGCAGCTGATGCAGGAAAGTAAAGGCCATGGTGTTCTCCGGTGGATGCGAAATGGATGCGAAATGGTGCCAGGGAGAGAGGCGTCAAGCGTGACCAAATTCGTGCCACGGGCATCATCCGGCGGCACTCAGCGGGCGACACGTTCGGTGGGCCCACCGCGTAGGTTAGGCAGTCACCGTACGACGTCCGTCCTGAGGATCGCCATGCCACAGCCCGTCCCGACGCCGCAGACGGCAGCGCCCGCTCCGCCCGCCCGTTCTGCGCCGACCGCCACCGAGATGTACGAGGCGGCGCGACTGTCACGTCGCGAATTGCGCAATCAGGTGGACCAGCTGCAGGGCGAACGCCGACAGTTGCAGTCGCAACTGCAGCAGGCCACGAACCCAACGGACATCAAGGGCATCGAGGGACGCCTCGTCGCCACCGATGCACGCATCGCCGACGTCGAGAAGCAGCTGGCTGCTGCCGATGCCGTGGTGGCCAACCGCGCCGCGATTCCTGGCGTGGTCGTGCAGGAACCGACGTCAAACAACGACATTCCGCCGGGCGTGATGGTAATGTCGGGCCTCGGGATGTCGATGGTGCTGTTGATCCCCGTCTCCGTCGCGTACGCGCGGCGCATCTGGCGCCGCGCCGCGCAGGGGCAACCGGCGATTCCCTCCGATCTCTCCGACCGCATGACGAACATCGAGCGCGGCATCGAGGCCGTGGCCATCGAGGTCGAGCGGCTCGGCGAAGGCCAGCGCTTTGTCACGCAGCTGCTGGCGGAGTCGAACCGGCGGCAGGTGCCGGCGCTGCCGGCGCTGCCGGCCGACCAGGAGCGCTAGCCCAGCTCGGCGCGGAGCGCGGCGATGAGCGCGTCGACGTCGCGCTCGGTGTTGAACAGGTGCGTCGAGATGCGGTGGCCGATGAGAAAGTTCGTCGGCACCACCTTCACCAGCACGCGGTGCTTCAGCAGCAGGCGCTGCTGCAGGTCGCCGGCGTGCACGTCGCGCGGCAGTTCGTACGTCAGCAGCGGCGACGCCAGCGGCCCCGGGGCCGCGCTCACCACGCGCACCTTCGGCACCTGCACCAGCGCGTCCCACAGGTAGCGGCCGAGCGCGAGGTTGTGCGCCTCGATCTTTGCCGTACCAATGGCCTCGTGGTAGGCAATGGCCGCGGCGAGTCCGTGCACGCTGGGCAGGCTGGTGACTCCCGACGAGGCGGTGTACGCCTCGCGCCCGCTCTGCAGCGCAATGGGGTCCACGCGGCCGGCAAGGTCGCGCGCCAGGTACAGCACGCCCGTGCCCTTGGGCGCGAGCAGCCACTTGTGGCCGCTGGTGGCGTACGCGTGGCAGCCGAGGGCGTGCACGTCCACCGCCACGCCACCGACGGCTTGCGCACCATCGACGACACTCATGCATCCGGCGCGCCGTGCAAGCGCCGAGAGTTCCGCCACGGGCATGCGCAGCCCGGTCGACGTGAGCAGGTGCGAGAAGGCGAACACGCGCGTCTTGGGCGTGAGGCGGACGGCGAACTGCTCGATGATGGCGGCGGGGTTGTTCTCGCCCGGCGGAATGGCGACGACGTCGAGATGCACACCGTACTTGCGTGCCACCCAGTCCCAGCAGGCCCGGCCGCCCGGGTGCTCCTGGTCGGTGGTGATGATGCGCTCGCCCGCCGACCAGCTGATGCCCTGCGCCACCCAGTTGAGGCCTTCGGAGGTGCTGCGCGTGAGTACAAGCTCGTCGGTGGCGCATCCCATGAACGCGGCGGCCTTGGCGCGCACCTGCTCCATGGCGGTCTCGATGGGGCCGTAGCCCTGGGACGTCGGGTCGAGCTCGAGTTCGCGCCAGACGGCGATGGTGCGTTCCATCACGGGGCGCGGTGTCGGCCCCAGCGAACCCGTCTGCAGGTAGGTGAGTCCCGGTTCGAGCAGGATGTCAGCGGCGGTGGCAAGACCGCGCGGCACGACGGGATCTCCGCCGCCGCGTGCGGCGCGCATGCCCTGCGCGAGGGCCTTGGGGGCCATGAAGCCGGCGGCCGAGAGGGCGCCGAGCGACGACAGGAACGAACGGCGATCGGCCATGGTCAGTACCCCCGCTCGCGATCGACGACCCATCGTGGCCGTTCGCCGCGCTCGAGCGTCGCGAGACATTCAAGGAAACCGCTGGTCGCACCCGCGACCGAGGTCGGACCCGAGCAATGCGGCGAGATCATCACGCGGGGATGATCCCACAGTGGAGACGACGCCGGGAGCGGCTCTTCGGTGAAGACGTCGAGCGCGGCCCCGCGCAGCCAGCCGCGGTCGAGGGCTTCGGGAAGCGCCGCTTCGTCGAGTACCGCACCGCGGCCGGCGTTGAGCAGCACGGCGCCGCGGCAGCATTCCAGGACGGCGCGCGAAAATAGTCCGCGCGTGGCCGGCGTGTCGGGGAGCGCGAGCACAATCCAGTCGCTGTCACCGACGAGTCGGGAGAGTGCCTCGACGCGGTGCATGGAGTGAAACGGGGTGGTGGCAGGTTCCGCGGCTCCCGTGCGCGATACACCGGTGACGGTCACGCCAAGCGTCGAGAGTGCACGGGCAATCGCGCTTCCCACATCGCCTGTGCCGACCACCAGTGCGCGCGATCCAGCGACGCGCGGAACGTCGCGTGGCGCCCAGCGGTGGTCTCGCTGCGCGGCGGCGAGGTCGGGCAGCTGCTGCTGGAAGGCAAAGATGCGCGCCACGGCCCACTCGGCGATGGCCGGTCCGAACGACTCCGGCGTGCGCGTGAGCAGGATGGATGCATGGAGTGCGACCGGCGCCAGCCACGAGTCGACGCCCGCGCCGGTGCAATGCACCCAGCGTACGCTGCCCATGGTCGCGGCGCGGGGCGGACGCTTGAAGCCGAGGTAGGTGTCGGCCCACGCGAGGTCGCCGTCGGTGACGTCGGTGTGTGCGGCGCCGCGGAACTCGAGGTCGGGCCGCTGGGTGCGCAGTGCCGCAATGATCTCGGCGTGCGCCCGCGTGCCGACGACGATGCGGCGTGGGGCAATGGTCGGGAGGGAAGGAGTCACGCCGCCTAATATGCCGGACGCTCGCCCCGCGCGCAGCGGCCGCTACATTTCACCCCATGACGACCTGTCTGACTCTCCCGTGAAGCCGGTCCGACGCCTGGATGAGGCGGTGGCGCCCGACGGCACGGTGCTCGCGCTGCTCGAGCATGATGGCGACTACGTGATCCGCGTGAACGGCGTGGACCTCATGTCGACGCGCCGCCACCACTCGGAAGATCAGCTCGCGCAGCTTGCGTGCGCCTCGCTCGGCGCGCGCCCGGGCGCGCAGGTTCTCATTGGTGGCCTGGGCCTGGGTTTCACGCTGAAGGCTGCATTGCGGGCGCTCCCGTCCGATGCGGTGGTGGTCGTGGCAGAGCTTGTCGCCGAGGTGATCGCGTGGAACCGCAACCCGGACTATCCATTTGCCTGCGACGCGCTGCGCGATGCGCGCGTGGAACTCGTGCCCGGCGACGTGGCGCAGGTGATGCGCGATCGGCGCGGAGCCTTTGACGCCATCATGCTGGACGTGGATAACGGCGCCGACCCGCTGACGACGGCGGGCAATGCCGCGCTCTACCGCGACGCGGGCATCCGGACGGCACGTGCAGCGCTCCGTCCTGGCGGCCAGTTGGCGTACTGGTCGGCGGACACCGATCGGGCGTTTGCCACGGCGCTGCGGCGCGCGCGGCTCACGGTGGAGGCGACGCTCGTGGGGGCGCGCGCGACGTCGAGGCCGCAGCACGTCATCTACGTGGGGCGTCCCCACGGAGTGAAGCCATGATGGCCACCCGCACCTTCGGCCGCCTCGGCTGGCCCGTTTCGACGCTCGGCTATGGCATGTGGGGGCTCGCCGGCTGGTCGGGGACCGACGACGCGGACGTGGCGCGCGCCCTCGAAGCGGCGGTGGCCGCCGGCGTGAATTTCTTCGACACCGCCTGGGGGTACGGTCGTGGCGCGAGCGAGCGCGTGCTCGGGGCGCTCGTGCGCGCGCATCCCGAACACCGGTTGTACACGGCCACCAAGATTCCGCCAAAGAACCTCGTCTGGCCGTCTCGGCGGGAGTTCACGCTGGACGACTGCTTTCCGCCGGACCACATCCGCGAATACACCGAGAAGTCGCTCGCCAACCTCGGGCTCGCGCGCATTGACCTGCTGCAGTTTCACGTGTGGGAAGACGCGTGGGCGCGCGACGAGCGGTGGCAGCGCATCATGGACGATCTGCGCCGCGAGGGCCTCATTGGCGCCGTGGGAGTCAGCGTGAACCGGTGGGAGCCGTGGAACTGCCTCGACACACTGGCCACGGGCCTCGTCGATGCCGTGCAAGTGATCTACAATGTGTTTGACCAGGCGCCGGAAGACACGCTCTTTCCTGCCTGCCGCGCCCTGGGCGTGGCGGTGATTGCTCGCGTGCCGTTCGACGAAGGGTCGCTGGCCGGACAACTGCGCGCCGACACGGCCTTTCCCGAAGGCGATTTCCGCCGCACCTACTTTGGCCCGAGCAATCTCGCGCCGACCGTACAGCGCGTGGACGCGCTGCGCTCGGTGCTGCCGGCCGGCCTGTCGCTGGCCGAGGCGGCGCTGCGGTTCACGGTGTCGCACGCCGAGGTGAGCACGGTCATTCCGGGCATGCGGCGACCCGCGCATGTGCACGCCAACGTCGCGGCGGTGGCGCGCGGCGCGCTGGGCGCACGGACGCGTGCCGTGCTGCGCGCGCATCGCTGGGATCGTGAACCGGCGGCGTGGAGCCTGTAGCGCGCGACCGGGCTCAGCGGCTGTCGTCGGCCTCGAGCATCTGCCGAAAGTAGCCATCGACGGCGCGCAGCGCGTCGGGCGTGCCTTCCTGCTCCACGCGGCCATCGCGAATCACCACGATGCGGTCGACATCGGTGAGCATCGATTTGCGGTGCGCGACGATGAGTGTCGTGCGGCCGCTGGCGGCGCGTGAGAGGGCCTCCTTGACCATGGCCTCGGTGCGATAGTCGAGGTTGGCGGTGGCTTCGTCGAGGAGCAGCACGGTAGGCTGGGCGAGGAAGGCGCGCGCGAGCAAAATGCGCTGGCGTTCGCCGGCCGAGAGCTGGACGCCGCGCTCGCCGACGGTGGTGCCCAGCCCGTCGGGCAACTGGTCGACGAACTTCGCGAGCCCGGCCAGCGTGACGGCCTGCGCCACGTCGGCATCGCTGGCATCGAACCGGCCATAGCGCACGTTGTCGGCGATGCTGCCGCGGAAGAGCATGCTGTCCACGGCGACGCCGCGGATAAGCTGCTGGATGGACGACGGCGCCACGGTGGCGAGGTCAACGCCGTCCACCAGCACGGCGCCGCGCTGCGGCCGGTACAACCCGGCGACGAGGTCGGTGATGGTGGTCTTGCCGGCGCCCGATGGCCCCACCAGCGCCACGCGTTCGCCGGGCTCGACGCGGAACGAGACGCCCTGCAGCACGGGGGTGCGCCCGTCGTACGCAAAGGTGACGTCGCGCAGCTCGATGGCGCCACGCGGCGCGACGAGCGCCGGCAGCGACTCGCCGGCGCCCTCGGGCTCGGCGAGCAGCCGCTGCGCGCGCCGCAGGGATCCGATGTGCTGCTGCATCTGCGTGTAGAGGTGCGTGAGCGACTCGATGGGCGCGTAGAGCTGCACGAGGTAGGTGAGAAAGAGCACGACGGTGCCCGGCGTGAGCTCGTGCTGCAGCGCCTGGTAGCCGCCGAGCGCGAGCACGCCGGCCTGCGACGTGACGACCACGCCGCCCTGCCACATCGCATAGCGCTTCTGCAGCCGCTGACGGGTGACGTACCCGTCGTAGGCGTCGGTGAGCATGGCGGCCAGCCGCCGCGATTCGTGCTCGCCGGCGCCGAACGCGCGCACCGTCTTGATGCCCGAGATGCCTTCCTGGATGCGCGCCGAGATGTCCTCCCAGGCGCCGTAGTAGCCGTCCATGTCGGCGTCGAGCGCGCGCACCATGCGCCACGTGACCACCGCGTACACCGGCACCGAGACGAGCGTCACGAGGGCGAGCGTGGCGTCGACAAAGAACATGATGACGAGGATGGCCACGAGGGTGAACAGTTCGGGCCACACCTCGTGGGCCATGCCGGTGACGATGGGCGAGATCTCGCCCGCCTGGTCGACCTGCTTGGCGATCTTGCCGGTGGCGCGCCGGTTGAAGAACTCGAGCGGCAGGTGGAGGACGTGCCGGTAGGTGCGCGTGATGAAGTCGCGTTCGATGTCGCTGCCGAGCCGCAGGGCGCGGTTCTCGCCCATCGTGGCGAACCACTGCGACACGAGCCGCACGACGACCATCAGGACGGCGCCCGCTGCCACGGTGGCAAACGCCTGCGGCAGGGTGCGTGCTTCGAGGTCGAGCGAGGCGCGCAGCGGCATGGTGACGATGCGCAGCGCACTCTCGCCGATGTGCGCCGCCGTCTGCAGCACGTCCTGCGCGAAGCGGCCGACCAGCTCGTTGGTGTCGTCGGAGACGAGCAGCCCGGCGATGTCGTCAATGATCGCCGAATAGATCCACGGCTCGACGAGCGCGGCCAGCGTGCCGAACGAAACCAGCGTGGCGACGATGCCGACCTCGCGCCACCGGCCGCGCGCCAGGGCGAGGATTTCTCGAAGGGGGCCCTGAGTCATGCGTGTCATGCCGAATGCCGTGGAGTCAGGGACGTGGCGCGGTGCGGGGGTGAGTCACGGTGGACGATGTGCGCGGAGGACGACGCGCGCAACGGGGTGTCAGCGCCCGAGTCCCAGCGCGCTCGCGTCGCCGCTGAGGTAGATCGGCCCGCGTTCGGTGTAGACGGCCGCGTTCGCCGTAATCGCGGCGGGATACGCGCCCCGTCTCCACTCCATGGTCAGCCGCGCCCGGCCGCCGCTCTCGTCCACGCGGTAGAGGGCGTACCACGTGCCCCCGTACTCGAGCGTGAGCACCAGCGTGCCGACCCCGTCGGCGGCAAGCCATGCGCCCGACGTGACCTGCTTGTTGCCGGCTGCGGACCAGTCGTGATCCATCAACTCCGCGCGCTGGAAGTGCCCGTACGGGTTGGTCACGTCGAAGAGCACCATCACGTCGTAGTACACCGCGTCGGGGACGCGCCAGCTCTTGTTGGTGAGAATCCACTCACCGACGAACGTGCCGCGATGATCGGCGTGAAAGAGCATCGGGTTGGTGAGGTACGGCTCCCACGGGCGCGCGTTGCCGGCCGACGCGCCGGTGCTGAAGTACGGCGTGACGACCTCGGTGACGTGCCGTGCCACCAGCGCTGCCTTGACGTCGTCGCGCAGGTAGTCGAATGGCGACACCGGGGAGCCGGTGCTCCCGCCAGTGCGCTCGCCATCGGTGCGGCGGTTGTCGATGAGCATGAACTCGGCGCTGCCGGTCATGGTGCCGACGGCTGTCCCTTCGCTCACGGTGTCGCCGACTTTCACCAGAGGCAGGTCGACGTCCATGTGCTGACCAATGAGCCCTTGCCCATAGTCAATCGTGACGAAATACTCGTGCCGTCCGTCGGGCGTGCCGCGTGGCCCCATGTCCTGAATGCGGGTGACAGTGCCAGCCGCCCAGCTGCGCACGGGGATGCCAAGGCGCGTGGGAATCCAGATGTGGTTCAGTCCTTCCACGTGTCCGCCCTGATGTCCGCCAAACGCTCCGAGGCCGTTGCCGGGACCGAGCAGGATGTCGCCGATCGCCACGGGGAGGTTGAGGCGCACCGGCGAACCCCAGCTGGGCACGGGCTGGGTCCAGACGCCGCCGATGAACGTGACGGGTCGCTGGGGAGCAGGCGTCGGCTCGGTCGTGCCGCCGCCCCCGCAGGCGGCGACGCTGGCGAGCAGCGTGAAGCGTACCGCGATGCGGCGCATGGATGCAGGCACGGTGACTGGCAGCGAGTTGGGCAACTTCAGTAGTATCGGAGAGGTGACGTTATAGATAAGTGACCGACGTGGCGGACGACTGTGACCGCCGACACGGAAGTTCCTGCGTGCGGCGCCAATCCTCAAAGGACCATGGCCATCACGATGGCGGGGCGGACGATGGTGTTCGCATTCCTTGCAGCCGGCGCCGGGGCAGCGCTGGCGTGCGGTGGCAGGGGCGATTCGTCGGCGTTGGCCATCACGGGGCCGCCGTCGGGCGTCTCTGCGTGCCTGGGGTCGACGCTGCTCACGCAGTCGCCCATTGTGCCCAGCGCCATTTTGGAGATCGCGCCGCTCGGCAACCTGAATCCGCCGGGGCACGTGTTCCCATCTGACCACATCTATTTCTATCAGGCCGGCGGCGGCCGGGCTGCGGTCGTTGCGCCGGGCAGCATCACCATCGCGCAGGTTGGGCAGCAGACGCAGGTGACGGGCGGCCAGACGTCGACGGACTACATCGTGAAGTTCTTCGCCTGCGCCGATGTGATGTTCTACTTCTATCACGTGGTCTTGCTCGCGCCCGACCTCCTGGCCGACGTCGGTTCATTTGCTGGAGCCTGCAATCCGTCGTACGTCATCGGCACGTCCACCTACACCCAATGCTACAAGGACGTGAACATCAAGCGGACGGCCGGGGCGGCCATCGGCACGCTGGGGGCAACGGGCGCGCTCGACTTTGGTGCCTACGATCGGCGGGTGCCGACCTTGGCATACGTCAATGCATCGCGCACGCTGGGCGGGAGCGGCGAGTTCGGGGCGAACCACACGGTCTGTCCGATCGACTATTTCCCGGCGGCCGTCGCGGGCACGCTGGGCGCCCTGTTTGGCGGGCGCGGCGCGCTGCGCACCGTGGCGCCCGTCTGCGGCGCGGTGATGCAGGACCAAGCGGGCACGGCGCAGGGGCGCTGGTACTTCGATGCGACGGAGTCGGAGGGGCCGCATCTTGCCCTCGTGCACGACAACGTGAATCCGGGGGTCGGCGCGTTTTCCGTTGGCGCTTCCATCCCGACGCTTCCGGTCGGGGTCTACACGTTCACGCCCGTCGCCACGGGACGCATGAATGCAGACTTCAGCCGGGTGACGGCCGACGGGAACGTGTATTGCTACCAAGTCACGGGTCCGTCCGTGCCGCACATCTACGTGAAGTTGACCGACGCGAGCACGCTGATGATCGGCGCCGCGGCCGGCGCGTCGTGCGGCGATCCCGCGGCGTGGAGCGCGTCGCTCGCCGCCACGCAGTTCACGCGATAGGCACCAGGCGGGCGATGCCCGCCGCGCGCCCCGCGGCCTACTTCACAATCTCGTACGGAATGGCAGGGAGCATGCCGAGGATGGCGCGGCGTTGGGCGGCGGGGCGCGGCGTCGCATTGCGCGCGTTGGCGGCGTTGGGCGCATCTGGGCGTTCGCCGCTGACTTCGATGATGAGATTGCCGCGCTGACCGGGTTTCAGCTTGGCCGCGTCGCCACGCACGGTAAATGAAAGTCCATTGGCGCCGGCCGTCACATCGGCGACGGTGATGCCATCGGGCGGCTCGCTGAGCGTCACGTCGACATGGTCGAAGATGGCGAACGCCGGCGGCACAGCGGCGCGCACCTGCACCGTGCCGCCGGCCGGAATGTGCAGCGGCAACGCGCTGACGATGCGTGCCGCGCCTCGCATGGCGCCGCGCCCCAGCACGGCCACCCACGTCGCATCGCTGACCACGAGTGCGCGATACGCAAACGCCTGCATCACGTCATCGGCGGCCACGGCGCGGTGCGACACCGCCGTGCCATTGATCAGCGCCTGCCCCGTGAAGCCGACGGCGATGGGATCGAACAGCATGGTCTGCAACCCCCCGCCGCGCGTGGCCCCCTGCAGCGTGACCATCGGGGCCGTGAGCGTCATGCGCACCTTGTCCTGTCCGGCCGGGATGGTGCCGCCCGCCACCGTAAAGCCGTCCGGTGCGCCGGTGAGCGACACCGTGATGTCGCCGCCAAAGCCGTCGCGCCGAATGGCCGTCACGGTGACGGGCACCGAGTTGCCGGCACTGACGTTGAGGCTCGACGGTGACACGCGGAGCTCGAAGTCGGGGCGCGGTGCGCTGAGGCGCAGGCGATACGCGTATTCCACGCCGCCCCTGCCTTGCACGTCGCCGAGCCGCACGACGTATGTGCCCGCGCGGGGCAACGTCGCCATGAGCCATGAGTCGGCGTGATGCGTCTCGAGGCCGGCGCCGCGATCCTCGTGATCGTCATTCCAGGCCACCCGGTGTCCGTCACTGTCGACGACCTCGAGCACGGCGTCGAGCGGCGAGCCGAGTCGGCGGGCCGTGACGTCGCCCACGACGACGTCACCCGCGCGGCCAGTGAACGCAAAGCTGGGACGAACGCCGGGCCGGTCGATGCGGCCATCGATGATGACAGGCAGGTTCACCGACTGCGCGCTCCCCGCAGTTGCCGCGCCAGGCTGCGCGGCCACCGTGGGGAACGTGTCAACACTGAAGGGCACGCGGTTGGACACGATCGCCCCGGCTGCACTACCGACCACGTGCACCCCCGGCGTCGCGGCCGCCGCCTCGATGGCCCCGCGCGTCGCCGCGAGGTTCCATCCAGCAAGCGTGAGCTCCGTGCGCCCGCCCGCACGCCCGCCGAGCGGAAAGACGTCGGTGACGAACGGTAGTTCGCCAATGGCGATGCGGTACACGAAGTCGTCGCGGCCGCGATACAGCGCGTCCTTGATCTCCAGCACGTACTCGCCGTCGTCCGGCACCACGACGTGCAGCACCGGATCGGGGTTGAACCGCCAGTCGTCGTTGTACGCCAGCTCGTGTCCGCTGGCGTCGTACAGCGTGAGCGTGGTCTGCGCCCAACCGGGCACCGCATCGCCGAGATACGGCATCAGCGCGCGGGCGCTCACCGCCGCGACGAGCACCTGGCCGCGCCGCGCGGCAAACCGATACCGATCGACGTCACCGGGCTCGTACTGGCCGGCCTGTCGCCGTCCGCCTGGCGCGCGCCGACCGATGTCGCCGGGCACGAGCCGGCCATTGACCGTCGCCGGCAGCGCAATGGACAGCTCGGCGTCGGCGCGCGTCGCCTTGTCGTCGCGCTCGAGGAACTCGGGCAGCTGCCCAACGCAGAAGACAAGGGGGTTGGTGAGGCCAGTCGGTGTTTGCAGTCGCAGCACGCGCTGGCCCGGTTCGGCGTCAGCGGCAATCGTCACCTCAAGCGTGACGAGGTGCGCGAGCGCCGGGTTGGCCTGCCGACGCGCGGCGTCGCTGATGGTGTCACGCAGGGCGAGCAGTCGCTGCCGACCGGCAGGGTCCGGCACGCCGCGGTCCTGCAGTTGCTTGAGCAGCGCCTGCGCCGTGTCGCGCTTGGCGGCGAGCGCCTGGCCCAATATCGGAAGGTCGACCTTCACGACCCGCGCGTGAACGCCGCTGCCCGACACGAGCGCATACGCGGCGCCGTTGAGCGCCTGCCCGCCGACAGTCACCTGCACCGTGGTGCCCTGCTGGCCGCCGGCGGGATACACATAGCCCGCGCGTGGCGTGGGCAGTCGCTGCTGCGCCGCGGCGGCATGCGGGGCGATGGCGATCAGCGCCATCGCGGCGCCGACGGCGCACCCCATGCGCGCAGTGCGTGCGACGACTCGAGGCGTCACAGAATCTCCTGCAGCACGCCGCCCGCACTCATGCCCTCGGCGGCGCCCGGTATTGCGCGCACGTCGAGCCCCTGCGGGTGGGGCAGCTTCGCTTCCGGATTGATGCCGAGCAGTTGATAGACGCTAGCAATGAGGTCGCTTGGCGACACCGGGCGGTCGCGCACCTCCTCCCCCCGCGCGTCGGACGCGCCCACCACGTGCGCGCCCCGAAAGCCGCCGCCGGCGACGAGTGTCGAGAAGACCGCGCCGTGATGATTGCGGCCGCCGTTCCACGGCGCGTCCCAGTCGATGCGCGGACGCCGGCCAAATTCGCCGCCGCACCAGACGATGGTGCTGTCGAGGAGCCCGTGGTCCTTGAGGTCCTGCAGGAGCGTCGCGAGGCCCTGGTCGAGCTGCGGCAGCTTCTGGCGCATCACCTGGAAGTTCTGCTTGTGCGTGTCCCAGCCTTCGTAGTTGATGGTGATGTACGGGACGCCGCGCTCCACGAGCCGTCGCGCCACGAGGCATGACGCGCCAAAGGTGTTGCGGCCGTACCGTGCGCGCAGGTCGTCGGCCTCGCCCGAGAGATCAAACACCTTGCCGGCGTCGCCGAGGATGAGATCGTAGGCCTGCGTCTCCGAGCGCGTGAAGGCGTCGAGCGTCGAGTCTGCACCGGGCGCGCGATTGAGCGCCCCCAACTGGCGCAGGAGGTCGCGCCGCGCGCGCTGTCGGTCGTCGGTGACGTTCTGCGCGATGACGCCGTCGACGACGAAGCGCGCCTGCGCGGGGTCGCCACCGGTGGCGAACGGCGCATACTTGGGCCCGAGAAACCCCGCTTCGGCAAATCGCCCCTGCGGCTTGGTGAGCACCACGTAGGGCGGCACCAGCCCCTTGTAGCCGGCGTCGTATCCCTTGAACAGCGAGACCACCGCTCCCGCACTTGGGTAGACGTCGTGGCCGTTGGACTTGCGTCCGGTCTGGACGGTGTACGACGCGGTCTCATGCGCGTTGATGCCGTGCGTCATGCCGCGGATCAACGAGTACTTGTCGGCTTGCTTGGCGAGCAGCGGGAGCAGCTCGTTGATCACCATGCCGTCGGCGTTGGTGGCAATCGGCTTGGTGAATGCGCCGCAGTAGTCGTAGCCCGCGTCGGGCTTGGGGTCGAACGTGTCGAGGTGCGACGGGCCGCCCCACATCCAGATCTGGATGACGGCCTTTGCCGTCGCCTCCGGAGCCGGGCTGGCCAGCAGGCTGCGCGCCATCCAGTGCTGGGACAGCAGCGCGCCGGCGCCGACCACGCCGTGCTTGATTGCTTCACGCCTGTTCATTGGCATGTCGTCTGCCTCGGCAATGGCTAGTGGCGGTAGAGGAACTCGGGGGTGTTCATCAGGGCCCACGCCAGGTCGAGCGCGGCGGTTCGTGCGTTGATGCCGGGCGTCAGCGCGTACGCGAGCGCGGCCTTCTGTTCCGCGTCGGTGGGCAGGCGCGAGAGGATGGCGAGGTACAGGTTGGTCACGAGCTGCGGCGCGTCGGGCGAGGCGCGAAGGAGCGCCTGCAGCACCGTGCTGCGGTCGAGCTTGCCCTGAATCTGGCTCGAGTTGAGCAGCGCCAGTCGCTCGGCCGGGGTCGGCTTGTTGTCCCGTTCGCCCTCGATGCCGAGATCGCGCGGCGACCGGCCGAACGTCTTCAGAAACGGGCTGGTGATGCTGCCGTCCGCCAGCGTGATCGTGCGCCGGTCCTCAGGCACCATGGTGAACGGTTCGGGAATCTGGCTCGAGTACTCTTCGGTGGTGCCGGTCACCTGGTCGATGGCGTCGATGAGCACTTCGGCTTCGATGGGGCGTTCCAGATAGTACGCGAAATTCGCCGTGGCGCGCGGATCGAGTGCGGTGCCGCCGGCCGACGCGCGTTGGTAGGTGTCGGACGTCATGATCAGGCGGAACAGGCGCTTCACGTCGTAGTGCGCCGTCACCATCTCGCGCTCGAGGTATGCGAGCAGGGCCGGGTTGCTCGGCGGATTGTCGGGCCGCAGATCGTCGGGCTCATCAACGACGCCCCGTCCGAGCAGCCACGACCAGACGCGGTTGGAGATGGCGCGCGTGAACCACGGGTTCTGCGGGGTGACCAGCCACTCGGCGAATGCCGCGCGCGGATCCTGATCAGGGGCGATGGTGACCACACGGCCGTCGGGCGCGGTGGCCCCGGCAAGCGTGGGCGCCTTGTCGGGATCGAAATAGACGATCTCCTCCTTCCACTCCTGCGTTGGCTTGTAGCCCACGTGGGTAAAGAAGGCAGACATTGCCGCCAGGCGCTCGGGCGGCCACTTCTCGGCGCGCACGCCCATGAAGGTCAGCGCGGCGGCCGACGCCAGCGCATCGGGTTTGCGACTCTGCACCGCGCGCCAGAAGTTGGCCGGCGGTTCGCGGAAGTTGCTGCCCGATGCGGTGAGCAGCGTGCGCGCGAACTCGTCGAACGGCATGTTGGCGCGCAGGCTGGCGCGGATCCAGTGGTGATACGCCTGCACGGCGTTGGGCCACAGGTTGATCGGGTACTCCGACTTCACGCGCAGCAGGTCGCTCCACTTCATCGCCCAGTAGTCGGCAAACTCCTCGCGTGCCAGCAGGCGGTCGACGAGTCGTGCCCGCTTGAGCGAATCGGTGTCGGCGAGGAACGCGCGCACCTCAGCGGCCGTCGGCAGCGTGCCAATGGCGTCGAGCGATGCGCGGCGCAGGAACGTGGCGTCGCCGATGATCGGCGCAGGCTGTATGCCGAGCTCCTTCAGGCGGGCAAGGACGAGGCCATCGATGGTGACCGGCACCGTGGGCGCGGCGCGAGGCGCCTTGCTGCCAGGGCGCGCCGCCGCGCGTTGCGCAGGCGGCGCGGCGCGCTTGGTGGCGGGCGACTTGGCGCTCGCCGCACCGGGTGCCGATGCGGGCGTCCTGGGCGGAGCCTTCGCCGGCGCAGGCACCTGCGCCGCACCGCGTGCGGCTGACGCGGCCGACGCGGCCGCGACGATCGCGCACAGGATCAGCGGGCGCCGCACGGGACCGCCGTGTGACGTCCGATGGCCGTGGCCACGGCCGCCACTTCGCGAGCGAGGGCGTCGAACTCGGCCGGCGTCACCGACTGCGCGCCGTCGGACAGCGCGAGCGCCGGGTTGGCATGCACCTCGATGATCAGTCCGTCGGCGCGCACCGCGACCGCCGCACTCGCCAGCGACGGCACCATCCATGCGTGGCCCGTGCCGTGGCTCGGGTCGACGATGACGGGCAGCAGGGAGCGCCGCCGCAGCATCGGCACGGCATTGAGGTCGAGCGTGCTGCGCGTGGACGGCTCGAACGTCCGGATACCACGCTCGCAGAACACCACCTGGTCGTTGCCGCCGCGGAACAGGTACTCGGCTGCCGAGAGCAGTTCGTCAATCGTGCTGCCCATGCCGCGCTTGAGCAGCACCGGCACGCGACTGCGGCCAAGCTCCTCGAGCAGCGGAAAGTTCTGCATGTTGCGCGATCCCACCTGCAGCATGTCGGCGTACTGCGACACGAGGGGAATCAGGCGCGGGTCCATGACCTCGGTGACCACGGGCAGTCCCGTTTCGGCCCGGGCCAGCGCGAGCAGCTTCAGGCCTTCTTCGCCGAGTCCGCGAAAGCTGTCGGGCGACGTGCGCGGCTTGAATGCTCCGCCGCGCAGCATGCGCGCGCCGGCATCGCGTACGGCGCGTGCCACGGTGAGCAGCTGCGTCTCGCTTTCCACGGAGCACGGCCCGGCGATGAGCACCACCTCGTCGCCGCCGAACTCCACGTCGCGCACGCGCACCGTGCTGCGCCCCGTCTGCATCGACATGGCGCTCAGCGCCGGTCGCGCGGCAGCACGGCGATGGCCTCGATCTCGATCAGCAGGTCCTCCCGGCAGAGGCGTGCCTGAATGCCCGTGCTCGCCGGCAGCGGGTCGAGCCCCAGCCAGTTGAAGAACTCCGTGCGCACTTCATTGAAGTCGCGATAGTCGCGCTCGATGTCGCGCAGGTAGCACGATGTGCGCACGATGTCGTGCCAGGTGGCCCCCTCGGCGGCGAGCAGTTCGGAGATGTTGCGATAGGTCCGCCACAGCTGCGCGCGAAAGTCGCCGACGTGCTGCGTGAGGCCCTGCTCGTCGATGCTGGCGGTCCCCGAGATGA
The DNA here is from genome assembly GCA_025361705.1 of Gemmatimonas sp. Classification (GTDB taxonomy): domain Bacteria; phylum Gemmatimonadota; class Gemmatimonadetes; order Gemmatimonadales; family Gemmatimonadaceae; genus PNKL01. Next base: position 16,025 of record JANYJW010000042.1, read on the forward strand.
GCAGCGTGACCGTGTCGGCCGGTTCGTACCGGATGCCGCGTGCGAACGACGATGGCCGTTCGTAGTCGAACGCCTCGTTCAGGATGGGCGTGGCGCGCATGGCCAGGCGCGGGACAATTGCCTGCCGGTTGCGCGGCGCCGCGCGCGGCGACCCCCCGCGCGACACCAGGCCCAGCTGCTGCATCTCGGAACGCTCGGCGGCGCTGCGTGGCGTGCCGTCGCGCGGGGTCCGCGCCGCACGGGGGGAACTCTGTTTCTTGCGTGATGGCATCGGGTGCGGATTCCGTAAGTGGGATGCGTAGGTTGCCCGTTGGACGTGGCATGACGCCATGCGTTAACAGCCGCCACGTCCAACGCGTCCGGCGTGTACCGTCTACCGTCTACGCATACAGCTTCTTCATCGCCTCCGCCATCGTCAGCGCGTGGCCGCCCTCGATGACGTGCCGCGTGGCCCGCTCGCCCGGCGCTTCGAGCGCGCGCGCCGCATCGTTCATCGTGTCCAGGTGGAACGCGTCGCCGGCGAGATGGCTCAGGTACTCCTCGGCCGCCGTCAGATAGCCCATCATGCCAGCGCATTCGCAGGGGCAGAAGATCTTGTGTGCTGCCCGCAGCACTTCCTCGTCCGCTGGATCGGGCATCACCAGGTTTTCGGAGCCGTTGATGACCATCAGCCGCTTGTTGGCGGCGCAGCGGGCCACCGTGGCGCTGTCCAGTGAGTTGCCCGCCGCGTTGAGCACCAGCGCGTCCATGGGCTCGGCCAGAAAGACGTTCTTTCCGGTGGGCGCCCAGCACTTCACGCCACGCGCCTCCAACTTGGCCCGCACGTCGGCGCGCGCCTCCACCACCAGCGGCGTGGCGCCGTCGTGCAGCAGGCGGTCAATGATGTGCAGGCCAATGTTGCCGGCGCCGATGAGGCCGATGATCGAGCCCTTGAGCGGGATGCCCGCGCCCTTCATCATGCCGACCAGCATCCAGTAATTCCCCTCGGCCGTCGGCGCGCCCGTGTCCGAGATCACGCTGCCCTTGTAATGCTCGTTGAGGTAGCGCAGGGAGCCCGTGGTGCCGTTGCTCATGATGCCGTGGCCGAGGTCCTGGCCCGTGGTGAGAAAGAACCCCTCTTTTTCCACGTCCTTGAAGCACTTGATGGCGAAATCGAGCAGCGACGCATCACGCGGCTCGCCCACGCGCGCGCCGGCCGACGGATGCATCACGCACTTGCCACCGACGATGCGCGAGAAATCGCGCTGCACGTGCGGACCGCCCACCTTGAGCAGGCGCGACCAAAAGACCTTCTCGTCCATGCCGATGGCGAGATCGATGGCTTCGTGGTCGGAGTTCCAGCCGGGAAGTGTGGTGCGCGTTTCGGGGGCGATGCGGAACCCGCCCAGCGAGAGCATGCGCGAGCCCGGCTGCGCGTGCGTCGCGATGCTGAGGGTCCAAGGTTCGGTGGCGTGTGTGTAGCGATAGACCCACACACGCGCCGTGGGATGGCGCCCGATCTCCGGCGCGATCGTGAGTGTCTCCGCGGGGGAGAGCACGGTCTTCGTGAAGCCTGGCATTGGCGGGATAGGCAGAAAATGGAAGCCGTCTGCGCGGGCGCCACAGGGCAGCCCGACGCGTGTTAAACGTATGACGCGAGCGGCTGTGCCGCACGGCAATCCGGCGACCCGCGAGGTGGTCGCGGCGTGTCCGATGATGCAAGTTTCCCCCATGCCTCGCCACGCCGCCCGGTTCGCCGCGCTCCCTCCATACCTGCTGGCCGCCCTTCCGCCCAAGAAGCGCGAACTCCTGGCGCGAGGGGTCGACGTCATTGACCTCGGGGCAGGCGACGCCGACCTGCCGGCGCCGCCCAAGGCCGTCGAGGCGCTGCGCGAGGCCGCCCTCGACCCCACCATGTCGCGCTACGGGTTCGGGATGGGCTTGCCGGCCTACCGCGAGGCGGCGGCCGCGTGGATGCAGCGGCGCTTCGGGCAGGCGTTCGACCCGATGACCGAGATCGTGCCGCTGCTCGGCAGCAAGGAGGGCATCGCCCACCTCGCACTCATCTATTGCGAGCCGGGCGACGTCACCATCATCCCCGACCCGGGCTACCTGGCGTACCTTGGCGGCACGCTGCTCAGCAGCGCCACGCCGTACCTGTACCCCATCACGCCGCGCACCAGCTTTCTCATTGACGTCGACGAGATTCCCGCCGATGTGCGCGCGCGGACCAAGCTGCTCTACCTGAACTATCCCAACAACCCGACCGCCGCCGTTGCGCCGCGCGACTATCTCAGGAAGGTCGTCGACTGGTGCGCCACGCACGACATCCTGCTCGTGTACGACAACGCGTACAGCGAGATGACGTTCGACGGCTACGTGGCGCCGAGCATCTTCGAGATCGACGGCGCGCGCGAGGTGGCCATCGAGTTCCATTCGCTGTCCAAGACCTACAACATGACCGGCTGGCGCATGGGGTGGGCGGTGGGAGCGCCCAGGGTCACGACACCGCTTGGCAAGGTGAAGAGCTTCGTCGATACGGGGCACTTTCTCGCCGCGCAGCGTGCCGGGGTGGCCGCCCTGGAGAGTCATGCCGAGTGGCTGCCGGGCAACCTCGCCACGTTCAAGGTGCGGCGTGACGCCGCCGTCGCGGCGTTCCGCGCCGAAGGCTTCGATGTGGCGGTGCCACAGGCGTCGATGTACCTGTGGGTGCCGCTGCCGGCCGGCGTGAAGTCGATGGAGTTTCACGAGCGCCTCATGGACGAGGAAGGCGTCATCGTCTTGGCCGGCAAGGCGCTGGGTGACGGGGGCGAGGGGTTCTTCCGCGCCTCCATCATTACATCACCGGAGCGGCTCGCCGAAGCGGCGCGCCGGGCGGGACGCGTACTGCGAAGGATGACTCAAGGCAGTTCACCATTGTGAGGACCACCGTGTTGCCACGTTATCGTCATGCCATGCGCGCGCTGGCCGTCGTGCCGCTGTGCGCCCTGTTTGCCGCCGCGCTCGCGGCCCAGTCTCCCACGCGTCAGCCGCAAGCGCCGGCTTCGCCGCAGGAACGACTCATTGCCACGATGCACGGCGTGTCGAGCAACACCATTCTCGACTGGGTCAAGGAGCTGAGTTCCGACCGGTTCGGCGGGCGTCTCACGGGGACGGCGGGCTACGATTCGTCCGCGGCGTGGACGGTCGAGATGCTGAAGCGCTGGGGCTACCAGCCGGCGGGTGACAAGGGCACCTGGTATCAGAAGTTTGCGAACCCGTACACGCTGGTGCGGCCGGGGACGGAACTCTCGCTGCACCTGCCGCAGGCCGGCGGTGGCGAGATCGTGAAGTCGTACACCTGGGAGCAGGATTTCTTTCAGGGCTCCACGTCCGACTCGGGCCGAGTGAAGGCCGAGGCGGTGTACGTGGGCTACGGCGTCACGGCGCCCGAACTTGGATACGACGACTACGCCGGCGTCGACGTGAAGGGGAAGATCGTCGTCGTCGAACCCGAAGCGCCGATGGGCCCAGAGCCCGACACGGCACTCTTCAGGAAGTGGCGGCCGTATTCCTTCCACGATTACAAGATCAAGAACGCTGCCCGCCACGGCGCGGCCGGCATGGTGTACGACTATCACCTCGCCAACCCCAATGGCGTCTGGGTGAAGGGGTTGATTCTCACCTACGTCAGCCGCGGCGTGATGAGCGACCTCTTTGCGGGGCTGCCGGTCACGCATGCGCAGACCATCGACCAGATCCGCAAGACGCTTGCGCCGGCCTCGCGGCCGCTTGGCAAGACGATGACGCTCTGGAACAACACCGAGCACCATCCTGAGGGCGTCGGGTCCAACGTCATCGCGCTCCTGCCGGGCAGCGACCCGGTGCTCAAGGACGAGGTCATCGTCCTCGGCGCGCATCTCGACCACCTGGGCTATAACCACGAGCTGATGCCCGGCGCGCACGACAACGCGTCAGGCGTGGCGGTGCTGCTCGCCGCCGCCGAGGCGGTTGCGCGCGCCAAGGTGCCGATGAAGCGCAGCGTGCTGCTGCTGCTTTTCGGGGCCGAGGAGCAGGCGGTGAAGGGCTCGGAGTACTACGTGGCGCATCCGGTGGTGCCAAACGCCAAGATCAAGGCGTTCCTGAACCTCGAGAGCGTTGGCCGCGGCGAACGCATCGGCGTTTCGTCGGGCAAGGAGTACCCCGAGATCTACGCGGCGATGGAAGCGGCGAACGCGCAGTACGTACACCGGCCCATGAGTGCATTCTCCAACAGCAACCTCGCCCGGCCGCGCCAGGATGCGGCCCATTTCCTCTGGGCGAAGATTCCCACGGTGTCGATTGGTGTCAGCGGTGCGCCGCCGCTGCCGTACGCCAGCTATCACACCTCCAAGGATCGCTGGCAGGTGCTGACCCCCGAGATCATGGAAGACCTCGCGCGGATCGTCTTCCTGTCGACCGTCCAGCTGGCCAATCCGTGATTGCAGCGGCGTGCCGATGAGCGGATCCGCCGCGCTCACCGCCGACCTGATCGTCGTCGGATCGGGGCCGGGCGGCGCCACCGTGGCGCGCGAGATGGCGCGCCACGGCAAGCGTGTGCTGATCTTCGAAAGGGGCCGCGACCATCGCGGCCGCGCGCATTACGGCACGTACCCCGGGGCCATCGTCTACTCCGATAAAATGAGCTTCCTCTTTACCGAGGAAGGGCTCAACATCATCAGCCCGGTGATGGTGGGCGGGGCAACGTCGATGTACTGCGGCTGCGCCGCGCCGCCACCGGCGTGGCTCAAGGACACCTATCGCATCGATATCAGCAGTGAGGTCGCGGCGGCCGAAGTCGAGCTGCACATCGCGCCATTGCCCCCGCCACTGCGTGGCGCAGCGTCCACACGCATCGCCGAAGCGGCCGGCGCACTGGGCCACGACTGGTTTGCGCAGCCCAAGTTCATGTCACCCGGGCGCGCCAAGCACTTTTCCTGCGCGGCCACGTGCATGCTCGGCTGTCGATGCGGCGCCAAGTGGAACGCCGGCGAGTGGATTGACGATGCGGTGCGCGCCGGCGCGACGCTGCACACCGGAGCGCGCGTCAGTCGCGTGCTCGTGGATGGCCGCAGTGTGCGCGGCATCGAAGGCCGCATGGGCGGGCGGTCGTTCACGGCCACCGCGCCCGTGGTGGTGATCGCCGCCGGTGGCATCGGGTCGCCGCGCATCCTGCAGGCATCGGGCTTGGCGCAGGCCGGCGACCGCATGGCGATGGACACCACCGTGATGGTCTACGGCCTCGACAAGGAGAAGGGTACCGGCAACGAGCCGCCGATGACCTGGTCCTGGGAGAACGACGACGAGGGCTACATGCTCTCGACGCTCATTGATCCGTGGCTGCTGTACCCGCTGGGCGCCGCGCGCGTGGGCATCAAACCGCTGCTCATGTGGCCGCGGTGGGGCAACCTCCTTGGCGTGATGATCAAGCTCAAGGACGAACTGTCGGGCGGCGTCTTTGCCGACGGCACCATCCGCAAGCCGCTCACGGCGCAGGATGCCGGACGTCTAGCCAACGCGCGCCGCATGTGCGGGCGCATCCTCATCGAGGCGGGCGCCGATCCGTCGTCCATCTTCATGCGGCCGCTGCTGGGCACGCACCCCAGTGCGACGGTGCGCATCGGCACCATGCTCGACACCAACCTCTCCACCGAAGTCGACGGCCTTTTCGTCTGTGATGCGAGCACGTTCCCCGAGTCGCTCGACCGGCCGACGGTGCTCACCATCATCGGGTTGGGCAAGCGGCTCGCGTCGCACCTGCTGGCGGCGCCGACGCCGCGTGAGGTGGCGCCATGACGGTGCTCGTGACCGGCGGGTCGGGCTTTCTCGGCTCGGCCGTGGTGCGCGCCCTGGTGAGCGACGGACACGCCGTGCGCTGCCTGGTGCGTACCGGCAGCGACGTGTCGAACCTCAACGGCATCGCGTGCGAGCGCGTGCCCGGCGACGTGACCGACGTCGATGCGGTGCGACGGGCGGTGCAGGGCTGCGACGAGGTGATTCACCTCGCGGCCATCTACGCCATCTGGCTCCGGGATTCCGGCCTGATGTACCGCGTGAACGTCAATGGCACCCACAAGGTGCTCACCGCGTGCCGCGAGGCGGGAGTGCGCAAGGTCGTGCACGTCAGTTCCACGGCGGCGCTCGGTGCGCACGGCAAGGTGCCGGCGAATGAGCGTGCCGAGTTCAACCTGGCGCACACGCGCGATCACTACTTCGCGTCCAAGCATCAAGCCGAACAGGTGGCGCTCGACTTCGCAGCCAAGGGCCTGCCCGTTACCGTCGTGAATCCTTCGGTGGTCATCGGCCCCGGCGACCGCGTGCCCACGCCGTCGGGCGCACTCATCATCAATGTGCTCAAGGGGCGACTGCCCGGGTACATTGACGGCGGCATGAACCTCGTCGATGTGCGCGACTGCGCCCGTGGCATTGTCAACGCGCTGTCGCGCGGCCAGGCGGGGGAGCGGTACGTGCTGGGCAACCGCAACGTCAGCATGAAGGAGTTCTTCGACCTCATCGTGCGCGTGGCGGGATACGGCAGGTCGCCGGCCATCCGGTTCCCGGTGTTCATGGCGGTGCAGTCGGGCTACGCCGAGGAGCTGCTCGCCCGATTCACCGGCAATCCGCCACGCAACACCGCGGCGTGGGTGCGCGTGGGCAGCCACTACTCGTGGTGGAACCCGTCCAAGGCCGTCGCCGAACTCGGGATGCCTCAGCGTTCCGCGGAGGAGAGCATTGCCGACGCGGTCGCGTGGTTCAAGGAGAGGTCGTATCTCTGAGTCGCGCGGCGCCGTGCGAGGCCCGCGTGGCCATTGACGGCCTGAAGAAGGTTCTCGGACTCACCGAGGTGACCTTCATCGCGATCGGCATGACGGTGGGCGGCGGCATCTTCGTCTTCACCGGCATTGTGCTGAAGATCGTCGGGCCGGCGCTGCCACTTGCCTACGCACTCGCGTGGATACCGGTGCTGCTCGCCATGATCCCGCTCGCCGTGCTTGGCGCGGCCATTCCCACGACGGGTGGCAACTACAAGTATCCCAGTCGCATGGTGTCGCCCGCACTCGCATTCACCGGCGTGTGGGTGTACGCGCTGGCGACGTTCTTTGGCCAGATCCCGCTGTATGGCATCACCTGCGGACGCTACGTGAGCGCGGTCTTTCCTGGCGTGGCACCGCTCGCATGTGCGGCGGTGCTGGTGACCGTGCTCTGTGTCGTGAACGTGCTCGGCGTCCGTCTTGCGGCACAGCTCCAGGGCGCCATGGTGGTGATGCTCATGGGTGCGACACTCTACTACGGCGTGCAGGGGCCGCTCCATGTCGATCCCGCACGCTTTGCGGGCATGTAGAGCGCGGGCCCAGGGAGCCTGCTGCTTGGCGTCGCCCTGCTCAGCTTCACGTACATCGGATCCAATGGCATCATCGAGCTGGGTGACGAGATCAAGGACCCCGGCCGAGTGATCCCGCGGGCGATGTTCATCACCTTTCCGGTCGTCGCCGTTCTCTACGTGCTGGTTGCGGTGACGACGGTCAATGCGGCCCCGTGGCGTGCGATGATTGCCGTCGAGGAACCGGTGATCGACACGGCGCGCCAGAGCCTGGGGCACGTCGGTTTCGCCCTGTTCATGCTGGCCGGTGCTGGACTGGCGCTCGTCACGACGCTGAACGCGCTGTTCATCTTTGGCACCAAGTCACTGCTGGCGATCGTCGACGACGGGCTGCTACCGAGTGCCCTCGGAACGATCAACCGCCGCTTCGGGACGGCGCACTGGCTCTTCCTGCTGGTGTGGACCATCTCGATGGGCGGCATCTTCGCGGGCTTTCCGCTTGAGACGTTTGCCAGCTACGCCGCGCTGGGAAGCACGCTCATCTTCGTGCCGGTGCTGCTCGCGGCACTCGCGCTCCCCAGCCGATATCCGGTGCAGTACGCGGCGTCGAGCTTCAGGCTTGGCCGCGGCTGGCTGCGCGCCTGTGTGGTGGTTGGCGTCGCGGTGGCGCTGTTCTTCAGCACCGTGATCCTCGTCGCCCTCAAGTCGGCCCGCAATATCGGGTTCTTCGGGCTGTTCGTCGCGTCCGGCATCGCGTACTACGCGCTGCGGGCGCGACAGCTGAGGGCGCGCGGCGCCGACCCGGCACAGCTGCTGCACCGCGCGGACTGGACGGAACGGTGATCGACAGCCTGATGGCGCGCCTGCCCCGCGTATCCCTCGGCACGTTTCCTACTCCCGTCGAACGGCTCACGCAGTGCGGGCACGAGAGCCTCTGGGTGAAGCGCGAGGACCTGTCGTCACCACAGGGCGGCGGCAACAAGGTGCGCAAGCTCGAACTCACGATTGCCGATGCGCTGCAGCGCGGTCACACGAAGATCGTGACCTTCGGCGGACTCGGCACCAATCACGGTCTCGCGACGGCCCGGTTCGGCCGGATGCACGGACTTACGACGCGCGTGTTGCTGTACAACCAGCCCGTCACGGAGCAAGTGCGGTGGACGCTGCTGGAACTGCAGCGGCTGCAGGCGGAACTCCGCAGCTATCCCACGCTGCTGCGCGTCGGGGCGGCGTACTACACCACGCAGCGCCTCGCCAACCCAGGGGCGTACTTCCTGATGGCCGGCGGTTCGTCGCCGCTGGGAACGATTGGCGTCGTCAACGCGATGTGCGAGTTGCGCGAGCAGGTGCGGGCGGGGCAACTGCCAGAGCCCGATGCGATATTCGTCGCGCTCGGGTCGGGCGGCACCATGGCCGGGCTCTCGCTGGGCGCGTTGCTCGCAGGGCTCAAGACGCGCGTGATTGGCGTGCGGGTGTCCCTCGACCGCGCGGGCCCCGTGCGCTTCACCGATCAGGGCACCGTGCAAATGCTGATGCGGCGGACGCTGACGCTGCTGCGGTCACATGCACCGCACATACATGATGTCGCCATTCCCGAGCAGCATGTGCTCAATGCCTACTTCGGTGCCGGGTACGGTGCGCCCACGCCAGAGGGCAGGGAGGCGATGGCGCTCGCACAGGCTCAGGCTGGACTTCGGCTTGACGCCACGTACACGGCCAAGACTTTTGCCGCGGTGCGTGAATACATCGGGCAGAAACAGCACGCGGGCGACACGGTGCTCTACTGGCATACCTACCATCGCGCCGCCGAGGCCGTGCCGCAGAAATCAGGGGATTATCGCGGGTTGCCGCGCGCCCTGCACTGGATCTTCGAAGGCGACCACGTGGGCTGAGCAGACGTCCACCACGTGACGCATCGCCGTCCGATCAGAAGCGGACGGCTTACGGCGTACCGCGTACAGCTCTTAGCTTCTGTTGTCCTGCAACCCCACCGGAGCCCATCGATGCGTCGCGTCCTCGCCCTGCTCGCTCTCGCCGCCCCCCTCGCCGCGCAGCAACCGGCCCCCACGGCCGTGCCCGCTCCCACGGCGATTGCGCTGCGCGCATTCACGCCCAACGACTGGTACAAGGTCACCACGCTCGGCGCTCCGGCGATGTCGGCGGACGGCAAGCTGGTGGCGTTCACCGTGACCACGGTGGTGGAGCGTGAGAACAAGCGGCACAGCGAAGTGTGGGCGGTGCCCGCGACGGGCGGAGCGGCCGTGCGCTACACGGCGCCAGGGTACGAAAGTTCAAATCCGCGCTTCTCTCCTGATGGCAAGTACCTGTTCTTCACGTCCAACCGGCCGGGCGGTCGCGGCACGACGTGGGCGCTGCGCATGGACCAGCCGGGCGGCGAGGCCACGCAGATTGAGAACTACCCGGTCGGATCGCTGCCCAAGGACAGGAGCTTCGCGGTCTTCACCGATGTTGTCGACACCACGGGCGGCGCCGGTGGCGGCGGTCGCGGTGGACGCGGCGGCCCCGGTGGCGGGGGCGCCGGGGGCGCCGGGGGCGCCGGGTCGGCCGGTGCAATGGCGTTCCCTCCGTATGGGTCAATCACCAAGCCGGTCGACCAGACGCGCTTCGATGGCCGGCAGATTGTGAACTTTCCGTACAAAGCCAACGGCATCGGCTACATCCCCAATGCGCGCGAGGCGCGGGTGATTCGCCCGCAGCAGATCTTCACGCAGAAATACGACGGGTCCAAGCGCGTGCAGATCACCGATACGCGCTATTCGCACCGCGAGGCGACCGTGTCGCCCGACGGCAAGTGGATTGCCTTTACCGCCGATGCGCGGCTGCGCCCCGATTCGGTGGTGCAGCAGGCGTCCGACTCGCTCGCCAGGCTGCCGTACAACGCGCTGCGGGACGAGGCGCCGCGTAACGACGAGGATATCTACGTGATGCCCGCCACCGGCGGTGCGCCGCGACTTGTGGCCGCGCTGCAGGGCAACGAGTCGGGGCTCGCGTGGTCGGCAGACGGCAAGAAGCTGCTCTTCATCGGGCGCGCCGAGCGCACCAAGAACGCGCGGTTGATGCTCATCGACGTTGCGGGCGGCGCGCCCCAGAACCTCACCAACGGCTGGCAGTACGAGCCCGCTAGCGCCGAGTTTCTGCCGAGCGGCGACATTCTCATGAGTGCGGACATCGGCGGTCGCACGGCGGTCTTTACGGTCGTCACGAAGACCGGCCAGATGCGCGAGACCATTGGGGGCCGCCGCGTGATCCGCGGCTTTGCGCACGACGAGAAGGCCACGCAGCTGGCGTACGTGGCGACGAGCGTGAACGCTCCCTCCGAGCTGTACATCGCCGATCTCGACGGACGGAAGGACGGCAGGAACGACGGCAAGAACGAGCGCAAGCTCACGACGTTCAACGACAAGGTGAACGCCGAGATCGCGTGGAGCGACGCCGAGCCGTTCACGTTCCAGGGAGTTGGCGGCCTCACCGTTGAGGGGTGGGTCATGAAGCCGTTTGGCTACCAGGCGGGCAAGAAATACCCGCTGGTGCTCTACATTCACGGCGGCCCGCACTCGCGCTACGACGAAGGGTGGTTCGACGAGTTCCAGAACCTCGCCGGTGCCGGCTTCATGGTGCTCTACACGAACCCGCGCGGCTCGAGCGGCTCGGGCGCCGACTTCACGTTCAGCACGCGCGGCCGTTGGTTCGCCGAGGATTATCAGGACCTCATGCAGGCCACCGACATCGCGGCGCGGCGTGCCGACGTGGACAGCACGCGCATGGGCGTCACCGGCGGCTCGTACGGTGGCGTGATGACGGCGTGGGTGACGTCGCACACCACGCGCTACAAGGCCGCCGAGACCGATCGGATGATCAGCAACTGGTGGTCGTGGTATGGCGCGAGCGACGCGCAGGGGCTCACCGAGTTCGAGTTCTACGGCAAGCCGTGGGAGAACCCGGCGATGTACGACACGCTGTCGCCCATCCGGTACGTGACGCGGGTGAAGACGCCGACGCTGATGGTGCAGAGCGAGGAAGACTTCCGCACGCCGATGGCCGACGCCGACCAGTGGTTCATGGCGCTCAAGAAGCAGGGCGTGCCGGTGGAGTGGGTGCGTTACCCGCGCAGCAACCATGACCTCTCGCGCACCGGCGAGCCGTGGCTGCTCGTCGACCGGCTGGGCCGGCTGCGGCAGTGGTTTGCGTACTGGTTGAAGCCGTAGGGCCACGCGCCCGCCGGTGCTGCGGCGCACGCTGACGCTCGTTCCGCTCGTCTTTGTTGTCTTCTTCAACGTGTCGGGCGGGGCGTTCACGCTCGAGGGGCTGGTGGCCGATACCGGCCCCGGCCTCGCGCTGGCCATCTTGCTGGCCATTCCGCTCGTCTGGTCGCTGCCCGAGATCCTCATCATCGGGGAACTCGCCAGCATGCTGCCCGAGGAGGGCGGCTACTATCGGTGGGTGCTGCGCGCGTTCGGTCCATTCTGGGCGTTCCAGAATGGATGGTACACGTGGCTCTATTCGCTGGTGGACATGGCCATCTACCCGGTGCTGTTCAACCAGTACCTGGCGTGGTTCATCCCCGGGTTGTCACGGGGCGCGCAGTGGGCCGTGGCGCTGGGCGTCATCTGGGGCGCTGCGATCATCAACCTGCGCGGCGCGGTTCCCGTGGGCCGCGTGTCGGTGATCATCGGCAGCTTCGTGCTGGGCACCTTTGCACTCGTCGCCGTCTTTGCGATTCCGCACGTGTCGCACGCGCCGTGGCAGCCGCTGCTCAAGCCGGGGCTGGGCGTCGGCACCGGCCTGTCGGTCGGTCTGTCCACGGCGCTCTGGAATTACTTCGGCTGGGACAACGCCACGACCGTCAACGGCGAGGTGCACGATGCCGCGCGCACCTACCCGCGCGCGCTCGTGCTCGCCCTGCCGCTTGTCACGCTGGGCTACCTGGTGCCGCTGCTGCCCACGCTGGGCGCCACCGAGTGGAGCACGTGGAGCGCGGGTGGGTGGCCCGCGATTGCCCGCGCGGCAACTGGCGCGGCGGGCGTTGTGCTTGCTCCCATGCTCGCGCTGGCCGGCATCGCCGCCGCGCTCGCGCTGTTCAACGCGCTGCTGCTCGTGTACACCCGCATCCCGATGGCGATGGCGCAGGACGGACTGTTGCCCAAGGTGCTGGGCGCACCGATGCGCGCGGCACTCCCGTGGTCGCCATCCTGACGTCGGCGGTCATCTACAGCGTGGCCGTGCTGCTGCCGTTCGCCAACCTCGTGGTGGCCGACGCCATCTTCTACGCGGCTGCGCTGATGCTCGAGTTCGCAGCGCTCGTCTGGTTCCGCGTGCACGAGCCCCAGTTGCGGGGTCCGTTCCGCATACGGCTCGGCACGCGCGGCGTGGCGATGCTGACACTCCTCCCGTTTCTGGTCTTCTGCTCGGTGATCGTCATCTCATTCCGCGACGGCGAGTACGGCTTTGCATCGGCGGCGAGCGCGGTGGCGGCGATGGCGCTTGGCGCGCCCTGGTTCTATATGATGCGGCGGACGGTCCGGCCGTAGCGGCCGCACCGGATGGCTTGTGTGTCGGCCATCGACGTTCGCAAGTTCACGCTGCGCGATGCCGATACTCAGCCGAAGGCGGGTTGCGCCGGACGACTGCAATCGGAAGAAGGGCACGATGGACTTCGATGCTGCCATGCAAGCGCACGCGAACTGGAAGATCAAATTGACCGGCTACGCCGCCGGCATCCTCAAGAATCCGCTCGACGCAGTCGCCGCTGGTAAGGACAATATCTGCGCGCTGGGTCAGTGGCTGCACGGCGAAGGCAGGGCGATGATGACCGGGCGCCCCGAGTACGCAGAGCTTGTCACGGTGCACGCCGAGTTCCATCGGCAGGCCGCAGCCCTCGTGCGGCAGATCGACGCCGGCCAGCAGGAGGCGGGGGGCGCGGAAACGCCCGTACGGCCTAAAGCGCACAGCCCACGGCCTACGGCTTCCTCTCCACCACCCCCCCCTTCATCACCATCACCACGCTCCGCACCGCCCGGATATCCTTGGTCGGATCCCCCTTCAACGCCACGAGATCGGCGAGCAGGCCAGGCGCCAGCCGACCCACCCGCGTCTCCCAGTGCAGCATCCGCGCGTTCACACTCGTCGCCGCCTTCATCACCGCCAGCGGCGTCATGCCGTACTCCACCATCAGTTCCATCTCGCGCGCATTGTCGCCGTGCGAGTACACGCCCACGTCACCGCCCATGCACATGGTGACCCCGGCCGCAAGTGCGGCCTTGAATGACGCTCGCTTGGCCGTGATCGAGGCGGGCTCGGCGTCCACGCCCTTCTTCCACCCGGCGTACTGACGCGTCGCGTCGCCTGCGGCGAGCGTGGGGCAGAACGTGACGTTGTGCTCCTTCATCAGCTTCCACGTCTCGTCGGTGCCGCCGTCGCCGTGCTCGATGCTCTCCACGCCGGCCACAATGGCGCGCCGCATTCCCTCCGGCGTGCTGGCGTGCGCCGACACGGCGCGCCCGCTGCTGCGCGCCGCCTCGACAATGGCACGCAGTTCGCCTTCGGTGAACGTCGGCATGGTCTCGCCACGCGGTCCCCAGCGATAGTCGGCGTATACCTTCACCCAGTCAGCGCCGTGCGCAATCTGGTCGCGCGCCACGCGCATGACGCCATCAATGCCGTCAGCCTCCTCGGCGCCCTGTGGCGGATCAAAGGAAAAATCGACACGGCGCGGCGCATAGCTGCCGGTCACAAGCATCGCGCGCGTGGTCACCACCAGGCGCGGCCCCGGCACAATGCCCTGGTCAATGGCCTGCTTGAGTCCGACATCGGCATAGCCGGCGCCTTCGGTGCCGAGATCGCGTTCGCTCGTGAAGCCGGCAAGCAACGTGGCACGCGCGTGATTCACCGCGCGCGCCGTGCGCAGCGCCAGCGGCTCGCGGAGCACCTGGTCGTTCCACGCGGTCTCATTATATGGATGCAGAAAGAGGTGAGAATGCCCCTCAATCATCCCGGGAATCAGCGTCGTTCCGGGCAGGTCAACAATCGTAACGCCTTTTGGCGCACCAACGTCGGCGGCCAATCCGACGGCGGCAATGCGGTCGCCGCGTACGAGCACGGTCCAGCCGGCCCGGGGCGCATCGGCCGTGCCGTCCCACACGGCGGCGGGCCTGAGAAGGATCAGCGTATCGCGCGGCGTCGTGGGTGCTGCAGTCTGGCCCTGTGCGACACACGCAAGAGCCAACGAGCAAATCAAGACGAGGCGCATGGCAACTCCTGGGAGCGTGCGAACGGTATCGCCGTACGAAGCGGCACCGAGCGCGCACACGTGGCGCGCACCGGTCGCCGCCAAAACTACCGCAGAAACACCCCGCTCGCTGTGCGCGCCAGGCGCGGCCGTGTCTAGCGGCGGGCCGTCGCCGGGGCGCGCGGGCCCTGGCCCGAGCGAGTGACCCGCCCAGTCAATCAATCTTCGGAAAATCCGTCACCCCGCCCGACACGACAAACGCCATGAACTCGGCGCTGTCGGTGGTCAGCAGCTTCACGCGCTCCGTCGGCAGCACGAGCATCTGTCCGCTCCAGGCATACGAATGGGGCACGTACACCACCACCGACGTGTCGTGCCCCAGCCGCTGCGCTGACGCCTGCGTGAGAAATCCAAGCACTCTCACCTCGTTGCCGAGTCCCAGTTCGACCAGCGCTGGCTGGCTGAACCGCTTCTTCTCGCCCACGAACGCGCTCAGCACATCCTTGGTGGACGTGTAGAGCAGGCGCACGAACGGCAGCCGCGACAGCAGGTCTTCCACCCAGCCGACCAGCGACCGCGTAAGCAGGCTGGAGCCGATGGCGCCGATGAACGTGATCAAGGCGATGGTCGAGACGAAGCCCGCTCCGGGAAGCGGCAGGCGCAGCCAGCCATCGACCTTCACGAACACGGAATAGCAGACCCAGACCGTCACCACGAGCGGGACGGTGAGGACGAGACCGCGCAGGAAGTAGCCGAGCAGGCGTTTCATCGGGGTGGGGTCAGCGGGTCGGTCGGGCGGGGCGTAAGCTCTGTGTCCGGAGGGCGGTCGCCCTCCGCCTGACCGGGAAGATAACTCCAGACCCCGACTTCGCGATGAACACGCACCGCTTCGCAATCGCCACCGCACGCCGCCTGGCACTGCTCTGCCTGCTCGCCGTGCCCGTTGCCGCGCAGACCAAGCGCGCCATCACGCAGGACACCTACGACCAGTGGCGCACGCTCTCCGGCGCCTCGCTCTCGCCCGACGGCAAGTTCGCGATCTACACCGTGAGCCCCGTGGTGGGAGAGGGCGACGTGATTGTACGCTCGACGGCCACCGCCACCGAGTGGCGCTTCGCACGCGGCTACACGGGCCGGCCGCAGTTGCAGCCGGCCGCTGACTCGGCCGCGCTGTTCAGTGCGCCGCCGGCGCAGGTCTCGGCCTCATCGACCCACGCCGCATTCATCACATACGCCACGCGCGCCGAGTTTGAAACGGCGCGCAAGGCCAAGCCGCGCCCACTGCCGGCGCCGCGCACGTCGCTGACCATCGTGACGCTCGCCGACGGCAAGGCGCAGGTGATACCCAAGGTGCGGTCGTTCCGTTTTGCGCGCGAAGGCGGCAAGTACCTCGCCTACCTGCTCGAGGCCGATTCGGCCGCCCCGGGCAGTGGCGGCGCGGCACCCGCTGGGGGCGCCCGCGGCGGTGCCCGCGGTGCCGCGGCCGGTGGCGCGCGTCCCGATCCTGCCGCGCCGTTGATGCTGCGCGACCTCACGACCGGTCAGGAACTGAAGATCGACGACGTGACGGCGTACCTGTTCGACGAAGGCGAGAAGCTGCTCGTCTACTCGACGACCTCCGCCGATTCAACGAAGACCGGCGTGCACGTTCGTGATCTGGCCACCGGCACCATTACCACGCTGGCGTCGGGCAAGGGCAACTACAAGGCGCTGGCCGTCGACCGCAAGGGCACGCAGGTGGCCTTTGTGAGCGACCGCGACGACGTGGCCTCGGCAAAGGCGAAGTACGCGCTCTACTACGCGCCGCTCGTATTGGCCAAGGGGCAGAAGGGTCCCATCGTTGCGACAAAGGTGGTGGACGCCGCGATGGTAGGCGCCGAGCAGCTCATTGCCGACCGCGGACGCGTGGACTTTGTGCGCGACGGCAGCGCGCTGCAGTTTGCGCTGGCGCCGCTCCCCATCGATTCCATCCCGGCCGACTCGCTCGCCGACAAGGCCATCTACGACCTGTGGCACTGGAAGGACACGCAGATCATGCCGCTGCAGAAGGTGAACGCGGCACGTGAGCGCAATCGCACGTGGATGGCGGTGTACCAGCCGGCGACCAGGAAGTGGGCCAAGCTGGGCAACGACTCGCTGCGCGTGACGCTGGCCGACAACGGCCGCATCGCCTTGGCGCTCAACGCGGTGCAGTATGCGGTGGAAGAGACGTGGGGCGAGGGTGGCAGTGACGCGTATGTGCTCGACGCAACCACGGGCGCGCGCACGCTGATTGCCAGGAAGCTCGAAGGTGCGCAGCTGTCGCCGGGCGGCAAGTACGTGACCTTCTTCCGCGATGGCAAGTGGTTTGCGCACGCCACGGCGGGCAACAAGCAGGTGGAGATCACTGCGGCCATCAAGGGCGTGAAGTTCGAGAACGAAGAGTTCGACATGCCCGACGTGGTGCCGGCATACGGGCTGGGCGGCTGGACCAAGGACGACGCGCGCGTGCTGGTGTACGATCGGTACGACGTGTGGGAGGTGGATCCCGCCGGTGTGGCCGCGCCGCGCAATGCGACGGCTGGCGCCGGGCGCGCCAAGGGCGTCACGTACCGCGTGGTGAACCTCGACAGCGAAGACCGCTTTATCGATCCGGCGGAACCGCTGATGCTGCGCGCGTTCGACAACGAGACCAAGGCGAGCGGCTACGCGCAGGTGAAGTTTGGCGCCGCGACGGCGCCCGACGCCCTGGTGATGGGGCCGAAGAACTATGCCGGCCTGCAGAAGGCGCGCAAGGCGGCGCAGTACCTGATGACGCAACAGACGTATCGCGAGTTCCCTGACCTGTGGACAGGCGCCGCCATCAACGCGGTGCAGAAGATCTCCAACGCCAATCCGCAGGAGGCCGAGTATCCGCGCGGCACCGTGGAGCTGGTGAGCTGGCTGAATGCGGACGGCGTGCCGCTCAAGGGCATGCTGTACAAGCCCGAGGGCTTTGATCCGTCCAGGAAGTACCCGATGATCACATACTTCTACGAACGGCTGTCGGACGGCCTGTACAACTACGCGGCCCCCACGGGGCGCAACGTGGTGAGCCCGGTCGTCTACAATGCACTCGGCTACCTGGTCTTCTTCCCCGACATCGTCTACACCGATGGCTTCCCCGGACCGAGCGCGGCCAAGGCGATCATTCCGGGCGTGCAGTCGCTGGTGGCGCGCGGCTTCGTCGATCCCAAGCGGCTCGGCATCACGGGCCAGTCGTGGGGCGGCTACCAGTCGGCGTACCTCATTACGGTCACCAACATGTTTGCCGCGGCCGTGCCCAACGCCACCGTGGTGAACATGACGTCGGCGTACGGCGGCATCCGCTGGCAGAGCGGCGTGCTCCGCCAGATGCAGTATGAGCACTCGCAGAGCCGCATTGGCGGGTCGCTGTGGCAGTATCCCGAGCGGTTCATCGAGAACTCGCCGCTGTTCAAGCTCGACCGCGTGACGACGCCGGTGCTGTTCATGGCCAACGACAACGACGGCGCAGTGCCGTGGTATCAGGGCATCGAATTCTATTCGGCCATGCGGCGCCTGCAGAAGGAGGCGTACCTGGTGGTGTACAACGGTGACGAGCACAACCCGACCAAGCGTGCCAACCAGAAGGACATCGACCTCAAGATGCAGCAGTTCTTCGGCGCCAAGCTGCTCGGCCAGGCCGAGCCGGATTGGATGAAGAACGGGATTCCGTTCCTCAGAAAGGGGCAGGATCAGATCAACAGGAAGTGATGGCAGAAGGCAGAGCGTAGAGGACAGAAGGCAGAGCGTAGAGGGCAGATGACAGGTGACAGAGGGTCCTGGGCCTACTTGGCTCCGGGCCCTTTGCCTTTTGTCGACGTACGTTCTGCCATCGGCCATCTGCCATCTGCCATCTGCCATCTGCCATCTGCCATCTGCCGTCTGCCATCCGCCATCTGCCATCTGCCATCTGCCCTCTGCCATCTGCCATCTGCCATCTGTTATCTAAGATCACCTTGCGCAATACTATATGTCGATATAGTATTATAGCGTACCCAACCAAGGCGCCCCATGCCCACGACCACCCCCTACGGCATCTCCATCACCCTCAACCAGCCGTTCGACGCCACGGTCGAAGCCGTCCGCGCGGCACTTGCCGTTGAGGGATTCGGCATCCTCATGGAAGCCGACGTGCGCGCCACGTTCCAGAAGAAACTCGGCATCGACAGCGCGCCATACGTCATTCTCGGCGCCTGCGCTCCCGCACAGGCCCGCGAGGCACTCGCCGCCGATGCCGACATCGGCCTCCTGCTGCCGTGCAACGTGATTGTCCGGCGCGATGATGCCGCCGGGCGCACCGTGATCGCCGCCATCGATCCGGTGGTCGCACTCGGCATCGCGGCGCAACCCGCGCTTGCACCCGTGGCCGAGGGAATTCGTGCGCGCCTCGTGCGCGCCCTTGCCGCATTGGAGAATGCCACGTGACCAACGAGACCGTGCAGCCGGCCGCCACCGCCGTCATTGGCTGCCCTTTCTGCGACACGCTCAATCGCGTGACGCTCGACCGCCTCGACGACCGCCCCAAGTGCGCCCAGTGCGAGAAGCCGCTGCTGCTTGACCGCCCGGTGCAGGCCAAGGACGATCATCTCTCCAAGGTGATCAACGGTGCCACCGTGCCGGTGATCGTCGACTTCTACGCTGACTGGTGCGGTCCGTGCAAGATGATGGCACCGGTACTCGACGAACTCGCCAAGGAGCGCGCTGGCGCGCTGTTGGTCGTGAAGGTCAACTCCGACCTCAATCCGGTGTCTCCGCAACACTACGGCGTGCGGGGAATCCCCACGCTCATCGTGTTCAAGGACGGTCAGGAAGTCGGACGTCAGGTGGGAGCGGCGCCCAAGGCGCGGTTGATTGCGCTGATCGACGGCGCGTAGTCGCTACCGCCCCCCGTATGCCCGTGCCGGCACCGTCCGGAGAAACAGCCACAACGACCGAATTTCATCATCGGTCATGTGCTTGGTGTTCCGGAAAGGCATGAGCGAGTCGAGCGGTGTTCCCGGGGGGCGAATGCCCTCGCGCAACGCGCGGAAGAAGTCCTCCTCCGTGTAGTGCCCGATGCCGGTCGGCGTGAGGTTGGCCGCGGCCTTCCAGTCGGGCGGTGTGCCCGGGATGTGGCCACCCGACAGGTGATCCCCGTGACAGCCCGTGCAGCCGCCGACCTCGGAGAGGTAGTGCCCGTACTCCGCCGACACGGACATCGGCACCGCCGCCGCGTGGTGCAGGTGATCGATGCGCTCCGCCGGAATGAGTGCCAGGTCGCCCTTGAGCATCAGCGCGCGGCCGATGGGTCCCACGCTGTTGGGCTTGCGTGCGCGATCCACGGGCGGCAGTGACTTGAGGTACGCGATGAGCGCCCCGAGGTCGTCGTCGTTGAGGAACTGGAACTCGAGCGCCGGCATGAAGAGCAGGGACGTGCCGTCGCGCCGCACGCCGTGGCGGATGGCGCGTTCCCAGTCGAGGTCCGTGTACGTGCCGCCGACGCCGCCCTTGCCGCGCGTCAGGTTCGAGGCGTAGAGCCGCGCCATGAGCGGGACGTCGATGAACTGGCCGCCGCCGAGGTCCTCGCGGTGGCAGTCGATGCACTTGGAAATGGCGCGCGCGACGTGCTGTCCGCGGACGACGGCCAGCGAGTCGGTGGGCACGGTCAGCGCGTGCCCGGCCACCGTCCAGGTGCGATCGAGGCGGCGTTGCGAGGCAATGTACAGAGCACCCCCGGCCACGAGCGCGAGCACGAGCAAGGCGGACGCGCCCCATGCAGCGGCGCGGAAGATCTTCCTCATAGGGGGCCTCACGAGGGAGTATGAGAAGAACGGGTTGCGAGTCGACAGGAAGATGCGCGGTGGCGTCTCCAGATGCCAACCTGCTTGCCGTCGCCCCTTCGGCGCGTGAGTATTCCGGCGTGCCCCCGGCCATCGAAACCCGCGCGCTGCGCAAGACATATCCCGCTCCGGTCGCGCAACGGCGCGCCCGCCCATCGGGTGGAGCCACCTCGGCCTTGAACGGGCGCGGCGAGGTGCTTGCTCTCGGCGGGCTCGACCTCGCCATCGCGCCGGGAGAGTTCTTTGGATTGCTCGGCCCCAACGGGGCCGGCAAGACAACGACCATCGGTATCCTGACCACCCGCGTGCGCGCCACCTCGGGCGAGGCATCGGTGGCGGGCGCCGATGTGGCGACCCACGGTGCGCTGGTGCGCCGGCGCATCGGCGTGGTGCCGCAGCGCCCGAATCCCGACCGCGGCCTGAGCGTGCTGGAAAACCTGCTCTTCCACGGCGCCTACTTTGGGCTGGCGCGCACGCACACGGCACAGCGCGCGCAGCAGCTGCTGGAGCAACTGGGCATCAGCGACAAAGCGGCGGCGCGCGTCGACGACCTCTCGGGCGGCCAGCAGCAGCGCCTGATGATTGCCCGCGCCCTGCTGCACGAGCCGGACGTCGTCTTCCTCGACGAGCCGACGGTGGGGCTCGATCCGCAGGCGCGGCTGGCGTTGTGGGAGATTCTGCGCACGCTGCACCGCGACGGCCGCACCATCGTGATGACCACCCACTATATGGAAGAGGCCGACCAGCTGTGCGGCCGGCTGGGCATCATGGATCACGGCACGCTGCTCGCGTCCGACACCCCGGCGGCACTGAAAGCCCGCGCGCCCGGCGAGACGATTGTGCACCTGCAGCTCGACGGCGACGCCGATGGCGCCGGTGCGGCCTGCCGAGCCCTCGCCGGCGTCTCGCGCGTCGACGTGTCGGGCAGCGACCTTCGCGCCTACTGTCGCAGCGGCGCCGAGTCGCTGCCGGCGCTGCTGCGCACGGCGGAGGCGCACAGCCGCAGCGTGCGCAACATCAACCTCGACAAGCCATCGCTCGAGACGCTGTTCATCTCGCTGACCGGGCGGAGGCTCGATTGATCGACGAGCGCCCCGTGCCCGCGTCCGATGTCTTTGTCGCGATGCTCGCCCGCGACCTGCGCGTGGCACGCCGAGAGATCGGATTCACTCTGGTGCGCACGCTCATGCAGCCGGCGTTGCTGATGGTGGTGTTCGGGTATCTGCTCCCGAAAATGGCGGTGCTGCCGGCGTCGTACGTCACCACGCTGCTGCCCGGCGTGCTCGCGGTGAGCCTCGCGTTGTCGGCGGTGCAGTCGGTTGCACTGCCCATGGTGACATCGTTCGGCGCCACGCGCGAAATCGAGGATCGCCTGCTGGCGCCGCTGCCCACGCATCTCGTCGCGCTGGAACTCGTCGTCGTGGGTGTCATCCAGGGCATCGTCGCCGGCCTCATCGTGCTGCCGCTGGGGCGCGTGATCATGGGCAGCGTGCCGGGCGTTACGGTGGAGGCCTTTGGCCAGGCGCTGGGGATGATGATCCTCTCGGCGTCGGCGTTCTCCGCGCTGGGCCTCTGGCTCGGTTGCGCCGTGCAGCCAAGCCAGATTGGGCTGATGTTCTCGTTCATCGTGTCGCCGATGCTCTTCTTCGGCTGCACCTACTACCCGTGGGACGGCCTGCGCGTCGTGCCGTGGCTGCAGAAGGCGGTGCTGCTGAATCCGCTGGTGTACGTGTCGGAGGGCATGCGCGGCGTGCTCACGCCGGGCGTGCCGCACATGGATCACCTCGTGGTGGCCGCCG
>JANYJW010000003.1 GCA_025361705.1 Gemmatimonas sp.
CGCGCTTGGCTTCGCTGGTGGTCACCACCGCAGCGCCTGGGGCCCTGATGACAAACACGCATCCTCCTGAAAGACCTTATACGGTACTACACACAGTACCGTACACTATCCTCACCAGCACCTCACGTCAAGGCAACGCACGACCACCCGTCGACGACCCTGCCCCCTGCACCGCACGCTCCAACAGGCGATCGCGCGTGTTGAGCGCCGGGTCTTCAATGACGGCCTCGAGCAATCGCTTGAGCGTCGCGCCCAGCGCCGGCCCCTTGGGAATGCCCGCGCTGGCAAGATCTTCGCCGTCCACCTGCAGGTCGCCCATTTCAATGGCGTCGCGGTACGCGATGCGCACCAGGCGGCGGTGCGCGCGCGCGACGAGTTGCGCCGAGGGTGCGGGGTCGCCTTGAGCGGACGTAACGGCGACGCCCGGTGAGCGTGCCGCGCATTCGGCGCGGCGCGCACTCCAGAGCGCGGCGTTCAGGCGCCAGAAACTCGCGGACGCGGTGCGCCCCACCGCGGCCGCCCAGCGGCGCAACTCGGCGTCCGTCGCGCCGCCCTCGCGCCGCATCGCCGCATCCACGGCCGCGCCCAGGTCGGCGCGAGCGCCGGCGAGACGGGCAATCCACGCCGAGTCGGCGTTGGAGAACTTGAGGTCCTTGAGCGCGCGGTCGGCGTCGCGGCGATCGTCACCAAAGAAGAGCATCGCAAGGCGCAGCACCTTGCGCTGCGGACGCCCGGCGAGCGACGGCAGCGGCAGGTAGTCGAGCGCCGCAAAGCGCTCGGCCGGCGCGTCGTGCATGTGCGGCACCAGCTCCTTGAGCGCGCCCGCGTCGCGCCAGCGGGCAAAGGCCGCGCTGGGTCGCGTCACCTGCTCCATGGTCTTCTCGATCTCCTGCTTTACACGCTCCGCACTCAGCCGGCCCAGGTACGGCGCCGAATCGCAGATGGCGCGCCACGTGGCGGGGTCGATGTCGAAACCGAAGCGCGCGGCAAAGCGCAGGGCACGCAGGGCGCGCAGGCGGTCTTCCTTCATCCGCTGCTCGGCATCACCCACGCAGCGCACCAGCTTGCGCCGCAGGTCCGCGCGCCCCTCAAATGGGTCGCGCAGCTCCTGCGTGTCGGGATTGTACGCCATGGCGTTGATGGTGAAGTCTCGGCGCGCGAGGTCTTCGTCGAGCGACGCGCCAAACTGCACCTCGGCGTGCCGCCCGTCGGTCTTCACGTCGTGGCGGAACGTGGTGACTTCGTGCAGGCGGCCCGTGCGGTCCATCACACCCACGGTGCCAAAGGCGATGCCCACGGGAACGGTGCGCTTGAATGTGCGCATCACTTCGGGCGGCGTGGCCGACGTGGCGAGGTCCCAGTCGAGGTGCACGTGGCCGAGGAGCGCGTCGCGCACGGCGCCGCCCACGCACCAGGCCTCGAAGCCGGCACGGCGCAGCTTGCTCGCGATTTCGAGGACTTCCTCGGGAGGGTGCAGGAGGGGCATGCGGAAAACTACAACTTCGGGCGGAGGTCAGCACTGGCGCGCGCCACAGGCGCGCGGAGGGCGCGCGATGGGCGCCGGACCGGCCACCGAATGATGCCGGTTGCCCCTGATTGGTGACGGCGTTCCCGAACGCGACACCGAGACTGCTTCTTGTATTCCGCCCAGGAACTCCAGCACGGGAGTGGGCGATGAACGCAAGAATCAGGTTATCGTTGGTGACATCTTCCACGGAAGGAGTCGCCATGCTCGCGCTCACAGCGGTGTACCAGAAGGTCGCGGAGGGCTACGTGGCTTTCGTGGAAGAACTGCCCGGCGCCAATTCGCAGGGCGACACGCTGCAGGAGGCACGCTCCAACCTGCGAGAAGCGGTCGAACTGGTGATCGCGGCGAGCCGTGAGCAGGCCCGGCACGGCATGGCGGACGTCGACGTCATCCGGGAGCCGCTCGACTTCAGCGCGTGAAGCACATCGACCTGATTCGGCACTTGGAACGGAGTGGCTGCCTCCTGCTGCGCGACGGGTCAAATCACTCCCTCTACCTGGGCCCCGACCACCCCGCGGCGACGGTGCCGCGCCACCGGGAGATCAATGACTTTCTCGCACGCCGAATCTGCCGAGCGCTCGGGATCGCCGAACCCTGATCACGCTGGCACGCGCGCTGCGATCTCCTCGCCAATCGCCAGGCAGGCCGTGGCGGCCGGCGACGGTGCGTTGAGCACATGCAGTGCGTTGGCGCGCTCGAGAAAGTCGAAGTCGTCCACCAGCGTGCCGTCGGGGCGCATGGCCTGCGCGCGCACACCCACCGGGCCGGGCGCGAGATCGTCGGCGGTGATGTCGGGCACCAGCCGCTGCAGCGACTGCACAAAGACGTCCTTGCTGAGCGAACGGCGCAGCTCGTAGTACGTCGTGCCGGCATAGCGCATCACGAAACGCCACAGTCCGGGAAACGTGAGCGCCGACGCGGCATCGCTGGCACGGAACGCGAAGCGGCGGTAGCCCTCGCGGTCGAGTGCGAGCACGGCGTTGGGCCCGCACTCCACTCCGCCTCGCGCAAGCCGCGTGAAGTGCACGCCGAGGAACGGGAATGACGGGTCGGGCACGGGGTAGATGAGGTGCTTCACGAGATGCGCACGCTCGGGCTTGATGACGAAATACTCGCCGCGGAACCCGATAATGCGCGTGCGCGGATGTTCGCCCGCCAGTCGCGCCAGCCGGTCGCTGTGCAGGCCTGCGCAGGTGACCAGGAAGTCGCACGCCAGCTCGTGCGCGCCAGCGTGCACGCGCCACCCGGCGCCGTCGCGCGCGATGTGCTGCACCGTCGCATTGGCGTGCAGTTCCACGCCGGCCGTCGTGAGGTCGGCGGCGAGCGCGTCGACGACGCCGCGGTAATCGACGATGCCCTCTTCGGGCACGCGCACGGCGGCGACGACCTTGACGTAAGGCTCGATCTCGTGCGCCTCGCCGGGCGACATCCAGCGCAGGCCAATGAGCCCGTTCTCGAGGCCGCGCTCGTGCAGCGCGCGCAGGCGCGGCACTTCGTGCTCGCTGGCGGCCACCACCAGCTTGCCGCACCGCTCGTACACGACGCCGCGATCCCGGCAGTACGTCTGCAGCATGCTGATGCCGCGCCGCACGAGGCGGGCGCGCGCCGAGCCGGGCCTGTAGTAGAGCCCGCTGTGCATCACGCCGCTGTTGTGCGTGCTCTGGTGCGCGCCGAAGACGGGTTCCTTGTCGACGAGCGCGAGGTGCGCCGAGGGGAATTTCTCGCGCAGGGCTCTGGCCGTTGCCAGGCCGACGAGGCCGCCACCGACGACGAGGATTCGCATGCTTCTACACTAGCGGTTTCCCTCAGCGCGGGGGAACCCCTCGGCTGCGCCCGCAGCGCGGGCTGTGCCCGCAGCACGGGGGAGCCCCTCCCGCGAAATTCTCGGGTCTTCGGGCGCGCTGCGCGCGCCCTCTTATGACCCTCCAGTATTCGCGGGAGGGGCTCCCCCGCGCTGCGGCTAGCTGTCCAGGGCCGCGGCGAAGAGGGCCGGGAGATCGATTTCGATGGCCGCATTCGCGCCTGCCGGGAGCCACGCAATGAAGCCCGCGCAGATCTCGGGGCGGTCATCCGTGGGATGCCAGCGCTCGATGACGCGCGCGTCGGCGTCGACGATCCAGTACTCGGGGACGCCGACGTCCTGGTAGAAGCGGCGCTTCACCACGCGGTCGTAGCGGGCGGTGGAGGGGGAAAGGACTTCGATGGCGAGCTCGAGACGCCGGATGTCCGCCCACCGCTCGATTGGCTTGCCGGGCTCGCGGCGATGGACGAAGAGGTCGGGCTGGACGAGGGCGTCGTGACGCAGTTCGATGTCCGACGGACTCGTGAGGATGCGCATGCCCGGAATGTCACGCACGGCACGCAGGGCCAGGAGGAGCTCAGTCACGAGCTCCTGATGGGCGCTTCGCGGCGCGGGCGTCACGAGCAGTTCCCCCGCGACGCACTCGTACCTGTTGCCGTCGTCCGGCATCGCGCGCACGCTCTCGGGCGAGTGCCACGGGGGTGTGAGGGCCACCATTCCCATAGTGTACGCTCGGCGGGAGAAAAAGTGAACTCGGCCACGCGCTATTCTCGCGGCCGAGTTCTCCAGATCCATCACCGTTGCTACGCCACCATGCCCATTTCCGCCCCACACTCCACTCGTCCCCCGGCTCCAAATAACCGCACTCCGACTGATCCGTTCACCCGCACAGCACCGAGCCACCATTCACATTGAGTATCTCGCCCGTGATGTGACGCGCTTCGTCGGTGCACAGAAAGACGGTCGGAAACGCAATGTCCTCGGCCGACGCCACGCGCCCCACCGGAATGCCCGCCGCAATGCGCGCCTTGCCGCCGTCGGCGTACGGGATGTCGCACATCGACGTGTCCACCCAGCCCGGCGCCACCGCGTTGACGGTGATGCCCTGCTTGGCGACCTCGATGGCGACGGACTTCACGAAGGCAATCATCGCGCCCTTGGAGGCGCCGTAGTCGCTGTGCATCGACTCGCCGCGCTGGCCGGCGGTGCTGGCGATGAGCACCACACGGCCGCCGGGGTCCATCACCTTGAGCGCAGCGCGCGTCGTGAAGAACATGGAGTCGACATTTTCGCGCATCGTGCGACGCCAGCGGTCGTCGGTCATATCGGCGGCGGGCACTTCGCCCACGGGCCAGATGCCGGCGTTGCCGACGAAAAGGTCGAGGCCGCCAAGTTCGCCGACGGTATGCACGGCGAGCTGTTCGGCGCCAAGCGTGGTGCCAATGTCACTGGCGAAGCTGACTGCTTTGACGCCGAGTGCCTGGCACTGGGCGACAACGGTAGCGGCGTCGGCGGCGCGGGTATGGTAGCCGATGCAGACGTCGGCGCCGGCGGCGGCGAGTGTGCGGGCAATGGCGGCGCCGATGCCGCGTGAGCCGCCGGTGACGAGTGCGCGCTTGCCTGTGAGGCTGAACATCGGTGAATCCTGTGCTGTAGTGAGGCGTGGAATTTAGCACCGTGGCGATGGAATGGTGGCACGCAGCGCCCGGCAGGCCACCATCGTGTGCCTCCCGGCACCCACCGGGGTCGCTTGTTTCGCTGGTATTACTGGAGTATGCTATGAGTATGAAAGTTGCCATCTCCATTCCAGACCCGTTGGCCAAGGCGGTGGATGCGCTGGCCAGGCATCGCCGGCTGCCGCGTAGCCGGGTCATTGCCGTCGCCATTGCCGACTATCTGGCGCGACAGGCGCCGTCGAAGGTCACCGAGCGGCTGGACGCGGTCTACGCGCTCGAACGGGGCCACGTGGACCCCGCACTGGTGGCTGCCCAGCGCGTGCTCCTGGAGCGCGTGGAGTGGTAATGCAGCGTGGCGAGGTCTGGTGGGCCGACCTGCCTGCGCCGTCGGGATCGGAACCCGGGTTCAGGCGCCCAGTGCTCGTTGTGCAATGCGATGCATTCAACCGCAGTCGCATAGGCACGGTGGTCGTGGTGCCCTTCACGACCAACCTCGCGCTGGCCGACGCGCCCGGCAATGTGTTCGTGCCGCGCGGTGCCAGCGGACTCGGACGCGATTCCGTGGCGAACGTCTCCCAGGTGACGGCACTCGGCAAGGCGGCGCTTTCGGAACGCGTGGAGGTCCTGCCCGCTTCATTGCAGCGTGAGGTCAGCATCGGGCTGCGGCTCGTTCTCGGGCTGTAGGTCGGTGCTGCGCGCTCTGCCACCAAGAGTACTTGACGTGCGACCTAACGCCGTTATGTTACCTGACTATGTTAACCACTGCAAAACAGCCAACAGCAGCATCGAAATCGCGCGCCCGTCGCGACAATGACAAGGCTGACACGCGCCGACGGATCCTCGAGGCCGCGCGCGAGCTGTTCACCACCCGTGGGTACGCCGAGACGTCGATGCGGCGCATTGCCGACCAGATTGGTTACACCGCCACGGCAATCTACCACCACTTCCACGACAAGGACGCGCTGCTCAACGAGTTGTGTCTCAACGACTTCCGAGCGCTTGGCGAGGCGCTGCACCAGATGGAACGGCTCCCCGACCCCATCTCGCGACTGCGGCTGATGGGGCACAACTACGTCAAGTTCGCGCTGGCGCACCCTCAGCAGTTCCGTTTCATGTTCCTGGTGGAACGGCCGATTCCTGGGCCGGATGTAATAACCATTGATCCTGCTGAAAACGGTTACGCGTTCCTTTTGACCAATGTGCGCGAGGCGCTCGAACTTGGCCTGTTTCGCCCCGAGTTCACGGACGCCGAGATTCTCGCCCAGGTGCTGTGGGCCGGTGTGCATGGCCTGGCCACCATTCACCTGACATCGCCGGCTAAAGAGCATCCCTGGCTGGAGTTGCGGCATCCCGAGACAACGGCCCGCATGATGTTCGACATCTTCCTGCGTGGCCTGCTTCGCCACCCGAATTTCTAAGTCCCCCTTTTTTCGCTGTCCACCTAACACCGTTATACATCATACCGATGTTCAAGTACATCTCAGGAGTGCCGAGGATCCCCGGCCCGGCTGGACCCTTTGACCGACGCGTTCATGCCATCGTCGCGGCGATTTCGGCGGCGATCGGCGTCGTCACGTTGCTGCTTGTCGTGGCGGGCGAGGCTGGGGCTCAGGCGGCGCCGCAGTGGGCGCCACTCGCGCCGGCGATGGCCGCGGGCAGTGCTCCCCTCGATTCGATTGCCCGGCTCGCCATCGCCCGCAACCTCGCGGTGCGCCAGTCGCGCGAGTCGCAGCGGCAGAGTGCGTTGGCGGTGAAACAGGCAGGCGGGCTCTTCTTCCCCACCCTGGCCGTCGACGCGCGCTACTCGGAGATGCACGGCGCCATCGACCTCGGCGATGTCATCAACCCGGCGTACGCCGCACTCAACCAGCTCATCGGACGGCCGCAGTTCCCCACCAACATCCATCAGACGCTGCCGTACAAGCAGGAAACCAAGCTGCGCTCCACGCTCCCGCTCTTCAATGGCCTGGCGTTTGTGAACCTCTCGGCGGCGCGCGCCATGCGTGACCTGCGCGGCGCGGAACTGGGCGCGGCCAAGCGGCGACTCGACGCCGACGCGCGCGTGGCCTACCTCTCCTATGCCCGCGCCGTGCGCGCCGTGGACATCTTCGACGCGGCACTCGTGGTGGTCACCGAGAACCAGCGCGTCGCCGAACGGTTGGTGGGCGCGGGTGCGGCGACGGGCGACGCGGTGTATCGCGCGCGCGCCACCGTGGCCGACGTGCAGCAGCAGCGTGCCGAGTCGGCGCGCCTGCGCGACGCGGCGCTGGGTGCGCTCAACCTGCTGCTCGACCGCGACACTGACACGCCGGTGCCGATGCTGAGCGACTCGTTGCTCCCCGAGCTGCGTCCGCTGACGCTCGACGAAGCGCTGATGGCCGCGCAGCGTCGCGAGGAACGCGCGCAGGTGGTGGCGGGCGCCGCCGCCGTGCGCGCCCAGGGACGCGCGGCCACGGCGTCGTTTCTGCCCATCGTTGCCGTGGCCGCCGACTATGGCGTGCAAGGTGCCGAGTACCATTTCGACAGGAACCACGACGCCGCGATGGCGAGCGTGGTGCTGCAGTGGAACCTGTTCAATGGCGGGCAGGACGTGGTGGCCCGGCAGGTGGCAGCATCGGCGCGCCGGGCAATAGACCTCAGGGCCGCTGAGACCGATCGGTTGATTGCGCTCGACGTGCGCACGGCATTCGACGCCGTGAGCGTCGCGCGACAAGGGCTCGTGGCCGCCACCGCGCGCGCAGAGGCATCGCGCCGCGCATTCCAGATGGTGGACCGCCGTTTCACCGAAGGGCTGACGTCGCACCTGGAGTGGGCCGACGCGCGATCACAGCTCACGGCATCGGAACTCAACCTCGTGATGAGCCGCTACGCGCTCGTCGCGCGCGGTGTCGACCTCGAACGCGCAGCGGCGCTGCGGGCGATTCCATGAACAACCACGGACTGCCGCACATGAACAGGTTGATTCTCCTCGCCATCCTTCCGGCCGCCGCCGCGTGCGGGCGCGCCGCCGAGGGCAAGAGCGCGCCGCCGGAACTCGTGACGCCGATACGGGTGGCGGCCGTGGTGCCTGCCGGGCAATCGGCCGCGGTGAGCGCCACGGGCACGCTCGGCGCCAAGGACGAAATCACGCTGTCGTTCAAGATTGGCGGCATCGTGGGCAAGGTGCTGGTGGACGAAGGCGCCACGGTGCGGCGCGGCCAGGTGCTCGCCGCGCTCGATCAGCGCGAAATAGACGCGATGCTTGCCAAGGCGACGGCGGGCGCCGACAAGGCGCGTCGTGATGCGGCACGCGTGGAACGGTTGTATCGCGACTCGGTGGCGACATTGGCGCAGCTGCAGGATGCACAGACGGGGCGTGACGCCGCCGAGGCCGACCTGCGCGCCGCGCGCGTGAACCACGAGTACGCCACCATTGTGGCGCCCGGCGACGGCGTGGTGTTGATGCGCCTGGCCAGCGCGGGGCAGATGGTGGGGCCGGGCACGCCGGTCATCCAGTTGGCGTCGCGGGGCCGCGGCAGCGTGCTGCGCGTGGGCGTGCCCGACCGCGAGGCGGTGCGCATCGCGGTCGGCGATCTGGCCGACGTGGCGTTTGAGGCAGTGCCGGGCAAGGTGTTCACGGGGCGCGTGTCGCAGGTGGGGGCGGCGGCGGATGCGCGCACGGGACTGATCGTGATTGAGATTGCTTTGGTCGGTGTCGAGGGATTGCCTTCGGGTGTGGTGGGGCGGGCGGTGATTGCGGCTCGGGGCGTCGGCCGCGACGTGTCGGTGTTCGCGATTCCGTCGGAGGCGCTGGTCGAGGGCGACAAGACACGCGGCACGGTCTTTACGGTCGATTCGTCGGGCACACGGGCGCGTCGCGTGGTGGTGTCACTCGTCGGCCTCTCGGGCGACAAGGTGCTGGTGCGCGGGCTCGACGGCGTGACGCGCGTGGTGCGCAGTGGGGCGACGTGGCTGTCCGATTCGTCGCGCGTGGAGATCAAGCCGTGAGGCTCGCCGCGTTTTCCGTCAAGCGCTGGCAGTTCACCATCCTGATGTTCCTGATGCTTGCCGCGCTGGGCGTGGCGAGTTGGCAGCGCATCCCGCGCGGCGAGGACCCGGTCTTTCCGATCCCGACCTTCATGGTGATCGTGGTCTACCCGGGGGCGAGTCCGAGCGACATGGAGCAGCTGGTCATCGACAAGATCGAGGACAAGCTGGGCGCGCTCGAGGGCGTGTGGAAACTCTACGCGCGCGCCGAGGACGGGCTGGCGACCGTGCGGCTGGAGTTTGAGCCCAGCGTGGACGCCGACCGCAAGGAAGACGAAGTCCTGCGCGAGATGAACGCGCTGCGTCCTGAGCTGCCGGCGGGCCTGGCGCGCCTGCAGATCATCCGCGCGTCGGCGACCAACGTCAACATCCTGCAGGCGGCGCTGGTGAGCGAGACCGCGCCGTATGCGCAGCTCGATTCCATTGCCCACGTCATGGAAAAGCGCATCGAGCGCGTGGCGGGCATCAAGAAGTCCGAGCGGTGGGCGGCGCCCGCGCGCGAACTGCAGGTGTCGCTCGACCTCGACCGGCTGGCGCGCGCCGGCATTGCGCCGATGCAGGTGATGCAGGCCATTGGCAGCGACAACGTGTCGATTCCCGGCGGCAGCGTGGAATCGGGGCCGCGCCGGTTCAACCTGGTGCCGCAGGGGCGCTACCGCACCGTAGACGAGGTGCAGCAGACCATCGTCGGCGGCGGCCGCGCGGGCGTGGTGCGCCTGCAGGACGTGGCCGATGTGCGATGGGGGTACGGCGACCCGGTGCATGTGGGACGCTGGAGCGGCCAGCGCGCCGTCTTCGTGACCGCCGCGATGCAGGAGAGCGCCAACATCAAGACCGTGAAGGCGCTGTTGTGGCCGGCGCTCGATGACCTCGAGCGCGCCCTGCCACGCGGCATCACGCTGGTGCGCGGCTTCGATCAGGCGGCCAACGTCGACCGCCGGCTCTCGCGGCTCGGCGTCGACTTTGCCATCGCGCTCAGCCTCGTGCTGCTCACACTGCTGCCGCTCGGGCCACGCGCGTCGCTGGTGGTGATGACATCCATTCCGCTCTCGCTCGCCATCGCCGTCACGCTGCTCGACCTCACGGGCTACAGCATCAACCAGCTGTCCATCGTGGGCTTCGTCATTGCCCTCGGCCTGCTGGTGGACGACAGCATTGTCGTGGTGGAGAACATCACGCGCTTCCTGCGCGCCGGGCACTCGCGCCGCGAGGCGGCGGTGCTGGCCACGCGACAGATCGCGGTAGCGGTGATGGGTGCCACCGCCACGCTCATCTTCGCCTTCCTGCCGCTCATCTTCCTGCCCGGATTGCCGGGCCGGTACATGCGCTCGCTGCCGCTGGCCGTCGTGTACGCGGTGGTGGCCTCGATGTTCGTGAGCTTCACCATTGTGCCGTGGCTCGCGTCGCGCATCATGCCCGCGAACACGGGCCCGCACGGCAACCGTTTTCTGCAGCTGCTCGAGAAGGGCATCCAGAGGAGCTACGCCCCGCTGCTGCACCTGGCGCTCGGCAATCCGCTGCGCACGCTCGTCGCTGCCGCGGCGCTGGTCGCCAGTTCGCTGGCGCTGGTGCCGCTGGTGGGCTTCTCGCTCTTCCCCAAGGCGGGCACCCCGCAGTTCCTCGTGGACATCGAGACCGCCGAAGGCTCGTCGATTGCCGCCACCGATTCGGCGGCGCGTCGCGTCGAACAGGTGCTGCTGAAGCACCCAGCAGTGCGCGGCGTCTTCACCAACGTCGGCAAGGGGAACCCGTTCGTCTACTACAACGTGGTGCCGCGCGGCGAGGCGGCCAACGCCGCCGAGCTGTTTGTGCTGCTGCACGCGTATGACCCCACGGGAACGCCGCGGATGCTCGACAGCCTGCGCGCCGTCCTGGCGCAGCAACCTGGCGCACGCATCGAGGTGCGCGAGTTCGAAAACGGGCCGCCCATCGAGGCGCCCATCGCCATCCGCGTCGAGGGGCCCGACCTCGACACGCTGCGCGCGGCCTCCGCCCGGCTCGAGCGCGTGATCGCCGGCACGCCGGGCACGCAGTATGTGCGCAACCCGCTGGCGTTGTCGCGCACCGACCTCGCGGTGCTGGTGGATCGCCAAAAGGCCGGCTTGATGGGCGTCGCCACCGCGGAGCTTGACCGCACGGTGCGGCTGGGCGTGGCCGGGCTCGAGGCCGGCAAGTTCCGTGCGGCCGACGGCGACGAGTATCCCATGACGGTGCGGGTGCCGCGCGAGGGACGGCCGACGAGCGCCATCCTCGACCGCATCCAGGTGGCGTCGACCACGGGCGCCATGATTCCGCTGAACCAACTCGCGCAGCTCAGCTTCAAGGGATCGCCGACCGTCATCACGCACTACAACCAGCAGCGCGCGGCGACGGTGACAAGCTATGTGCGCACGGGCTACAACACCGACCGCGTCACCAAGGACGTGCTTGCCCGCCTCGCCACCTTCCACCTGCCGACCGGCTACCGCCTGGTGCCGGCCGGCGAGATTGAACAGCGCGAGGAGAGCTTTGGCGGCATCGGCAACGCGATCATCGTCGCCGTGTTCGGCATCCTCGCCATCCTCGTGCTCGAGTTCCGCACGTTCAAGAGCACACTCGTGGTGGCGAGCGTGATTCCCTTGGGCATCGTGGGCGGCATCGGCGCGCTGTACCTCAGCGGCAACACGCTGAGCTTTGCGGCGATGATCGGCTTTGTGGCGCTCATCGGCATCGAGATCAAGACGAGCATCCTGCTGGTCGACTTCACCGACGAGCTGCGGCGGCAAGGGTACGCGTTGGACGACGCCATTCAACGCGCCGGCGAAGTGCGCTTTGTGCCGATCGTGCTGACGTCGGCCACCGCCATTGGCGGCCTGTTGCCGCTTGCCCTGCAGGGCAGCTCGCTCTACTCGCCGCTGGCGTGGGTGATCATTGGCGGGTTGGTATCATCGACGCTCTTTGCGCGATTGGTGACACCGGTGATGTATCGGCTGCTCGCGCCACGGCTGGAGTTTACGGAGGAGCATCCGATTCCGACGGCGTAGGGATTGCGTGTGGGATTGCGTGCAGGATTGCGTGCAGGGAGCGGGAGGTTGGCCCGCTCCCGCCCTCTTCACTCCTCAGATTCTGCGCACTCGCAGATGTAGTGCTCGATGCACATCTGGATTTCCTGCGCCCGGTCCGTCCGGTCGGTGGCGACCGTGATGCAGTGATCGGCCATCGCC
Source organism: Gemmatimonas sp. (assembly GCA_025361705.1). Lineage (GTDB taxonomy): Bacteria > Gemmatimonadota > Gemmatimonadetes > Gemmatimonadales > Gemmatimonadaceae > PNKL01. The sequence goes on from JANYJW010000003.1 coordinate 12,235, forward strand.
GCGAGCGCTCCCCCGCCCTTGGCCGACAACGCAAGTGTCGACATGCCCCTGGCCTTGGCAGCCTCGGCGGCGCGCAACAGGTTGGGCGAGTTGCCGCTGGTGGTGTGCATGACCAGCAGGTCGCCCGGCTTGCCGAGCGCCTCCACCTGACGCGAGAAGATGGTGTCGAAGCCGTAGTCGTTGCCCGCCGCGGTCAGCAGCGACGTGTCGGTGGTGAGCGCTACGGCGGCATAGGCGCGCCGCTCCTTCCTGTAGCGCACCACGTACTCTGTGGCGATGTGCTGCGCATCGGCCGCGCTGCCGCCATTGCCGCAGAAGAACAGCGTGCCGCCGTTCTTCAACGTGGTGCGCACCATGCCCACCGCTCGTTCGATGGCGGGGGCGAGGTCGGTGGCGCTTTGGGATGCTAGTGCGGCAAGCTCGGTGAGATGGCGCATGGGGAGAGACGGGAGACGAGGGACGGAGGACGGCAGATGGCAGATGGCAGATGGCAGATGGCAGATGGCAGATAACTGACAGCCTACAGCCCACAGTTTCCTTTAAGTTCCCAATCGCCAGCTCCACCCCAAACTAGCCCGCCAACCTCGCGATGCGCTGCATCGCCCCATCGGCCAACGCGACAATCCGCTCGGGCTCATCGGCCGCCGCTTCAAAGGCGTACGTCACGCACGCGTCGGCCGCGAGCAGGTCGACCGCTGAGTCGCGGTTCCGCGGGGGCGCGGCGAGTACGTCCTGCATCAATCGTTCACCGGCCGCGATCAGCGCCTCGGGGAGCGGCATCGACTCCCACTCAGGGTGTTCGAGCACGAGGTCGGCAATGCGCACCCGAAGCGCCGGGGGCGCCTCGGGCGTGCGCGCCTCGAGCCAGTCCATCAGTTCGGCCATCAATTGAGCGCCTTGGTCACGATGTCACGCGCCCCGGCCATCGCCGTCTGCAGTGCGGCTTCGTCCGCGAGGCCTGCCTGCGCCATGTGCGGCTTGCCGCCGCCGCGTCCGCCAGCCAGTGCCGCGATGTCCTTGACGAGTGCGCCGGCATTCACGTTCCGCGCCCGCAATGCATCACCCACCACCACCAGCAGCGTCCCCTTGCCGTCGGCGACCGCGCCGAGCACGGCGACACCGTCGGGCATGGCGTCACGCACCGCGTCGCCGAGCGCCTTGATGGCGTCGACGTCGGCGGCGTCGGTCATTGCAATGGCGACCTTCGCGCCGCTGACCATCTCGGCGGCGCCGACGATGCCCTGCACCGCACTGCCGCCACCCGAGCCCTTGAGCGCCTCATCGAGCTTCTTCTCCAGCGCCTTCTTTTCGCCGAGCAATGCGTCGAGCTTCTTGCCGATGGCGTCGATGCCTGCCGCGTGCACGTTGACCTTCAGCTTCTCGGCCAGCGCGTCGAGCGCGCGTTCCTTCTCGCGCAGCGCCTCGAACGCCCGCGGCCCCGTGAGCGCCACGATGCGCCGCACGCCGGCCGCGACGCCCTGCTCCTGCACAATGCGGCACGCGGCAATCTGGCCCGTATTCTTGACATGGGTGCCACCGCAGAGTTCGAGGCTGAAGCCCGCGATCTCCACCACGCGCACCACATCGCCGTACTTCTCGCCGAACAGCGCCATGGCGCCGCCGGCCACCGCGTCGGCGTACTTCTTCTCGGTGGTCGTCACGTCCTGGTTCTCCCAGATGCCGTGATTCACCCAGCGCTCGATGGCCTCGAGCTGCTCGGGCTTGATGGGGCCGTGATGCGTGAAGTCGAAGCGGAGGCGGTCGGGCTCCACCACGCTGCCGGCCTGGTGCACGTGATCACCGAGCACCGTGCGGAGCGCGGCGTGCAGCAGGTGCGTGGCCGTGTGGTTGCGTTCGGTGTCGCGACGGCGGCCGCCCGGCACCTTGGCCGTGGCGGGGCCAAAGCTGATCTCGCCTTCAACCGTACCGATGGCGGCAATGCGACCGTCGAGCTTCTTCACATCATCCACCGTGACTTTCCAGCCCGCGCCCTCAATGGTGCCGCGGTCGCTCACCTGCCCGCCACTCTCGGCGTAGAAGGGCGACTCGCGCAGCATCACGGCCACGCGCCCGTCGGCGAGGTGGCGCACAGCGGCCACGTCGGTGTCGACCTGCGTCACCGTGTAACCCACAAAGCGACCGTGTTCGGCGTCGCCCGGCGCGCGCCTCCACTGCGCTTCATCGCCAAAGTCGTCGGCCACCACGGTGATCTTGCGGCTCTTGCGCTCTTCCTGCGACTGCGTGCGCTGGCCCTGCAGCGCCGTCTCGAAGCCCGCGATGTCCACCACATAGCCGCGCTCGCGCGCCATCAGCTCGGTGAGGTCAATGGGAAAGCCGAACGTGTCGTACAGCTTGAAGGCGTCGTCGCCCGAGATGGACCCGCGCAGCGCCGTGGAACCCTGCGTGCTGCTGATGGGCGCCATCGCCTCGAAGCGCGCCATGCCGCCGTCGATGGTGGCAAGAAAGCGTTCTTCCTCGGCCTTTGTCGTTTCGAGCAGATGCTTGCGGCGCACCTTCAGCTCGGGGTACACCTCGTGCATCATCGCGATGACCTTGTCGACCACGTGCACCAGCGTCGGTTCGCGACGGCCCAGCAGCCAGGCGTGACGCACCGCGCGGCGGAGGATGCGGCGCAGCACGTAGCCGCGCCCTTCGTTGCTCGGGAAGACGCCGTCGGCCATCAGGAACGCCACGGCGCGCGCATGGTCGGCGATGACGCGGAACGATGCCGGGTCGATGGGCTTTCCGTCGGGGCCGTTGGCCGTGCCGACGCCCTTGCCCGGCGTGTATGGATACGTGATGCCCACCACCTGCTCCACGCGCTCGATGAGCGGGAGGAAGAGCGCGGTGTGGTAGTTGTTGGTGACGCCGCCGAGCACGGCGGCAATGCGCTCGAGCCCCGCGCCCGTGTCGACCGACGGCTTGGGCAGCGGCAACATGGTGCCATCGGCCTGCCGGTCGAACTGCATGAAGACGAGGTTCCAGATCTCGAGGAAGCGGCCCGCCTCGGCTCCCTCAACGAACGCGTCGAGCGAGTAGTCCGTGAGGTCGGTGCGCGTCCACTCGCCCGTGGCGCCGGCCGGGAAGGCCCAGTCGGCGGCGATGGGCGCGAGGTCCACATAGATCTCGCTGCACGGTCCGCAGGGGCCCGTATCGGCCATCTGCCAGAAATTGTCCTTGGCGCCCAGTCCGTAGATGCGCGACTCGGGAATGCCGGTGACTTCCTTCCAGAGCTGCCGCGCCTCGTCGTCCTCGTGATACACCGTGACGCGCAGGTGCTCGGCAGGAATCTTCAGCACGTCGGTGACGAACTCCCAGCCGAAGCGGATGGCATCGCGCTTGAAGTAGTCGCCGAACGAGAAGTTGCCGAGCATCTCGAAGAAGGTGTGGTGCCGGGCCGTGTGGCCCACTTGCTCGAGGTCGTTGTGCTTGCCGCCGGCGCGCACGCACTTCTGCGACGTGGTGGCCCGGCGATTGCCGTCCGGCGGGTCTTCCATGCCAAGAAAGACCTTCTTGAACTGGACCATCCCCGCGTTGGTGAACAGCAGGGTGGGATCGTCGCCGGGAACGAGCGACGAGGAGGGGCGGACCACGTGCGCGTGGCGCGCGAAGTAGTCGAGGAAGGCCTGGCGGATATCAGCGGCATGCATAGTGCGTGAAATCTAATGGAAAAGTGCGCACGGGCGCGCCCCTCTGCCCGCCCCAATCCTCCACGCGTGCCCCCAAACCTCGGCACTCGCCCCTGGTACGTGTGCGCTGCGCCGCGTACCCGCGTTCGCAAGCTTCTCGGGCCTGCGCTGCGCCGCGCCGCGTACCCGCGTTCGCGAAATTCTCGGGCCTGCGAGCGCGCTGCGCGCGCCGTTTATGGCCCTCCAGTATTCGCGTACACGGGTACGCGACGCAGCGCCCGGCCGCTGAATCTGCGCGCCGCCGCCAGCCCGGTCATGGCACACGAACAATCGCCCACCTAGCTTGCAGCATGCACCACACGAAGCTGATCAAGTGGCTCGACGCCACCGTCGCCGCCGTTGCGATTGCCGTCGTGGTCGGCGGCATCACGCGCCTCACCGAAAGCGGGCTGTCGATCACCGAGTGGAAGCCCGTCGCCGGCGTGCTGCCCCCACTCAGCGACCTCGACTGGGCCACGGCCTACACCAGGTTCCTGCAAATCCCGCAGGCGCAGACCGTGCACCTTGGCATCACGCTGGGCGCGTTCAAGACGCTGTTCTGGTGGGAATGGGTGCACCGGCTGCTCGCGCGCGGCGTCGGGCTGGTCATCGCGGTGCCGTTCTTCTGGTTCCTCGCGCGCGGCCAGCTCCCCAGGGCGCTGATTCCGCGCCTCGCCACGCTGCCGCTGCTCGTGGCCGCCCAGGGGGCGCTGGGCTGGTACATGGTGCGTTCGGGACTGAGCGTGCGCACCAACGTGAGCCAGTACCGGCTGGTGGCGCACCTCGGGCTCGCATTGGTGATCCTCGTGGTGGCGCTATGGACGTCGGCGTCGCTGCGGGCGGGCCGAAGCGCGCCCTCGCATGGACGCGACGCGGCAGGCGCGGGCTCAGCGCTCGGCGGCGCCACTCGCACACGTTGGACGCGCATCACCGACCTGTTTGCCGCGTGGACGTTCGGCGTCATCCTGAGCGGCGGCTTCGTGGCCGGACTGCGCGCCGGGCACATCTTCAACACGTTCCCGCTCATGGGCGGTCAGGTGGTACCTCCGGGGTACTCCCAGCAGTCCGGATTCCTGGCCAACGCCTTCGAGAATCCGGCCGCCGCGCAGTTCCATCACCGCGTGCTGGCCATCCTCACGGGGCTCGTCGCGCTCGCGCTCTGGCTGATGGCGTCGACGGGCAACGCACCCGCCCTCGTCGTGAAGGCGCTGCGCACGGTGGCGCTGGTCGCGTGCGTCCAAGTGGCACTGGGCATCACGACGCTGTTGATGGGCGTGCCAGTGCTGGTCGCGGTGCTGCACCAGCTGACGGCGGTGGCATTGCTGAGTGCGGCGGTGATGGCAGCGCACGCGACTCGGCGGGTGTAGATCGGGGACGACGGCGGGCGGGGTCGAGCGCTATTCCCGACCCGCCCACTTCACCCTACTTGGCAAGGAGCGACCGCAGCACTGCTCCAATGTCCTCCGCCGCGTACCCCCTCCGCACGAGGTAGCCGTACAGTCGCCGCTTGACGACGTCGGGCTCCTGTCCCTGCAACACCGCGAGCTTCTTGCGCGCCGCCTGCTCGAGCAGGGCGCGCTCGTCCACCGATTCTTCCTCGAGCACTTCGGCGATGGCCGCATCGGCCATGGGGCGGTCGACGCCGCGGCGGGCGAGTTCCTGCTGCAGTCGGCGGCGCGACATGCCTTTGCCCAGGGCGCGGGAACGGGCAAAGGCGCGGGCGAACTGGCTGTCATCGATGGCGCCGAGTTCCGTGAGGCGCTGCACGGCGTCGGTGACATCGGCGCGGTCGAAGCCGCGCTGCAGCAGCCAGCGCTCGAGTTCGTGCGCACTGCGCGCGCGCCGGCCCAGTGCGGCCGCGGCGCGATCGAACGCCTCGAGCTTGCGCGCGGCGAGCAGCAGCCGGTCGCCCGCGCCCTCGTCGATGACTGTGCCCACCCGGATCCCTGAATTGTGCAGGAACGCCGCGTTCACGATGGCGACGCTCTTGCCGTCGAGGTGCACGGCGTAGCGCCCGGGCTTGCGGGGGTTCTCGCGGAGCGCGGTGACGGTGCCGGTGATGGCGGACGGATGGGCAAGGTCCGCATCCACGTCGTCCGGCCCACCCACGGTGGCTGCTCTCGGTTTGGTCCAGCTGAACATTCGGGTCCTGGGGTTGTCTATGTCGTACGGCCTACAGCGTACGCCAACTGTCCAATTGAGCACCGGGGGGCCACCCGGGTGCATGATCGGGGATTCCGGGCCCCGACCGTACACCAAGATCGACCCCCCGGCGCCACACTCACGGGGCAGAGTGGTCCACCGCTACTCCTCGGTGGCTTCCTCGCCCGCCGGGGCCAGTCCGATGCCGAGCAACTCCTTCACCTTTGCCTCGACTTCGACCATGACCGCCGGATTATCTCTCAGGAACATCTTGGCATTCTCACGTCCCTGGCCGATGCGCTGGCCGTTGTAGCTGTACCAGGCGCCGGACTTCTCGATGATGCCGGCTTCGGAGCCGATGTCGACGAGGAGTGACGTGACCGAGATGCCTTCTGCATACATGATGTCGAACTCCGCCTGCTTGAACGGCGGGGCGACCTTGTTCTTGACGACCTTCACTCGCACGTGCGAACCGATGACGTCTTCCTTTTCCTTCACCGGACCGATGCGGCGGATGTCGAGGCGCAGCGAGGCGTAGAACTTGAGGGCCTTGCCGCCCGTCGTCGTCTCGGGGCTGCCGAACATCACCCCGATCTTTTCGCGCAACTGGTTGATGAAGACCACGGACGTCTTGGAGCGCGCAATGGCGCCGGTGAGCTTGCGGAGCGCCTGGCTCATGAGCCGAGCCTGCAGGCCGACGTGCGAATCGCCCATCTCGCCTTCGATTTCCGCCTTCGGCACGAGGGCCGCGACGGAGTCGATGACGACGATGTCGACGGCGCCCGAGCGGACGAGGATCTCGCAGATCTCCAGCGCCTGCTCGCCCGTGTCGGGCTGCGAGACGAGGAGCTTGTCGGCGTCGACGCCCAGCTTCTTGGCGTACTCGAGGTCGAGCGCATGCTCGGCGTCGATGAAGGCCGCCGTGCCGCCCGCCTTCTGCGCGTTGGCGACGACATGGAGGCAGAGCGTGGTCTTGCCCGACGACTCCGGTCCGTAGATCTCGGTGATGCGGCCGCGCGGAATGCCACCCACGCCAATGGCTGCATCGAGATTGATGGCACCGGTCGAGATGGACTCCACGCGGACGACCGCACGGTCGGCACCCATCTTCATGATGGCGCCCTTGCCGTAGGACTTCTCGATCTGCGCAATGGCGAGACCGAGTGCCTTTTTCTTCTCGTCCTGCTGCGCGGCGGTTGCGGCCATGAACTCCTCGACGATGCTGGGGCCGGAGGCCCGTGGAAGAAACTTACCCCGTGACCGGGGCGGGGCTATCCCCGAAAAGAAAGCGAAAGTCCGCTCCCGAAGAAAATACGAAGCGTGCGCGCTTTGGCAAGGGGGAAGTGGAAGGGCTGCAGTGCTAACGTGTTTCCAAACAACGACTTATCAACAAGCACTGCAACTCGTTGTTTTCCATTGTCTTAAAGCCATTTCACCAGTGCCTCGCGCAGATCCGTGATCCTTGGGCAAGCACGTTGTGTCACGAATAGTTACAGCGTAAATGCGCCTTCGATGTGCTTGATCCAGGCCTTACGGTCACGAAGCAGCACACCGATGACGTCAAATCGGTACACAACGTCAGGCGCTGCATCGTGCTTTGCTTGCCATTCGCGCGCGCTGCGCACGAGCGACTGTTGCTTGCGCACATGCACGGCTTGCACGGGATCACCGAACTCGAGGGCAGCACGCGTCTTCACCTCGACGAAGACAACGACGCCGTCGCGGGCAGCGATGACGTCCACATCGCGATGTCCGCTGCGCCAATTGCGCGCGAGCACGGCGTACCCGTGCTGTTGGAGCCAGCGCGCCGCGATGCGTTCACCGAGCGCGCCGAAGGCATTCGTCGCTTTGGTCATGGCGCGAGTATCGCGGTGCGGCGCGCGGCGTGTGTCACCATTCGCGTGCGGCCGGCATCAATCGATCGCACGATGCGCGGGGACGGAGCGCGCTGCGGCGGGCACTGGGCGCGCTGCGGCGGGGACCCCTGTTCGCTCAATTCTCGCGCCTGCGAGCGAGCGCGCCTGCGGCGCGCTCGCCGTTTATGGCGCTCCAGTATTCGCGGACAGGGGTCCCCACCGCAGCGCAGAGCCTCACAGCCACAACGCGACGTGCGGCGCGACTGGCTCCCCTGCCTTCCTCCCTCGCACGCGCACCCGAGAATTGAACCGGAACACCCCCCAGGCGCTGCGCGTGCCTTCAGCCGCGCGTGCCTACTCCTCGCGGTTG
>JANYJW010000004.1 GCA_025361705.1 Gemmatimonas sp.
CCCGAATACAACGCGCGGCTCGCGCGCTGGACGCACCTGCAGTACTGCAAGCGCTGCCAGCGCGCGTGGCTCGACACTGCGCCGCGCACGCAGGTCGGCATCACCGAACTCGACGGGCTGCTCAAGGGCTGAGCCCACTTCCGGAGTGCACCGATGGACTCTCCCTCTCGATTCTGCGAGAACTGCGGCACGGCGCTCGTGAGCGGGCAGCGTTTCTGCGCCGGCTGCGGACAGCCCGCCGACGGTTCGTCGTCGATGCCGCAACCCATGATGACCACGCCGATGGCGCAGGTGAGCGCGCATCCCGGCTGGCACGCGCCCGGGTGGATGTGGCTCGTGGTTGGGCTGCTGTTCGCCGGCGGCGTGACCGCCGGGCTGTATTACGGATTCGGCATGGCCCCGCGGAAACAGGTCGTGCTGACCCAGGCGCAGAAGGACTCGATCTTCCAGCACGTGACCGACGACATCCAGAAGGATCCGGTGGACCTGGAGAAGGCGCAGCACCCCACCGATTTGCCGCCCGACATGCAGAAGAAGTTCGACGGATCGGTGCTGTCGGAGGGGCACAACGCGCAGATGCGTGAGGCGCTCTCGGCGCTGCCCAAGCTCGGGGCCGACGGCGAGCTCGTCGACACCAAGGGCGCGCCGACGCTGCAGGACGACTTTTCGAACACGGCGAGCGGCTGGCGCGTGGGGAGCGACGCGCGGGCGACGAGCGAGTACGCCGACGGCAAGCTGCAGATTACGTTCAAGGCCGATCGCGGCTCGTCGCAGGCGATGATCGGGAAGCGCGCGGGGAACTTCGCCATGCAGCTCGAGGCGACGCCGGTGAGCAGCCCGCCGAACTTCTCCTACGGCGTGGTGCTGCGGCAATCGGCGGCGGGCCGCTTCGTGGTGTTCCTCATCGGCCCGCAGGGGATCTACGCCATCAGCAAGCGCGAGGACGGGCAGACGATGGCGATCGTGCCGCCGACGCCCTCGCCGGCGATCCGCAAGGGCCTCGCGACCAACACGATCAAGGTGTACGCGGTGGACTCGCACTTCGTGTTCGAGGTGAACGGTTCGATCGTCGAGGTGCAGGAGATCGCTGGTTTTCCGGCGGGCGATGTTGGGGCGATCGTGGTGCGCTCGCCGAACACCGACAACGCGCCGACGCGCGTGACGTTCGACAACTTCAAGTTGTGGGCCACGAGGTAGCGGGCGTGGAGAAGCCGGCAGGGTCACCTGCCGCCGCTGCTCGTTGGCGTTGCGGGCGTCGACCTCGCGGCTGGCGTGGTTCTCACGCTTGTTGCGGGCGTCGCCCTCGTGGCGGGCGCGGGCCTCACGCTGGTTCCCGGCGTGGCCGCGGCGCAGGCCAAGCCCCCGATCGAGGAACCCGCCGCCGGCACGCATTCGGCCGTGAAGGGCGGCGTATCGTACGACGACCTCAGATACGAGATGACCGTCTTCCCTGAGGGCAACGGCCCGCCGATCTTCTCGCGCAAGGGCACCATCAGCAAGGATGGTGGCGGCCAGTCGGCGGAAGTCGACTGGGATTTCGCGAAGAACCCCGGGATCATGCGGGTCCACGAGGCCATCACCGGCGGCAATCCGGAGTACTTCCGCTACTACGTGGACGGCTGGATCAGCGCCGATCCCACACTGGGTCAGTCGGCCACGACGCAGGCGGTCAACGCGGTGAACCGGCCAGTCCAACCAGCAGCAGTCCGGTCGCCGCGCGCCGCATCACGCCGAGCACCGACTCACCTGCCGAAGTCCGCCGCATCCATCGCCAGCACCGCGCCCAGCAGCACGTTGGCGCCGTTGGTGATGTCCGCCGCGCGCGAGAACTCGCGCGGCGAGTGGCTGATGCCGCCCACCGAGGGAATGAAGATCATGCCCATCGGGCAGACCCGCGCCAAATTCTGCGCATCGTGCCCCGCCCCGCTCGGCAAGCTCAGGGTGGTGAAGTTGAGCGCCCCGGCCGACGCGCCGATCAGCGTGCGCACGCGCTCGTTGCACAGTGCCGATTCGTGGGTCACGAACTCGTGAAAGCCGAACGTCGTGCCATTGCGCGCGCCGATCGTCTGCGCCTCGGCGACGATGCCGTCGTACAGACGCTGGATCTTGCGGTCATCGAGATCGCGCAGTTCGAGCGTGCACGTCACCTTGCCCGGCACGACGTTGGGCGCCCCGGGGAATGCCTGGATGCGCCCCACGGTGCCCACCTGACGGCCGGGTTCGGCCGTGACGACCCGGTTCACCATCTCGGTGAAGCGCGCGGCGGCGAGCATCGCATCGCGCCGCTCATTCATTGGCGTCGTGCCGGCGTGGTTGGCGAACCCGTCGATCGTCACGTCCCATTCGCGCAGACCCACGATGCCCTCGACGATACCGATGTCGAGCTTCCGGCGGTCGAGGTGTCCCCCCTGCTCGATGTGCAGCTCGAGGTAGCCGTGCACGCCGCCCGTGCGCAGGCGGGCTGTGGCCAGCCTGGAGGGATCGCCGCCGAGCGCGCGGATGCCCTCGTCGATGCTCTTGCCGCTGCGGGCCACCGTGGCGCGCTCGGCGCTCGTCGACTCCGCCGTCACGAGGTGGCTGCCCCAGGTGCCGCCCTCCTCGTTCTGCCAGCAGGCCACCCACAGCGGGTGCCTCGTCGTGACGCCCTGCTCGGCGAAGGTGCGCGCCACCTCGATGGCGGCGAGCGTGCCCACGTTGCCGTCGAAGTTGCCGCCCTCGGGCACGGAGTCCACGTGCGACCCGAAGATGACCGGCGTCGCCGAGGCATCATGACCCGTGCGCTTGCCGTAGATGTTTCCCGCCGCGTCAACCGAAACGTCGAGATGCGCGTCGCGCATCAACTGCATCGTGTAAGCGCGCGCGGCCTGGTCGGCCTCGCTGTAGGCGAGGCGCGTCACGCCGCCTTGCGGGTTCTTGCCGTACTCGCTGATGGCGGTGAGCCAGCCGTTGAGGCGCTCGCCGTTCACGCGCGGCGCGCGGCGCGGCAACGCCGCATCCAGCCGGACGCTGGGTATTGCGGCAACGGCAGCGGCGGCGGCGAGGGAGCGGGCGAACTCGCGTCGTTTCATGGGGAGCCGGTGAGAGTTGCTGCAATGTACGCCATCGTGGGCGTTTACGGCTTCTTCTTGAACAGCCCCCCAAACGCCTTCTTCACGCCGTCCGCTGCCTTCTTGGCGGCATCCGACGCCGTCTTGGCTTGCTCCTGCGCGCTGCGCGATATCGCCGCCGCCAGCGAGTCGGGGCTCACCGACGCGAGGTTCGCCGGAACGCGCCGCTTCCCCTCGGCGCACTGCACCAGCGCTTCGGTGGTCAGCGCGGGCGCGTCCGGGTTGGGCGTAAACAGCTTGAGTGGATAGTCGCGGCCCGTGCCCGAGGGCAATGTGCCAAGGACATAGCTGCGTCGCCCTGGCACCGTGACCGTGCAGCGCGTCCAGTGCTCGCGGCTGTCGTTGGTGAGACGCACCACTGGTGATCCGCCGTTGAAGTCGAGCGAACCCCGGCCATTCAGCTCACCCGACGCACTGGCGGCCGAAGAGTTCGGCCCGGCTGGGGCGGAACCGGCGGAACCGGCGGAACCGGCGGAACCGGCGGAACCGGCGGAACCTGTGGCTGCGCCACTGGGCGCGGCCGCTGCCGTCGTCGCTGCACTGGTTGTCGCTCCCGCTGTCGCGCCGTTGGCAGGCGCGCTGGGCGCGGCCGCACTCGTCGTACCAGCGCCGACACCGCCGGTCGCTGTGCCTGCACCCGGCTCACCGCTTGCACCAGCTGCAGTTGGCGTGGGCGCGCTGGGAGCCGCGCCCGGCCGGCGGCGGCCGCCGCCAGCATCCGACGGCGGAGGTGGTCGCTTCTCGATCTCGTTGTCCACAATGGGTTCGTCGGCGAGCGCTTTGGGCACCGGAATTGGCACGCTCTTCGAGAGCGCCAGCGCCTGCGCGGCCGGCAGGGTAAATCGCAGGCCCGCGATGAACTGCGTGACGTCCCGCCGGAACACATCTCCATACTCCCCGCGGCCGGAGCCCCTGAAGATCATGTCGGAAAGCACCACCGCGTACAGGTGCCGCAGCGGGTCGAGTTCCACGAAGTAGTGCTGCTGGCCACCGCGCTCTGCCCAGCCCTGATGGACGCTCCGGAACGCCCGTAGGCCGCCGACCTTGGTTTCAGAGTGCTCAAACCGGGGACCATACCTGGTCTTGTCCGGTGAGAACTGAATGCTGACGTACTCCTCCAGCGTCGCGAACGTCTTCTCGTACTCATTGCCATACAACTCGATGATGACGGCCGCGAGCTTCCGGTCCCCACGCTCCAGGTACGCGGTGGCACCATGCACCATTTCCATCTCCCCGGGCGCCGAAAGGACCGGCGGATCTCCCAAGCCCCTGCCCTTGTCGTACATCCCGCCCTTGAACACTGTCAGGCCGCTCGGCAGCGGCCCCCAGCCGACGGTCACGCCGAGCGGCGTCCGCGTCGGCGTCGCCCCCGATGCGGCAGGCGCGGGGGCGGCAGGGACGGCGGCCGCCACGGCACCTGCAGAACCGCCTGCGGCGCCGGCCGGCGTCCCACTGCCAGAGCCCAGCGTGAAGCTCAGCTGTGCGGACGCCACGTCGTAGAGTTTCGGCGCCGCAGCGTCCGTGTACTCGAGCGTCAGGTGAAAGGTCGTCGGCTTTTTCAGCTGCGACACGGCGCGCCGCACGAACGTGACCCTGACCGGCTGCGAGTTGGCTGCGGCAAGGTCGAGCACGAAGAAGCTCCGGCGCGCTCCTTCGCCTTCGACCGCCGTTGACGTGCCCTGCGAGATCGTGAGCCGGGCGAGCGTGTCTTCCTCGACAATCCGCAGTCGCAGGGTTCCACGCCTGACGGCGTTTCCAATCAGGAGGTTCTCCTTCCGGCCGGCCTCCTTCAGCCGATAGGCCGAGCCCCGCGCCTTCACGGTCACCGTGAACGTCTGCCGAAAGGTCCCGTTCGTTGTTTCGGACGGCGCCTTGGCCAGCGCCCCGGCCTCTTCCAGGTCGCGGCGGTTGTCATCGAGGATTTGCACCTGCACGGGCATCAAGAACAGGTCGGGCCAGAAGACCCACGTTGGCGGGCGAATGCCCAGCGCCTCGCCGCGCTCGAGACGCTTCAGTCCGCCCGTGCGATAGAACTCCGCCACCTTCTCCGCGCTGGAGAAGAACACGCCAGTCGCCGCGCGGTAGTCGGCAAGCGCGGTGGCCGGCACCACGGGTACGCGCAACATCTCCTTGAGGAAGGCGGAGAAGAGCTGGTGCGCCTCGCCCCACGCCTGCCGTTGCAGGCCGTAGTCATCCGACGGATTGCGCCCCTCGGCGATCCACTGCGACTCCAGACGATCCGCCCGGCGCACCGCGTCTTCAAACGGCTGCAGCAAGGCGTACGCCTCTGAGGCGCGTTGCCCGACCCCCTCAATGAGGACGTGATGACCGTCGGCCTCCGTGTCCCGGTACTCCATGAGTTCGCGGTAGGGTCCGGGTGGGACGTCGATCCCGGCCGGCAGCATCAGGTCGTGCTGCACCTCGTGCCAGTAGGTATTCAGCCGTACCGTGGGTGGCCAGTACTTCTCCCACGTATTCGCCGGAAAGACGTACGGTCCGCCGTCCACGTGATGCGGCGAGGCGTCGCCCTCAATGAAAAACCGGTTGTGCAGCGAACCGTCGGTGCTGCCAATGGATGCGGCGTAGCGCGCCTCATCGCCCATGCCAAAGAGGGCGCGGCACGACAGGTTGTCGAGGCGATGCAGGTAGAGCACGGCCGCGCGCCGCGCGAAGGCAACGAGGAACTGCTGGTTGTTGGGCTCCAACTGCACCGCGCGCGACTGGGTGCCGAGAAATCGCAGCCGGTCTTGTTCGGCAGCGCTGCCCGCCGGCTGCTGGGCGAGGGCCGGCGATGCTGCCAGCACGCCGAGCAACAGCCAACGCAGGCCGGGTAAGCCAAGGTGACCACGCATTGTTCCCCCCGAGCGCGGGTAAGTCCAAAGTCTAGTTGAAAACAGGTGGTGCCGCGGTACTAGAATGTGAATCCCGCCAAGGATCTCCATTCATTCCCGAGGACACCACCCATGCCAAGATGACGACAGACGCCGACGAAAAGCCAGCCACGGCCGACCCCGAAGCCCCCGCTGCCGCCACAGGTGCTGCCGCTGGACGATGGCACCGTGACCACGCCGGTGACGCTGGCGATGATTCAAGCGCTGATCCCGCTGGGCCTGCGGGCCGTCGAGGAG
>JANYJW010000038.1 GCA_025361705.1 Gemmatimonas sp.
TGAGCGAGCAGTTCGACCGCGGCGCGATCATCGCGCAGTGGCCTGTGCCCGTGCCCGCCACCGACACGGCCGACGCGCTGGCCGCGCGCGTGCTGGCCGTGGAGCACCAGCTATTTCCGTGGTGCGTCGAGGCCGTGGCGCGCGGCACCGTGCGCCTGGGCGACGACGGCCGCGTGCACGGCGCGGTGCCCTACAACTTCCCGCGCTTCGGTGTCGGGGGCCCACGGCATCCATTCGTGCCGGACGAGTAGCCCGCGTCGAATCGCCGAGCGCGATCGCACATCGTCATCATCAATCGCAGTCCGGATTCCAAATCAACAATCTCCCCATGCCTCTCGCTCTCCTCTCCGTCTCCGACAAGTCCGGCCTCGCCGACTTCGCCCGCGGCCTCGTCGCCCTTGGCTTCGACCTTGTCTCCACGGGCGGCACGGCCCGGGCGCTGCGCGATGCTGGCCTGGCCGTCCGCGATCTCAGCGAGGTGACGGGCTTCCCCGAGATGCTCGACGGCCGCGTCAAGACGCTGCACCCCGTGGTGCACGGCGGGCTCCTCGCGCGCCGCGACGTTGCCGAGCACATGGCGGTGATTGCCGAACACGGCATCGCCCCCATCGACGTGGTAGTCGTCAACCTCTATCCGTTTCGCGAGACGGCGGCGAAGCCCGGCATCGCCGCCGAGGACGTCATCGAGCAGATCGACATCGGCGGCCCGTCGATGCTGCGCTCGGCGGCCAAGAACTTTGCGGCGGTCACCGTGGTCGTGGACCCCGCCGACTACACCCGCGTGCTCGAGGCGCTGGCCGCGGGCGGCGACCAGCTGCCGCTGCGCCGCGAACTCGCCGGCAAGGTGTACGCGCATACGGCGGCGTACGACAGCGCCATCGGCGCCTGGTTCTCGCAGCAGGCGGGCGACCGTTTTCCACCGCGCATGACGCTCGCCTTTGAGCGCGCGCAGACGCTGCGCTATGGCGAGAACCCGCACCAGCAGGCGGCGTTCTACGTGGACGCGCCGGGCGCCGGCCTGTCGGCACTCGTGCAGAAGGGCGGCAAGGAATTGAGCTTCAACAACATCCTCGATCTCGAGGGGGCGCTGCTCGCCATCGACCCGTTTGCGGGCGAATGCGCGTGCGCCATCGTCAAGCACACCACACCCTGCGGCCTCGCGACGGGCGCCACGGCGCTCGAGGCGTACCACAAGGCGCTCGCGTGCGATCCGGTGTCGGCGTTCGGCTCGATCATCGCCTTTACGGTGCCGGTGGACGCGGCCGCTGCGCAGGCCATCGCGTCGCTCTTCGTGGAGTGCATCGTGGCGCCGGCGTTCGCACCCGACGCGGTGGAGATTCTCGGCGCCAAGAAGAACCTGCGCGTGCTCGAAGGGCGCGCGAGTGAGCGCCCCGGCGCGCTCGACGTCAAGCGCGTGCGCGGCGGCGTGCTGGTGCAGGAGAAGGCGCCGACGCACATCAACGACAGCGCCTGGCAGGTGGTCAGCAAGCGCGCACCGACGGCCGCCGAGCAGCGCGATCTGCTGTTCGCGTGGCGCGCCGTGGCCAGTGTGAAGTCCAACGCCATCGTGCTGGCGCGCGACGGCGCGACGATCGGCATTGGCGCCGGGCAGATGTCACGCGTCGACGCGGCCTTCCTGGCGGCGCACAAGGCGCAGGGCACCGGCCACGCCACCGCGGGCGCCGCGCTCGGCTCCGATGCGTTCTTTCCGTTCCGCGACAGCATCGACCACGCCGCGTCGGCCGGCGTGACGGCCATCGTGCAGCCTGGGGGCTCGGTGCGGGACGCCGAGGTGATCGCGGCGGCGGATGCGCATGGAATGGCGATGGTGTTTACGGGGCAGCGGCTGTTCAGGCACTAGGCTGACGGCCACGGGTAGGAGTTCGGGGGGGTAACGACCAGGCCCCCGCACGCCGAGCTCCCGCCCGGTCCGCCCCCACGCCACCCTTCCCCGTCCCCCGTCATCCTTCGATATTTGAAGGTTACCCAGAAAATCCCTCGCGCCCAGAACTCAGATGGCGACGCCCGTCCCAGCAGCTGATCTCGATACCCGCCCGTCGTACCTCGCCGCCGCCATTGCGGGGGTCGCGGTCTTCGTGCTGTACATCCTCACGCTGTCGCCCGAAACGGCCATGTGGGACACCAGCGAGTACATCGCGGCGGCCTACACCCTGGGCATCCCGCATCCGCCGGGTAATCCGTTCTTTGTGCTCATTGGGCGCGTCTTCGCGGTGCTCCCCATCGCGCCCACGGTCGCGATGCGCATCAACTTGCTGGCGGCGGTGTCGAGCTCGGTCGCTGCGGCGATGTGGTTCCTCATCACCGAGCGCGTGCTCGTCGGCTGGTTCGAGAAGCGCTGGCAGCGGATCATGGGCGGCGCCCTTGCCGTGCTCATTGGGTCGACGGCGTTCACCGTGTGGGCGCAGAGCGTGGTGAACGAAAAGGTCTACACCATCTCGCTCGCCGGCATGGCGATCACGGCCTGGCTGACCGTGCGCTGGTGCGACGACCCCGACGGCCCCTCGGCCGACCGCCTGCTCGTGCTCATCGCGTACGTGTGCGGCCTCGGCTACGCCAACCACATGGCGGGCATGCTCGCCGTGCCGGCGGCGGGGCTCGCGGTGCTGATTCGCCGTCCCAAGACCATCCTGCGCTGGAAGCTGCTCCTCGCCGTCATGGGCGCCGTGGTGCTCGGCGGCACGCCGTTCCTCACCCAGCCCATTCGCGCCGCGCATTTTCCCGCGATCAACGAAGGCGAGCCCACCGCCTGCCGCGACGGGCTCAAGCTGTCGTGCACGTTCAGCAGCGGGACGTACACCGCCTTCATGTACAACTTCAACCGCGGGCAGTATGGCAAGCCGTCGCTCGTCGAGCGCCAGGCGCCGTTCAGCGCGCAGATCGGCATGTGGTGGCTGTACTTCCGCTGGCAGTGGCTGCGCGACGTCGACGGCGCGCTGCCCGGCCTGCAGGGCTCGCTGGCGGCCATCTTCCTCGTGCTTGGCATCCTTGGCGGGTGGGTGCATTACAAGCGCGACCCGCGAAGCTTCACGTTCTTCGGGCCGCTGATGTTCACGCTGACGTTCATGCTCATCTATTACATGAACTTCAAGTACGGATACTCCCAGGACCCCGACCTGGGGGACAGCGTGCAGCGCGAAGTGCGTGATCGCGACTACTTCTACCTGTGGAGTTTCTCGGCGTGGAGCGTGTGGGCTGCGCTCGGGCTGACGTTCGTGTGGGAGTCGTTTGCCGCGCTGCTGGGCAGCGAACCGGTGAAGGTCGGCGGCGAAACGCTCGACCTGCCGACGAAGCGTGGGTGGGCGATGACGAGTCCCATTCTGTTGCTGGCGTTCGTGCCGCTCTTCGGCAACTGGGCAGCCGCCAGCCGGCACGGCGAGACCGACACCGGCGACTTTGCCATCGACCTGCTGAACAGCGTCGAACCGTACAGCGTGCTCGTGACGGTCGGCGACAATGACACGTTCCCGCTCTGGTACGCGCAGGAAGTGCTGGGCGTGCGCCAGGATGTCGTGGTGGCCAACACGTCGCTGCTCAACACCGACTGGTACACGCGCCAGCTCCTGCGGCGCCCCGTGACGGAGTACGACGCGACCAAGGGACCCGCGGTGTACCGGGGCCGCGCGTGGCCCAAGCCCACGGGCCCGCTGATGGCGATGACGATGGACCAGGCCGACTCCGTGCCGCTGGGCCAGGAGATCACGCAGGCGCAGATGTTCGTGGCCGGCAACATCCGCGCCATCATCCAGCCGCGGTTCCTCGCGCGCGCCGACATCTTTGTGCTCAAGATGATCCAGGACGCCAAGGGGCGTTCGCTCTACTTCAGCCGCACGTCGGGCGGGTATCCGTTTGAACTTGGCCTGAAGAACTACGTGCTCACGCAGGGCCTCGCCCGCAAGCTGATGACCGATTCCATTGCGGGCGGCAAGGACACGGTACTCGTGCAGGGCGAAGGCTGGGTGGACGTGCCTCGCACCAAGGCGCTCGCCGCGGCATTCCGCTCACCCCCGGCGCTCGAACGCAAGAACAAGTGGGTGGACAAGGCATCGGTGGGCATTCCGTACCTGTACGTCTCCACCAACTACGTGCTGGCGGAGGCGCTCACCATGCAGGGCGACAAGGCCGGCGCCGACAAGGCCATGGACAGCGCCATGCGCGTGGCACGGGCCACTGGACTCGGCGACTTGTTCTCGAATGCGACGCCGGCCCCACCGGTCACTGCGGACACGGCCAAGCGCACCGCCGTGCCGGTCAAGCCCTAAGCGTCTCCAGCCATTCCGCGGCCGTCGTGTAGCAGTCCTGCACGGCGGCCGTGAGCGTTTTGGTGGCCGCCGCGTTGCCATTGCGGCCCGCGATCTCCACCGCGAGACAGGCATCAGCCAGCGCATCGAGGCCCAGTTGCCGCGCGCTGCCCTTGAGCGCGTGCGCTGCCTCCGATGCCCCATGCGGATCATCCGCCCCGGCCGCCGCCTTCAGCACGACGACCCGCCCGGCGGAATACTCGAGAAAGACGGCAATCATCTGCCTGACGAGGTCGTCGCCCCCAAGCGAGCGGAGGCCCTCGAGGGCCACGCGCACCGAATCCGGCATCTCGCTCAACAGCGCCTCCAACGGCACGGGGGTGGGGTGAGGACCTTTGAATCTAGCACCTCCGGCGTCCGACGCGACCTGCCTGGGCGTGCGCGCGCCGATACTCTGGACAGGGCGCATCACCGCGCCCGCCCATCGCCTTCACACAAGTCCCGGCCGCCCCTGATCGCGGGAGCGGCGGGGAGGTAAATTCAGAATGTCTTCAGCCACGGAACCCAGCCGTCCCGCCATGGAATCGCCCTTCCCGACGTCCACCGTTCCCGCCGCCGATGAGGCCATTTCGGCCTTCAAGGCGCGCGTCATCGAGAAGCTCACTTACTACGTGGGCAAGGACCCCAGCCACGCGCTCGAGCACGACTGGTTCGTGGCCACCGCGCTGGCGGTGCGCGACTATGTCACGCGGCACTGGATGGAGTCGACGCGCCGCACGTACCGGGAGGGCAACAAGCGCGTCTACTACTTCTCGCTCGAGTTCCTGATCGGGCGGCAGCTGTTTGACGCGCTGGGCAACCTCGGCCTCACGGAAACGGCGCGCCAGGCGCTGGGCGACCTGGGCGTGGACATCGACCGGTTGCGCAAGCGCGAGTCGGATCCCGGACTCGGCAACGGCGGCCTGGGGCGGCTGGCCGCCTGCTACATGGAGAGCATGGCCACCATGCGGATTCCGGCCTACGGGTACGGCATCCGGTATGACCACGGCATCTTCCGTCAGGTGCTCACCGACGGCTGGCAGGTGGAGCTCCCCGAGGATTGGCTGTCGTCGGGCAACCCGTGGGAGTTCGAGCGCCCCGAGGTGACGTACACCATCGGCTTTGGCGGCACGGTGGAAGTGGTAGACGGCCCGGGGGGCAGCCAGCGCTCGGTGTGGCGCCCGGCCGACAGCGTGAAGGCCGTGGCATACGACACGCCCATCACCGGCTGGCGCGGGGCGCACGTGAACACGCTGCGGCTCTGGTCGGCGCGCGCCGCCGACCCCATTTCACTCGACGACTTCAACCGCGGCGATCACGTGGGGGCGCTGGCGGAGCGCGTGCGCATGGAGGCGATCTCGCGCGTGCTCTACCCGAGCGACCACACGCCAGCCGGGCACGAACTGCGCCTGCGGCAGGAGATCTTCTTCGCGTCGGCGTCGTTGCAGGACATCCTGCGCCGGCACCTGGTGCAGCACGGCGACCTGCTCTCGCTCCCCGACCACGTCGCCATCCAGCTCAATGACACCCACCCGGTGATCGCGATCCCTGAACTGATGCGCCTGCTGGTGGACGAGCACAGCATCAACTGGGAGCTGGCGTGGGACATCACACGGTCGGTGTTCAACTACACCAACCACACGCTGCTGCCCGAGGCGCTGGAAAAGTGGTCGGTGCCGCTGATGGAAGGCCTGCTGCCGCGCCACATGCAGATCATCTTCCTCATCAACGCGCTGCACCTCGACGAACTGCGCACGCGCGGCCACGAGGACCCGCAGCTGCTCGCGTCGGTCTCGCTGATCGAGGAGAACGGTGGACGCAACGTCCGCATGGGCAACCTGGCGTTCCTCGGGTCGTCGCACGTCAACGGCGTGTCGGCGCTGCACACCGAGCTGATGCGCAAGACGGTCTTCCGCGAGTTCGAGTCGCTCTACCCCGGACGCATCGTCAACAAGACCAACGGCATCACGTTCCGGCGCTGGCTCTATCAGGCCAACCCCGGGCTCACCGACCTCATCGTCCGCGCCGTGGGCCCCACGGTGCTCGATGACGAGAGTCGCCTGCACGAGCTGGCGACGTTTGCCGACGACTCGGCCTTCCGCGACCGGTTTGCAGCGGTGCGCCGCGCCAACAAGGTGGCGCTGGGGCGGCTGGTGGCCGAGAAGCTGTCGATCCCGCTGAACCCCGATGCGATCTTCGACGTCCACATCAAGCGCATCCACGAGTACAAGCGGCAGCTGCTCAACATTCTCGAGACCATCGCGCTGTTCAATGAGATGCGCGCGCGGCCCACGGCGCAGTGGGTGCCGCGCGTGAAGATCTTTGCCGGCAAGGCGGCCGCGGGGTACCAGCAGGCCAAGCTCATCATCAAGCTCGCCACCGACGTGGCGCGCATCGTCAACCGCGACCCGGTGGTGCGCGATCGCCTGAAGGTGGTCTTCCTCCCCAACTACAACGTGAGCCTCGCCGAAGCGATCATCCCGGCGGCCGACCTGTCGGAGCAGATCTCGACGGCGGGCATGGAGGCGTCGGGCACCGGCAACATGAAGCTCTCGCTCAATGGGGCACTCACCGTCGGCACGCTCGATGGAGCCAACATCGAGATCCGCGAGCACGTGGGCGCCGAGAATTTCTTCCTCTTCGGATTGCTGGCCGAGGAAGTGGCCGAACGGCGGCGCGCGGGCATCGACGCCAGCGCGAGCATCGAGGCGTCACCAACGCTGCGCCAGGTGCTCGAGGACCTCGAGAACGGCAACTACTCGCCCGACGACCGCTCGCGGTACAAGGGACTCGTCGACAACCTGCGTCGCACCGACTACTTCATGGTCTGCGCCGACTTCGAGTCGTATCGCAACGCGCAGCGCGACATCGCGACGCTCTACCGCGATCCGGCGGCGTGGTGGAAGATGTCGATCCTCAACACGGCGCACATGGGCTGGTTCTCCGCCGACCGGGCGATTCTGGAGTACGCACATCAGATCTGGGATGCCGGACCGGAAACGGCCTGACCGCAGCGCCGACCCGGCACTCGGGCCGGCCGTCGTCTCCGCGCTTGTCGCGGGGCGGCACGCCGACCCGTTTGCCGTGCTCGGCATCCACGACGTCGGCACTGGCGTGCACGTGCGGGCGTTCATTCCCGGCGCCGAGCGCGTAGAGGTGGTGGCCCGCAATGGACGCACGCTGGCCACGCTGTTGCGCCGGCACGCGGCGGGACTCTTTTCGGGGGTGATTGCGCGGCGCATGCGCTATGTGCTGCGCGCGCATCGCGGCGACGACCAGTGGATCGTGGACGACCCGTACGCCTACGGCCCCGTGCTGGGGCCGATGGACGACTGGCTGCTCGGCGAGGGGACGCACGCCAACCTGTACGACCGCCTGGGCGCGCACGCGATGGTGCACGAGGGCACCCGGGGTGTGCACTTCGCGGTGTGGGCGCCCAACGCCAGGCGCGTGGCGGTGGTGGGCGACTTCAACCAGTGGGACGGCCGGCGGCACGTGATGCGCCTGCGCGTGGGCCCGGGCGTGTGGGAGATCTTCGTCCCGGCGGTCGGCGAGGGCACGCTGTACAAGTACGAGATCCTCGGCCCGACGGGCGCGCTGCTGCCGCTCAAGTCGGACCCCGTGGGCTTTGCCGCTGAACTGCGTCCGTCCACGGCGTCGGTGGTGCGCGACACGACGGCGTTCCCGTGGACCGATGATGCCTGGATGCAGGCGCGCGCCGACGGCGAGGCCCGCCGCAAGCCGCTGTCCATCTACGAAGTGCATCTCGGGTCGTGGCGCCTCGGCCAGCAGGGGCGCTGGCCGAGCTACGACGAACTCGCCGACCGGCTGGTGCCCTATGTGACAGGCCTCGGTTTCACGCACGTCGAACTGCTGCCCATCAACGAGCATCCACTCGACGCATCGTGGGGCTACCAGCCCATCGGGCTCTTTGCCCCGACGTCGCGCTTTGGCGACCCGGCCGGCTTTGCGCGATTCATCGACCGCTGCCACGCCGCGGGCCTCGGCGTCATCGTCGACTGGGTGCCGGCGCACTTTCCCGTCGATCCGCACGGCCTCGCGCGCTTTGATGGCACGGCGCTGTACGAGCACGAAGATCCGCGCCTCGGGTTCCACCCCGACTGGAACACCGCGATCTTCAACTTCGGCCGCCGCGAGGTGGTGAACTACCTCATCGCTAACGCGCTCTTCTGGCTCGACCGCTTTCACGTGGACGGACTGCGCGTGGACGCCGTGGCATCGATGCTCTACCTCGACTACTCGCGCAAGGTGGGCGAGTGGCTGCCAAACCGGCTCGGCGGGCGCGAGAACCTCGAGGCCGTGGACTTCTTGCGGCGGCTCAATTCCATCGTCTACGCGCGGCATCCCGGCGTGATGACGCTCGCCGAAGAATCGACGTCGTGGACCGGGGTGTCGCACCCCGTGTTCAGCGGCGGCCTGGGGTTCGGTTTCAAGTGGAACATGGGGTGGATGCACGACACGCTGCAGTACATGGGTGAGGATCCCGTGCACCGCCGGTTCCACCACGACAAGATGACGTTCGGCATGATGTACGCGTTCGCCGAGAACTTCGTGCTGCCCATCTCCCACGACGAGGTGGTGCACGGCAAGCGCTCGATGCTCGACAAGATGCCGGGTGACCCGTGGCAGCGCTTTGCGTCGCTGCGCGCCTACTACGCGTTCATGTGGGCGTATCCGGGAAAGAAGCTGTTGTTCATGGGGCAGGAGTTCGCGCAGGGGCGCGAGTGGAATCACGACGCCGCACTCGACTGGGGACTGCTCGACGTCGCGGCCCATCGCGCGATGCACTCGCTCGTCGGTGACTGCAACCGGCTGTACCGCGGTGAACGGGCGCTGCACGAACGCGACGGCGAGAGCGACGGGTTCCAGTGGATTGCCGTGGACGATGCCGCGCACTCCGTGTTTGCCTGGGTGCGCTTCGGTGGCGAGGGCGCGCGGCCGGTGGCGGCGTGCGCCAACTTCACGCCAGTGCCGCGCACGCAGTACCGCATCGGGCTCCCGCGCGGCGGGCGCTGGGCCGAGATCCTCAACACGGATGCGTCGTCCTTTGGCGGCTCGAACGTCGGCAATGCCGGCGGCGTCACCGCGCAGGCGATGCCGTTTCATGGATACCCCTTTTCGGCCGTCGTCACGCTGCCGCCCCTCGCCACCATCTGGCTGGCTCACGCCGGCGAGTAGCCGCGGACCTTTCGCTCCGGGATCCCCACATGCCCATCGTCAACTACTCCACCCCCATTTCGCGTTCCACCATGGCGTACGTGCTCGCCGGCGGGCGGGGCGCGCGGCTGATGGAACTCACCGACCGGCGCGCCAAGCCGGCGGTGTACTTCGGCGGCAAGTCGCGCATCATCGACTTCACGTTGTCGAACGCGTTGAACAGCGGCATTCGCCGCATGGCGGTGGCCACGCAGTACAAGGCGCACAGCCTCATCCGCCACATGCAGCGCGGCTGGAACTTCCTGCGTCCCGAGCGCAACGAGAGCTTCGACATCCTGCCGGCCAGCCAGCGCGTGTCGGAGGACCAGTGGTATCGCGGCACCGCCGACGCGGTCTTTCAGAACATCGACATCATCGACGGCTACGCCCCCGAGTACATCATGATCCTCGCCGGCGACCATGTGTACAAGATGGACTACGAGAAGATGCTGGTGCAGCACGTGAACTCGGGAGCCGACGTGACGGTGGCGTGCGTGGAGACGCCCATCGAGTTCGCCAGCGGCCTCGGCGTGATGCACGTGGACGCCACCGACCGCATCATCGACTTCTTCGAGAAGCCGGCGCACCCGCCCGAGATGCCCGATCGCCCCGGCTTCGCGCTGGCCAGCATGGGCATCTACGTCTTCCGGCGCACCTTTCTGCACGACCAGCTGCGCCGAGATGCCGCCGACCCGTCGTCCACGCGCGACTTCGGGCGCGACATCATCCCGTGGCTGGTGAAGAACGCCACCGCGGTGGCCCATCGGTTCACCGATTCATGCGTGCACTCGCACGACGAGGCCGACGTGTACTGGCGCGACGTCGGCACCATCGACGCGTACTTCGATGCCAACATCGACCTCACCGACGTGGTGCCGTCGCTCGATTTGTACGACCGCGAGTGGCCCATCTGGTCGTACGCCGAAATCAGCCCGCCGGCCAAGTTCGTCTTCGACGAGCACGACCGGTGCGGCGAGGCCATCTCGTCGCTCGTATCGGGCGGGTGCATTGTGTCGGGCGCCACGGTGCGGCGGTCGCTGCTGTTCACCGCCGCCCACGTGCACTCGTACGCCAATGTCGAGAACGCGGTGATCCTCCCCGAAACGGACATCGGGCGGCACGCGCGCCTCACCAACGTGATCGTCGACCACGGCGTGCGGATCCCGGCGGGGCTGGTGGTCGGCGAAGACCCGGTGCTCGATGCCACGCGATTCCGGCGCACCGAACGCGGCATCTGCCTCATCACGCAGCCGATGATCGACCGGCTCGTCGGGTGAGCACGCTCTCGGTGCTCGCCGTCGCGTCCGAAGCCTACCCGTTGGTCAAGACGGGCGGGCTCGGCGACGTGGTGGGCGCGCTGCCCGCCGCGCTGGCGCATGAGGGCATCCGCACCACGACGATGCTGCCGGGCTACGCGGCGGTGCTCGACGCGCTGCGCGATGCGACCATCGTGCATTCGTACGACTACCTGCAGGGTGCTCCGGCCCACGTGCTGGCCGGGCGCGCGGGTGGGCTCGACGTGCTCGTCCTCGACGCGCCGCATTTGTATGCGCGTTCCGGCAATCCGTATGTCGCGGCCGACGGTACCGACTGGCCCGACAACGCACAGCGCTTCGCCGCACTCGGCGCGGCGGCGGCGGATGTGGCGCGTGGCGTCGCCGCCGGCTGCACGCCAGACATCGTGCACGCGCACGACTGGCAGGCGGCGATGGCCATCGCCCTGCTGCACTATGGCGAGGGCCGGCGCCCTGGAACGGTGATGACGGTGCACAATCTCGCATTCCAGGGGAAGTTCGCGCCGTCGCTGCTCGCCGAGCTCGGGCTCCCGGCGCGCGCGTTTGCCGCGGACGGCGTGGAGTACTACGGCGACATAGGCTATCTCAAGGCAGGACTCGCGCTCGCCGACCGCATCACCACGGTGTCGCCGACGTACGCGGCAGAAATCCGTGCGGTGGAGCACGGCATGGGGCTCGACGGCCTGCTGCGTCACCGTCGCGGGATCGTGTCGGGCATCCTCAACGGCATCGACACCGCGATCTGGAACCCGACGCGCGATCCGCACCTCGCGGCCACGTACGACAACCGGCGGCTTGCGCGACGCCCCGCCAATCGCGTGGCACTGCAGCACCGGATGAAGCTCCACGCTGACGCCGATGCGCTGCTCATCGGCGTGGTCAGCCGGCTCACCTGGCAAAAGGGGATGGACCTGCTGGTGGAGTCACTCCCTGCCCTTCTCGCGCACGGCGCGCAACTCGCGCTGTTGGGCTCCGGCGAGTTCGGCATCGAGGAGGCGCTCACGGCTGCGGCGCAGGAGCATCCCGGGCGCGTTGCCGTTGAGATCGGGTACGATGAACCCCTGGCGCATCAGGTGCAGGGCGGCGTCGACGTCCTGATGGTGCCGTCGCGATTCGAGCCGTGCGGACTCACCCAGCTCTGCGCCCTCCGCTACGGCGCGGTGCCGCTGGTGGCGCGCGTGGGCGGGCTGGCCGACACGATCGTGGACGCCAACGAGATGGCGCTCGCATCGGGCGCCGGCACGGGACTGGTGTGCGAGGCGGGCTCGGCCGGCGCCCTGCAGGCGGCCGTGGAGCGCGCCGTCGCGCTGCGACGCGATGCGACGGCGTGGCGGCAGGTGCAGCTGCGCGGCATGAAGACGGATGTTACGTGGGCGCGCCCGGCGCGGCACTACGCCGCGCTGTTCCGCACGCTCGCCGCTGAGCGCGCGGGCTGACGGATGACGCGCGTACAGGCCGGACGCCCCGAGCCGCTGGGGCTCACGCTCTCTCCCGAGGGAGCCAACGTCGCGGTCTTCTCCGCGCACGCCGAGCGCATTGAGCTCTGCCTGTTCAGCGATGCGGGCGTGGAGACGCGCATTGCGCTCGCCGCGCGCACCGGCGACGTCCACCATGCGTTTGTCGACGGCGTGCGCGCCGGCGCGCGCTACGGCCTGCGCGCCCACGGTCCGTACGCGCCGCACGACGGGCATCGGTTCAACGCGGCCAAGCTGCTTGTCGATCCCTACGCCCGCGCGCTCGACAGCGCCTTTGTGCTGCATCCCACGATGATGGGCCAGCACGTCGACGGGTCGCGCAACGACGACGACAGCGCGCCGTGGGTGCCCAAGGCCATCGCGGTGCCGCTCGACGATCCGTGGCCTGCCGCGCGGCCGCGCGTCCCGTGGAGCGACACCGTGATCTACGAGCTGCACGTGCGCGGCTTCACCCGGCAGCATCCGCAAGTGGAAGAGCCGGTGCGCGGCACCTGCGCCGCGCTCGCACATCCAGCCGTCATCGCGCACCTCGTGCAACTCGGCGTTACCACCGTCGAGCTGATGCCGCTGGCCGCGGCCATTGCCGAGCCGCACCTCGTGCGCGCGGGCCTGTCCAACTACTGGGGCTACAACACCATCGGCTGGTGCGCGCCCGACCCGCGGCTGGCGCCCGGCGGCATGTCCGAGGTGCGCGACGCCGTGGCGGCGCTGCAGCGCGCCGGCATTGAAGTGCTGCTCGACGTGGTGCTCAACCACAGTGGCGAGGGCGACGCCAACGGGCCCACCATCTCGCTGCGCGGCCTCGACAACGCCACGTACTACCGCACCATGCCCGGCGACGCGGCGCGCTATGTGGACGACACCGGCTGCGGCAACACGCTGGCGTTCGACCGCGCGCCCGTGGTGCAGCTCGCGCTCGAGAGTCTGCGCCACTGGGCACAGGCCACCGGCGCGGACGGGTTCCGCTTTGACCTCGCCACCACCATGGGACGGCGCGCCACCGGCTTTGACGCCGCCGCGCCGCTGCTCACTGCCATCAGCGACGATCCGCTGCTGCGCGCGCTCAAGCTCGTCGCGGAACCGTGGGACATCGGCCCGGGCGGCTACCAGGCCGGGGCATTCCCCGCGCCGTGGGGTGAATGGAACGACAAGTATCGCGACACCGTGCGGCGCTGGTGGCGCGGCGACGCGGGGATCACGGGAGAGCTCGCCACGCGGCTCGCTGGCTCCGCCGATGTGCTGCGCTCGCGCCAACGGCTCCCGTCGCGCTCGGTGAATTTCATCACGGCGCACGACGGCTTCACGCTGGCCGACCTCGTGTCGCACGTGCACAAGCACAACGAGGCCAACGGCGAACAGAATCGCGACGGCACCGACGCCAACTACTCGTGGAACCACGGGGTGGAGGGCGTGAGCGCCGACCCGCGCGTGACGACGGCGCGGCGTCACGACGTGCGCGCCCTGCTCGCCACCCTGCTCTGCTCGCGCGGCACGCCGATGCTCGCCATGGGCGACGAGTTGGGCCGCACGCAGCACGGCAACAATAACGCCTATGCGCAGGACACCGCGCTCGCCTGGCTCGACTGGACGTCCGCTGACCCGTCGCTCACGCAGTTCGTGGCGTCGCTCATTGCCCTGCGGCACGCGCATCCCGCGCTGCATGCCGACCGCTGGCTCACTGGCACGGCAGACCCGGTGACCGGACTGCCCGACGTCGCGTGGTTCCGGCCAGATGGCGCGGCGATGTCACCGGACGACTGGAACGCGAGCGACACGCGCACGCTCATCGCGGTACTCACCGACGGCGCGTCGTTCACCACCGTCGACCGCGTGGTGCTGGCCATGAACGGCGCCGCGCACGACATCCCCGTGCTCCTGCCGCGCCCGCGACGCGGCTACGCGTGGCATCAGGTCATCGACACCGCCAGTGACGCGCCGGCAGCGGAGCAGCCGCCGCTCCCCGTGCCGGGGAGCATCGCCGTGGCCGCGCGTTCCGTGTCGCTGGTCGTCGAACGGCCCATCGCTCTTTCACGCACGCGTGCGACGCACACAGCTTCAGTAGCTCCGCGCGCTCCCGCGGCCGACGTCTCCCACTCTGCCACGATGTTCCCACGATCCGCCGGCATCCTGCTGCATCCCACGTCGCTGCCGAGCCCGCATGGCATCGGCGACCTCGGCCCCGACGCGCACCGCTTCGTCGGCTTCCTCGCCGACGCGGGCGCCACACTCTGGCAGATGCTCCCGCTCGGCCCCACAGGCTACGGCGACTCGCCGTACCAGTGCTTCTCGGCGTTCGCCGGCAATCCGCTGCTCGTGCACGTGGACGGCGCGCACGACGTCTTCCCCGCGCACACCGTCGACTTCGGGCGCGTCATCGCGCACAAGCGGGCGCTGCTTCGGCATGCGACGACGGCGTTCGCTCCCACGGAGGCGTATCGCACGTTCGTGGCAGCCAACGCCGGCTGGCTCGAGGACTACGCGCTGTTCATGGCGCTCAAGCACGCACACAGCGGCGCACCGTGGACCGCGTGGGACGCTGCCATCGCGCGCCGCGCGCCCGAGGCGCTTGCCAGTTGGGGCGCGCGCCTCACCGACGACGTGGAACACGTGCGCCGCGAACAGTTCCTGTTCTTCTCGCAGTTCGGCGCGCTCAGAGCGGCGTGCGCCGAGCGCGGCATCACGCTGATGGGCGACCTGCCGATCTACGTGGCGCACGACTCGGCGGACGTCTGGGCCAATCCCGGGCTCTTCAAGCTCGACGCGAGCGGCCGGCCCGTGGTGCAGGCCGGCGTGCCGCCTGATTACTTCAGCGCCACCGGGCAGCTATGGGGCAACCCCATCTACGATTGGGACGCGTTGCGCGCCACGGGCTACTCGTGGTGGGTGCGCCGCATGCGCGCGGCCTTCGCCATGTTCGATGTGGTCCGCATTGACCACTTCCGCGGTTTCGAGGCGTACTGGGAAGTTCCAGGCACCGACACCACCGCAGTGAACGGGCAGTGGGTGCCCGGGCCGGGCGCCCCGCTCTTCACCGCCATCACCAGCGCGCTGGGTCCGCTGCCGATCGTCGCCGAGAACCTCGGCCTCATCACGCCCGCCGTGGAAGCACTGCGCGCGCAGTTTGGCTATCCCGGCATGAGCATCCTGCAATTCGCCTTTGGCGGCGACGACCAGGCCACCGACTTCCAGCCGCACACCTACCCGCGCGACCGGGTGGTGTACACGGGCACGCACGACAACGACACCACGGTCGGGTGGTGGAACTCCGTGCCCGGCGCCGACTCCATCCGCACCGCCGAGGACATCGCGCGCGAACGGGACTTTGCGTGCCGGTACCTTGGCACCGACGGCGACGAGATCCAGTGGACGCTCATCCGTGCCGCGCTCGCGTCGGTCGCCGACACGGTGCTCATCCCCATGCAGGACGTGCTCGGGCTTGGCAGCGAAGCACGCATGAACCTCCCGGGCCGGCAAGCCGGCAATTGGGGATTCCGATTCACGTGGGACCAGCTCACTCCCGCCCTTACCCGCCGGCTGCGCGCGCTGGTGGACCTCTACGAACGCTAGGAGATCGGCGACATGGCGCAGGCAACGGGCTCCACGAAGTTTTCGACCATCTGGAACATGAGCTTCGGCTTCCTCGGCATTCAATTCGGCTGGGGCCTGCAGATGGCCAACATGAGCGCCATCTACGAGTACCTCGGCGCAAAGCCCGACCAGATTCCCATTCTCTGGCTCGCCGCGCCGCTCACCGGACTCATCGTGCAGCCCATCATTGGGCACCTGAGCGACCGCACGTGGTCGCCGCGCTTCGGCCGACGCCGCCCGTACTTCCTCATCGGCGCGCTCCTGAGCTCGGGTGCGCTGATCCTGATGCCCAACTCCAGCACGCTGTGGATGGCGGCGGGATTGCTGTGGATCCTCGACGCATCCATCAACATCTCGATGGAGCCGTTCCGCGCCTTTGTCGCCGACCTGTTGCCGTCGAAGGAGCGCACGCGCGGCTTCGCCATGCAGAGCTTCTTCATCGGCTTCGGTGCGGTCATCGCGTCGGCACTGCCGTGGATGATGACCAACTGGTTCGGCGTCGCGGCGAGCGCGCCGGGCACAATCCCGACCACGGTGCGGCTCTCGTTCTACATCGGGTCTGCGGCCTTCCTGGGCGCGGTGCTGTACACGATCCTGACCACCGCCGAAAAGCCGCCGGTCGACATCGCCGCATTCGAAAAGGAGAAGGCCAGGAGCGCCGGCCTCGCCGCCGGCGTGCGTGAGATCATCGCCGCGGTACGCACCATGCCCGACACCATGCGCGAACTCGCCCTGGTGCAGATCTCCACGTGGCTGGGCCTGTTCTGCATGTGGCTGTACTTCGGCACGGCCGTGGCGACGAGTGTCTTTGGCGCGCCCGACACCAGTTCGCCGCTCTACCAGAAGGGCGTCGAGTGGGCCGGGGTGTGCTTTGGCGCATACTCGCTGGTCTGCTTCGTGTTCGCCTTCTTGTTGCCGCCGCTCGCGCACCGCACCAGCCGCAAGGTGACGCACGCCTTGTGCCTGCTGGCGGGGTCGGCGGGGCTCATCTCGGTGGCGTTTATCACCAACCCCAACATGCTGCTGCTGTCCATGGTCGGCGTGGGCATCGCCTGGGCCAGCACGCTGTCGATGCCGTATTCCATCCTCGCCGGATCGATTCCGGCGGGCAAGACGGGTGTCTACATGGGCATCTTCAACTTCTTCATCGTGATTCCCGAGATCATCGCCTCGCTCGGCTTCGGCTGGGTGATGAACCACCTGCTCAACAACAATCGCATGGCGGCCGTGGTGGCCGGCGGTGTCTTCATGGCCATTGCGGCGCTGCTCGTCTTGCGCGTGCATGACCACGCCGAGGCGGCCGCGTGACGCCCCGCGTCGAGAGGCTCGCGGGCGCGGCCGTCATGGCGCGCCGCATGGTGCGAGTGCTGTCGGCGCTGCTGATCGCTGCGCCGCTGGCACGCGCCCAGGCACCCGTCGTCACCAAGGTCGAGCCGCCCAACTGGTGGGCGGGGCACTCCATCAATCCCGTGCGCCTGCTCATTCGTGGCACCAACCTCGCGGGCGCGACGCTCGCCTGCCCTACGCCGCTCCGTTGCGGCCGCGCGACGGTGAACGACGCCGGCAGCTACGCCTTCGTGGATGTCACCGTGCCGGCAGGCACCAGGCCCGGCGCCTTTCCGCTCGCGGTGCGCACCGCGGGCGGCCGCGTGTCGTTCGACTTCACCGTCTCTGCACGACTCCCCACAGCGGGGCGCTTTGCCGGCTTCGATGCCAATGACGTCGTGTATCTCATCATGCCCGACCGATTCGCCAACGGCGACCCGCGCAACGATGCGCCGGCCAAGTCGCCGGGGCTCATCGACCGCGCCAAGGGGCGCTCCTACCACGGCGGCGACATCGCCGGCGTGCGCCAGAAGCTCCCGTACCTCAAGTCGCTCGGCGTCACCGCCCTCTGGCTGACACCCGTCTACGACAACAACGACAAGGTCAACGAGGTCGAGCGATACGACGGGCAGGTGGTCACCGACTATCACGGCTACGGCGCCGTCGACTTCTACGGCACCGACGAGCACCTCGGCACACTCGACGAATACCGGGCGCTCGTCGACGACGCGCACCGCCTCGGCATTAAGGTCATCGAGGATATGGTGGCCAACCACACCGGGCCGTCCCACCCATGGGTGAACGACTCGCCGACGCCCACGTGGTACAACGGCAGCAAGACGCAGCACCTGTCCAACACGTGGCAGGGGTGGACGCTCGCCGATCCGTACTCCAACGCTGCCACGCGCAAGGCAACGCTCGACGGCTGGTTTGGCGGATTCCTGCCCGATCTCAACCAGAACGACCCCGAAGTGGCGCGCTACATCATCCAGAACACCCTCTGGTGGGTGGGGATGAGCGGCGTGGATGGCATTCGGCAGGACACGTGGCAGTATGTGCCGCGCACGTTCTGGAAACCGTGGATGGCGGCGATCAAGACGGAGTACCCTGGCCTGCGAGTTGTCGGCGAGGTGTATGACGGCGATCCCGGACTGATTGCGTTCCATCTCGACGGCACGTCCAACGGGGACAGGATCAAGACCGGTGTCGACTACATGTTCGACTTCCCGCTGCACTTTGCCATCCGCGACGTCTTCGCGCGACGCGGGTCGGTGCGCAGCCTCGCCATGATGGTGGCGCGCGATCATCTCTACCCCGACCCCAATCGGCTGTCTCCGTTCCTCGGCAATCACGACGTCGAGCGCTTCATGAACGAGCGCGGGGCGACGATTGACGGGTTGAAGCTCGCGACGACGTTCCTGCTGACGACGCGCGGCATTCCGTTGCTGTACTACGGCGACGAGATTGCGATGCCCGGCGGACGCGACCCCGACAACCGGCGCGACTTCCCCGGCGGCTGGGCCGGCGACGCGCGGGATGCGTTCACGGCCGCGGGCCGCACGGCTGACGAGCAGGCCGTGTGGGCGCACACGCAGACACTGCTGCGGATCCGCGCCGAGCGCGCCGAGTTGCGCACGGCGAAGGTCGAGCACCTGGTGGTGGAGGACCAGCTCTATATCTACAAGCGCGGCAAGACGGTGGTGGTGATCAACAACGACACTACCGCGGTCGAGGCGCACGTTCCCGTGCCGCTGCTCGGCGCCGACCTGCTGGGCGCGTGCAGCACGCCCGCGACGTGGGGCACCGGAATGGCCACAAAGGTGCCCAAGCGCGGCAGCTGCATCTTTCCCGTAGTGAGCGAGGTGCTGCCTGGCCCGTCGCTCGGAGTGACGGGCGACCGGCGCATGCACCGCGACTTCCCGTCGCAGGTCGTCGTGCCGCGCAACGTCGAGGTCTGGCTGCCGCCTGGCTATGCGGCCAATCCCATGGTGCGATACCCCGTGCTCTATATGCACGACGGGCAGAACGTCTTTGATCCGTCGTCCTCGTACACCGGCGCCGACTGGGCCATTGACGAGTGGATGACGCAGCTCATCGCACAGAAGAAGGTGCGGCCGGCCATCGTCGTGGGCATCTGGAATTCCCCGAAGCGGTTCGAGGAGTACATGCCGCAGAAGGCGGTGCCCGCGGGCGACAGCATGATGGCCGTGCCCGGGCGCAAGATGGGCACCGCCGGCGTCATGTCTGATGCGTACCTGACGTTCCTCGTGACAGAACTCAAGCCGTACATCGACAAGACGTACCGCACCAAGACCGGACGGGCCGACACGTTCGTGATGGGGTCGAGTATGGGCGGGCTCATTTCGTGCTACGCCATCGCCGAGTATCCGCAGGTGTTTGGCGGCGCGGGGTGCGTGAGCACGCACTGGCCTGTTGGGGACGGCGCGGTGATCGACTACCTCAAGCGCACGATGCCCGACCCACAAACGCACCGCTTCTACATGGACCACGGCACGGCGACGCTGGACGCGCTGTATGGGCCGTATCAGCTGCGCGCCGACTTGATCATGCGTTCATCCGGATATATGGATGGCAAGAACTTCATGACGCGCGTGTTCGATGGCGCCGAGCACAACGAGCGGGCGTGGCGCGTGCGGATGGGAGACGCGCTGGCGTTCCTGATTGGGCGGTAGTCTGTGGCTGCTGGCGATGCCACCCGCGTTAGGCCGACCGGCGTTGCCGCATAATCCGCCGGCGCCTTATGCAGCCCTGCGCGCACAAGCCGCGCACAAGCCGTGCTGGCGCAACGCTTTCGCGCACTCGATATTGAGATTCGTGAAGCGGATTACGCTGACCGGCTCCTGCAGCATAACTCGGTTTGTGCAGCATAATCGTCGTTAGG
>JANYJW010000067.1 GCA_025361705.1 Gemmatimonas sp.
CTCACGCAGGAGCCGCCGCACGGCCGGCTCCAGCGACGCCATGGCGAGCGGCCCCAGCACCTTGTAGCGCACCTGCCCGGTGCGGTCGAGCAGCACGGAGGTGGGATATCCCTGCACGCCCCCGAACGCCGCTTCGACGTCGCGCCCAACGATTGCCACAGGATAGGTGATGCCGCGTTCGCGCAGAAAGCGGGTCACCGTCTCTGGTCCGGCGCGATCGACCGACAGTCCAAGCACCACGAGCCCGGCATCCTGATGTCGTGTCGCCATGGCCTGCAACACGGGCATCTCGGCGCGGCACGGAAGGCACCACGTGGCCCAGAAGTTCACCAGCACGACGTGGCCTCGCAGCGTGCTGTCGGTCGCTGGCCTGCCGTCGAGTGTGGTGACGGCAATGGAGGGCCGCAGATGGTCGCCGCTCTCCACGCCGACCAGCGCGCCGAGGTGCGGCAACAAGCGTGGCCCCAGCCAGAGCACCACCAGCAGGGTGGCGATGGTGTTGGCCAGGGCCCGCCAGCGGAAGCGGCGCGACGGAATGAGAGTCGGTTCGGTCACTCCGGCAATCTACTCCCCTCGCCAACGGTCGATCCGCCTGCGTCGTAGAGAATCGTACGACGCGCGCTCCGGGATCTTCCTCCCGTGCGAGCGCGTGTTCTGCCCTAGAGGAGAGTGCCTTACCATGGTTGCATCCCTCCGCCGCGGGCTCGCGGTGACGGCGGTCAGCGCCTTGGCCATCGCGCCGCTGGCCGCACAACTTGCGTCGCCACGCAGCATCCCGGCGACGTACGCCATCACCAACGTCCGGCTCGTCCCGGTCTCGTCTCCCTCCATTGAGAAGGGAACGATCGTGGTGCGCGATGGCCTCATCTCCGCCCTTGGCGCCAACATCACGATTCCCGGCGACGCCCGCGTGATCGACGGCAGCGGACTCACCGTCTATCCCGGCCTCATTGATGCGTATGGTTCGCTGGGCGTGCCGAACGCGCCGGCGCAGGGTGCGGGCGGTGGTGGGCGCGGTGGTGGTGGTGGTGGCGGCGGACCCAGCGCAACGCCGGCTCGCTCGGCGCCAAACTCCAACTACCCGGCGGGCCTGCAGCCCGAGATGTCGGTGGTGGAGTTGCTGAAGGCCGACGACGACGCGTTCAGCGGCCCGACCAGCGCCGGCATCACCACGGCACTGAGCGGATCGGGAAGCGGCATTTTTCAGGGGCAGTCGGCGGTGATCAACCTCGCCGGCGCCGACGCCAACGCGCTTGTCGTCAAGGCGGGCGTGGCGCAGAACATCGGCTTTTCTCCGCTGCGCAACGGCGGCTTCCCCAGTTCGCTGATGGGCGTCTTTGCCGCGCTGCGGCAGCAACTGCTTGACGCACAGCACTATCGCGACGTCAAGACGGCGTACGACAGGAATCCGCGCGGCATGAAACGCCCCGAATTCGATCCGTCGCTCGAGGCACTGCAGCCCGTGCTGGCGCGCACGCAACCGGTCATCCTGTACGCGTCGACGCAGCGCGAGATTGAACGCGCGCTCGACCTGGCCAAGGAGTTCAGCCTGCGCCCGATCATCGCCGGCGGCGGTGAAGCATACCTCGTCGCCGCGCGCCTCAAGGCCGAGAATGTGCCGGTGCTGCTGACGCTCAACTTCCCGCGCCGCACGGCGGCGCCTTCGGCGGATGCAGATCCCGATCCCATTCGCGTGCTCAAGGAACGGGTGGAAGCACCCAGGGGCGCAGGACGCCTGGCGCAGGCCGGCGTGAAGTTTGCCTTTCAGTCTGGCGGCTTGTCCACGTGGACCGATTTCACCGGTAACGTACAGCGCGCGGTGGAGAACGGACTTTCGTCCGACGCCGCCCTCAAGGCGCTCACGATGCAATCGGCCGAAATTCTCGGCGTCGGCGACCGACTCGGCTCGCTCGAAGCGGGCAAGATCGCCAACCTGACGATCACACGCGGTGACTTGCTCGACCGCGGCCGCGTGACGCAACTCTTCATCGACGGCAAGCCGGTGGCGGTGCGGGCGCAGGCGGCGAGCGCGACGGGCGGCGCGGCCACCGCCACCGGCACCTGGACGGTGACGGTGACGATGGACGGCACCGACCTCGCCACGACGTTGTCGCTGCGGCAGGAAGGCACGCGACTGCTCGGGTCGCTGCAGGGTTCGCTGGGCAGCGTCGAGATCCAGAACGGCACCATTGGCACCGACGGCGAGCTGCGCTTCACCGCGACGGTCACGCTGAAGCAGGGCACCGACGAGGCCACCTTCATTGGCACGCTCGACGGCAACGCCGTGCGCGGCCGAATTGCCATGGTCGGTCATGCGCCCGGGACGTTCTCGGGCACGCGCCCGCAGCGGGCCGGGGGTCCACCCAACGGCAGCGCGACAGGCAGCGCGACAGGCAGCGCGACAGGCAACGCGCCCGGCGCCGCAGCTGGCACTGTCCCGCGCACGCCGCCGGGGGCCCGCTGATGCGACGCCTCTCCATGACCCGACTGCTCGAGGATTCCATGAAGAAGACGCTCTTGCTCGCGGCGGCACTGATGGCCGCTGCCGGCGCGCTGGGCGCGCAGGCCAAGGCGGTGGCAACAGGCCCGGGCGCGACACTCATCAAGAACGCGACCGTGTTGACGGTCACCAAGGGGACGCTGCAGAACACGGACGTCCTCATCCAGAACGGCAAGATTGCGCAGGTCGGGCAGAACATTGCGGCGCCGGCCGGGGCCACAGTCATCGATGCGACCGGCAAGTTTTTGATGCCCGGCATCATCGACCCCCACACGCACCTGATGAGCGACGCGGTCAACGAGGGCTCGCTCTCGGTGACGTCGATGGTGCGCATCGAGGACGTGCTCAACCCCACGGCCGTGAACATCTACCGTGAGCTCGCCGGTGGCGTGACCACCGTTACCATCCTGCACGGGTCAGCCAACACCATTGGCGGACAGAACGCCACCGTGAAGCTGAAGTACGGCGCCGACGCCGCGGACATGCTGTTTCCCGGTGCCCCGCCGACGCTGAAGTTTGCGCTCGGCGAAAACGTGACGCGCAAGAACCAGAACCAGATCATCAT
The DNA here is from genome assembly GCA_025361705.1 of Gemmatimonas sp. GTDB lineage: Bacteria > Gemmatimonadota > Gemmatimonadetes > Gemmatimonadales > Gemmatimonadaceae > PNKL01. Next base: position 3,066 of record JANYJW010000067.1, read on the forward strand.
TCCCGGTCAGCCGATCACGCGCCGGTACCCCGTGTCGCGCATGGGCCAGGAAGAAGTGCTGCGCGATGCCTTCACCCGCGCCCGCGACTACAAGGCGACGATCGACGAGTACAAGGCGCGCGTGGCCAAGGGCGAGAAGAACCTCGTGCCGCCGCGCCGCGATCTCGAACTCGAGCCGCTGGTCGAGGTGCTCGAGGGCAAGCGCCTGGCGCGTGTGCACGGGTACCGTGCGGACGAGATGCTGATGATGCTGAACCTCGCGGACGACTTCGGCTTCAAGGTGAAGGCGCTCGAGCACGGACTGGAGGGCTACAAGATTGCGAGTGAGATCGCCAAGCACGGCGCGGATGTCACCAGCTTTGCCGACAGCTGGTCGTACAAGATCGAAGCCTACGACGCCATTCCGTACAACGCGGCCATCCTGATGCGCCATGGCGTGGTCACCACCCTCAACTCCGACTCCGATGAGCGTGGGCGTCGCCTCAACATCGACGCTGCCAAGCTGATGCGGTACGGCGGCCTCACCGAGGACGAGGCGCTGGCCACCATCACCATCAACGGCGCCAAGACGCTCGGTGTGCAGGACAAGGTGGGATCCATTGAAGTGGGCAAGGACGCCGACCTGTCGCTGTGGAACAATCACCCGCTCAGTGTCTACGCCAACGTCGACAAGACCTTCGTCGACGGCAAGGTGTTCTTCGACCGCCAGCTGGACATCGCGCAGCGCGACCAGAAAGCCAAGGAACGCGCCGAACTCGAAAAGGCAGACGCCAACCAGGCGCCGAGCAATCGCCGCGCCGTGCAGCCTGTGTTGCCGCAGGAGGAGCGTTGATCATGCCTACCGTTTCTTTCCGTGTCCCGGCACTCTGCCTTGCGGCGGCGCTCGTCAGCGGCACACCCGCCCGCGCGCAACTCGGATCGTTCAACCCGCCGCCCGGCCCGCAGAAGACCTTTGCCATCAAGAACGTCCGCATCGTGCCGGTGAGCGGACCCGAAATCGCCAACGGCACCATCGTCATCAGCGGCGGCAAGATCCAAGCGGTTGGCGCGAGCGTGAGTGTCCCGGCCGGCGCCGATGTGATTGACGCCAGTGGATTGCGCGCCTATCCCGGCATGATGGACGCGGGCACCTCCATTGGCCTGTCCGAAATCGGGCAAGGCGCCAATGCAACGGTGGATGTCAGCGAAGTCGGCAGTTTCAACCCCAACGCGCAGGCCTACTTTGGCCTCAACCCGCACTCGGCGCACATCGGTGTCGCGCGCGTGGTGGGCATCACGCACGTCGTCTCGCGCCCCACGGGCGGCATCCTGTCGGGGCAGGCCGCGCTCCTGAATCTCGCCGGCTCCACCGCACCGCAAATGGCGGTGAGCCGCAACCTGGCGATGGTCATCGAGCTGCCACGTTCCGGATTTGGCGGCCGCGGGTTCGGCGGGTTCCAGGCCGCACAGAACGCGGCGAACACGCAGGATGTCAATCGCACCCGCACGCGCCAGCTCGACTCGCTGCGCGCGATGCTCAAGGACGCCGAGGCGTACGGCAAGGCGATTGACGCCTATGCCAGGGACAAGACGCTGCCGCGCCCCAAGCAGGATGTGGTGCTCGCGTCATTGGTGGCGACCGTACGCGGGCAGATGCCGGTGCTCATGGTCGCCGACCGCGCGACCGACATCAAGGAAGCCGTCGGTTTCGCCGAAGAGAACAAGCTCAAGCCGATCATCGTCGGCGGGCGCGACGCGTGGCAGGTCACGGCCTTTCTCAAGGACCACGATGTGCCGGTGATCATGACCGCGGTGATGGATCTGCCGACGCGTGAAGACGATCCCTATGACGTGAACTATGGCGCGCCTGCCAAGCTGGCGCAGGCCGGCGTGCGGTTTGCCATCACGTCCGGAGACGCAGGCTCCGAAGCGCGCAACCTGCCGTACACGGCGGGCATGGCGGCGGCGTTCGGGCTGGGCAAGGATGACGCGCTCAAGTCCGTGACGCTCTGGCCGGCGCAGATCTTCGGCGTGGCCGACAAGTTCGGCACCATCGAGCCCGGCAAAGTGGCCAACCTCGTGATCACCGACGGGGACGTGCTTGAGGCGAAGACGAACACACGGTATCTCTTCATCGATGGGCGCCTGGTGCCGCTCGACACCAAGCACACCGACCTCAACGACAAGTTCAAGGACCGGCCATGAGCCTTCTTCGCCTCCCGTTTCGCCTCTTCATCGCCGGCGTGTGCGCCACCGCACTGGGCGCCCAGCAGAAGCCGCTGACACCCAATCAGCAACTGGCGCACGACGTGTACAAGGAGCTCGTCGAGCTCAACACCTCGGTCTGGACGGGCAACACCACGCCCGCCGCCACGGCCATGGCCAAGCGGTTCCGCGATGCCGGTTTTCCGGAGAAGGACATCTTCGTCGGCGGCCCGACGGCCAAGAAGCACAACATGGTCGTGCGGTACCGCGGCAAGGGAGGACCGGGCGGGCCCAAGCCGGTGCTCCTGCTCGCGCATCTCGACGTGGTTGAGGCGCTCAAGGCCGACTGGTCGGACAACCTCGATCCGTTCAAGTTTACCGAGCGCGATGGCTTCTACTACGGTCGCGGAACGTCGGACGACAAGGCCATGGCCTCGCTCTTTGTGGCCGCCGCCATCCGGTTGAAGAAGGAAGGCTTTGTGCCGCCGCGCGACATCATCATCGCCCTCACGACCGACGAAGAGGGTGGTGCGTACAATGGCGTCGCCTGGTTGATCAAGAATCACCACGATCTCGTGGATGCCGCGTGGGTCATCAATGAAGGCGGCGGCGGCGCGCTGCGCGACGGCAAGCCCCTGCTGCAGTCGGTGCAGGCCGCTGAGAAGGTGTACAATGACTTTACCTTCCGCGTCACGAATTCCGGCGGGCATTCGTCGGTGCCACGCGCCGACAACGCCATCTATCAACTCTCTGAAGGGCTGCTGAAGCTCGCCAAGTTCCAGTTTCCGGTGGAGCTGAATCCCGTGTCGCGCGCCTTTTTCGAACGCACCGCCTCGGCGGAGAAGCCCGAGATGGCTGCGGCCATGACGGCGATTGCCAAGGATCCTGCGGATGCCGCTGCGGCTGCGGTGATTTCCAAGGACCCGCGCTACGCCTCGATGCTGCGCACGACGTGCGTGGCAACGATGCTCAAGGGTGGGCACGCCGCCAACGCGCTGCCCCAACTCGCCGAAGCGAACGTGAACTGCCGCATGGCGCCCACGTCGTCCAAGGTGTCGGTGCAGGCCACGCTGCAGAAGGTCGTCGGGGACCCGGCGATTGTCACCGTGGTCGACACCAGCACCGAGAACCGTGCGTCGCCGCCGTCTGAGATGCGACCCGAGGTGATGGGCGCGGTGGAGAAGCTGACCAAGGAGATGTTCGGGGACATCCCGGTGGTGCCCACGATGTCCACCGGCGCCACCGATTCGCGTTATTTCCGCGCGCTCGGTGTGCCGGCGTTCGGCGTCTCGGGCCTCTTCAGCGACCCCACCGTGGACGCACGCGCGCACGGCCGCGACGAACGCGTGCGCATCGAGTGGTATTACAAGGCGCAGGAATTCCTGTACCAGCTCACGCGATTGCTGTCGTCAAGCGTTCCTGTTCCCTGATAGATTCATCGCGGGCCCGGCGGGATGCCGGGCCCGCACCGCGTTCCCACCACCCCTGCCCTGCCATGATGTTTTCATCGATGCCGCGGCTCCTCGCCGTGGCGCTCGCGTACGCGCCCGCCCTGCTGCAGGCGCAGACGCACACGATTCGCGCCGGATCGGCGACGGTCACCACTCACGCGCCGGTAATCGACGGCCGGCTGACTGACGAGGCCTGGCGCACCGCGAACGTCCTCACGGGTTTCACGCAGCGGGAACCGGTGGAGGGAACGGCCATCAGCGAGCGCACCGAGGTGCGCCTGCTGACCGATGGCGAGGCCCTGTACATCGGCGCATGGATGTACGACCGCGACGCCACCGGCATCGTGGCCGGTGAGAAGATCCGCGACGTCACGCTGACCAACAGCGACTACTTCGGCATCCTGCTCGACACGTACAAGGACCGGCAAAACGGATTCCTTTTCGCCACCACGCCGGCGGGTGTCGAATACGACGGCCAGATCATCCGCGAGGGCGAAGGCGGCGGCGTCACGCCGACCGGGCAGAACCGCACGCAGGCCGGAGCGATGGGGGGATTCAACCTCAACTGGGACGGCAGCTGGACGGTGGCCGTCTCACGCGACTCGGCGGGATGGTACGCCGAGTTCCGCATTCCGTTCTCGACGTTGCGGTACGGCGGTGGCGCCCGGCAGGACTGGGGACTCAACCTCGTGCGCATGATCCGGCGCAAGAACGAGGAAGCGTTCTGGTCGCCCATTTCCCGGCAGTTCAACCTGTACCGCATGTCGCAGGCCGGCGATCTCCCCGGGTTGCAGGTGCCGGTACGCCGCGTAGCCACCGTCACGCCGTATGTGCTGGGCACGGCGCAGCGCAATTTCACGACGGTCTCCGATGCAACATACCCTGCGGCGGTCGGCATCGATGCAAAGGTTGGACTGACGCCAAGCTTGACGCTTGACCTCACGTACAACACCGACTTCGCGCAGGTTGAGGTCGACGAGCAACGCAGCAACCTCACGCGCTTTCCGCTCTTCTTTCCCGAGAAGCGGCCGTTCTTTCTCGAGAATGCGGGTACGTTCGCGGCGGGCACCCCGCAGGCCGTCGACCTCTTCTTCACGCGCCGCATCGGCATCGACTCGATGGGCCAGCCCGTCAAGATCCAGGGCGGCGGACGCCTCACCGGACGCGTGGGAGGCACGACGGTCGGACTGATGCAGATCTTCACGGGCGATGATCCTGGCGTGCAGTCGGCGCAGTCGTTCACCGTGGCGCGTGTGCTCAAGGAAGTGGGACGCCGGTCGCGCATCGGCGTCATTGGCGTGCAACGTCTCGGCATTGGCAACCGCGTGGCCGCTCCGTGCAGTGGGCCGGCGGTGTGCGGGCGCCTGTCCAATGACGTCAACCGCACCTATGGCGTCGATGGACGACTGGGACTCGGCGACGCCTGGACGATCGACGCCTGGGGTGCGAAGACCGAAACTCCCGGGCGCACAAGCGACGACCTCGCGGCCAGTGTGCGCGCCGTCTACCTCACGCATGACTGGAACAGCAGCGTGCGCCTGATTCGCGTGGGCGCCGACTTCAATCCCGAAGTCGGGTTCCTGAATCGCACGCCGGGATATTCACTTACCGAAGTGCAATTCATGCGGATGGTGCGCAACCCGGAATGGAAGCATGTGCGCGAATGGAACCCGCACCTTACGGTCCGCGAATACTATGGTCTCGACGGCTTCCACCAGTCGGGGCAGTGGCACCTCGATTTCACCGAGGTCGCGTTCCAGAGCGGCGGACGGTTCGGTCCCGAAATCAACCTGTACTACGAAGGACTGCAGAAGCCGTTCACGATTGCCCCCGGCGTCACGTTGCCGGCAGGCAGCTACAATTTTCCCAACCTCGGCCTCGACTGGGAGACCAACCCCGCGGCGGCGCTGTCGATGAGCATGCGCGGAGATTTTGCCGGCTTCTACAACGGCACGCGCAGCGGCGGCACCATGACGCTCACGTACCGGCGCGGCGCATCCATCACGTCGTCGCTCCTGCTCGACTACAACGACGTGCACCTCGACCAGGGCCGCTTCGTCAAGTCGATCATCGGGGCGCGGGTCGCGTACTTCTTCACGCCGCGCGTCTTCATTCAGTCGCTGGCACAGTTCAACGACCAGGCGGCGGCGTGGACGACCAACGTCCGGTTTGGCTGGCTGAATACCGCGGCCACGGGGCTGTTCATTGTCCTCAACGATGGCGAACAGGCCGATAGCTTCTTCAATTGGCAACGGCCGCAGTCGCGCGCGCTGACGGTCAAGTTCACGCGGCAGTTCGGCACGGGGCAGTAGCGCTGCATATCACGCGGTGCGTGCGCCACGGTGGGGGGCGCATCGGCATGCAGGGATCGCGCATCTCGGCGCAACTCTTGCGGCTTGTGCGCGGAGGGGACGGGGATGTCAATTTGAGGCATCCTCGCACTCCGCTTTCATGACCCAGATTGACCTTATTGGCGTTCCCCTCGACCTCGGCGCCAGCCGCCGCGGTGTCGACATGGGACCCTACGCGGTACGCGCCGCTGGCCTGCGCGATGCCCTGCTTGCCCTCGGCCATGAAGTGCTCGATCATGGCAACTTGCCCGTGGCCGACCGCGGCACGTTCGCTCCCGACGCACACGGCGGCGACTTCCTGCCGACCATCGCCGCCATCTGCGCCGACCTTGCCGTTCGCACCGAAGCATCGGTGGCGGCCCGCCACTTCCCCGTGGTGCTTGGCGGCGATCACTCGCTGGCGGCGGGATCGGTGGCCGGTGCTGCCCGCGCCATGCGCGCACGCGGCGACAGCCTCGGACTTGTCTGGGTCGATGCGCACGGCGACATCAACACGCCGGAGACGAGCCCATCAGGCAACGTGCATGGCATGCCGGTGGCGCACCTGCTCGGGCGCGGGGATCCGCGCCTGCACTTCATCGATGGAGCGGCCGTGCGCGCCGAGCACACCGTGCTCATTGGCATCCGCGATCTCGATCCAGGCGAACGGGCGCACCTGCGCGCTTATGGCGTCCACGTGTTCACGATGCACGACGTCGACCGGCGCGGCTTGTCGGACGTGATGGAAGAAGCCCTCGTCTTTGCCAGCGTCGGCACGGCCGGACTCTGGGTGTCGTATGACGTCGACGCGCAGGATCCCGTGCACGCGCCCGGCGTCGGCACGCCTGTGGCCGGCGGCTTCTCGTGGCGCGAGGGGCACTTGGTGATGGAGATGATCGCCGAGTCCGGCCGGCTCGTGGGACTCGACCTCGTCGAGGTCAACCCGATCCTCGATATCTCCAACCGCACGGCCGAACTGGCCGTGGGACTCATCTCGAGCGCGCTTGGGGACCGGATTCTCTAGCGCGACCCCAGCCGATAGTCGCGCCCGCGAATCGCCACGAGCAGCGTCGGCACGATGAACAGCGTGATTGGCGTGGACAGCGCAAGGCCGCCGATGACGGCGAGCGCCAGCGGCTTCTGCATCTCGCTGCCGGCGCCGAGTCCCAGCGCCAGCGGCAGCAGGCCGAAGAGCGTGCACAACGTCGTCATCAGGATGGGGCGCAGGCGCACGGCGGCCGCCTCGCGGATTGCGGGCTCAAGCGCGAGGCCGCCCTCGCGCATCCGGTGCCGCGTGAAATCCAGCAGGATGATGCCGTTCTTCACGATCAGCCCGACCAGCAGGATGAGCCCCATGAACGACGAGACGTTGAGCGGCGTCCCAGTGACGAACAGCAGCACGAGGGCGCCCACGAACGACAGCGGGGCCGCCAGCAGCACCACCAGCGGTTCGATGAACGACTCGAACTGCACGAGCATCACCGCGACCACGCTCACCGCCGCGAGGGCGAGCACCACGAGCAGCGCGGCAAACGCCTGCTGCTGGCTGCGGTACTGGCCGGCGAACTCCAGCCGCACACCGGGCGGCGTCGGATGCGCGGCGAGCACGCCCTGCACGTCGCGCACGACATCACCCAACGACCGGCCGGTGATGTCGGCTGTCATGTTGATGAGCTGCTGCTGGTTCTCGCGCAGCAGTTCGGCGCGCGCTTCAGTCGGCGTAAAGGTCGCCACCGCTCCTAGGGGAATCGCCGGTGCGCCCGGCGACGGAATCACAGGCAGTGCGTCGAGCCGCCGCGCAGTGAAGCGCACGGAATCGGGTGCGCGCACGCGAATGCCAACGGTGCGATCGTCGAGCCGCAGTGCGCCAGCTTCGGCGCCCAGCAGTGCGCCGCGGACCGCGCCGCTCACCTGCGCCGGTGCATAGCCGAGCCGGTTGAGTTCGGCGGTGCGGTACGTCATGGCCAGTTCGGCGCTCGGTTCGCTCACACCGTCGTAGAAATCCTCGAGGCCGCCCACGGCAGACATCGGCGCGGCGAGGGATTTGCCGTACGCCTCGAGCGCCGCGAGGTCGGGGCCAAAGAGCTTGATCTCAATGGGGCGGGCGCCACCCGCCAGGTCGCCGATGACATCAGCGAGGATCTGCACGAACTCGATGCGCAAGCGCGGCTCCGCGGACTCGATGCGCGTGCGCACGTCGGCAATGATCTCTTCGCTCGTCCGAGACCGGCGGCTGCGCGGCCTGAGCCGCACCACGAGATCGCCGCGGTTTTGCTCCGTGGCGAAGAGGCCAAGTTCTGCCCCGGTGCGGCGCGACGTCCCCTCTACGTCCGGCGTCTCGGCGAGAATGCGCTCCACCGTGTGCACCATGCGGTCGGTCTCGGTCAGCGCCGTGCCGCCCGGCGACCAGTAGTCCAGCACGAACGATCCTTCATCCATTTCCGGAAGGAACCCCGTGCCCACCAGCCGGTACGCGCCGACACCGCCGACGACGAGCAGCACTGCCACAGCGAGCACCACGCCCCGCCGCCGCATCACGGCGCCGAGCAGGTGCTCGTAGCGTCCTGCCATCCGGTCGAGCCATGTCCCAATGCGTCCGAGCACACCGGACGTCGTCGTTTCGCCGTCAGCATCTGAGGTCGTGAGGAACTGCGCGCTGAGCAGCGGGATGAACGACAGCGCCAGCACCAGCGACACCAGCACGGCAATGGTGAGCGTGATCGACAACGTCTGGAAGAACTGCCCTTCCACGCCCGTCAGCAAACCGAGCGGAAGAAAGACGACCACTGTGGTGATGGTGGACGTCGTCACGGGCCAGACCAGCTCGCGCAGCGCCTCGCGAATGGCGGTCGTCTGGTCGGTCGCCCGGTGCAGGTGACGGATGATGTTCTCGGTCACCACCACCGCATCGTCAATCACGAGCCCGATGCCGATGGCCATGGCGCCCAGCGTCATCAGGTTGAGCGTCTGTCCCATGCGCGCCATCACAAACACCGTGATGATCATCGTCAGCGGAATGGACGATGCGCTGATGGCGGTGATGCGCGCATGCCGCAGAAAGACCAGCAGCACCAGCACGGCAAGTACCGCGCCCACCAGCATGGCGTCGCGCACCGACGCGACGGCCTCGCGCACGAGCAGCGCCTGGTCATACATCGGCGTCAGCCGTACGCCGGGCGGCAGCGCGCGCCGCATCGAGACGGCCAGCGCTTCGATGCTGTCGGCCATCACCACCGTATTGCTGCCGATTTGCCGCGTGATGTTGATCAGCGCCGCGGGGCGACCGTCCCCGGCCACGATGCGCACATGATCTTCGGTGCCCATGGTCACCGACGCGACGTCACGCACATGCAATCCGCGCCCGATCATCACGTTGCCAACGTCCGCCGCTGCACGCGCCTCGGTGGTGGTGACAATCAGGTACTGCCGGTAGTTGGCCGGCATGCGTCCCACCGCGCTCACCGTCGTCGACTGGCGGATCGCGTCGGCCAGTGCGTCGTACGTCAGCCCCTGCGCCGCGAGTTTCGCCGGGTCGGCCACCACCTGCAATTCACGCACGTCGCTGGCCTGGACGTCCACCCGCGCCACGCCGGGGACCCGCGAGAACTGCGGACGAATTTCATATTGCGCGACGTCGTACAACGTCGCCGGATCGCCGCCTTCGAGGTTGTACGACAGCACGGGGAAGAGTGACGGCGTCATGCGCTCGACCTCGATGTCGAGACCGGCCGGGAGTTCTCCAATGATGCGGTTGACCCGCGCGCGCGTCTGTTCGAGCGCCGACTGCATGTCGGTCTTCTCGGCAAACGTCACATTGATCTCGCTCCCCCCGCGAATCGCCCGGCTCTGCACCCTCGTCACGCCCGGCACCACGCCCACGGCTTCTTCGATGGGACGTGTGATGCTGAACAGCACTTCGCGCGCGCCAAGCGCCGATCCGTTGGCGACAATCGTGATGCGCGAGAATACCAGTTCGGGATAGATGGACGAGGGAAGCCGCACCGCCGCCCACAACCCTGCCGCGCTGAGCAGCGCCACCAGCAGGTAGACCACGCGCCGCTGGGCGCTGAGCACGCCAAAGAGCGTGCGTCCGTTGCGATGCACCGGTGTGGTCACTTGGCGGCCGGCACGGTCTTGGCGGCCGGCGCCACCTTCACGCTGTCATCCATGCCGTACGCGCCATAGGTGACAATGCGTTCGCCGGCCGCGAGTCCCTTGGTGATTTCGGCCAGCGTCTCTGACCGTCCACCAACCTCCACGGAGCGCGCATGTGCCATGCCCGCTGCGTCGACGACAAACACCTTGAACTCCTCGCCGTCAGGCACGAGGGCCTCCAGCGGAACCACCAGTGCATGCGGATGCGTGCCCAGCGCGATGCGCACCGTCACGGTTTCGCCAATCTGCAGCGGACGCGCGCTGCGTCGCACCGCCGCCCGCGCAATGACGGCGCGTGTGGCGCTGTCCACCGCACCGCCAATCGCGGTCATCGTCCCGTCACCCAGCGCGGCTGCGCCCCGACCTTCGCCGAGCATGTCGACGCGCGCACCGACGCGCAACGCCGCCGCCTGTCCCGGTGGGAGGCTGAACACGAGATCGAGCACGCTGCCGTCAGCCATTTGCACCAGCGCCTGCGCTGGGTCGGCGGTTGCGCCGAGCACCGCTGACACCTGCGTCACCACGCCCGCAATTGGCGAGCGCAACGTGGACAGCTCAGCCTGCCGACGTGCTGTCTCTGCCGTGGCGCGCACCGCCGCCAGCTCTGTTGTTGCCAGTTCCACCTCACGGCGCGGCGCGATGCCAGCATCGGCAAGCCGCACCAGGCGCGCGTGCTGCGTTTCCGCCGACGCCAGCGCCGCCTCGGCGGAGTTCACCGCGGCGCGGAATGCCACCTGGTCGAGTTCGACGAGGGCATCGCCGGCCCTCACGCGCTGGCCAACCACCACGTGCACGGCCGCTATGCGCGCCGGGCTTGGCGCGCTCAGCGTCGCCATGTGGCCGGGGCGTCCACTCACCACGGCGGTGGCGTCGAACGTCTCGGAAAACGGCTGTTCGACGACGACCGCCGTCTTGGCCCCCGTCACGACACGCGCGCCAGCCACGGCGTCACCTTCGTCCTTGTCCTTGGCGCAGGCCGCAAGCGCCAAGGATGCGAGCAGTACCACACACGAAGCAGGTCGCATGATCAAGGCGCCGAGGGCGCCGCGGTAAGGGTCAGCACCTTGAGTTCGGCGCAGGCAATCCACGCGTCGGCCATGTCGCGCACATATTCCGCCAGCACATCGCGGGCGATGCGTTGCGCTTCGAGCACGTTGGGGAGCGACGCCGCGCCCTCGCGATACGCGGTCAGCGCCATTGCGGCCACGCGATCGGCCTGAGTCACCAGCTGCCGGTCGCGCGCCACCTTGGCACTCGCCGCACGCCACTCGCGCTGCGCGCGCACCAGCTCCGCGCGACTCTGCACATCGGCAAACGTCAACTCCGCTCTGGCGCGTGCCTCGCCGGCGCGCGCCTGCGCAATGGGACCGCGATTGCGGTTGAACAGCGGCAGTGGCACGGCCAGCCCGAACGTCGGCAGTCGCCCTGGCTCGCCGCCCGATGGATCGCCCGTTTCGATGCCGGCGACGATGCCCAGCGTCCCGAACACGCTGCGTTGTTCGAGGGTGGTCGTGAGCGATGCCGCTTCGAGCTGCGCCGCCGCGGCCGCGACCGGAAGCAACCGCGATGCCTCAGATTGCTCGGCGGGCGCCACGGGGAGCCCAGCCAGCGAATCCGCGAGCGTGATGTCCACGCGGCTGGCGCCGAGCCCCATCACGGATTGCAGGTCGAGCACGGCGGAGACGAAAGCCAAGGAGTCGGTGGTAGCCTGATTGGCTGCCTGTCCTGCGCTGACGGTCGCGAGCGCCACATCCATGTCGCTCGCATCGCCTGCATCGCGACGGGTGACCGCCATCGTGCGCAGGCTGTCGGCATCACGCGCTGAGCGCGCTGACAGTTCGGCGATGGCGCGCGCCGCGAGCGCACGTGTGTAGGTGGTGTCCGCCTCCATTTGCGCGGCGGCCTGCTCCCACGCGTAGCGATACCACGCAGCGCGCTGTGCCGCCGCGGCCGCACCGATCCGCGGCCGGCGTTGGTACGGAAGGTCCAGCGGCAGTTCGAGCGTGTAGTGGTAGTTGGGCGTGGCCTTGGAGTACGAGGCCGACAGCGTCGGGTTCTGCCACTGCCGTGCGGTCAGCAATTGTGCCGCGGCGGCGGCCGTGTCGGCGCGGGCGATGGCCAGACGCGGCCCGCGTGCGGCGGCTGCCGCCACAGCGTCTGTCCGGCTGACTGCTTGCCCACGTTCCTGCGCCGCGACGCCATGCGCCGCGACCGCCAGCCCAACGAGGGGCAGCAGGACGAGGCGCATCAACGTCACGGACTTTCGTGGAATCATCGGGCGTTACGGCTTCGGCACGAGCGGCTTCGGCGTCTTGGTCTTCGCCTTGGCTTCGTCCTTTGCTTCCTTCGCTTCCTTCGCGTCCGACTCGTGCTCGCGCCCGATGATCTTGCCGGTGACGGCATCCACCTGCACTTCCTCGACGCCCTTCTTTCCCTTGACCTTCAAGTCAAACGACCAGATCAGCTTGCCCTTTTCCTTCTCGAGCTCGCCTTCCTTTACCGTTGCGCCGGGCACGACGCCAAGCGCGATGGCCCGCGCGGCGTCTTCGGTCACCTTGGCTTCGGCACGGAGCGCCGCTTCCTTCTTCGTGAACTTCTCCACCTTCCGCTCTTGGGCGCCAGCGGAAATGGCCACGAGTGAAACGAGCACGGCAGCGATCAGGGTCTTGCGCGACATGTGTTGATCCCGGGATGAATCGCAGGCAGCACGCCTGTTCTGGCGCGGCTCACCGCGAGCCGCTGAACCTGATCAGCTTACCTCCCCGCACCTGTCAGGACGATGACAGGCTTGCGGGGACCGCAGGGACGAAGACAACCGTCATCGTCGTGCCCTTGCCGATGACTGACTGCACCTGAATCTCGGCGCCGTGCAACTCGACAATCCACTTGGCGATTGCCAAGCCGAGCCCTGCCCCATCGGCCGCCGATCCTGCGGCACCGCGGCTGCGGGCAGGGTCGCCGCGGTAAAAGCGCTCGAAGAGATGTGGCTGTTGGTCGTCGGGAATCCCAGGCCCCGTATCCTCTACCGCCATCCTCGGATATCCGTTGGCTAGCCCGACGCGCACGGACACGTGCCCGCCCGCCGGCGTGAACTTCACGGCATTGTCGAGCAGGATCATGGCGAGTTGGCGGAGAAGCGCCGCGTCGCCGTCCAGTGGAGCCTCTTCAAACTCGTCCACCGTCAACGCGACCGCGCGCGCCTGAGCCATTGCGCGTGCCGCGCCGGCGGCATCGCTCACGATGTCGTCGAGAAAGATCCGACTGCGCTCGAGCTTGCGCTCACCCGCATCGGCCCGAGCCAGCGTGAGCAAGTCATCCACCAGGCGCCCCAGTCGCCGCGTCTCGGCTTCGACGCCCTGCATGGCCTCCACGTACTCGCCTGGCGACCGCGGCTGTTGCAACGCCACCTCGGCGCGGCTGCGGATGACCGTCAGGGGCGTGCGCATTTCGTGCGCCGCGTCGGCCATGAACCGACGCATGTGCGCAATGGAGCGCTCGATCGGATTGACCGACTGTTGCACAAGGAACGATCCACCGACGGCCACGAGCACCACGGCCACCAGCGCGGCCGCGCCGAACGCGGCAATGAGCGATGCGTAACGGTCTTCGAGTTCCACCTGGTCGGCGACGGCCACGGCGACAAGCGGCGCGCCACTCGCGAGCGTGAACACTGCGGCGTGCACGCGCAATTGCACCTCGTCGGCTTCTTCGCGCACCACCTGACGCGTCACGCTCGGCCGGGCGGCGCGCGCGGCCGCGCGCACCCAATCAGGGGCCGTGTCGGGCGTGAGCGGTCGGCCCGCGGTGTTGAGCAGGAACAGCGTGCGATCGGGGATGTGCAGTTCCTCGACGGCATCCACCACACGCCCGCGTGCGCCGGCCTCCATCTCGCGGATGCGCGCGGCCCGGGCAAGTGCAGTCGTGGCGCTTTGCAGCGACCGGTCGAGCTGCGCAGACAGCTGACGCCGAATGCTGACGAACAATCCACCGCCGAGGAGCAGGAGGATGACACAGAACGTCACGACGTACCACGCCGTCAACCGGCGGCGCAGTTGCTGCAAGGGCTGCGGACGGGGGCTGGTCATGCGCCCAGCAAGTAGCCGGCACCGCGCACCGTCTGGATGAGCTTGGTCGCAAAGTCGTCGTCGAGCTTGCGCCGCAGGCGACGCACGAGGACTTCGAGCACGTTCGTGAACGGATCGTGGTTGTCGTCCCATACGTGCGCCGTGATGGCGGTGCGGTCCACCACCTGTCCTGCGTGCAGCGCCAGGCACTCGAGGAGCGCAAACTCCTTGGCGGTGAGCTCCATCGCGCGACCCGCCCGGCTTACGCGGTGCGACGCAAGGTCGATGACGAGGTCAGCCACTTCGACCACGCGGGGCACCAGCGCCGGGCGCCGTCGCGCCAGTGCGCGCACGCGGGCCAGCAGCTCGCGAAACGCAAACGGTTTGGTGAGATAGTCATCGGCACCAGCGTCAAGTCCATGCACCCGGTCATCCACCGTGTCGCGCGCCGTGAGCATCAGGATGGGTGTCGAGCGGCCTGCGCGCCGCAGGTCGCGACACAAGTCGAAACCCGAACCGCCCGGCAGCATGACGTCGAGGAGCAGAACGTCAAAACTCCCCGTGAGCGCGAGCCGTCGCGCGTCGTCCACTGTGGCTGCATGTGACGTCTCGATGTCGTGTTCGCCAAACCCGC
>JANYJW010000056.1 GCA_025361705.1 Gemmatimonas sp.
CCATTGGCGCCGTCCTCCTGCCGATCACCTCGGCGGGAGGGCGGCGTCTCTCATTTCCACGCTCGATGGCGGAGGATTTCACCATGTACGCGCCCTGCAATAAGGAGCCCGGCTCTGACAGTCGACCCACGGCCGACGTCGTCACCGTCGTGGACTCCACCCTTCAGGACCGGCTGACCCTCGCCCTTGGCGAGGTCGCCCGGCCGGTGCACTTGGCCTCGGTATCGGCAGCCCTGTCGGTCGTTCGTGAACGGCCCGTCCGGGCAGTCCTCCTGGGCCAGGACTCCATGACCACCCGTTCCGCGCCCGAGGTCGGCAAGCTCGCCGTGACCTGTGGCGGCACTCTGATCGCGGTGGTGGGCGGCTGGACTCCGAGCCTCTCGGACACCCTGCTCGCGTTCGGCCGCTACGGCGTCCGCGACGCGGTCGACGTGTCCAGCCGAGACGGCCTGTCCCGGTTGAGGGACCTCATCACCCGCGCCGAGTGGGAGCTGGCGAACCGCGTCGCGCGGGCGCTGGAACCCAGCATGCAGGAGGCGTCCGAAGAGATGCGGTTCTTCATGAACTACCTCGTCCGGACGGCCCCGTTCGTCGGCTCCGCCACCGTCTTCGCCGCTGGGCTCCGGGTGAGGCAGAGCTCGCTCAACTCCCGGTTCTTTCGGGCAGGGCTTCCGTCGCCCAAGAAGTATCTGGCCTACATCCGGTTGTTGTTCGCCGCCGCGCTGCTTGAGCAGCCGATCGTCTCGGCGGCTCAGGCTGCGCGCCGTCTGAACTACTCGTCACCCCAGAGCTTCATGCGTCACGTACGAGATCAACTTGGCGTGTCGGTGAGCGAGTTCCGGCAAGAGTACACGTTCGAAGCGCTGGCCCATCACGTCGTCTTTCACACCCTTTCAAAACACGGAGCAACGATCAGATGGTTCAGGCCGCTCGGCACGGTCATCCCCGAGGGGGAAGATCGCGCCGGAGTCGGATGACCGATGCACACGGAATCATGGGCACCCACCCAGACCAGCGACTCAGTCGCTGGTCTTTTCTATTTGAGCGGTATCAGAGTGTGCCGAACGCATGCTGTTCCCTCTGCCATCGGCTCGTGCATTCCGGAACAATATGGGAATGAATGAACGCCTTGATCACAATCCCGTCACGCTATTGGCGCGCACGAACACCACCCGCAACGTGCGGGTGTTCGGCATTCGTCAAGTCGACCGCCGCAGTCACATGGCGATCCTCGGAAAAACCGGCACCGGCAAGTCCGCGCTCTTGCAGTCGATTGTCCTTCAGGACATCGCGGCTGGGACGGGAGGTGCACTGTTCGATCCGCACGGCGATCTCGTGCGAGCCGTGGCAGCTCGTATACCGCTGAACCAGCGTGCGGCGATCGTCTTCCTCGACGCGACTGACCCAACACTTCAACTCCGATTCAACCCATTCGCCAACGTCCCGGAGGGCCAGCGCGCATTGGCGGCGGCCGGGCTCGTCGAGGTCTTCAAGAAGATCTGGTCCGACGACTGGGGGCCTCGATTGGAGCACTTGCTCCGAAATGTGGTCTTCACTCTCCTCGAACGACCCGATTCGACGCTCGCCGACGTTCCGCGACTCATCGCCGACCGCACGTTCCGTTCGCAGGTGGTCGAGTCCATTGGCGACGCAATCGTTCGGGATTTCTGGACCAACGAGTTCGAGAAGTACTCGCCAGGCTTCCGGTCCGTCGTCGTGGCACCGCTGCAGAACAAGATCGGCGCCCTCCTCACCGACCCGACGCTCCGGCGCATCCTCGTCGAACCCGGCGAGGCCCTCGACCTGCGCCGCCTCATGGACGAAGGGAAGATCCTCCTCGTGAACGTGGATAAAGGGCTGATCGGCGAAGGGCCGGCGGCCACGCTCGGCTCGTTCCTACTCTCGCACCTGGCACTGGCCGCGATCTCCCGAAGCAACGTCCCCGAGAGCGAACGCCGGGACTTTTCCATCGTTCTCGACGAGTTCCAAACCTTCACCACGCTCTCGGTTGCGACCATGCTCGCGGAGCTTCGAAAGTTCCGGGTCGGCATGGTCCTGGCCAACCAACACCTGTCGCAAGTAGACCCCGCCATTCGGGACGCGGTTTTCGGGAACGCCGGTACCCTCATCGCGTTTCGCGTCGGCGCCGCAGATGGAGCCTTCTTGGCGCGCGAGTTCGCGCCCACGTTCGCTGCGGAGGACTTCATCTCGTTGCCTCTCTATCACATCTACATCCGCCTCCTCATCGACGGCGAGCCCTCACGCCCTTTTTCGGCCACCACGCTTCCGCCCCTATCGCCGCGCGGCTAACTGCACTCTCTTCATGGGGTTCGCTCCCTTTGAATGGAGGCAGAGTGGCGCAGTCGGCAGAGGTCATTTCGCACTGGCATCAATCCGTCGACGGACTCAGCACCTCGACGCTCGATTTCTACGCAGCCGTTGAAAAGGCGATTCAGGCGAAGGAAGTCGCGGACATTCGTATTGAACGGATCGAGGTGCCGGAGCACGGGCTGCTCTCCGCGAAGCGAGTGTACCTCGGTGTGAGCTATGGCCGGTTGCGGTTCGACATCTGCGGCGCCCCGTTCGGCAAAGACTTCTTCTTTTCATGGTGGCTCGTGAAGCGGACGCCCGGCTTCGCCGCGCTGTGGGGATGCGCCACGCTCATCGGGCTACCGATCATCGCGCTCGGGTTCATCAGCGTGATGGGCTTCTTCAAGGGCATCATCTTTGCACTGCTGGCCGTCGTGATCGGTTTCGCCATTCTGCGGAGCAGCGCCTCCGATGGATGGAACGCGATCGAGGATGTGATCCTCGCCATGCCGGTCACGGGTGTCTTGTACGCGAAGTTCGTCAAGCCGGTGACGTACTTCTCAGAGGACACGCGCCTCATGTTCGAGGAGACCGTGCACCGGATAGTCCTGCAGGTGGTGGGCGGAATCCTCACGCTCAACAAGCTGCCCGAGATTCCGGCCGAAAAGTTGAAGCCACAGTCCAAGAAGGCGCTCGCGTAGCATGCATCCGCACGACCTCCAGCGCCTCTTCGACGACTGGGAGTCGCAGACGCGGGGCGTCCGCCCGTCGCCGGGTCGTGTGGCGGTGGATCCAGCGTTTACGCCGCTCTTCGCGAGCAAGCGTGTGCGTACGGCGGTGCTCGATGACGGGCGCCGGCCCGGCCTTTTCGAGCGCGTGAAGGAGGCTGCGCGCGCGCCGACGTCGGCTGTGGAGGCGCCAGAGGAACCAGACACCGCGCGGCACGATTTTCTTGGCGACCTTGTTGAGTTCGAACTGCTCCTGCCGCGCGATTTCGTCGTCAAGGCCGGTGCGGCGAGAAACTGGCTTGCGTCACTCCACAGCCTCGCCGAACCGCTCAGCATGGAGATCATTGGGTCGCCCGAGCGGGTGACCGTGGTGATCTGCTGCGGCGCTGCGGACCGTATCTCGGTCGTTGGGGCGACGCGTGCCCATTTCCCCGAAGCCAAGCTCCGTCAAGGAACGGATGTACTGCGCAGAGCGTGGACGCGCGACGAAGGCCACGCCATCATCGTCGGGATGGGCCTGCAGGAGCGTGTTTTCCGGCAACTCCGCTCCGATGACCGGCTCGACGCCGATCCGTTGATCGGCATCGTCGGGGTGCTCGATCAGTTGTCCGCTGGGGAGTTGGGCGTCGTCCAGGTGATTCTCGCTTCGGCCAGTCCGAAGTGGAAGAAGGAGTTCGAGGACTTCGCGGCGAGCATCGACGACGTGGACAAGGTGATGTCGCTGATCCGCACCAAGTTCGCCGAACCCACCTATGCGGCTGTGCTCCGGATCGCCGCCATTGCGGCTGATGAAGACGAAGCCGTGGATCTCGCGCAGCGGCTGGCGTACGCGGTAGCCGGTGCCACCCGATCCGAGTCGAACGAACTTGCCCCCGCGGACTTGGGCGATCACGGCTTCGACGCGGAGATGGAAGACCTCTTGGATCGCGCCACGCACCGCAGCGGCATGCTGCTGTCGCTGTCTGAGGTGCTGACGCTGGTGCATCCGCCGTCCGCGTCCGTTCGGTCGGAGCGATTGCTGCGGCAGGGCTCGCGCAGCAAGGCCGCACCCGCGTCAGCGGTCGGCAAGGCGCTGCTTATCGGCACGAACGAACACGATGGCGAGACACGCAACGTCTCGCTTTCTGTGGAGGAGCGCCTAAGGCACACCTATGTCATCGGTGCCAGCGGTACCGGCAAGAGCACGCTGCTCTTGTCGATGATCGCGCAGGACATCGCCGCTGGCAACGGCTTCGCAGTGCTCGACCCGCACGGCGACCTGATCCACGACGTGCTCGCTCGCATACCGGCGGAACGTGCCGGGGACGTCATCGTGTTCGATCCGGCCGACGAAGCCTTCCCGGTTGGGTTCAACATCCTGTCGGCCCACTCGGAACTCGAACGCACGCTGCTCTCGTCCGACCTTGCGGCGGTCTTCAAGCGTCTCTCCACGACGTTCGGCGACCAGATGGCGACCGTGCTCGGGAACGCGATTCTCGCATTCCTCGAAAGCACGGAAGGCGGGACACTCATCGACTTGCGGCGCTTCCTGATCGACAAGAGCTTCCGTGCCCGCTTCCTCGAAACCGTGCAGGACGAGCAGGTGGTGTCGTACTGGCAGGAAGAGTTCGCCCTCTTGAAGGGACTGCCCCACGCGCCGCTCCTGACCCGTCTCAACACCTTCCTTCGTCCGAAGCTCATTCGGCACATGGTCGCCCAGAAGGAAAGCCTCGACATGCGCGCCATCATGGATGGCCGGAAGGTCCTGCTCGCCAAGCTCTCGCAAGGCGGCATCGGTGAAGAGAACTCACATCTGCTCGGCTCGCTCGTCGTCGCGAAGATCGCGCAGGCCGCGATGAGCCGGCAGGACGAGGCGGCCGCGGGGCGCGTGCCGTTCTTTTTGTACATTGACGAGTTCCATCATTTCATCACACCGTCCATCGCCGCCATCCTCTCCGGCGCTCGCAAGTACGGGCTCGGCCTGACGCTCGCGCATCAGGAGATGCGCCAGCTCAAGAGCCGGAGCGAGGAGGTGGCCGGAGCCGTACTCGGCAACGCGTACACCCGTCTCGTGTTTCGTGTCGGCGACCAGGACGCACGGACGCTCGCGGACGGATTCTCATTCTTCGAGGCGAAGGATCTTCAGAACCTTGGCCTCGGTGAAGCGATAGCCCGCATCGAACGCCCGGACTTCGATTTCAACCTTCGGACTGCTCCACTCCCGTCCGTGCCTGAGCAGACGGCACATGCGCGCAGCGCCGCAGTGATTGACGCTTCGCGCGCTCGCTACGCGAAGCCGAGAGCCGAGGTCGAAGCAATACTGCGTGCGAGCATCTCAGAGGAGCAGCAGGAGGACGAGGGCAGGGCCGCAGCACCGAAGCGACGTCGTGCAGCGAAGGCGGAGGCTCCGGCCCAGTCGCAGCCTGCGCTGGCGCCGGCCGTCGAACGACTTCCGGGCCGAGGTGGTCCGCAGCACAAGTACTTGCAGCAGCTCGTTCGAAAGCTGGCTGAGGATCGGGGATACACCGTGTCGGTCGAGCGTCCCGTGCTGGACGGACACGGCCACATCGACGTTCATTTGCAGCGCGGCGACGTGTCGATCGGGTGCGAGATCTCGGTGAGCACCGGCGCCGAGCACGAGACACAGAACCTCTCAAAGTGTTTGTCGGCCGGGTTCGGCTATGCGGTCCTCATCAGTCCCGAGGAGGAGACGCTCGTCGAGGCGCGAGCGCTCTTCGGACACTACGATAAGCGGGTCCGTTTCGTCTCGCCGGACGGGTTCATCGCATTCCTTGAGGAGTTCGAGGCATCCGCCGGGCGAGACGAGGCCAAGAAGCCAAAACGGCCGCAGGCGCGACCCGAGGGGCAGGACGATGCTCCAGCGGGCAAGCGCATGCTGATCGCCGAGGATGCGGCGGAGTACCTCGGTCTCGCGACGCAGACGCTCGCCAAGATGCGGTGGAGTGGTGATTCGCCGCCGTTCTTCAAGGTGGGGCGGAGGGTGCTGTACGAGCGGGATGAGCTGGATGCGTGGTTGGCGGAGAGGAAGAGAAAGTCAACATCCGACCCAGGTGATCGCGCCTGAGACACCTGTGACTAGAGAATCGCCGTTGCTCCGCAGAACGTCCCAATCCAGTACAGAAGATGAAATAGGGCCTGATCCCCGCGCTCGACGGTTGTCTCGCCACCAATCGATTGTCCAGCCCAACCGATTCGCCCGAGGGTTGCGGCAGAGAGTACCAGAATCGATGCCACCCCAAGGGCGGACGCAGGAGCACCGACGAGCAGTTGATGGCGAGCGACATATGCCGACAACACCGCGCTTCCCATCGAACCCCACGACACGAGCAGACGTCGGCGCATCAGCCGCAATCGCACCCGGGTGGCGACGCAGAGCTTCCCTAAGGCCTCCTCACGTTGCGCATCAGAGCCGGCTCGGAGGGCAGCATTGCGTTGAAGCTCGGCCCGCATGTCAATATCGGCGAGGCGTCTCGAGAACCGGTCGGGGGCGAACACACCCATCACAACCCATGCGAGCGGTGCTCGTGACCGGAGACTCTCAATCTTCATTGGCGAGCCTCGACAATCCGCAAGATCAGCAACTCGGGTGAGTGCGTTCGGCGCTGTTGATCATTGAGCCAGCAGAGCGAACTGGCTGCAAGGCTGACTAGAAATGGTGGAGAAGCGCCACAGTACCGTGTCCACCGCACCGACAGGATGGCCGACGACGTCTGAGATGCATTCACAGAGCGATTGCGCACTAGCGAAGCCCATACTCGCCGCGAGCCGCGCCAAGTGACGATCCTCCTTGGCCATCGATACGCCTAGATTCTTCAGCAAGTGCGCAGTTGTCACTCTGCCAATGTAAGGCAGTTTGGCGACCACGGTCTGCGGTGAGCCGGCGGATAACACCGAGTCGAGTCCGTGTTGCGCGAGCACTCGGGCAACATCAACGATCGCGCGCACCTTCCCAGCATGACCAAATACCCGCAGGGCTGATTGTTCGCAGAAATTAGCAGTGTCAACGATGCGCTGCGCAGATTGCCATTCGAAGAAGCAGGAAGAGAAAGCGTCGAAGAGTTTGCTCACCACGGACTCGCGGAAACCGCTATTCAGCACCACCCACGCGTACTCCCTCAGAAAGCGCGGTTCCGTAATGCGCCCCGGTCGCGCGAAGAAAAAGGTGTCTATCTCCGCCGCGAACCCCTCATTCTCAATCGTAGATAGAGCTTTGAGGTATGCTCGCGCCAATCCCTCTGAGGTGTATTGCCCCTCCACGCGTCTCACTCTCCGATTTCCGCGTGCCTGACAGCTCCTGGCGTATGCCGCCACGCGAGAGCCAAGCGCAACAAAGTGCGATTCGCAAACGGATATCTATCAAGAACTCTACTCAACAGCACCTTCTGCAGGTGCGACGCCTTGAGTTCCAGGAATAAGCCTTCGGGAATTGCAGCGAGGCCTTGTGCTCGGAGAGTCGCAGCGTCGAGGGCCCGGCTCAGCTCCTCTACACCAGCCGCAGAGTTTCGCCGAAGCATGCCCAGTTGAGCTTTTGTCTCGGCGAGGACCGCCGTTGCGTTCCCGTGTACCGCTCCGGCTTCTTTCCATCCAATACGAAGCTGCAAGATCGCAAGCACGAACACACCGACGGATACCCAGCCAGCTACTACCCCGGCCGCAGCCTTCGAAATGCCTAACGAGTCCGAAAGTGCCTGGGGCGCGAACACGAGCGCACAAAGCATGGCGGACAGCGTGAGGATCAGGAGATCGAGCACCAGCGCGCGTCGTGCATAGCGGTCACGCAGCATCGAATGCGCACTCATCATCTGATCCGTAACCCGGTGCCGTTTGCCGACCTCATCGTGCAGCAACGTGGTCATGGTTCGTCACCAAAGATCTCTTTCCACGCACCAAGTTGCTTCGACATCGATGCCACCTTCAAGCGGCGCGCGGTGCGCCTGAACGCATCAGCAACAACCTGCCGCTGAAGGCTGTTGGCAGATCCGAGGTACGAATCGACGTGCACAGACTGTCCTGTCGAATCCACGATAGGGCTCATGACACGTTCCGAGCCAGTAGAGAAGAAGTGAATGAGCATGTCTCGTGGTGTCAATCGCTCGGAGTAATGCTTGAAGACGTCGACAGCAAGCGCCTCCGCATGATAGCCCGTCAGTTGATGCTGTGCGGGGAACTCAGCCATCAGCGCCTTGGCAAGCTTCACGACGGGGACGACCTTGTTGCCGTGCGCGGCGTTCACTTTCGATAGCTCCGACGCGAATCCGCGCGGGTCGATTTCCGACCACGCAGATCCGCTGGCGTCGGAGATGAGAGCTCGGTCACCCCTACGAAGAGCGGGAAGCAGCTGCACCTCCGCATCCGCAAACTTCAGCGTGATCGCGAGGTTCCCTACGCTCACTTCGGTAGTAGCAAATCGGTCGCGCAGCAGCTGAGCAAGTTGCTGCTTTACCGTGTCTGGTGATTCGTTTGCCAACTCTGTTCCATCGACGAAGACCAATGCGTCAACGTCACTGATGCCGTCGACGTAGGTGTGCTTCGCGATCGAGCCGCCGAACAGTAGGTCAACTTCGCTATCGTGCGCGGCTTCAATTGTGGCACGAATCTGATCGAGGTGCTTTCGAATTGCCTCGACGTCTCGGTCATTGAAGTCCGTTAGAAGTTCTCCGAGGTACGAGTTGACCTCAGCATCGAATCCCGCGTCAGCGAGTTCGACTTCGGCCGTGCCGAGGAGCCTCTTGACCTGTTCGACGTCGGAACTGAAGTAGGATCCGCCACTTCCGCCCATTGTCAGACCTCCCGTAGCCGGATGTCGAGCACCTCTGCGGAGTCGCGAAACAGGCTGCTATATGGACCCAGCTTGGAATAGTCACCGCCGACGGCGAATCGAGCCAATCGACTTGCGAGGTCTCGGAGATACTCGATGTTCGCTTGTAGGACTCTCACTCTGATGAAATCGTCCCGACGGTCAATTCCGACTCGCAACGCGCCGGCATTGAATCGGTACATCGCGACCGACTCGGAGAAGCCGTAGCGCATCCAGCTGAGGCCATCGAAAACCTCGGCCCCGGCGATGAAGAGGAGGGGTACGGTGATGGGATCGAGGCATCCGAACACGTGAATCGGGGCCTCGACACCGGCGGCATCAAGCGCACGGCGGATTCGCGCGAGGTTCACCATGCGGTCCAGTGTTGAACCTCCGAGCTCCTTTTCCGTGAGCCCCACCAAGTCAAAGGGCTTCAGCTTCGAGGCAGCTGATTCGACGTTCTCCACCTGAACGTATTTCTGGTTTGCCGTTTCGGGCTTAATCAGAATCGCAAGCTGCTGCGCTGGACAAAGTGCCCGCAATTGCAACCCTTCGTCGATTTGCTCGTCTAGCGAGACCCGTCTAGTAGGCGAGTCGAAAGTGACTACGATGGCGCTCACGTGCGCCGGCCATGACGCGACAACGGCCTTGTGGAGGTCCGCAGACCACTCGCCCTTTTGAGGCGGCTCAAATGAGACCGCAGATAGATCCTCGTACGACGAGACCTCGTAGCCGCCGGAGTCCAAGATGGTCACTGTCGTCAACTGCGACGAAGGTGCCGGCAGAAACCCGTGATGAACGTCGAACGCGCTTATGAGCTGCGAATCGTACAGGTACTCCGTCGCGACCTCATAGAGTTCAGCAACCTCTGAGTGTCCGTCTTTCCTCAGTGCAAACCCTTTGCTTGAGAACGACGGCACGAGAAGCGGCGTCCGGTAACGCTCGCCCGAGGGATGCGTTATCACCCGCGAACGTGGCATCATTTCTGTTCCCACCTTCTTCGATCCTTGCAGGAGGGACATTTCCCACACGGCGTATCTGCACGCTCGCAGCTGTGCAACAGCGTCATGTCTATTCCGAGTTCGTCGGCCAGAATGAAGACCTGCGACTTGTTGAATTGCAGGAGGGGACACCAGAGGGCCACGCGTCCGTCTGAGTAGACATCCAGAACTTCCTGAACGGTCTTCGCGAAGGTCGGACTGCAGTCCGCATATGGGGTGCCAGCGTGGACGCCGATGACGACCAACCGGTTCCGTGGTAGCGCCCTGTTCGCCGCGCAAGCGAGCAGCATCAAGTTCCTTGCCGCGATGTCCCCGTCGGCGACGATGAAACCGCTAATCCGAACGACAGCTAGTGTCGACTCGAAATGGCTCGCAACGCGTCGGGCCGACTCCAGTTCCGCCCGGCGCGGGTGTTGTCCGTAGTCGACGAACACAGACTCGACTTTCGCTCCTTCCTTTCGGAGGAGCGCCAGGCAGACCGCCGAATCTACGCCCCCGCTGAGGAGCAGCACCGCGCGGCGCGAAGGGCTCCGCTTAGGTCGCTCCACCCGAGTCTTGGCCTTCAAGCCCTTGGTCACGAAGGCAGAACATACCCCTGGGCTAAGGCGAGGCAAGGCAAGATCCGGCCACCGGCCAAGTCGACCTGCTCCTCTTTGCCCGCGACCAACGAAGGTCGCCCGGCTACGGCAATGCTAGCTCGGCAAAGTCAGACGCGTCGCACGCCCGGCCTTCCTACGTCAGCCCGTGCCCTGATCGTCCCCGCGCGCCGCCAGCTCGTTCACGCACGCCTGACGCAGCGGCCCCAGTTCGTCCTCGACGATCTTCGCAATCGTCGAATCGTCCACCGCGTCGTACTCGTGACGGAGCACGTTGCCCAAACCGCGAATGCCGCGCCACGAGACCTGGGGCTGCCGCTCCTCGATCATCGGGCCGAGCTTCTTCGCGGCTTCGCTGATCCGTTCGAGGCATCGCTCCACCGCGTCGCGCGTCTTGTCGTCGAGCTCGGCGTCAGGCTTCATGCCCTTCAGGTGGGCGCGCACCCGATCGATGTTGGTGACGATGTCCTGCAGCCGTTCGTGCGGCACCTCAGAAGGCATACACCGCCTGCGCCTCAGCGCTCGGGCGCACATGAGCACGGAGGCGGTCGCGCCGGGCGACGTCGACGTCCTGCCCCACGATCTGTTCAAGGTCAGCCGCTATGCCGGCGTACGCGAAGAAGTCGTCGGCCACACCGGGTGTGAGGTCGACGAACAGGTCTACATCGCTGTCGGCTCGCTGCTCCGAACGCACGACCGAACCGAACACCGCGACGTGCACAACGCCGCGTTCACGAAGTTCGACTTCGTGGGCGCGGAGCTTCGCTAGGATGTTCGTGAGGAGCGACATGAGAAGAACCTACTCCCGAGGGGGCTGGCCTACAACACGCGCACGCGCCATCCGACGTCGCGCCAAAGGCTTCCTATGTGCTTCCTACAAACAAAATGCCCAGCGATCAACTCGCTGGGCGTTCTGTCATAAAATCATGTAAATCAACCACTTCCATCAGTCGGGGCGAGAGGATTTGAACCTCCGACCTCCTGCTCCCGAAGCAGGCGCTCTACCGGGCTAAGCTACGCCCCGATCATCGGTAAAGTCTCGTCCAACACCAGCGTCGTCCGTCCCTCGTCCTTCGTCTCTCGTCCCACATGCGCCCGGAGGAAGTCGAATCCCCAACCTTCTGATCCGTAGTCAGATGCTCTATCCAGTTGAGCTACGAGCGCAAATCCGTCCCGCGTCACCCCTCAGGACGCCTGCGCCGGCGCAACCACGCGCCGGCGAGACTCAAAATATATTCACGGCCGACCGCAAGGTCAATCAGCCAAACCGCTCTTTCGTCGCCCGCTTCCGCCTCGCGACCGAGCAAGAACGCCTCGGTCGCATCCGCGAACCGGCTCCCTACTTGATCGGCGCGTACCGCCAGGCGGCGATCTTCGGCTTGGTCGAGGCAATCGTGAACGTCCCGGTCTGCCCGGCCGCCACCGATGCCACCTTCGCCACCTGCGTGTCCACCACCGCGCCCGACAGGTCGAGGAACTCGAACGTAATCTCGAACGCGCGCGCCGTCTTGGTGCGGTTCTCCACGTCACCCTTCAGGTTCGCCCGGTCGGAATAGCGCACGAACTCGGTGACCAACACGCGCTGCGGCATGTCGTCCGACAGCTTCATGTACTTCGCCACGGAATCGGCCCACGGACTCGGCGGCGTCACGACCGGCGCCGGCGCCGGCGCGGCCGGCACCTTCGCGCCCGGCTTGGCACCCGGCTTCGCCGGCGCAACCGGTGCCGGCGTTGCCGCCGGCGCCGGCGTGGCCGGCTTGTTCTGCTCGTTGATCACGTTGTACGCATAGGCGAACAGCGACACGTTGTCCGGGTTGCTCGGGTCAATCGACACGAGCTTCTGCACCATGGGCAGCATGTCCTGCGGCTTGCGCAGCTCGTACAACAGCGCCGCGCCATTGTACAACGCATCGCGGGCGTTCGGGTTCTTCGCCAGCGTCGCCTGGAACAGCCGCACCGCGTCCGCCGTCTTGCCGTTGCGGTTGGCGCAGATCGCCGCCTGCAGCACCGACATGTCGCTGAACTTGTCGAGCGCCGCATCCACCATGCTGTAGCACTTCACGAAGAGCGACGAATCCTTGAGCGACGTCGCCGCCATGCCCAGGCCGGAGAGGGCGTAGGGCGTGGCATCAGCCGACGGCGCCTCCGTGGTCAGCGTGACCAGCGCCGCCGCCGCCTTCTTCAACGTCGCCGAGCGCGCCGGCTCCGGCTGGAGCTCGGCGTATTCCAGGCCCACCTGGCCAATCTGGAACAGCACCGCACGGCGATCGTCGTTGTACATCGTGTCGCCGACGGTCGCCGCGAGGGCCAGGTCCAGCTGCTTCAACATGTCGCCCTGGCTGCCGCGAATCTGCGCCACGGCGGCATAGACGCGGTGGGCATACGGCGACGTCGCGTCGAGCACCTGCGACGACTTGGCATAGGCCTCGGCCGAATCCACCTGATTTGTCTGCAGCGCCTTGAACGCCGCGTTGATGCGATCCTGCCACGGCTTCGACTGGCGCCACACCTTCGTCTCGGAGAGGCACCCCGGATTTCCGGTCTCAACCGTCTTGAAGAGCGAGTCGGCCGTCCTGGCGAGGTCGATCACCGCGTCCTTGGGCTCGCCCCAGTTGAGCGTGCCGCGCGTCGCGGTCGGTCCGGCGTTCGGCTGCATCATCTGCAGGAGCAGCATCTGCCCCGCAAACAGGTTCACCGCCAGCGGATTCGCAGCAATCGTCTTCGGATTGCTGAGCGTCTTCATGATGTTCTTGATGCTCTTGCCGCGCTCATCGCCCGGCGCCTGCTGAATGGCCTGCGCGCGCGTGATGTTGTAGAGGGTGACGAGCTCCTTCGGCTGATTGAAGTCGACAGGGCACGTCGCGGCCGCCGGTTGCTGCGCCGTCAGGGGGGCCGCCGCCAGCGCGGCCAGAAGCGAGATTCGGAGAATGGGCGTCATCGGATCTATGGGGTGGTGCCGGTCCGCCGGCAGTGACGCGGAGGAAGGTAACAAAACGCCCCACGAGTTGCTCTCGTGAGGCAATGGGCGGTACAAGACTCGAACTTGTGACCTCCACGATGTCAACGTGGCGCTCTAACCAACTGAGCTAACCGCCCAATCCCGGGGCTCAAGGCGCCGCCCGGCCGCACCGATACTCCGGAACATGCCACGCCCGTCTCGCACCCCGCGGTGGACCCGACGCCAGCCGATCGTCTATCGTCCCACCGCCATCGATTCTCGACCATCCTGCTAAAGCGGGAAACGGGACTCGAACCCGCGACCCCAACCTTGGCAAGGTTGTGCTCTACCAACTGAGCTATTCCCGCAATTGTCCCGGATTGGGATCCGGAACCGGACGACCCGTGTAGTACCGGATCCCCAGTGGAGGCGAGCGGGATCGAACCGCTGACCTCTTGAATGCCATTCAAGCGCTCTCCCAACTGAGCTACGCCCCCAGGCCCTGACAGGCGCGAGAGTGCTCCCAAGCGTTCCGTCAGGAACCAAAAAAGCTATCCGGACGTATCATCAAGGTCAAGCGGTGTCTCTGGCGGAAATCCCGATTGTCGCTATTTTACGGCTCCTTTCATAATGCAGTCAGCAATGGCCGCGCCGCCGACGTAGTACTGGTGTGCGCGCCGTCGCCGAACCGGGACCGGCCCGTCTGGGCCGCCCGCCATACGAAAATCCACCCTCGGGCCCCCTGGCTCGTCGAGGAATAGTCATGGCCACCGAAGTCAAGCGCCGTCGCCGTCGTGCCGTCCCCGCGGGGATCGCGCCCAGCGAGCCCGAGCGCGACATCCTCGATCAGTACCTCTACGAGGTCAGCACCTATCCCCTCCTCAAGGGGACCGAGGAAATCGACGTCGCACGCAAGATCCGCGCGGGCGACCCCGATGCCCTGCAGGAACTGGTCAAGCGCAACCTCCGCTTCGTCATCTCCGTCGCCAAGAAATACCAGAACCGCGGCCTGCCGCTCATCGACCTCATTGGCGAGGGCAATGTCGGCCTGCTCACGGCGGCGCGGAAGTTCGATCCGGACCAGGGCGTCAAGTTCATCTCCTACGCGGTGTGGTGGATCCGGCAGGCCATCCTGTCGTCCCTCGCCCGTCAGGGGCGCACGGTGCGCGTGCCGCTCAACCGTACCGCCGATCTCTCGCGCATCATCAAGGCGTCGGAGATCCTGCGCCAGAAGATGCGTCGCGAACCGACCCCCGAGGAGCTGGCCAAGGTGACCGGCCTCTCGGTCGACGTCGTCTCGTCGCTCGCCGCCCTCAACAGCGGCGACGTGCGCCTCGACGCCCCCATGGATCCCGATGGCGACCGCTCGCTCATCGAGCGCTTTGTCGCCGACGAAATGCCCGACACGGAGGAGGAGGCGATGAACCGCTTCCTCACCGACGAGATCGAGCAGGCGCTCGGCACGCTGCCGCCGCGCGACGCCAAGGTGCTGCGCCTCTACTTTGGCCTCGAAGGCGGACGCGAGCACACGCTCGAGGAAATCGGCTCGATGCTCGGCGTCACGCGCGAACGCGTCCGCCAGCTGCGCGACCGCGCGCTCAAGCGGCTGCGCGAGGGCGACGTGGGACGGGCGCTGCAGAGTTTCAGCTCCTAGCTCCGCCCGCAGGGCCAGTGATGGCAGACGTGAGATGGCAGAGGTTGGATGGCAGATGGGCCCGGCACGAGCACTCGCGCCGGGCCCATCTCCGTTCGCACCATCGCCAACCGCAATCCGGAATCGTGATCCCGGATCGTGATCCCGGATCGTGATCCGGATTCCATGTCCTCAATCCGCAGGAAAGCAGAACGGCCACCAACCCAAGGGGTTGGTGGCCGTTCGTCCAGCAATGAAAGGTGCTTACTGCCCGTCGAGGCAGCCGTTCGGCTTCACCGGACGTGCATCACACTCGGCCTGCGGAATCGGCATGACCCTGGCCACGAACTGGCCGGCCCGGTCAATCGGCAGCGCCGAGAGACGGTTCCAGCGGCGCATGTCGACCCAGCGGATGCCTTCGAACAGCGTCGACATCCGCTTCTCGTAGACGATGGCGTCGAGGTTCACCGTCGCGATCGCGGGCAGCTTGCCCGACACCGCACGGATGTTGTTCACGTCGGCCAGCGCCGACGTCGTGTTGCCCGTGGCCAGGTTCGCCTCGGCGCGGATGAGGATGAGCTCCTCATTGCGGATGATCGACGCCGGCGAGCTGGGCGTCGGGTACATCGTGAACCGGTACGTCGCCGAGATGTTGTTCGGATGCGGCACCGGGTTGGCCAGCGCCACCACCTTGCGCAGCACGCGGTCGTCCAGCGTCACGCCGTCCGCCTGCTTCTGGGCGTCCGTGGCCGCGCTGGCATGCGCGTACTTGTAGCTCTGCTGCGCGAAACTGTTGGCGTTGAGGCCGTCGCCCGTCGCGGCCGAATAGATGTGCATCGGGCCGACGTCGAGCGCAGACTGCGTGGCCGCCGCACCGATCGGCGTCACGAACGACTCGGCCAGCGCGGCCAGGGCGTTCGCGTAGCAGGGTGCGCCACAGCCCTGCGTGGCGCGGATGACCTCGATGCGCGCCTTGAAGGCGCGGTTGAACTTCAGGAACGTCGCCGGCGTGTCAAAGCCCGCGTAGCCCGCGTGCAGCTGGAACGCGAAGGTCGACCCGGCTGCAGTCAACGACGTCTTCCCTTCGTCCAGGAAGCCGGAGATGGCCTTGTACATCGAGTCACGGCTCACGAACGGCGCCGGCGTGGCCGGATCGGCGGGAATCTCCGTCGGTCCTGCCAGCGAGTCACGCGAGGCGGCGATGATGTACAGGTCGTACGCGCGCATCGTCTTGGCAAACCCGATGGCGCCTGCCTTCTTGTCGGCCGGGAGGCTCGACGCGTTGGCCGCGGCGATCAGGTTGACTTCGTTCTTCATGTTCTGGTACGGGCCCGTCCAGTTGCCCGACGCGAACCCGGCCCGCTCAAGGCGCTGCGGATTCAGGATGCCCGTCAGGTAGTTGGACACGGTGCGCGCATCGGTCGCAAAGTAGTTGTACGACTCCCGCGCAAAGATGCCCGCATCCGACACCCAGCCGGCGTAGTTGCCGCGCTCGCCCGCCTGAATGCCGGTGACGAGCAGCTGGATGCCGTTGGGGTCGGTGGCCACGCCCGCGACCGTCGGCGCATTGTAGTTCGGAATGGACAGGCGGTCAGCACTGCACGCCGCCAGGACCACGAGCGCTCCAGGGAGCGCCCACTTCCTCAGGCTCTTCATCAGAGGTCCTCTCATCGTAGTGGTTGTCTCTCGCGTCATCGCTTAGAACCCGATGTCGAGTGAGAAGGCGACGTTGCGGCTCGGCGGGAACGGCGCGAGGTCGACGAAGCGGGCGACCGTGTTGCCGCCATTGTTCACTTCGGGGTCGAAGCCGTTGTAGCCGGAGATGATCCACAGGTTGCGGCCGGAGATGCTGGCGCGCGCCGTCTTGGCCCCGGGGATCTTGCTCGCCCAGTAGTTCGACAGCTGGTAGCCGATGTTGATCTCGCGCACCTTGGCGAAGTCGCCACGCTGGATGTACTGCAGCGTGTTGGCGCCGCCTGCCCACGAGTCGTACCGGTAGGCGCCCAGCGGCTTGCCGGCCGTCGGCGACGGCTTGTCATAGTCCCAGGTGTTGTAGCCTTCGTCGAAGGTGTTCAGCGTCATGTTCGACAGCGAGCCGCCACGACGGTAGTCCACCAGCGCGCTCACGCTCACGCTCTTGTACGTCCACTCATTGGAGAACGTCAGGAGGTAGGTCGGGTTGGCATCGGCGATCGGGAAGTTCGGCGTCACCGTCTTGGTGACCGGGTCCGTGTAGTTGCCGTAGATCTGCGAGGCCGGGAAGCCCGGCTGGAAGCGCAGGCGGCCATACGCGTTGCCGAAGCCGCCGGCTGCGCCGATGGTGAACGGCAGCACGCCCGCCGGGAACTTCGTGATGCGTGCGCGGTTCTGCGTCCAGTTCACGCGCGACAGCCACGTGAGGTCCTTGCGCTGGATGACGGAGAACGTCGTGCCGATCTCGTAGCCCTTCGATTCCATCACGCCGCCGTTCACCACGGTCTGCGAGATGCCCGTCGAGGCGGCCAGCACCGGACGGACCAGCAGGTTGGTGATGTTGCGGTCGAAGAACGTCGCCTCGATGCGCACGCGCTCCTTGAGGAACGAGGCGTCGATGCCGTATTCCTTTTCGGCCAGACGCTCGGGCTCGATGTTGCTGTTGCCCACCGACCCCGGCACGCCGAAGCCTGCCAGGCCGCCGATCAGGCCATACGACGCGATCGTCAGATCGCGGTCGCCGTAGTTGGGCTGGTTGCCCGACTGGCCGTAGTTGGCGCGGAACTTGATTTCATCCGTGTACGGGATGATCGGGTTCACCCAGCGGTACGACGTCGAGAAGCGCGGGAACGTGAAGATCTTGGTGCGGTCGCCGTTCACGCTCGACCGCTCGCCGCGCACGGCGGCCGAGACGTAGAGCTTCTCGTTGAGCAGCTGCGCTTCTTCCTGCAGGTAGTAGGCCTGATTGCGCACGCCCGACTGGCCCTGTGCCACCGTCGTGTTGGCGCCGCCGGCGGCGTTCACCTGCTGCGGGCCGAGGCCGCGTCCCACGATGGTGAAGTCGTTGCCATGCCGGCCTTCCACCTGGATGCCGCTCTGGAACGTCGAGTTCCAGCCCGACCCGGTATACGCCCACGTGCCGCCGATCGTCGCATTGGTCTGGAGGCTCGTGCCGTCACCCTGAATGACCGTGCCTGGGTAGACGCCGCCCTGGGTCGACCCGAACTTCTGCAGCTGCAACGCAACCGGGGCCACGATGTAGTTCTCGCTGGAGAACCGGTCGGCGCCGCCCGAAGCCGCGAAGTTGATGTTGTTGTGCTCGTTCGAGAAGGCGCTGTAGTTGACGCGCCCGCTGAGGATCATGCGGTACACGTCCTCGTTGTTCGTCATCAGGTTGAACGTCTGGAACGGATTCGACGAGCTGGACGCGCCGTACGGGAACGGGTTGACCGGCCACAGGCCCGAGGCGTCCCGCTTGCTCAAGTCCGCGATCGCCGGGGTGTACGCGAAGTTGTAGATCGGCGACGAGAGCGCGTTGTCATTGTTCGAGATGCCGCGCTGCGAGAACGAGTGCATCACGTTGGAACCGATGTTCACCGAGATCTTGCTGCCGATCGCCTGGTCGAGGTTGGCGCGCACCGACTGGCGGCGGGCCCCGGTGTTGATGGCGGTGCCAGCTTCCTGCTTGTCCTGCGCCGACACGAAGTAGCGCGTGTTGTTGGCGCCGCCCGACAGCGAGAGCAGCGTCTCGGTCGACGGG
The DNA here is from genome assembly GCA_025361705.1 of Gemmatimonas sp. Lineage (GTDB taxonomy): Bacteria > Gemmatimonadota > Gemmatimonadetes > Gemmatimonadales > Gemmatimonadaceae > PNKL01. Next base: position 18,737 of record JANYJW010000056.1, read on the forward strand.
TCGGTGCGGCCGTAGAACATCTGCTGGTAGTCGTAGTACGGGCACGTGGCCGTGCAGTTCGCCGCGACGACGGCGCGCATGTCGGCGTTGCCCGCCACGTCGGCGATGGTCGTCGGCGTGAAGTGCCGCGAGCCCCGCTTGCGGATGAGCTGGAACGTGCCGACGCGCTGCGTCAGGTTGAACTTCGGGGCACCCGTGGCGCCCTTCTTGGTCGTGATGACGATGACGCCGTTGGTCGCCTGCGAGCCATAAATGGCCGACGCGGCCGCGCCCTTGAGGACTTCGACGTTCTCGATGTCCGCCGGGTTGATGTCGGCGAGACGGTTCGTGCCGTTCTCTTCACCGCTGTTCAGCGAGCCGGTGACGACGGAGAGGCTGTTGCCACGCACGGCATTCGAAATGATGACGCCGTCGACCACGTACAGCGGGTCGATCTTGCCGATCAGTGACGAGGCGCCGCGGATCTGCACCTGACCGCCGCCACCCGGGGCGCCGTTGTTCATGCTGATCGACGCGCCCACCACCTTGCCCTGCATCGAGCTTTCCAGCGACACCGACGGCACGCGGGCGAGATCGACCGCCGTGACGGACGAGATCGCCGTCGCCGCGCTGCGCTTCTCGATCGTCGACGCCACGCCGGTGACCGTCACGCCCTCGAGCTGCAGCACGTCCTTGTCCAGCGCAAAGTCGGCCTTGGCCTGCGACGCCGTCAGGCGCGCCGTCAGCCGCTTGAACCCGATGGCACGCGCCTGCAGCGTGACATCGCCCGCCGGAATGCGAAGGCGATACTCGCCCCGCTCATTCGTGCGTGTGCCGATCGCCTGGCCAAGCACGCCGACGCTCGCGTCCTGCAGGGGGGCGCCGCCCACCTGCGTGACCTTGCCGGACACCTCCCGCGCGCCCTGCGCCAGAACGGACGTTCCGCTCCCGGCGAAGAACAGCACGGCAGCCGCCGCGATGAGAATCCTCTTACCCACGTGACCTCCAAGGAAAGTGGTCGAACAGACGAACACGACCCAACAGCACAAGTGCTTCACGAACGGCAATGCACGGCGTACCGCCACAGCCACCGCGCCGGCGATTCATGGGATCGCCCGCGCGCTTCGTGTCAGGAACTGGACGTAACAACAAGGCAACAACGGGGTCTGGGTGTCAACCCCTACAGTTTCGACCGATCTTCCCGCACGTCACGCTGAATAAGCTGCCGGAAAACCTCACAAATACAACGGTCTATCCCCCACTACTCACTGTTTTGGCACTGCGTCACCGATCAAGGCCGAGAATTGCAAACAAGTGAGTTTGGCCCAATTTCGACACAATTTCGACTGCCCTCGCCCTCCCGCGAACGCCCCTTCATATTCCCGTGCCACTTCCCCTGTCCGCTCTTTTGTGATCTCACTCGACTGATGAAGGCCCGCGCCCGCACGCCGCGCGAGGAAGTGTCCGCTGGCGGCATCGTCTTTCGACGGTCGCCCGACGGCGTGCGCTTTCTGCTCATTCGCGACAGCTACAAGAACTGGGGATTTCCCAAGGGGCATCTCGAGGGCGCCGAGCTCCCTGACGCGGCCGCGATGCGCGAAGTCGGTGAGGAGACGGGCTTGCAGGGCCTCGCACTCAGGGGCCCGGTCGGGATCATCGACTGGCACTTCAGGTTCCGCGGCCAACTGGTGCACAAGGTCTGCCACTTCTTTCTCATCGAAGCCGCTGCGGGGAATGCCCGTCCGTTGCGCAAGGAAGGCATCACCGCCTGCCGGTGGCTGACGCTCGATGACGCGGTGTCGATGGTGTCGTACGACAATGCGCGGACGGTGCTCGCGCGTGCTGCGGCACTGCTCGCGGCGGGGGACCGCGCGTGACCGCCATGTCCGCCCACACGCCGGCGCCCGAGTTCGTGCCGACGGTGCTTGCGGTTGCCACGCGGGACAAGGCGCGCGATCTCCTGCGGCGCGCCTTTACGCGCCGCCGGGCGCACCTGATGGTCGTGCGCACGGCCGATGCGGCGGGTGCAGCGTTGCGCACGACGCTGGTCGACGCCGTCGTCGTCGATGTCGGCGCTCCCACCGACGACACATGGGCCGTGGCCGGCCTCGCGCGCGAGCTGCCCAGCATTCCCTTCTTCGCGCTGGCCGCGCCGCGTCCCGCCGACGCGGCGGTGCTTGGCCGATGCGCCGCGCTGGATTTCGCCGACCTGTTGGCCGAGGGCGTCGACGACGCGGCGGTGCGCGATCTGGTGGTGCCGCATGCGTTCTCGGTGCGGTTTGCGGCGGCGCTGCATGGGGCGCACGCTGCCCTTGGCCTCGAGGCCACGCTGCAGCAGCGCGCGTGGGAGGTCATCGTGGCGGCCGGCGGCCGCCCCGTGCGCACCGATGCCATTGCCGCCTCGCTGGGCGTCACCCGCGAGCATCTCAGTCGCTCGTTCGCCGCCGCGGGCGCGCCCAATCTCAAGCGCGTCATCGACCTGGTGCGTCTCATTGCCGCCGCCGAGCTGGCCAAGAACCCGGGCTACGACCTCGCGGATGTGGCGGCCGTGCTCCAGTTCGCGTCGCCGTCGCACCTGGCCAATACCGCCGACCGGGTGGCCGGCATTCGGGCGGCGTCGCTCACGCGACTGCGGGCGCGCGACCTTCTGCTGCGGTTCGCGCAGGGTCGGTCGCGGAGCCGGGACTGAAGAATCGGTATTTCCCTCACGAAAATGAAAGGGAAACCCCTAGGTTTATAGGCGCGACGGCTCACTACATTAAGGCGCCGTACGTGGAAGCCGGCGGTAGCGAGCGGGAACTCAGGGGGGCATCCCCCGGATTTCCCTCTCTGTCGTGTTGCTGACTCCCCGGCGGTTGAGGCTATCCCATCGGTGCACGTGCCACGCACTCTCCGGTTGGCGCGCGTTCGTTTGGTTCTGCGGTATTTCTCCCACCCCAGATATATGAGGATCACGATGGATCACATCACTCTTCGAGCGTGGCCGCGGCGGCTTGCCGCTGCGGTGTGTCTGCTCGTGCTGGCAGGGGTTGCCAGCGCCCAATCCGTGACCATAGCGGGCAAGGTCACGTCGGAGGCCGGGCAGCCGATCGTCGGCGCGAATGTTGGCGTCACGCTAGGGAATCAGGTGTACGGTGGCATCGCCAAGGATCGCGGCGTCTACAGCTTCAGCGTTCCTGCGGCCGCGGCCGCCAAGGGCCAGACGGCCACGCTGACCGCGCGCTTCTTCGGCTTTGCCCCGCTCAAGAAGACCGTGACGTTCACGGGTTCGGCCGTGACGGTGGACTTCGTGATGAAATCCGATCCGTTCCGTCTGACGGAACTGGTGATCACGGGCGTCGCGACGGAAACGTCGCTGAACAAGGTCCCGTTCTCGATCGCCAAGGTGTCGGCCGAGAAGATGAGCGAAGTGCCGGCGGGGAACCCGATTTCGGCGCTGGCCGGCAAGGTGACGGGCACGCGCATCGAGATGGGCAGCGGCGAGCCGGGAGCGGCGCCGACTATCCGTCTGCGTGGGTCGACAAACCTCGGCGCCGGCAACAGCACGCCGATCATCCTGCTTGATGGCGTCATCACGAAGTTCTCGATGGCCGACATTGACGCGAGCGACGTCGAGAACATCGAAGTCCTGAAGGGCGCGGCGGCTGCCTCGTTCTACGGGTCCGATGCGGCCAACGGCGTGATCAACATCACGACGAAGCGCGGCAAGGGCGGCGCCGACGGCGAAGTGCAGATGAAGGTGCGCACGGAGTTCGGCTCTTCGAGCATCGAGCATTATGTGCCGCTCAATGAGCATCATCCGTACGTGCTCAATGCGGACGGCTCGTTCAAGGTGGACGCCGGCGGCTTCCGCACCCTCGAAGCCCTCAATGTCTATGACAAACCGTTCCCTTCCTCCGGCGCCGACCGCTGGCGCAACCAGCTGAAGGAGTGGCTGGATCCGGGCACGTTCTATACGAACAACATCCAGATCGCGATGAAGCGTGGCAACACGAACTTCGCCACCTCGTTCACGTCCGACCACGATCAGGGCATTCTCCCGATGCGCCGCGGCTTCTTCCGCCAGAGCGCGCGTATCAACGTCGATCAGGCGATCACCTCCAAGATCGACATGTCGACCAGCGTGACCTACGGCTCGAGCAGCTACGACTTCCCGTTGGGCGACACGGGCGTCTGGTTCAACCTGCTGCAGGCGCCGCCCGATCTTGATCTGGCGCATCCCGACGCGACGAAGGACGTTCTGTACTATCCGAAGCTGCCGGTGACCAAGGGCGGCGGCCTGCGCGCGAACCCGTTGTACAGCCTGTCGACCGTGTCGAACCAGTACAACCGCGAGCGTCTGCTCGGCTCGGGTTCGGTGCGGTACCGTCCCTTCGAGTGGCTCAAGCTGGACGCGTCGTACGGCACCGACCGCTCCAACACGCGCAACGAGAACTACACGCCGCGTGGCACGCTGTCGGCGACCGGCGCCGTGGGCAACGGATCGCTCAGCAACAACGCCAACAACGACGTGGCCGAGAACTCGCAGGCCAACGCCGTGGCATCGAAGCTCTGGTTTGGCAACCTGAACACGACGACCCGCCTCAGCTACCTCGTCGAGCGGTTCCATACGATTTACAACTACTCCGGCGGTTCCAAGCTGAACGTGTCCTCCGTGCCGGACATGGCCGCGCTCGATCCGACGCAGCTCAACGTGAGCTCGTATAACCACGAGCTGAACTCGGTCAATTACATGGTCGGCCAGACGTTCGACTACAAGGACCGCTACGTGCTCGACGGCCTCTATCGCCGCGACGGCTCGTCGCTGTTCGGCCGTGATGCGCGCTGGGCGAACTTCTATCGCGTCGCCGGCACGTACCGCCTCACCGAAGACTTCCAGATCCCGCACGTGCAGGAACTCCGGCTGCGCGCCGCGCAGGGTACCGCCGGTCTGCGCCCGTCGTTCGCCGATCAGTACGAGACGTACTCGCTGAGCGCTGGCCAGTATTCCAAGAACCAGCTCGGCAACTACGACCTCAAGCCGGCGGTCCAGACCGAGAAGGAGTACGGCGTTAACATGCAGTTCCTCAACCGCTTCGACCTGGAAGTGGTGCACGCCACGCGCCGTACGGTGGGTGCGTTTCTGTCTGTCCCGCTTTCGCTCGCCCAGTCGGGCGGCTTCCGCACGCAGGTGCAGAACGCCGCGACCGTCGGCGCGAAGACGTGGGAGTTCTCGCTGCAGTCGAACGTCTGGGACGGCCCGAACCTGAAGTACACGCTCGGCTTGACCGCCGACCACACGACGCAGATGATCGAGAAGCTGGGATCGGCGCCGTTCCGTGTGAACGCCACCGGCGCGCAGGGTCAGGACGCCTTCTTCTACAAGGAAGGCGAACCGCTCGGCATCATGTACGGTGCCAAGTGGGTGCGCAACGTCAACCAACTGCTCGACAACCCGGCCAACAAGGCCAACGCTTCGTTCTCCGTGGGCGACTATACCGTCAACTCTGACGGCTTTGTGGTGCTCAAGGCGAACAAGGGCAAGATCAATGAAACGCCGATCAAGTACGTCGATGCAACCGGCGGCACGAACTTCGTGATCGGCGACGTGAATCCGGACCTGAACTACGGCATCTCGAACACGCTGCGCTACAAGAACCTCCAGCTGTACGCGCTGTTCAGCGCCGTGAAGGGCGGCAAGATCTACAACTTCACCAAGCAGTGGATGACGCAGGATAGCCGCACCGCGGTGCAGGACCAGTCCGGGAAGCCCGCCGCGGACCGCATCTCCGATGGCTTTTACCAGGTGCTTTACAATGGTCTCGTCGCCAGCGACGCCTTCGTGGAAGACGGCTCGTTTGTGAAGCTGAAGGAACTCTCGGTCAGCTACACACTGAGCAAGAACATCCTCGACAAGCTGCAGGTGGCCGGCCTCGTGAAGGGCGCCAAGATCGCCTTCATTGGCCGCAACCTGATGACGTGGACCAAATACAGTGGCTTCGATCCAGAAGTGACGTCGGCTTCCGACTTCAACTTCCGGATGGACGGCTTCCGGTATCCCAACTTCCGCAAGATCACCGGCCAGTTCGAACTCACCTTCTGACCGATGAGGAGCCCTATTCCTATGATGCGATATACTCGATCCGGGTTGGCTGCCGCCGCGATGCTCCTCGTCGTGGGCGCGTGCACCGCTCCCCTGGAAATCAAGAACAACGACGCGCCAGACGTGCTGCGCGTTCTGGCGACCCCCAATGACGTGAAGAGCGTGGCAGCGTCGTCGCTCAACACGTGGTACCTCGGCGCGACCTCCGCCGATCCGTACCTGATGTTTGAAGTGACGTCCAATCACGCGACGGCCAACTACGGCAACTTCGGCATGCGCTACAACAACGAAGAGCCGCGCACGCCGTACGACAACAACTCATCCAGCGGCGACGCTCCCGTCGCGCTCGATCCGTGGAACGCGTTTTACGGCTCACTGGGCGCGTCCAACGATGCCATGAAGGCGTTCAAGGCCGGCGTGAAGCTCACGAACGACGCCGAGACGGATCAGTACAAGACGCTCGCCACCTTCGTGCAGGCGCTCTCGTTGGGCGAACTTGGGCTGATCTTCGACAAGGCGTTTGTGGTGGACGAAAACACCACGGACAAGCCAGCGCTTGTCCCGTACACGGCGGTCATCACGGCTTCGCTCGCCAAGTATGATGCGGCGATTGCCGCGTCCGCAGGCAAGACCTACACCTTCCCCGCGTCCGTCTTCCCGCTCGACAAGGTGACGTTCAACGCGTCGACGCTGAATCGCATCGCCAACACGATGGCAGCGCGCACGCTCGCCTACTCGGCGCGCACGCTTGCCGAGACGAACGCGTTGTCGTGGACGAGGATTCTCGGCTACGCCGAGAAGGGCATCTCCGGCTCGGGCGGCGCGCCGTTCGACTTCACCATCGTCGGCGACGGTGGCATTTCGTGGTGGAACGACGCGATGGGCGCGCCGAACTCCACGTGGGGCGTGGCGGTCTGCACGAAGACCATCAACATGATGGCGCCAAACGTTGCGTGGCCGTTCACCGGTACCATGGTGGCCCCGGCAGGGACGTACGACAAACGACTTGGCGGCTACCCCTTTGATGACAACACGGGCGACGTCGCGGCGGGGCACGCCGACTTCGGCTACTACGGCTCCGTGTTCGGCAACCCGGCGCGCGGCATTTGGAAGCAGAGCCCCTACGTCTATACCCGCTACTACTACATGGGGTGGGATTGGGCGACGAGCTATCAGGGCCCGATGCCGTATACGCTCGCGGCCGAGAACGACCTGCTGATCGCCGAGGCACTGGCTCGCACGGGTGGCGATCTGGCGCGCGCGGCAACGCTGATCAACAAGACGCGCGTGACGCGTGGCGGTCTCACGCCGGCGACGGCGGGCGATGGTGCCGCGAAGCTGTTGCAGTACGTCGCGTACGAGAACGACATTGAGCTCTACAGCACCGGCGCGAACGGCATGTACGAGCGCCGTCGTATCGACAACCTGCAGGTCGGAACGGTGCGGCACCTGCCGGTGCCGGCCAAGGAACTCGAAACGCTGGGTCTGCCGATCTACACGTTCGGCGGCGCCACGGCGAATCCGACCGGCAAGTAGTCGGCCCCAGGGCAGAAGGCAAGAAGCAACCGGGTGCGCGCCACGAGGCGCGCACCCGGTTGCTTCTTGCGCCCTGTCTCGGGAACTCGGGCTATTCGACCCGCGTCAGCACAGCGCAGGCCAGCACCGCGTCGAGCGTCTGCCCGGCAGAATAGACCTCGACGTGATACAACACGCCCGGCGTCAGGGAGACCGCCAGGTCCGACTCGAGGACGCCACGCCCAGAGGACCCCAGGTCGATCGCGCCAAACTTCGAGACGGCAGCCACCGCGATGGCGCCGTTGCCGCACGCGCCGGGAACGATGGCCCACGGCAGCTGTTCGTTGCTCAGGTTGAGGCTAATGTCCAGGCGCACCCGCGTCTGGCTGTTGGCCACCCCGCTTGAGATCAACGTGACCGACCCGCTCACCCGGATCTTCTCGACGGCCCTGACCGCCCCGGTGCTCTGCAGGATCGGCTTGAACGTTCCCTTGAGCACCATCGACCGACTCACGGTGGGCCGCGCCGTTGCCGCCGCTGGCGGTGTGGGCCCGAGGCTCGGCGGAGCGCCGCCACCGCGCCCTGATCCCGCGCACGCGGATGCGGCAGACAGGAGGAGTGCCATTGAGAGTATGCTTCCCTGCGATACCACGGTGACTCCCTCGAAATAGTAGGTCGCGTAGATAGCCAGTCGGCGGCTTACGGCGCCGGATGTGCAAACTTCACGGGAAGACGCACCAGCTGGCGGACGCGGCGTCCGCCGCGCACCGCCGGCTCGAACTTCGCCCGGACCAGCCCGTCGCGCACCGACTCCAGAAATGCCGGATGCGGCGACGAGACGACGACGATGAACTGCGGGTCGACGCGCCCGAGGGCGTCGACGACGAACTCGACCACGGCATCGCCGTCAACGCCTGCGCGCCAGAGCGAGTCCGGGTAGATGGGAACGAAGGTGCCCGGCAGGGCGTGCGCCGCCGTGTCCACCTCGGCGGCGGTGAAAACGGACCGTTGCGCGACGAGGCGCTGCAGGTCCGTGCTCGACATCGGCTTCTTTGTGCGCGGCGCCGGGCGGAAGGGGCGCGACCAGACCGCGATCACCCCGCAGCTGGTCATCCCGCGCGGGGCTGCGAGTTCAGCCGGCACGGTGAGCATGCTCATGTAGATCTCGATCCCTTCCACCGACGCTGGGTCGATGAAATCGACGTCGAACTCTCCCGCACCAGCCGCGAAGCCGTCGATGAAGACGAGCGGTGGACAGTTCTGCCCCCGAAAGCGCACGGCATTGCGAAAGGCGTTCGAACTCACGAGGTGCACGCCGGGAACGCCGCCCAGCAGATCGCTGAATGACGTGGAAGACGATGCGTCGATGCGTTCGCGCGTGATGAAGGTTCCCACTTTCATCTGGCGGCGCATGTTGAATCCGGCGAGCCGCGAATCGAACGGTTGGCGGCGCTCGGTCACCCGCACCTCTTCGAGCGGGACCGGCGCGAGCTCAACGGCAATGAGCACGTCGACTGAGGCCCCGTCGATGATCACCGCGTCCACAGTGCCGGGTCGGAATCCCATTCTCCGCGCGGCCAGTCGTATGGGGCCGGGGCGAAGGCCGGTGACGCGAAACGCGCCGCTCGCATCCGTCAGCGCGCTCACCTCGGCGCGGTCCTCCAATCGAATCTCCACGCCGACGACACCGAAGCCGGATGGCTCGCGCACGTGTCCGGTGAGCGTTCCCTGCGCGAGCACGGGGAGGGCGAAAATGACCGCCAGGGAAATGATGGCTGGATGCATCTCAGCGCAACATGGAGAGCTCGACGTGCCGCCACCAGAGGGGCGTTGGCGGTCCGCTTGGGCGCGCGCCCCAGCGGCGGCTGTTTCTCGCAGTTCTCGCTCCTTGGCTGCCTTCACCTCACCGGGCGCTGCGCATTCCGGCCAGCCCCACCAGCTTCCGTCGGGTCGCCGAGGTGTCGCCACTTCGGCCGCTCCCAGCGCAATTGAGGTCGTGCGGGGACCAGAACTTCCGGTTGATGGATGATGAGCTACCTGGAGGCCGTCTTGGAGCCGCGAATGCGCGAAAGGTCCGCCCTGGGCGGCGGTTGCCTGTCCTGCGCGGCGGACGGTGCGGCGGACAGCGTGCGGAGCAGGTCCGCAGCCCACCGTGCGTGTTGAGTCAGGGAGGAAAAAGTCTCGCGCGGGTGGGGCTGGAGCGCAGTTGCCGCGTGGCGGCGACCGAATCGGGTCGACCGGCAGGTGAGAGCCTCGAGGTCGGGCCGCCAATACGCGCTTCCGAACGCCTTGATGTCCGGCCCCTCAGGTGACTAATTTCACGAGCTATACCAAAACGGCGCCCAGTCCTGCTGCGCGGCGCTGCGAAGGCGCTGTGCGTCGCGCTCGGCGACGCTCCGCACCCTGCACCACACCCTGTACCACACCCTGTACCCTTCCCAAGCACCCGTCATGTCAACGTCGCTGCGCCCCGGTGAGATCAAGGACATCCTGCTTCGCGAAATCGAAGCCGCCGACCTGAACAAGCTGGACGTCGAGGAAGTCGGCACGGTGCTGGAAGTGAAGGACGGCATCGCCCGCATTTACGGTCTCAAGAAGGCCATGTCGGGCGAGATGCTCGAGGTCACGGTGGGCGCCACGGGCCAGAAGATCACGGCCCTCGCGCTGAACCTCGAAGAGGACAACATCGGCGCGGTGGTGCTGGGCGACTACCTGCAGATCAAGGAAGGCGACGACGTCCGCCGCACGGCGCGCGTGCTCGAGGTGCCGGTGGGGCCGGAGCTGGTGGGCCGCGTGGTCGATCCGCTGGGGCGGCCGATTGACGGCCTCGGTCCGATCAAGGCCACGACGACGCGCAAGGTGGAGTCGGAGGCGCCGGGCATCATCGTCCGCCAGCCGGTGAAGGAGCCGTTGCAGACGGGCATCAAGGCGGTCGACTCGATGATCCCGATCGGGCGCGGCCAGCGCGAACTGATCATCGGCGACCGCGGCACCGGCAAGACGGCCGTTGCGGTCGACACGATCATCAACCAGAAGGGCCAGGGCGTCATCTGTGTCTACGTGGCCATTGGCCAGAAGGCGTCGACGATCGCCTCCGTGGTGGAGAAGCTGAAGGAAGCGGGCGCGATGGATTTCACCATCGTCGTGGCGGCGTCGGCGTCCGACCCTGCTCCGATGCAGTACATCGCCCCCTACTCGGGCGCGGCGATGGCCGAGTATTTCATGTACAACGAAGGGAAGGCGACGCTCGCGGTGTACGACGACCTGTCGAAGCAGGCTGCGGCGTACCGCCAGATCTCCCTCGTGCTGCGCCGCCCGCCGGGCCGTGAGGCGTATCCGGGCGACGTCTTCTACCTCCACTCGCGCCTCCTCGAGCGCGCCGCCAAGCTGTCCAACGATCCCAAGGTCGTGGACGGCGTGCACATCCTTGCCCCGGGTGGATCGATGACGGCGCTGCCGATCATCGAGACCCAGGCCGGCGACGTCTCGGCGTACATCCCGACCAACGTCATCTCGATCACCGACGGCCAGATCTTCCTCGAGTCCGACCTGTTCTTCTCGGGCGTGCGCCCGGCGATCAATGTCGGCATCTCGGTGTCGCGCGTCGGTGGCTCGGCGCAGATCAAGGCGATGAAGGCCGTGGCCGGCCGTCTGCGGCTCGACCTGGCGCAGTACCGTGAACTCGAGGCATTCTCGGCGTTCGCCTCGGACCTCGATGCCGCCACCAAGCGTCAGCTCGACCGCGGCGCCCGCACCGTGGAGGTGCTGAAGCAGGGCCAGTACCGCCCGATGGTGGTGGAGCAGCAGGTGATGATCATCTTTGCCGTGACCAACGGCTTCATCGACGACGTGCCGGTGGCGAAGGTGCGCGCGTGGGAGTCGGCGTTCCACGCCTACATGGCGGCGCAGTATCCGCAGGTGGGCGAGGCGATCCGCAAGGAGAAGGCGATGTCGAAGGAGACGGAAGCGACGCTGAAGCAGGCGATCGAGTCGTACAAGAAGTCGATCGCCTAGGCATGTCGCTCGTCTCCCGTCACTCGTCTCCCGTCTAGACCATGGCCAAAGGCAGAGAACTCGTCGGGCGCATCAAGACCACCGAGAACACGCGGAAGATCACGCGGACGATGGAAATGGTCGCCACCTCGAAGATGAAGCGTGCGTCTGATCGCGTGGTGGCTGCCCGCCCCTACGCGAAGGCGCTGGGCGACGTGATTTCGAGCCTCTTCAATGCCGATCTCGCGGAGCGCTTCCCGCTGCTCCGCCAGCCGGCAGCCGAGCGGCGCGCGGCGTTGTTGCTCATCACGGCCAACCGCGGCCTGTGCGGCGGTTTCAACGCCAACCTCATCAAGGAAGCGCGCCTCACGGTGGGTTACCTCGAGGGGAAGGGCGTGCAGGTGGACCTCCACGTCGTCGGCCGCAAGGGCATCGGCTACTTCCGCTACGTGGGCCGCGACGTGGTGATGGCGCGCACCGACATCGGCGACGTGCCGACGGCGCGTGACGCCGCGTCGCTGGTGGACGGCCTGATGGCCGACTTCATCTCGGGCGCGATTGACGCCGTGTACGTGGTGCACTCCAAGTTCAATTCGGTGCTCTCGACGCCGCCGCACACCGAACGTGTGCTGCCGGTGGCGGCGCCGCAACGCGCCGGCGCCGGGCGCGACTACCTGCTGTACCCCTCGGCGGAGACGATCCTCACCGAGTTGCTTCCCTCGTACGTGCGCAATGCGGTGTATCGCGCGCTCGTCGAGACGGCCGCGGCCGAGCAGGCGGCGCGCCGCACCGCCATGAAGAGCGCCACCGACAACGCCGGCGAGATGCTGAACCTTCTCCGCCGCACATACAACCGCGCCCGCCAGGCCAACATCACGCAGGAGATCGCCGAGATTGTCGGCGGCGCTGCGGCACTCCAGGGTTGATGCACATGACGACTGCCACTGCCAAGGCCACTGCCACTGCCACTGCCACTGCCAAGGCCACTGCCACCAACATCGGGAAGATCGTCCAGATCATCGGTCCCGTGCTCGACGTCGAGTTCGCGGCCGGTCACCTGCCCGAGCTGTACAACGCCATCGAGGTGAAGGCCACCACCGACGCTGGCACGCCAATCCGCGTGGTGGCCGAGGTGCAGCAGCACATCGGCCGCAACCAGGTGCGCGCGGTGGGCATGAGCACCACCGACGGCGTGGTGCGCGGCATGGACGCCGTGGACCTTGGCCACGCGATCACGGTGCCCGTAGGCTCCGCCGCCCTCGGCCGCATCCTGAACGTGCTGGGCGAGCCGGTGGACAACGGTGCGGCGATTGGCCCTGAGGTCGAACGCTGGCCGATTCACCGCAAGCGCCCCGACTTCGTGGATCTCGAGCCAAAGACGGAAGTCTTCGAGACGGGCATCAAGGTCATCGACCTCATCGCGCCGTTCGTGAAGGGCGGCAAGATCGGCCTGTTCGGCGGTGCCGGCGTGGGCAAGACGGTCGTGATCATGGAACTCATCAACAACGTGGCCAAGGGCCACGGCGGCAAGTCGGTCTTCTGCGGCGTGGGTGAGCGGACGCGTGAGGGGAACGACCTGTACCTCGAGATGCAGGAGTCGGGCGTCATCAAGAGCACGGCGCTGATCTACGGTCAGATGAACGAGCCGCCGGGAGCGCGCCTGCGCGTGGGCCTCGCCGGCCTGACGGTCGCCGAGTATTTCCGCGACCGCGAAAACGCCGACGTGCTGGTGTTCATCGACAACATCTTCCGCTTCACGCAGGCGGGTTCCGAAGTGTCGGCGCTCCTCGGTCGCATGCCGAGCGCCGTGGGCTACCAGCCGACGCTGGCCACCGAGATGGGCGATCTGCAGGAGCGCATCACGTCGACGCGCAACGGGTCGATCACGTCGGTGCAGGCCATTTACGTGCCGGCCGACGACATCACCGATCCGGCACCGGCGACGGCGTTCGCGCATCTCGATGCCACCGTGGTGCTGTCGCGCGCCATCACCGAACTGGGCATCTATCCCGCCGTCGATCCGCTCGCATCGGGGTCGCGCATTCTCGATCCGCAGTTCATCGGCGAGCGCCACTACAAGGCGGCCACCGAGGTGCAGCGCATCCTGCAGCGCTACAAGGAACTGCAGGACATCATCGCCATCCTCGGCATGGACGAGCTGTCGGAAGACGACAAGAAGGTCGTCGGACGCGCGCGCCGCATCCAGCGCTTCATGTCGCAGCCGTTCTCGGTAGCCGAGCAGTTCACGGGCATCCCCGGCAAGTACTGCAAGATCGAGGAGACCATCTCGTCGTTCGAGCGCCTGTGCGCGGGCGAGTTCGACCACCTGCCGGAGCAGGCCTTCTTCATGGCGGGCGGCATCGACGACGTGGTGGAAAACGCCAAGAAGTTCCAGGCCTGATCGATGCTCAACGTCTCGGTGGTTTCGCCCGAAGCGACGCTCTTCGACGGGGAGGCGTCCTCGGTGGTGGCACCGGCCTTCGACGGCGAAGTCGGAATCCTGGAGAACCACGCGCCGATGATCACGGTGCTGGGGCAGGGGACGCTGCGCGTGGAGGGCGCCACGCCGATGCGATTCCACGTGTCCGGTGGCTTCGTGCAGGTGGTGGACAACACCGTGCGCGTGGTCACCGAAAAGGCGACGCCGGCGTAGTCGTCGGCGGGCATGTGGTGCGGGGGGCCGCTCGATGTTCGAGCGGCCTTGTGCGTTGGGGGAGGGCCTTTGCGTTGAGGGCCCCGTATGCTCCGACGCGGCGCGCCGATATCTTGCGCGGATGCGAATTCCAGCACTTCTGCTTGGCGCCGCGCTGTGTGCGGCAACGGCCAAGGGGCAGCAGCCCAGGCCTCCTGTCGCCGTGCCGCGCCTCGAGGCGCGCATCACGGTGGACGGTGTGCTCGATGAGGAGGTGTGGAAACAGGCGGCCGTGCTCGACGGTTTCCACCAATACATGCCGTCCGACAGCCGCCCCGCGCAGGAGCGCACCGAGGTGCTGGTGTGGTATGCGCCCGACGCCCTGATGGTGGGCATCCGGGCGTACGCGGCCGACGTGGGCTCGCTGCGCGCCACGCGCGCAGACCGCGACAAGATTGGCAACGACGACCGCGTCATCCTCTACCTCGACACGTTCAACGACCACCGGCGCGCGTTCATGTTTGGCGTCAATGCGCTGGGTGTGCAGCTCGATGGCGTGCGCACGGAGGGGGCCGTGAGTGCGGCCAACATGTTTGGCGGCAGCGTCGACTACAATCCCGACTTCTTCTACGAGTCGCGCGGACGCCTCACGGCGCAGGGCTACGAGGTGGAACTGCGCATTCCGTTCAAGAGCCTGCGTCTGCCGGGGACCGGCGCGCAGAGCTGGGGCTTCAATGTGCACCGGTTTTCGCCGTCCACCGGCTACGAAGACACATGGACGGACGTGCGACGGGCCGGAGCGAGCTTCATCGCGCAGGGTGGCACGCTGACGGGCTTCCACGATCTCGAACGTGGCGTGGTCACCGAGGTGCAGCCGTTCGTCACGGCCGCGGCGGCCGGCGTACGCGATGCGGCCGGCGGGTTCACGCGCGCGACGCCGACCACGACGGCCGGGGCCAACCTGCGGCTTGGCTTCACGCAGTTCTCACTCGATGCTGCGTTCAACCCCGATTTCAGCCAGGTCGAGAGTGATGCGGGGCTGGTGACGCTGAACGAACGGTTTGCGCTCTACGTGCCCGAGAAACGCCCGTTCTTTTTGGAGGGCATCGAGCTCTTCGCCACGCCCAACCAGCTCGTCTACACGCGGCAACTGGTCGATCCGTCGGTGGGCGGCAAGGTGACGGGCAAGATGGGCGCGTACAGCGTGGCGCTGCTCAGCGCGCGCGATCATCAGGGCGCGGGCGACGCGCAGTTTCAGATTGGGCGCGTGCGCCGCGATCTGGGTGGGGCGTCCAATGCGGGTCTGACGCTGACGGACAAGGAACGCGGCGATGCATTCAATCGCGTCGCGGCGGGCGATGTGCGGTGGGTGTACAGCAAGTTGTACTACCTCGAGGCGCAACTCGGCACGGCCGCCACGCGGGACGCCGCCGGATCGTCGCGGCAGGGCGCCATCTGGAAGATCGAGAACGATCGCACGGGTCGGCACTGGGGGTACAACTTCCAGTGGATCGACATCGGACGCGAGTTCGAGAGCCAGTCGGGCTTCGTGCCGCGCACCAACATCACCAGCTGGCATTGGTACAACCGTTTCTCGTGGTACGGTGTGCCGGGTGCGCGGCTGGAGAGCATCACGACTTTCTTTGGCCCGACCCGCATCTGGCGGTCGGCAGGCGCCGCGTCGAGCGCGCCCCTCGAGGGCAAGGACAACGTCACGGTCATGATTCGCCTGCGCGGCGGATGGAACATCACCACCGATGCCGGGCGCCAGTTCTTCTTTGTGGATCCGGCCGCCTACTCGCGCTACGCCGTACGCGGCGGCGCGTCGTACGAGTCGTACGTTCCGTCGGCGTGGCAGTCGGGACTGGCCGACCTCAAGCTCTCGGTGGGCACACCGGTGCTGCAGCGCGCCAACGCCTCGGTGACCGTGGAGCGACTGACGTCGCCGATCTTCGCCGAGGGCTCGCGCGGCACCGACCTGCGCGTCTCGGGCTCGCTGTCACTGCGTCCCACTGCTGCCGCCCGCGTCGAGGCGACGCTGGCGTCGTCGCGGATCACGCGGCGGTACGATGGCAGCGAGTTCGCGCGGACACTGATTCCGCGTGTGAAGGCCGAGTACCAGCTGACCCGCGCGATGTTCGTGCGCGTGGTCGGGGAGTATCGGTCCGAACGGCGCGATGCGTTGCATGCCGACGCCAACGGCGGGGTGCTGTACCTCAATCAGGCCGCGAGCACACCGACGGCCGCCAGCCGACTGCGCGTGGACTGGCTCGCGTCGTTCCAACCGGTGCCCGGCACGGTGGCGTTTCTCGGCTACGGCACGGGGTTGGACGCGCCGCGCGCCGACGAGTTTTCGACGCTGCGGCGGAGTGACGATGCGTTCTTTGTGAAGTTGGCGTATCAGTTTCGACGGTAGGCGAGAGACGAGAGACGAGAGACGAGAGACCCGAGACGGGAGACCAGAGACGGGAGGCGGGAGCCTGCGTTGCCAAACGCTGATCTGCACCGGCGACAGTGACTCGGCACTTTCGGCGCTCGTCTGAGGTACGAATATCCTCGTCCTCGCCGGAGCGTTTCGTCGTGAAGCAATTCCTGCTTGTCATCTTGCTGGTCCCCGCCGTGGTGCGGGGGCAGTCCTATACCTATCCGTCGTTCCAGTTGCCCACGCTGGTCGAGCGGGAGTACAACTTTGCCGCCGCCGACGGTGGGCGCGCGGGCACGACGTTGCTGTTCCAGTGGCGCGAAGCGACCGCAGCCGCCTGGCAGGTCGGCGTGGACGCGGGGCTCGCCGACCCGGACGGCAGTACGATGACGCGACTGGTGCTTGGCGGACATGCCGCCTACCAGTGGTCGCGCGCGACGGTCGACTTCCCCTTCGACGTGGCCCTCACCGGCGGCCTGGGCTTTTCCGGCGTCGACGGTCACACCGTGTGGCGCGTTCCCGTGGGAGCGTCGGTGGGGCATCGCTTTGCGCTCGATCGTGGCATGAGCGTGACGCCATACGCGCATCCGCGGCTCTCGTTCGATCGCTGCAACGACTGCAAGGCGGGGGCCGCGGATACCAAGCTCAATGTGGCCGTCGACGTGGGGGGAAGCCTGCAGTTCACCGAGCAGGTGGCACTGCGGGTGGTTGCCACGGCTGGCGGGAGCGACCACCTGGGTTCGGGCAATGGCATCGGCTTCAGCATTGCGTGGACGCCAAAGGGACTCAAGAAATAGACGGCCGCGGCCGCGCCGCTACAGCAGCGCGGTGACCAGCGCGAAGCTCCGCTCCGCGGCCCCGCAGCCGGCTTTGACCAGGGCACGGGCGCGGCCGCCCGCGTCGGCCCGCGACGATGCAATGCGCAGCCACTCGATGAGCGCATCGCCGAGCGCCTGCGCGTTTGCCACCGACCGGCCGCCCTGTGCGTCGATGAGCAATGTGGCATCGCGGCTGTCGCGGCACTGGGGGCCAAAGAGCACCGGCGCTCCATACGCGGCGGGCTCGATCACGGAGTGCAGGCCGGCCGCGTGGAATCCGCCACCCACGTAGGCGACGTCGGCGAGCGCGTAGAGGTCGCCGAGCACTCCCACACGATCCACGAGTACGAGATCCGCCGCGTGGGCGTCGTCTGCGCCAAGGCGCGCCACGCGCAGCGCATCGCGTTGCGCCCAGACTGCCACGGACGCGAGGTGCCCCGCGGTCGGCTCATGCGGGGCAATGATGAGCCGCGCATCGGGCAGTACGCGCCGCACGGCGCACCACGCGTCGCGCAGCACCGCATGGTCGCCCGGCCAGGTGGAGCCCGCGACCAGCGTCGGGCGCACGGACGCCAGTGGGGCGAGCAACGGCGCGAGGCGGTCGACCGCTTGGGCGCGCGCCCACACCTGGTCGTAACGCGTGTCGCCGGTCACCTGCGTGCGGTGCACATCAACCCCGAGCGCCACCAGCCGGGCGGCGTCGGCGGCGTCGATGGCGCCAACCACACTGAGGGCAGCGTAGGCATCGTGCAGCAGCGCCCGCGCCAGCACGCCCTGGCGGCCCGAGCCTTCGGCGAGCGTCGCCGCGATGAGCCCCACCCGTACGCCCTGCCGCACCGCCTCGTCAACAAGGACGGGCCAGACGTCGAGCTTGCTGAAGACCAGGGCTGTGGGACGGATCGCGCGCAGGGCGGTGCGCGCGCTGCGGCGTGTGTCGAAAGGCAGGTAATCCGCGAAGTCGGCACCGACGTGCGCGGCAAAGTCCGCGGCGCTGCTGGAGAAGTGCGTGTAGGCCACCTGCACGTCGGGGCGGCGCTGGCGCAGCAACTCGATCACTGGGCGCGCCTGCAGTCCTTCCCCGACTGAAGGGGCGTGCAGCCAGACGAGCGGCCGAGCCGGATCGCGGTGGGCGGCGCCCCATGCGGCGAAGCGGTCGAGGACGCCGCGGCGTCCTGCGAGTGACCGCAGGGTCTTTCCGTCGCCGCGGGGGGCGCGCGCAACCGTGAGTTCCGCCAGCGAACCGGCAGCGGCGTAGGCGGCGCGCAGGGCGGGGTTCACACCCGGGGGACGGCTACTTGCCGGCGGGCTTGGCCGCGAGGGCGGCGTCGAGCGCCTCGCGGAAGGTGGCCAGCGGCTGCGCGCCAATCAACGGACGGCCACCGACGAAGAAGGTGGGCGTGGACTGTGCGCCCGCCGTGCCCGCACGCTCGGCGTCTCCCTGGATGAGCGGCTGCATCACGCCCGATGTGACGCAGGCGCGCCACGTGTCGACGTCGGCGCCGGCATCGCGTGCGAGCGCCTCAAAGGCCGGTTGCGCGTCGGCGAGGTTGCTCCATTCCTGCTGCGTGCGGAAGAGCGCATCCTGCACCGGCCAGAACTTGCCCTGCACGCTGGCGCACATGGCCGCGTGCGCGGCCGGCATGGCATTGGGGTGCATGGAGAGCGGCAGGTTGACGTAGGCGACGCGGATCTTGCCGGTCACAACGTATTCCGTGCGCACGGCGTTCCACACTTCGTCATGCCAGCGCTTGCAATAGGGGCACTGGAAGTCGCTGATGATGATCATCCATACTGTGGCGCTGGGGTTGCCGATGATGCGTCCGGCGTCGGCCTTGGTGAGCACGGCGCTGGCCGAGTCGCCGGCCGGCCGAGTGGCGGTGGCTGGCTGGAGCGCGGCGGCATCGGCAGCCCGCGTGGCAGCGCGCGTGGCGGCGGCGCCCTGACTGCCGGAGCACCCGAGCAGGGCGAGAACAAGCACGATGCGGAACGGTCGGCGTGGCATCAGCGGTGGGGAAGTCGGACGACCTGCGGCGAGCGGCCGGAACCGCCTGTGAAGTGCCTAAGTGTACTCGCCGCAGGGCGCGGGCGCGACTTCAGGGTGCCCGTACCAGGCACTGTGCACAACTGCATCACAATCGAGCGTCAGCGGTCCGTCAGCGCGCGTCAGACGGATCACCCGTGGCGATGTCGCCACCGAAGGGCTGTGCTAACGAATTACCACTATTTCATTTACGGGTTTGCGAGCACCGAATTGTTCTGTAGTGAAATACCCTACAAATGCGGTTGCGCAATTCTCTCACCCTTCGTAGGATACGCGCTTGTGACGAACGTCACGCTTCCTGAGTAGGGGAGTGTGCAACCCTAGGGCCGTTGGCTCTCGGGTGTGGTGTCTTTTGTGGTTTTTTTGTGCAGGCCAGAAGCGAAGGCCCCCGATTTGTTGTTCTTGCGGGAGACAGGGTGTGCCTACACCGGGTTCCCGTTGAAGTTCCGCTCCAGAAGGTGTGGGGCAGCAGTGCGAAGCTCCTGAAGTCGCAGTTCGATCAGCTCTTCACCTTTTGGAAGGGAGTTCGAAGACCATGAGTACTCGGTTTCGCTGGATTACGACCGCGGTACTGGCTCTCCTGCTCGGCGTTTCGGCGTCTGCGTTTGCGCAGAACGCCACCATCACCGGCAAGATCGTGTCGGATGGCGGGCAGCCGTTGTACGGAGCCAATGTTGTGATCGATGCCCTGCAGGTCTCGGTCGGTACCACCGCCTCTGGCGTGTACTCGATCGTGATCCCGGGCGCACGCGTCAAGGGGCAGGTGGTGGTGATGCGTATCCGCGCCATCGGCTACCAGCCGATCGTGCAGAACATCACGCTCAATGCCGGCACGCAGACCTTCAACTACGAGTTGAAGACGGACGTCAACCGCCTGAACCAGGTGGTGGTGACCGGTGTGGCGGGCGCGACGGAAGTGAAGAAGCTCGCGTTCTCCGTAGCGCAGATTTCGCAGGCTGATGTGCCGGTGGCGGGTTCCAATCCGCTGTCGCAGCTGCAGGGGAAGGTGGCGGGTGCCAACATCGTGTCGGCCAGCGGCCGCCCGGGTACGGCACCGTCGATCATCCTTCGTGGCCCGCAGTCGATCAATGCGAGCGGTCGTGGCCAGGAGCCGCTGTACATCATTGACGGCGTAGTCTCGCAGGGCGGCCTGGCGGACATCAATCCGCAGGACATCGACAACATCGAAGTGGTGAAGGGCGCCGCGGCGTCGTCGATGTACGGATCGCGCGCCGGCAACGGCGTCATCCAGATCACGACGCGCTCGGGCAAGACGTCGCAGGACGGCATCAAGTTCCGCGCCAACATGGAGTACGGCCAGTCGGACGTCGAGCACATCTACGGCATTCCGAACCGCAACAACCTGTTGATGAACGAGGACATGACGCGCTTTTGCATCAACACGGCAGGCGCGCCGGACTGCACGCGCACGGTGGACATCTACGCCGAAGCGTACCGCATCAACGATCAGGGCGGGGACTTCGCGCTTTCCCCGGTGCTGTTCACGAACGACGCGGGCATTTCGACGCGCCCGAGCTACAAGAACATGCGGGCCCTGTACACGTTGAATCAGTATCCGCGGGCGGGCACGCCGATCCGCCAGATGCTGACCGATGGCGCGCAGTACAACGCGACGGTGGACGCCACCGGGCGCGTGGGGCGCACGAACTTCTTCTTCTCGGCCAACTCGTTCCGTCAGGCGGGTTCGCTGCGGTACGTCGATGGCTACACGCGCAACGCCGTCCGCCTGAACCTCGACCAGCAGATGGCGGGGAACTGGAACTTCAGCGTGCGCACGGCCTACACGCAGGCCGTCGACAATCAGGGCAACACGTACTGGCTCTCCCTCACGCGCCAGCCGGCCAACGCCGAGCTGCTCAAGCGTGACTCAAAGGGTCGCCTGTTCATCCGCACCATCCCGCAGTCGGGCGGTGCGCAGAACTACAACCCGGCGTACGCGACGGAAGCGGAGCATCCCCGCAATCGCATCGGCCGCTTCGTGGGTGGTGCCTCGGTCAAGTGGCAGCCGCTGACGTGGCTCGACGCCATGGGCGAGTTCGGATACGACACGCGCAATAACGATTACCGGGATCAGTGGGACAAGGGATTCCGCACCACGGCGGCGAGTTCGACCAATCTGGGCGGCCTCTCGTACAGCTCCAGCCAGTCGTTCGCGATGAACGGCGCGCTGATGGTCACGGCCCGCAAGTCCTGGTTCGAGAATTCTCTCGACTCGCGCATCACCGCCCGCGCCTCGTACGAGTCATCGGACGACCGCGGCATGGGCCTGAGCGGGTCCAACCTGGCCGTGCCGGGTCTGGCCACGCCGAACTCGGTCATCAGCAGCCAGGCCATCAACGGCTACTCGCAGCAGGTCCGCGCGCTCGGCATGTTCACCAACCTCGATCTCGACTACAAGGGCCGCTACATCGTGGGTGGCCTGGTGCGTCGTGACGCGGCGTCGCTGTTCGGCGCCTCGCAGCGCTGGCAGACCTACGGCCGCGGATCGTTTGCGTGGCGCGTGAGCGAGGAGCCCTGGTTCAAGGTCGCCAAGATCTCGGACCTCAAGCTGCGCGTCTCCGAAGGCACGGCGGGCAATCGCCCGCAGTACAGCGCGCAGTACGAGACGTTCTCCCTGAGCGGCGGCACGTTCACGCCGTCCAACCTGGGCAATCGGAACCTGCGTCCGGAAGTGTCGCGTGAAATCGAGATCGGCCTCGACGTCGAACTGATGAACAAGTACGGCATCACGATCACCAACGCGCACAACGTCATCAATGACCAGCTGCTTCCCGTGACGCCGCCCGCCTCGTCGGGCTTCGGCACGCAGTGGCAGAACGCGGGCGAGCTGACGAACAAGACCTGGGAAGTGTCGTTGAACGTGCCGATCATCCAGAGTCGCGATCTCAGCTACTCGGTGCGCTTCAACTACGACGCCACCTCGTCCATCGTGTCGCGCCTCGACATGCCGGAGACCTTCTACACCGCCAACGGCCAGCAGGGCTCGGAGACGATGTTCAAGATCAAGCAGGGCGAGGTGTTCGGTTCCATCTGGGGCCAGTACTTCCTCAAGTCCTGCACCGAGCTTCCGACCGCCTTCCAGTCGAAGTGCGGGTCCGGCCAGGATTACCAGAAGAACAGCGACGGCTTCATCGTGTACGTCGGCGCGGGCAACACGCCGGCGGATGGCATCACGAAGAACCTGTGGTTCACGCGCATCCCGGCCGCCCAGGCGCCCTGGGGCGGCGGCACGACGATCGACAACATGAGCTGGGGCTCGCCGATCCTGCGGCGTGACTCCACGGGCGCCGTTGCGCTCTACAACCTCGGCCATGCGCTGCCCAAGTTCCACTGGTCGTTCAGCCAGAACTTCGGGTTCAAGAAGTTCACGGCCTACGCGCTCCTCGACGCGACGGTTGGCAAGTCGGTGTGGAACGAGCAGCGCCAGTGGTCGCTCGGCGACTTCCAGACGGCCGAGGCCGACCAGTTCGGCAAGTCGGTCGCCGACGCCAAGCCGCTTGGCTATTACTACCGCACCGTGTCGAACGGCCCGAGCTTCGGAGGCCTCTACAACATCCTGGCTCCGAGCAATCACTCGGTGGAAGACGCGAGCTTCGTGAAGCTGCGCGAACTGTCAATCGGCTACCGCTTCGGCAAGCTGCCCGGCGCGCCGGGTGACTGGACGGTTTCGTTCATCGGCCGCAACCTGAAGACGTGGACCAAGTACACGGGCTACGATCCCGAAGTGGGCACCGCGGGCGGCCAGCTCGGCTCGGGGGCGCTCAACGCCATCGACGCCTACGGGTTCCCGAATCTTCGGCAGGTCACCTTCTCGATCGGCACCAGCTTCTGACGACGCGGGTCGCCGGTGGTGCCGTCGAATGGCGGTGCCACCGGGTGACCGAACTGAGGACTTTCAATGCGCAAGCATTTTCTCTGGATCGGGGCGGCGCTCGCGGCTGTGACCGCGTGCGGCAATGACCTCGAAGTATCCAATTTGAATAACCCTGACGTCGCCCGTGCGTATGCATCGCCGGCCGGCGTGGAGGGCGTGGTGGGCGGACTTGGCCAGAACCTGAACAACACGGAACGGGCCAGCGAATCCATCAACACGCAATCCAAGATTTTGTCGGGCGAGCAGTTCGCGACCGTCGCGAACTTCGGCATGGCCGCGCGCTCGAGCATTCCACGCACGCCGATTTCCAACGATCTTGGCAACGACGTGCAGACCGGCAACCGGGCCAACTGGGACACATTCTCCCGCGCCGAGCGTTCGGCGTGCGTGGCCGTGGCCGCCATCAATACGTATCAGGCCAAGGGCCAGACGATGGGCAGCACGGCGCAGGATGCGCGTGCCAAGGCCTTTGCCTACATGATCGCCGGCGAGGCGCTGGGTTACCTGTCGCTCGGGTATGACTCCGCCGCCATCGTGACGCCGCAGACGGGAAGCTCGGAGATCCCGCCGTTGTCCGGATACAAGGCCGTGAACGCGGCCGCGCTGACGTTGCTCGACTCGGCGATTGCTGTCGCCAACTCGGCGGCGGCAGCGACTGGCAACAACGGCTTTCCGCTGCCCAGCACCTGGATCAGCGGCCGGGCGGATCTGAGCATTGCCAACTTCACGCGGCTGGTGCGCTCGTACAAGGCGCGCATCCGCGCGGGTGTGGCACGCACGGCGGCGGAACGCGCCGCAGTGGACTGGGCCGCGGTCATCAGCGACGCGACCAACGGCATCACGGCCGATAACAACGTCAGCATCGGTGGAAGCACCGGCTGGACGGCCGGATTTGACGCCAACCAGGCCTACGTCGTCGGTGGGTGGCACTCGTTGGGCCTGATGTACTACGGCATGGCTGACGTGTCGGGCGGTTACGACGCATGGCTGAAGATTGCGGCCGACGCGCGTCGCGCGTTCCTCGTGGTGACGCCCGACAAGCGGTGGCCGCAGGGCGCCACGCGCGCGGCGCAGCAGGCCGAGATGCCGACGACCCAGTCGGCACTTCCGGCGGGGCGCTACCTGCGCAACCGTGGAGCTGGTGACGATGTGGCGACCATTGGCTGGGGCGAGTCGTGGTATGACCATCGCCGCTACCAGGCGGTTTATCAGGCCAACATCACCGGTCCGTACACCGACATGTCGAAGACGGAAGTCGACATGCTGGCGGCCGAGGGCTACATCCGCACCGGCAACCTCGCGGCGGCGGCGGCCCTGATTGACCTCACGCGCATCAAGAACGGACTGCCGTCGGTTGGCGTGCCGGCCAGCGCCAGCGCGCCGATTTCGACCGCGGCGGACTGCGTGCCGCGCGTGCCGCAGGCGCCGACGTTCACGTCGACGGCGTGCGGCAGCATCCTTGAGGCAATGAAGTACGAGAAGCGCATGGAAACGTCGTTCACGGGTTATCTCGTGTGGTACGCCGACAACCGCGGTTGGGGCGACCTCGTGACCGGGACGATCGTGGAATGGCCGGTGCCGTACCAGGAAATGCAGTCACGGTTTGCGACGTGGCATTCCGGTTCGAACGCCGCCCCGAAGGGAACCTACGGCTTCTGAGGCTGAGATTTCATGACGACTCCTTCGATGAACCGGCGTAGGCGCTACTGGCGCCGGTTTGTCGGCGGTCTCTGCGCTGTCACGCTGTCGCTGCAGATGGGCTGCTACACGTTCAAGCCCCTGCAGGCCGGCGTACCGGCGACGGGCAATCGGATTGCGGTGGTGCTGAATGACCGCGGCCGGTTCACCCTGGGAGACAAGCTGGGGTCAGCAGTAGACAATGTTGACGGGCTGTTGGTCGAGGTGGACAGTGCCAGCGTCACCCTCGAGGTGTACCGGACGACTGACATGCGGGGCGGGACGACCACATGGACGGGCGAACGGGTCCGGGTGCCGAAGGATGCGATTGTCGGTTACCAGGAGCGCAGCTTTTCCAAGCGCCGCACCTATTTGCTCGTTGGCACGGCAGTTGGTGTCATCGCAGCCACGATGTTGATGGCGAACCTCAACCTGTTCAGTTCCGTCAGCCGTCCGGATCCAACTGGCGGTACCACAGGCAACACCAGGTAGCGGTTGTACGACCTACCTGATTCCTACGACGTTCTTTCACGGAGTCTCAGACTCATGCGGATTTCCAAGTTTCCCCTGCTGGTTGCCGTAGTGGCTCTCGGTGCCGTCGGATGCAAGACGAGCGACGGGTCCTTGACGGCCAGCACCACCCCGGCGCTCGCGTATGTGCGGTACGTCAACGCTGTGCCGGACACCATGAACACGACCGTGCGCTTTGTGGACTACCTCGAGTTCACGCCGCAGACCTTCACCGATGTCGCGTTCCGCGCCTTCGGTCAGGGCATGTATCAGGGCCTCAAGCCCGGGTCGCGTCACTTCAAGATCTTCAACTCCGACATCGTCAACTACTCCACGGCGGGCAACACCGCCGTGCTGTCGGACCAGACGCTCAGTTTTGAGGCTGGCAAGTACTACACGATCCTCTTCACGGGCTATGCCCGTGGCAATGGCCAGAAGGTCGTGGTGTTTGAGGACGTGATTACGGCACCCGGCGCCAACGTGGCGTTGCGCGTACTGAACGCGAATACCGGCCTTGGCTCGGTGGACGTGTACAAGCTTGCCGCGGTGGGTGACGCGGTTGCCGGTTCTCCGACGATTGCCGCGGTGGCCGAGCAGAAGTACTCGTCGTACACGACGTTTGCTCCGGGCGCGTTCGCGCTCCGGGCGGCGAACGCTGCCAACCCGACGGGCCTCGGCACGACGGGCACGACGGCGCCGACCGGCACGGCCGGCACGACGTCGGCGGATCCGATCGGTGGCGCCACGGTTGCCGGCACGGTCATGACGGCCATGGTGTTCCCGGCGTCGGTGACGGGTTCGCTGGCCGTTGCGTCCACAGTACCGAGCATCGTGTTCATCGTGGACAAGCAGCCGCCGCGTACGACGTCGCCGTAACGGACGGTTGGAAATAGCAGGACGACACGGCCGCCGGCGACCTCGCCGGCGGTCGTGTCCCATATCCCGGAGCCCACCGTGAACGTGTCCCCCCGGCGCACGTTTTGGCGCTGCACGTTGTTAAGCGCACTGCTTGTCGCGTGTCCAATCCACGCGCAGGTGATGCGGGGCGTGGTGCGGTCGCAGACGACGTCGCGCGTCATCGAGCGCGCGCGGTTGACGGCGCAGGACCGGGCCGGGCGGGTGGTGGGCGAGGCGACCTCGGATGATGAGGGGCGCTTTGTATTGCGCCTCGACGGCAGCGGACAGCCGTTCGTGGTGACCGTGCGGCGCATCGGCGTCGAGCCGTCGACGACCGCTGAGTTCACGCTGACGCCAGCGGACACCGTCGCGTACGAATTCTCCATTCCGGAGAAGTCGGTGATGGGTGACACCGTGCGCGTGATGGGGATGGCCTCCTTCAATGATTCCAAGTACAGGGAGGCGCTGCGGCGCGGGTGGAAGGTCTTTTCCCCTGAGGAGGTGGCGATTCACCGCGACAAGGCCGGCAACGTGTACGACCTGTTGCGTTGGGCGGGAGCCAGCAGCCTGGTGATTCCCACGCGACCGACCGAGTGCGTGAAATCGGCCCGGTACATCGCGGGAGACCGCCGCAGCGACCGGTGCATGGTGTGGATCGTCGACGGTGTCGTGCTGGGGCCGACGCCGGTGCTGAATCCATCGGATACCTACTTCATGGCCATCCTGACGGCCTCGGAGTCGGCCGTGCAGTTCGGCGACAAGGCGCCGTGGGGGGCCATTGTGCTGTACACGCGGATGAATGGGGACAGACTGCGGCCGTGAGGCGAACACGGGCACGGCGTGGGCACTGGCACGGGCACGGGCACGGTGGGGCTCGCCGGAGGTTGCGGCGGGCTCTTTGCGTTTCCTGACCTTGTGAGCCGCGTTTGGGCGTAACTTTCCGGTGGTCCCGTCCGTAGGGCACCTCAGCGCCGTGTGTGCGGGCGCATTCCCCACCGGAGAAGAACAGATGCCCCTGGCGGTGCAAGCCGCCCTGCTGGCGATGACAGTCCTGGCGCAGGAGCCACAGATTCCTGCGCCGCGAGGCTATGTCAACGACTTCGCGGGGGTGATTGGTGCCGAGGCGGCGGCGCGGATGGAACGCGTGATTGGCGACGTGCGCGCCAAGTCGGGCGGCGAGATCGTGGTGGTGACGCTTGCCGACATCGGTGATCGAAACCCGGGCGACGTGGCGCTGCAGATCGGCCGCCAGTGGAAGGTGGGGGCGGCGGCCGAGGTGGGTGACCGCAAGCGGAACACGGGCCTTGTGATTCTGGTGGTGCCCAAGGAAACGAGTTCCAACGGCCGCGGCCAGATCAGCCTGATGACCGGCAATGGCGCCGAGGGGTTCATCACCGACGCGCGGGCCGGGGACTTCCGTCGCGAGGCGACGCCGCTGCTGATGGCGAGAGACTACGGGGCGGCCATCGAGCTGATGACGGTTCGCGTGGCGCAGGCCTACTCGGCGGAGTTCGGCTTTTCGCTCGACGGCGGCACCGAGGTGCCGCGTGCGCCGCCGAACCGCCGAAGGCCCGGCGGGATTCCCCCGGGATTCTTCCTCATCGGCTTCTTCGTGCTGATGGCGCTGCTGGGAGGGCGTGGGCGCGGGAGCAACGGGTGCCTCTGGTTCATGCTCGGGCAGGCGATGGGCGGCGGGCGTGGGGGCTTTGGCGGCGGATCGTTTGGCGGTGGTGGCGGTGGGGGATTCGGAGGCGGCGGTTTCGGCGGGTTTGGCGGCGGCGGCGGATTCTCGGGCGGTGGCTCGAGTGGGAGTTGGTGACATGGCCAAGATGACGCTGGATCAACTGGTGGAGCAGCTGAAGGCGGCGCACGGCGACGCGTTGGCGGCGGTGGTGCTCTACGGCTCAGCCGCGCGGCACCAGGGCCCTCCGACGGGCGCGCTGGACGTGCTGGTTGTGGTGCGCACACTTGCGGATGACGCGCTGCGCGCCGCCGGTGCGGCAACGCGCTCGTGGATGGAAGCGGGGCATCCCGCGCCGCTGACGCTGACGTCGGCCGAGTGGGCGTCGAGCGCCGACATCTTTGCCATCGAGTACGCGGACTTGCTGTCAGCGCATCGCGTGCTGCACGGGGCATTGGTCACCGAGGGGATCGCGGTGCACCAGCACGACCTGCGGCTGCAGCTTGAGCGTGAGGTGATGGGCAAGGTGCTGCAGCTGCGCCGCGCGATGCAGGCGCACCACGGTGACGGCAAGGCGCAGCGCCTGCTGCTTGAGGCGGCGCGCGGCGGGATCTTTGCCCTGTTCCGCGCGACGCTGCGACTGACGGATGGCGTTGCCGAGGCGCACGGCGACAGCGAGGTGGTGGCGCGGGCGGTGTCGGCGAAGGCGGGTTTTGATGCCGTGCCGTTCGTGGCGCTGGTTGCGCACACGCGCGGGACGGTGAAGATCAGTGATCGCGAGGCGGCCGGCGTGCTGCGCGGGTGCCATGATGGGCTGGCGGCGCTGGCGGGGTGGATGGACAAGATGGCGGTGGACGACTAGGTGGGTTTTGGCAGATGGCAGATGGCAGATGGCAGATGGCAGATGGCAGATGGCAGATGGCAGATGGCAGATGGCAGATGGCAGATGGCAGATGGCAGGTCCCCTTTCCTTACGGAGTGAAAATCAGATGCGACGTCGCGGTTTGTTCCTCTTGCTGCCGCTTATGCTGGCGGGTTGCGGGTACAACACCATCCAGAGCTACGACGAAGCGGCCGCGAAGGCCAAGCAGGATATCGAGGTGCAGCTGCAGCGCCGAGCCGATCTGGTGCCGAACCTGGTGAATACGGTCAAGGGCTTTGCGCAGCAGGAGCAGGACGTGTTTGTGAAGGTCACCGAAGCCCGCGCTGGGCTCACGGGCGCCATCAAGGGTGGCAAGATGGCCGAGATGGCCGATGCCAACCAGCAGCTCACGGGCGCGCTGAGCCGGATGATGGTGACGGTGGAGGCGTATCCGCAGCTGAAGAGCGACAAGAACTTCCTGCAGCTGCAGGATGAGCTGACGGGGACGGAGAACCGGATTGCGGTGTCGCGGAAGGACTACAACGAGATGGTGGGGACGTACAACGCGTACATCCGCAAGTTCCCGCAGGTGCTCACGGCGAAGGTGACCGGCGCGAAGGCGCGCGAGTACTTCGAGGTGTCGAACGCGGCGGCGCGTGAGGCGCCGACGGTGGACTTCAACAAGAAGCCGTAGCGTTGTGATCGTGCAGGGACGAAGGGCCGCTTCGGACACGAGGCGGCCCTTCGTGGTTCTTCGCTCACGTCCGTCGTGGTGCCTGGCGTGATTCGGGTTGTATTCGGTATCTCAATTGTCCCCCTCGCCCGGGTGTGGTTAGGTTCCTCGGATGCCACGCCGTTGGACCATCATGATCGTGCCGCACGGCACGTCGTCACCCCGGAGCTACGAGCTCGGGGAGCGCGGACTGCGCGTGGGGCTCGGCGCGGCGGCGGTGCTGGCACTCCTGGTGGTGTTTGCGGCGGCGGTGCTGTTCACGCCGTGGGCAACGCCGTCGGCGCGGCTGGCGGCCCGAGAAAACGGGCGGCTCAAGGCCGAACTTGCCAGCATCGACGTGCGGTTGCGGACCCTGATCGACACGATTGCGAGCATCGAGCATCAGGATAAGCGGATTCGCACGCTTGCGGGCATTGACCCGGATACCACGGGTGACGTGGCGGCCAAGGAGGTCTCGGGGCTTGGTGCGGGGACGGCAGCCACGGCGCTGCCCGCATTGCCAGGGACGGCTGCCACGCCGCAACGGTTTGCCAGCAAGCCGTTTCTGGGGCGGCTCGGATTTGGCGGGGCGCGTCCCGATCTTGACCGGATGATTCGCCGGGCCACCGAGCTGTCAGCGAGCTTCCGCGCGGTGAGCGACACGCTGTCGCGCAACGTGGAGCGCATGGCCAACCTGCCGTCGATCATGCCGACGCAGGGGTGGCTGACAAGCCAGTTCTCGCGCAGCCGCTTTCATCCGATCCTGCACACGTCGCGGGCGCATGAGGGCGTCGACGTGGTGGCGCCGATGGGATCGCCGATTGTCGCGCCGGCGGCGGGCCGGGTGATCTTTGTGGGCCGTGAGAGCGGCTACGGGCTGATGGTGCAGATCGACCACGGCAACGGTCTGGTGTCGACGTACGCCCACGCGTCGCGGCTGGTGGCGACGGTTGGACTGCACGTCACCCGCGGCCAGCTGATTGCCTTTGTGGGGAACAGCGGGCTCAGCACAGGACCGCACCTGCACTACGAGATCAGCCTGCACGGCAAGCCGGTGGATCCACTGACGTTCGTGATGCCGGCGGGGAAGATCACGGATTGAGACGGGAGTGACGTCCCATTGAGCAACGGACAACGAGTGATCAGATCACCGTTGTCCGTTTGTTGTCTCCCATGGTCCGCCGCTGCGCTCATGTCGCTGCGCTCACGTCGCGGCGCTCACGTCGTTGCGCTCACGTCGCGGCGCTCACGTCGCGGCGGGCGGCGTCTCGGGTTTTGGGAAGAGCGGCACGCCCTTGGTCACCTTCCATCCGCTGACATCGATGGCGTGGTCGAGGCGCACGGTGGTGACGTCGCCGCTGCCACCGAGCTGCGCCCAGAGCGCCTGCATCTTGTGCGGCATGACCGGGGCCAGCCACGCGGCGAGGTGCGCCAGGGAGGCGGTCAGCGTGCGCAGCACCTCGTCGAGCGCTGCGGCATTGGCGGGGTCCTTGGCGAGCACCCATGGCTGCGTGCGCTGGATGTACTCGTTGGTGCGCCGGGCGATGTCCATGAGGGCCGCGATGGCCTCGTGGGGGCGGTGGCGGCGCGCGCCATCCACGGCCGCGCGGGCGAGCGCGAGCGCGTCGCGATGCGCCGTGAACAGCGCCTCCTCGGGAGCGCCCGACGGGACGACGCCGGCGCGGTACTTCTCGATCATGGCGATGGAGCGGCTGCCGAGGTTGCCGAGGGTGTTGGCGAGGTCGGAGTTGTAGACCTCCTCGAAGCGCTCCCACGAGAAGTTGCCGTCGCCGTCGAAGGGCACGTCACGCAGCAGGTAATAGCGGAACGCGTCGACGCCGTAGCGGTCGATGGCCTCGGCGAGCGCGAGCTTGACGCCTGCTGACTTGGAGAAGCGTTCGCCGCCCAGCGAAATGAAGCCGTGCGCCCAGACTTGCGCGGGAAGCGGCTCGCCGGCGGCCATGAGCATGGCCGGCCAGATGACGGCATGAAAGCGCGTGATGTCCTTGCCGATGACGTGCAGGTCGGCGGGCCAGGCGGCCTTCTCGCTGAAGCCGGGGAAGCAACGCGCCGTCCAATAGTTGGGGAGCGCATCGAACCAGACATAGGTCGTCTGGACGTCACCATTGGACAGCGGGCGAGGGAAGGGGACGCCCCAGTCAAAGCGCGAACGGCTGGCGGAAATGTCGTCGAGCCCCTGTTCGAGGAGCTGGAGGATCTCGTTGCGCCGGCTTTCCGGTTCGAGAAACCCGGGATTGGCGGCGAAGAGCGCCTTGAGTGGCGCCGTGTATGCGGAGAGGCGGAAGAACCAGTTGTGCTCGGTGACTTCCTCGAGGGTGCGCGTGGGGTGCACGGTGCACTTGCCGTCGACGATGTCGGCGCCCTGCTTGAAGCTCTCGCAGCCGACGCAGTACATGCCGGTGTACGAGCGCTCGTAGAAATTGCGCCGGCCGTCGGGGAGCGCGGCATCGGCGGCGAAGATCTGCTCAATGAGCCGCGTGACGGCGGCCTTGTGTTCGGGCGCCGTGGTGCGGATGAACTGGTCGTAAGAAATGCCGAGCAACTTCCACATTGCCTGGAACTGCACGGCGATGTCGTCGACGAACTGCTGCGGCGGAACGCCCTGCTGCTCCGCGGTCTGCGCCACCTTCTGTCCGTGCTCGTCCATGCCGATGAGCAAATGGACGTCATACCCGAACTGGCGATGGAACCGGGCCATGGTGTCGGCGCCGATTTTCTCGAGCGCGTGCCCCAGATGCGGCTCGCCGTTGGCGTAGTCGATGGCGGTGGTCAGGAAGAAGCGCGGCACTGGTCAGTCGTCCGTGTTCGAGGGCGGCGCGTCGGCGCCGTCGGTGGTGCCGGGGTGTTGGCCGTCGCCGCGATGGCGCCGACCGCCGCGCCGACCGCGCCGACGCCGGCCGCGTCGGTGCTCACCGTCTGCGGATGCGGTGTCGGGGGAGTGCGTGGCGTCCAGCGGTGCAGGAGATGCGGGCGGCGGCGCTGGTTCCACCGGCATTTCCCGTGGGGTTGAGGTCGCCGCCGGCGCGGGAGGCGCCGAGCGTGCGGGGCGCGATTCGTGACGCGGGTGTTGCTCGTGGCTGGTGGGCCGACGCGAATCGCGATCTTTGTCAGGAGTCTGCGCTGCGAGCGGTTCGCCGCGCGGGTCGCCGCGCGGTTCGCCGCGTGGCTCGGTGCGCGGGTCGGGCCGGCGCTCGGTGCGCGCATCGGTGCGCGCGGGTGGTGCGGATTCAGCGCGTGCATCGCGGCGCGGCTCGCGCGCCTTGTGGCCCTCGCGGCCCGGGGGCGCGCTGCGGGTGCGCTGCGGCGCCACGGCCTGCGCAGGGGGCGTGGCGCGTTCCTCGCCCTCCTCGGCATGCTCGTCGTCACGGGCTTCGTCGTCGACGGGCATGGTCTCGCCGGCGAGTTCCCGGCGGAACTGGGCGAGTGGGATGGTGCGCACGTCGCCCGCCGGGTTCCGCAGGGTGACGAGGTCGCGGAAGATGTCTGTGCCGTCGACCTTTTCTTCTCCCTCGAGCGTCTGGACGATCTTGCCCTGCTTGGGGAAGCGCTTGCGCGCCGCGACGTAGAACTCGTGCTCATAGCGCAGGCAGCACATCAGGCGGCCACACGCGCCGGAGATCTGTGTGGGGGTGATGGTGGAGAGCCGCTGTTCCTTGGCGAGCGATGTCTTGACGGGGAGGAGTTCGGGGAGCCAGGACGACGAGCAGAGCTGTCGTCCGCAGTGCCCGACGCCGTCGAGGCGTCTGGCCTCATCGCGCGGCCCGATGTGCCACATCTGCACGCGGACGCCAAAATGCCCCTCGAGCTGCCGGACGAGGGTGCGAAAGTCGACGCGCTCCTCGGCGGTGAAGTAGAACGTGAGCCGGCGGCGGTCCCACTGCCACTCGGCGTCGGAAATCTTCATCTGCAGGGTGAGGGCGCGCACCTTTTGCACGGCAAAGCGTCGGGCCTGCTCCTCGTCGGTGCGCAGGACCCCGGCCTTGGTGATATCGTCGGTGGCAGCCAGGCGCAGAGCGGTGCGCAGCGGTTCGCGCTGCTCCTTGCCGTGGGTGGTGCCGGCGCGGCGGCGTTCGGCGAGTTCGCCCGTGGCGTGGACGTGGCCGAGGTCTTCGCCGCGTTCGACTTCGACGATGATGGCCGCGTGCACCGGCGGCGGCGCCTCGAACGTCCAGCGGAAGAACTCGCGGCGGTTGCCCTTGAACGCGACTTCGATGAGATGGTCCACCCTACTCCCCGAACTGGCCCATCTTGAGGAACTTCTCGCGGCGACGCCGCACGAGCTTTTCGGGCTTGAGCTTGCGCAGCTCATCGAGGTGGTTCACGAGGGACTCGTGCAGCGTGGCGGCGACGGCTTCGTGATTGGCGTGCGCGCCACCCTCGGGTTCGGGCAGGATCTCGTCGATGATGCCGAGTTCGAGGAGGTCGGGCGCGGTGATGCGTAGGGCACTCGCCGCGCGTTCGCGCATTTCGGGGCTCTTGCCGTCCTTCCACAAAATGGCGGCGCAGCCTTCGACCGTGATCACGGAGTAGACCGAATGCTCGAACATCATCACGCGGTCAGCGACGCCGAGGGCGAGCGCGCCGCCCGAGCCGCCCTCGCCGATGACGGTGGCGATGATGGGCACCTTGAGTTCGCTCATCGAGAACAGGTTGCGCGCGATGGCCTCGGACTGCCCGCGCTCTTCGGCGCCCAGTCCGGCCCACGCGCCCGGGGTGTCGATGAAGGTGAGGACGGGGACGTGGAACTTTTCGGCCAGCCGCATCAGGCGCAGGGCCTTGCGATAGCCCTCGGGGTGGGGCATGCCGAAGTTGCGGTGGATGTTCTCCTTGGTGTCGCGCCCGCGTTGGTGGCCGATGATCATCACGGTTTCGCCGTCGAGGCGAGCCCAGCCGCCCACGATGGCAGCGTCGTCACGGAACAGCCGGTCGCCGTGCAGTTCGATGAAGTCGGTGAACACCAGGCGGACGTAGTCGAGCGTGAAGGGGCGGCGCGAGTTGCGCGCCACCTGCACCTTCTGCACGGGCGTGAGGTTGCGGTAGACGTCGCGCCGCATCTCGGAGAGCTTGAGCTCGAGCGGCGCGAGTTCTGCGGTAATGTTGATGCTCTGCTCTTCGGTGCTGCGTCGCATCTCTTCGATCTGGCGTTCCAGTTCGATGATGGGTTTTTCGAACTCCAGGGCCGATGTTCCCATGTCAGCTCCCGCGCACCAGGCGCACGCGCTCCTCACCAAGGAGCGCCCGTAGTTCCAGCAGTGAGGTGCCCGTGGTCGAGATGGTCAGCGACGACGAGCGGAAACGTGAGAAGGCGCCATCGGCGCCCGTCCAATGCAGTTCCAGCGGTGCCTGCCCAGGGTGCGAGACGGCCACGGCGCGCACATCCTGCATCACCCCGCCGTGCAGCCCGCTGCCGGCGGCCATGTGCAGCACCACCGCAATCTGCCCTGTAGCGCGCAACTCGGCGAGCCGGGTGACGCTTTCGACGATGAACGTGGGGTTCTCCACGCCCTGGTCGCGGCGCGAGTAACTCCCCTTGATGAGCACGGGGACGTCGGTCTGCACCCGATCGCCGATGGCGGCCCACGCCTCGGGGAAGACGAGCACTTCGCCGGCGCCGGAGAAGTCCTCGACGGCAAGGCGTGCGAACTCGGCGCCCGACTTCTTGCTCAGTTGGCGTCGAATGGCGGTGACCACGCACCCGATGGAGACAGGCTTCTCGGTCCACGTGCCGAGGGCGGCAATGGTGCTCGACGCCAGCAACTCGCACTCGGCGCGGAATGGTTCGAGCGGGTGCCCGGAGATATAGAAGCCGAGGATTTCCTTTTCGCGCTGCAGGCGCTCGCTTTCGCTGAGCGGCTTGAGGGTCGGGAGCGTGGGCGCCACCTGCTGCCTGGTGTCGCTGGACGCGCCGCCGAAGTCACCGAAGAGCGAGTGCTGCCCCGACGAGCGTTCCTGCTGCTGCAGGGATGCCGCCTGCATGGCGCCGTCGAGTGCGGCGGCGAGCTGGGCGCGGTGCCCGAGGCCATCGAGGGCCCCGGCGTAGCAGAGGGCCTCGAGCACGCGCTTGTTGCAGCTGCGCAGGTCGACGCGGTCGCACAATTCGTAGAGCGTGGTGACGGGTTTGTCCGCACGCGCGGCGATGATCGTGTCGATGGCGGAGCGGCCGACGTTGCGGACGGCACCGAGGCCGAAGCGGATGCGCTGTTCGCCGACGACCGTGAACTTGTAGCCCGACTCGTTGACGTCAGGCGGAAGGATCTGGAGCCCGAGGTCGCGTGCCTCGTTGATGTACTGCACCACCTTGTCGGTGAAGCCGATGTTCGCCGAGAGCAGCGCGGCCATGAACTCGGCCGGGTAGTGCGCCTTGAGGTACGCCGTCTGGAACGACAGGACGGAGTACGCCACCGAGTGCGATTTGTTGAAGCCGTAGCGGCCGAATGTCTCGATCTGCCCGCCGAGTTCCTCGATAATGCGTTTGTCGTAGCCGCGCGCGATGGCCTTGGTGACGAACTTGCCGATCTCCTTCTTGATGAGCTCGGCGTCCTTCTTGCCGACGGCCTTGCGCAGCACGTCGGCTTCGGCCAGCGAGATGCCGGCGAGCCGCTGGGCGATACGCATCACCTGTTCCTGGTAGGTGATGACGCCGTAGGTGGGGGCGAGAATTTCTTCGAGCTCGGGGAGTGCGTACGAGACGGGTTCCTCGCCCTTCTTGCGGCGCTGGTAGACCTTGTGCATGCCGGCGTCGAGCGGGCCGGGGCGCATGAGCGCGTTGGACGCGACGAGGTCGTCGAAGCGGTCGGCGCGCATGCCACGCACCATGTCGGTGGCGAGCGGTGATTCGAACTGGAAGACGCCGGCCGTGCGTCCCGCGCGGAGCATGCGGTAGGTGGCCTCGTCGTCGTACGGGATGGCGTCGAGGTCGATGGACTCGCCGCGGCGCTGCTTGATGGAGACGAGCGCGTCGTGGATGACGGTGAGCGTCGTGAGGCCGAGGAAATCCATCTTCAACATGCCGGCGTGCTCGAGCATGTTCATGTCGTACTGCGTCACGACCACGCGCTCGTCGCTGCCCGACCCCGAGCCCTTGGACTCCTGCGTGCAGACCGGCACGTACTCGTCGAGCGGGCCCGGGGCGATGACAATGCCGGCGGCGTGGATGCCGGCGTGGCGCGAGAGCCCTTCGAGGGCGATGGCGAAGTCGAACAGCTGGGCGTGGCGCTCGTCCTGCTCGTAGAGCTTACGGACTTCGGAGACCTTGGCGATGGCCTCCTTGACGGTCAGTGAGTAATTGGCCGCGTTGGGAATGAGCTTGGCGATCGCGTCCGTCTCGCCGGGCGAGAAGCCGAGGACGCGCCCGACGTCCTTGATGGCGGCGCGGCTCTTGAGCGTCCCGAAGGTGATGATCTGCCCCACCGAGTCGCGGCCATACTTGTCCCGCACGTAGTCGATGACCTCGCCGCGGCGCTCTTCGCAGAAGTCGACGTCGATGTCGGGCATCGACACGCGCTCGGGATTCAGGAAGCGCTCGAAAAGGAGGTCGTACTTGAGCGGGCAGACGTCGGTGATCTTCAGCGAATACGCGACGATCGACCCGGCCGCCGAGCCGCGTCCGGGGCCCACCGGAATGCCGCGGTCGCGCGCCGCCTGGATGAAGTCAGCGACGATGAGGAAGTAGCCGGCGTAGCCCGTCTTGGTAATGACGTCGAGTTCGTAGTCGAGCCGCTCGCGCACCTCGCGCGGCATCGGATTGCCGTAGCGGACCACGGCGCCATCGGTCGCCAGCTGGATGAGGAGCTGGTTTTCCGTCTTGACGCCTGCCGGCAACGGGAACGACGGCACGTGGTACTTCTTGCCGAACTGCACATCCACCTGATCGGCGATCTTCAGCGTGTTTTCGAGGACGTCGGGGCGGCTGTCGAAGTGGGCGCGGATCTCGGGAGCACTCTTGAAGAAGAGCCCGCGGTCGTAGCGCATGCGGTCGGCATCGGTGCGGTCCTTCTTGAGGCCAATGCAGAGCAGGACGTCGTGCGCATCGTGGTCCTCGGCGCGCAGGAAGTGCGCATCGTTGGTGGCGATGACCGGGAGGTTCAGCGTGCCGGCAAGCGAGAAGACGCGCTCGTTGAGGATGGTTTGGTCACCCGCGTCGTGCGCCTGGACCTCGAGGTAGTAGCGATCCGTGAAAACGTCGGCATACCACTCGGCCGCCTTGCGCGCATCGTCGGGGCGGTCGGCGAGCAGGTGGTGGGCAACTTCGCCCGCCATGCATGCCGAGGAGACGATGAGCCCTTCGTTATACTTGGCAAGGAGTTCGCGGTCGACGCGGGGCTTACCGTAGAAGCCCTCGGTGTAGGCCAGCGACGAGAGCTTCACCAGATTGCGGTACCCGGCGAGATTCTGGGCGAGCAGGATGAGGTGGTAGTAGTTGCGTTCGCCCGGGCCGCCGCGCGTGCGGGCCCGGCGATCGCCCGATGCGACGTACGCCTCCATGCCGATGATGGGTCGGAGCTTGGCCTTTCGGGCCTTCTCCTGGAACTCCCACGCGGCGTGCAGGTTACCGTGATCGGTGATGGCGAGCGCCGGTTGCTCGAACTCCAGCGCCCGGGCAATCAGGTCATCGATCCGGTTGGCTCCGTCGAGGAGCGAGAACTCGGAATGGCAGTGCAGATGGACGAACATTGAACTGATAAGGATAGCGCCGGCGCGGGGCGCCGTCAAAGCAGTTATTACCCGGGTGTGGAGCGCGTAATCGCTTGTTAGCCAATGCTTTAGTTTCGTTTCGCGGCTGGCGGCCGTGGCTTCTTGCGGCGCTCCCGGTGCTTGCCGGGTGCGTGCACGAGCGCGTGCTGTCGGTTGGGTGGAACTACAGGCTCGAGGTGGTGGCGGGTGACGGCCAGTCGGCGCCGGCCGGCAGCACGTTGGCGCATGCCCTCTCCGTGAGTGTGCGCGACGCGGCGGGGGCGCCGGTAAAGGCCGCCGTGGTCGTCTTTCGGGTGATGGCCAGCACTGACGGCACGGCGATGGTGGACTCCATCGCCGTGACCGACGGTGCTGGCGTGGCGGCGGCCGAACTGCATCTTGGCTCACGAACGGGGCCGGTCGCGGTCTGGGCATTTCCCGCGGGAGCCGAGGACCGCACGGTGCACTTCACGGCGACGGCGACCGGGGGGCCGGTGCTCGCTGGCGTGCTGCCGGTGAACGTGGGGCCCGGCGACACGCTGGCGCTGGCGGGGAGCGCATTGGGTGGTGTGACGTCGACGGTCGATTTCGGTGGGCGGCGCGTGCGTCCTTTGAGTGGCGGCGGCGGCGACCTGCTGGTGGTGGTCCCGGATTGCCTGCCGGCAGGGAACGTCGATGTGCGCGTCCTCAGCGGCACGGTGTGGACGGCCGTGCGGCAGGTGAGTTACTCGCCGCGTCGTCGGCTCATCACGCTGCAGCCGTACGAGAGCGTGGTGATCGGGGCGGGCGAACTGGCAACGTGTGCGTCGCTGGTCACGGTGGCCGGCGCCGACTTTGTGGTCATTCCACAGTTCGCGGCCAAGGCGGACTCGCCGGTGCCGTTGATGGTGCATGTGGCGGCGGGCGCCGCTGCAACCGCCGCGCAGGTCTTTGGCGGTTCGGGGGGTCGCGCGGCGCTGCGCGAGGCGCAGCCTGGGGCGCAGCCTGGGGCGCAGGCGCAACTGGATGTCGCGATCCGTGACGAGGAACGGCGCCTGGCGTCGATCGCACGTGCGGAGCCGTTCAGCCGTCCGCCGATGGCGGCGGTGGCGCTGGAGAGCCTGCGCATGTTCCACGTGATCGTGAGCCTGGCGGGTGACTCGACGACGCACGTGACGGGGCGGCTGCGTTTCACGGGCGCGCACGTGGCCATCTACGTGGACACAATGGTGCCCTCCGCGTTCAGCGACGCGGCACTCGAGCGGATGGGACGACTGTACGACACCGACCTGTACGGGGTGGTGACGTCGACATTCGGGCCCGAACCGGACATCGACCACAACGGCAGGGTGCTGATCTTCCTGACGCCGCGCGTCAACGCACTGGTGGCAGCGGGCGACTGCGGCCAGCGGGGCTTCGTGACGGGGTTCTTCCATGGCCGCGACCTGCTGGCGACGGTGCCGCACTCGAACGCCGGCGAGCTCTTCTACGGGATGGTGCCGGACTCGTCGGCGCACTTCAGTTGCGCGCACACGGCGGCCGACGCGGAGCGCCTGTTGCAAGGAACGTTCGTGCACGAGTTTCAGCACCTCGTGTCGTTCTTTCATCACGTGCTGGCGCGCGGCGGGAACCCCGAGGAGACGTGGATCAACGAGGGGTTGAGCCACATCGCCGAGGAGATGGCGTCGAAGCTGTTCGAGGCCCGGTATCCGGCGCCGCTGGGGCGTTCAACGACCACGCAGCTCTTTCCTGACTCGGCGTCGCCGTTCATCAGCCCGCAGATGCTGAATGCGTACGTGTACCTGTACACAACGTCGAGCCATTCGGTGACGACCTTTGCTGGGACCGGATCGCTCGAGGAACGCGGCGCCGTGTGGCTGTTTCTGCGTTGGCTTGGTGACCAGAAGGGCGAGGCGATCTACCAGCGGCTGGTGCAGACGTCACTGACGGGAATGGCCAATCTGGAGGCGCGTGCGGACGAACCGTTTGCGCGGTTGTTCGGCGACTTTGCGACGGCGATCTGGGCCGACAGCATCGTGGGCGTTCCGCGCACCGCGGTGGCACCGCGCTACCGGTTTCTGAGTCGCAACCTGCGACAGTTGATGGCACGCGAGGCGACCATTGCTCAGTGGCCGGACCCGTTTCCGTTCACGCCGATGCGGATCTGGACCACGGGGTCCGCCGAGGGGCCGCTGATGCCGGGGTCGATGGTGTACTTGAGGATGGGCCCGTTTGGCGCGGGTTCGGGGAGCGCGACGCTGAGCTTCGCAAGGACCGACAGTGGGGCGTTTGCGGCGGCGGCGGGAGCACAGTTGGGGGTGTTGCGGGTGAAGTGAGACGGACCGGAGATGGCAGTTGGCAGGTGAACGAGTGTTGTCCGCTGGATGCTGGTGGTGGCACATTGAGGGTGATGATGCGTCGATATCTGCTGAGGTTGATGGCGACTGTGGCGAGCGTGCTGGCCGCGCGCGGCGCGCAGGCGCAGCGAGCTGGCACAGTGCTGGCGCTCCCGGCGAGCGCGCGCGCGGCGGGCGCGGCGGACGCGGCACCGCTTGCCACGGGAGCGAGCGCGCTGTTCTACGGCGCGCAGAACCTGCCGGCGGAGCGATCGGCGGCCGTGAGCGCGGGCACGTGGATCGGGGGGGCGCAGTTTGCGACGGCGGCAGTGTCGTCTGCGCTCGGTCCGCGGGGCGCGTGGGCCATCGGGGTGCAGTCGCTCGACTACGGCAGCACGGGCGAGATCGTGGCGGACCCGCTGACCGGCGGGACGCGGGGGACTGAAACGGGAAATCGTGTGGGGGCGAGCGAGCTGGCGGTGACTGCGGGCGTGTCGCACCGCGGCCGCGCATTCCGGCAGGGGCTTTCGCTCGCGTACGTGCACGCGCAGGTGGCCGACCTGACGGGGTCGGTCGTCGCCCTGAGCACGGGCGCCGGGTTGACGTTGCGCGGATGGGACCTCGAGTGGGCGGCGCAGCACGCAGGCAACACGACCATGAAGCTCGGACGAAGCGCCTCGACGCTGGTTTTCACGCAACGCGTGGCGCTGCAGACGCCGGGCCGGACGTTGGTTGGTGGGCGATGGGTGGGCCTGGCGGAGTGGCGCGACGTGCGCGGCGAAGGGCGCACAGCACTGGTCGGGGCTGAAGGGACCTTTGTCACCGCGGCGGGCTGGCAGCTGGCGGTGCGCGGCGCCGCCGCGTCGCACTCGGTGGAAACGGCGCGCGATCCGTGGTCCGTGGGAGGGAGTGCGCAACGCGGCGCGTGGTCGCTGGACTATGCGTATCAGGGCTTCGGCGCGCTGGGGGCAGTGCA
Organism: Gemmatimonas sp.; assembly: GCA_025361705.1. Lineage (GTDB taxonomy): Bacteria > Gemmatimonadota > Gemmatimonadetes > Gemmatimonadales > Gemmatimonadaceae > PNKL01. The sequence goes on from JANYJW010000056.1 coordinate 60,438, forward strand.
TCGCATGGGGGTGACATGGCGCTCGCGCGGCCCGCGAAGCCCCTCCCACTGAGCGGCGCCGCGATGCGGGTGCGCTGGGGGAGTGTGGGGCTGGCGATCCTCGTCGCACTGGGCGGCGCGGCGGTGTTGACGGCGGCGACCCGCACCGGTCGATACCTGGTGCGCGCGGCGTGGGAAGAGGGAAAGATCCTCCGCCGTCGGCGCGCGATTGCCGATCTCGTGAGCGATCCGCGCACAGACGCCGCGACGCGCGGCAAGCTGCAACTGGTGCTCGCGGCGCGCGCGTACGCCATGGATTCGCTGGGCTTGCCGGCGCGCAACGCGTTCACGCAGTACACGCGGCTGCCCTCCGACACGCTCGTGCTGGTGCTGAGCGGTGCGGCCCGCGACACGCTCGCGCCGGTGACTTGGTGGTTTCCCGTGGTCGGGCGCGTGCCCTACAAGGGGTTCTTTGACGTGCGCGAAGCAGTGCGTGAAGAAGACCGCTTGCGCGCACGTGGATTCGACGCCTACCTGCGTCCGGCATCGGCCTTCAGTACGCTGGGCTGGTTCAACGATCCGGTGCTCTCGACGACGCTGCGCGCCGATTCGGCCGACGTGGCCAACACGGTCGTGCACGAGCTGACGCACAACCGCTACTACGCCCGCAACGCCGCGATCTTCAACGAGAGTTTCGCGAGCTTCGTGGGCGCGCGCGGCGCGGCGGCGTTCTTCCGCGCCCGCGGCGATACGGCCAATGCGGGGCGGTGCGACCGGCGCTGGGAGGATGACAAGCAGTTGTCCGTGTTTTGGATGCGCCTGTCCGATGCGCTGGAGACGGCGTACGCAGCGCATCCAGGCGCGGCTGGCAAGGCGGATCGCCTTGCGGCGCGCGACCGGGTGACCGCCTGGGCGCGGCGGCAACTGGTGGACAGCGTGGGGCCGCAGCTCACCACGTACCCCGCGGGGTACGCATCGCGTGTGCGGCTGGACAACGCTGCCCTGCTGGCGCGGCGCATCTACATGACGGGGCTTGGCAGCTTCGATGCGACGTGGGAGCGCGAGGGGCGCGACCTGCGACGGACGATTGGTGCCGTCATTGCGGAGCACGAAAGACGTTGAACGACAACAGAAGCGGTGGGCGGCACGCTGTACGCTGTACGCCGTGCGCTGTACGCCGTGCGCCGTAGAGCTACTGCTTTGCTTCGAAGCGGCTCTGCATGAGGGCGCGGAGGTCGACGACGGGCGCGGCCGGTGCGTCCGGTGCGTCCGGTGACGGCAGCTGGGCCGCTGGCGGTTCGGCGACGACGCGCTGCATCGTGGCGCGCACGCCACGGTCGAGGAAGCGGGAGACTTGATCGAACGTGTAGTCGGCCCCTCGGCGCGTGTCGTACACGTTGAGCGGATACGAAACGGCCAAGTGGTTGCGGGCGCGCGTCAGCGCGACGTACATCAGGCGCCGCTCCTCGTCGATCTGGTCGTCTGATCCGAGCGCGCGAGACAGCGGGAAGTACCCGTCGACCGCCCAGATGACGAACACGGCATCCCACTCACGCCCCTTGGCGCTGTGCGCGGTGGAAAGCACCAGGGTGTCGTCCTCGGCGTCGGAGCCGAAGCCGAGGTCCTGCGTGCCTTGCGGCGGCTCGAGCGCGAGCGCGCTGAGGAAGGCGGCGCGGCTGGGGTAGCCGCCGGCGATGGTCTGCAACTGGTCGAGGTCGGCGAGTCGCGGGTCAGGGCGGTCGTATTTTTCGCGCAGGATGTCGTCGTAGAGCACGCGTACGCGGGCGATTTCTCGCGCGACGGCGCCCTCGTCATCCGGCGCGCCGGTGCGCAGCATGTCGAGCAGTGTGACGAGCGACTGGTGCGCGGCCTTGGCGCGCGGCGGGGGGCGGAACTGGCCGAAGGCGGCATGGCTCCACGCGTGCTGTGCCATCACGTCCATCGCATTGCGCGCCGTCACTTCGCCGATGCCCGGCATGAGCAGCAGGAGGCGGTACCAGCTCACCTCGTCGCGCGGATTCTCAAGCACGCGCAGGAAGGCGAGCACATCCTTGACGTGCGCGGCTTCGAGGAACTTGAGGCCGCCCCACTTGTCGAAGGGGATGTTGCGCGCCGTCAACTCGATTTCGAGGTCAGCGCTGTGGTACCCGGCGCGGAAGAGCACGGCGATCTCGCGCAGAGGGGTGCCCTCCTCGTGCAGCTCGAGGATGCGGTCGACCACGAAGCGCGTCTGCGTTGGCTCGTCCTGTGCGGTGACGAGCCAGGGCCGGTCGCCGCCCGTGCGCCGCGTGAAGAGCGACTTGGAGTAGCGCTCACCGGCGCGCGAGATGAGGAGGTTGGAGGTGTCGAGGATGGGCTGCGTGGAGCGGTAGTTCTCCTCGAGCGCGACGACGGTGGCGCCGGGGAACTCGCGTGGGAAGTCGAGAATGTTGCGGATGGTGGCACCGCGGAACGAGTAGATGCTCTGCGCGTCGTCGCCGACCACCGTCAGGTTGCGGTGCGCGCGGCACATCCCGCGCAGGATGCGCGCCTGCAGGAGGTTGGTATCCTGATACTCGTCGACGAGGATGTGATCGTAGAGGCCCGCGATGCGGTCGGCGAGCGCGGGAACCTGCTCGAGCAGGGTCGCCCAGAAGAGCAGGAGGTCGTCGTAGTCGACGAGGTTGCGTTCCTGCTTGCGCTGCGTGTAGTCGGCGTAGACCCGCGCGATCTCCTCCTCGTGCTCGACGAAGCGCGGATACTCCTCGCGCAGCAGGGCGCCGACCGGGATGTCGGTGTTGACATGGCGCGAGTAGAGCTGGTGCAGCGTCTCCTTCTTGGGGAAGCGCTTGGTGCGGTCGCCGAAGCCGAGCCGGGCGCGCGAGAACTGCATCAGGTCCTCGGCGTCCGACTGGTCCATGATGGTGAAGTCGGGGCGCAATCCTGCCTGCTCGCCGAAGCGCCGCAGGAGGCGATGCGCGGTGGCGTGAAACGTGCCGCCCTGCACGCTGCGGCTGGCGCTGCCCACGAGGCGTTCGGCGCGGGCGAGCATCTCCTGTGCCGACCGGCGCGTGAAGGTGAGGAGGAGGATGCGTTCGGGACGAACGCCGCGTTCGAGGAGAACGCCGACGCGATGCACGAGCGTGCGTGTCTTGCCGGTGCCCGCGCCGGCGACAATGAGCAGGGGCCCTTCGCCATGCATGGCGGCGCGCCGCTGGGCGTCATTGAGGCCGTCGGCGGCGCTTCCGGCATCGCTGCGCGGCGCGACCTCGCGCTCGCGCGCGGCATAGATGCGGGGGTCATCGGTCACGATGCCTGAATATATGAAGGGAGGGCCTGACAACGGATCCGGGTGGCCGCCCGTGCCGTTACCCCGACACGGGGGCGCGTGTCACAGGCGCCGCGACGTCCTTGCCATCCAGGCGACCATCCGCGACCGTAGATAGCCGGGGTTGGCATTTGTGGACCCGACAACGCGAGGAGTCCCCCATGCATCGTCTCGTGAGGATGGCGCTACTGCTGGCACTGTCGGCGCTGGCGGCGCGGGCGCAGGATGCAGGCTCGATCATGGTGTTTGGCGTTGTGCGAAACGCTGCGGGCGTGGCTGTGCAGGGCGCCGAGGTGTGGATTGATGGCACCGCCTTGCGGGTCGTCTCGACGGACTCCGGCGAGTTTCGCATTGACCGCGTGCCGAGCGGGCGCGTGAAGGTGATGGTCCGCCGCCTGGGCTTTCGCCCCGCGAGCAAGAAGCTGTCGGTGGTCGCCGGCGACACCAAGCGGGTGTCGTTCGTGCTCGACGGCTTGGCGGACGAACTTGAAGCGGTGATCGTGACGGCGAGCGAGGGGGCGAGCGGACGCCTGCAGGAGTTCTGGGCGCGACGCATGGTGGGGATCGGCGTGTTCATCACGCGCGACGAAATCGAGCGCCGCCATCCGCCGCGGACCGCGGACCTCTTTCAGCAGGTGATGGGCGTCCGGGTGGTCTCGGGGGGCAACGGCGAGTCGACGCGTCTCATGGCCGGCCGGCAGTCGGTGTCGGCGGCGCGCAGCAACACCTCGGCGGCGTCGGGCGCGTGCCAGCTGCAGTATTACGTGGACGGCATCTTCATGACGCCCAATTCGTTCACGGTGGACGAAATGTCGATCGACATGATTGAGGCCATCGAGGTCTTCCGCGGACCGTCCGAAGTGCCGGTGCGATTCCGGCAGCGCGAGACGGGGTGCGGGCTCGTGGTGATCTGGACGCGGGAGCCGCCGAAGCGGGCGAGGCCGGAGCCGGCGCACGACGGGTGATGGCGGATGGCGGATGGCGGATGGCGGATGGCGGATGGCGGATGGCGGATGGCGGATGGCGGATGGCGGATGGCAGATGGCCGCGTGCGGGCCGCCGCGCGCTCGCTACCGCTTGTCGCCGCGGAACCGATAGAACGTCAATCCATCCTTCTTCACCGGCAACAGGCGCCGCTCGGTCGGTGACCGGCCATCGGCCAGCAGCACGGCGAGGTCGGCGAGGAATGCGCCGTTGCCGAAGAGCGTGTGTCCGAGCACGTCGGCGGTGACGCGCGTGGCGTCAACCGTGTCCATGCCGTCGATGACGACGAGGGAATCGCCACCGAGTCCGAGCCGGCCCGCGCCGTTGACAACGCGGGACGCGCGCAGGGCATCGTCGTCGCTCGACGCATACATGGTGACATGTACGGCGTGCGTCGTCAGGCGCGGCAGGATCTCGCGCCGGAAGACCCGGGCATCGACGTCGGGTGCGGCGAAGACGACCTGCGCCAGATGCGGCGTGGGATCCGCGAGCGCGGTGAGCGTGAGCGCCTTGCCGATGACCTCGGAGCCCATCGAGTGCCCGATGAGGTGCACGCGGTCGGGCTGCGCGGCGACCGCGTGGTTGCGCAGCACGCGCAACAGCTGAAACCCCGCGTTGCGTGCCGACTGCTGGTCGCGCACGTAGCCCGTCACCGACGCGGCAGATGGCCAGGAGAACAGCAGAATCGAGCCGTCGAAATTAATGTCGGCGGCCAGCTGCGCGGCGCGCACGGCGGCATCCTCGAACGACACGTTGTACCCGTGCACGAAGACGAGCAGGTCGCGGGCGCGCGAGGCGGCGAGGTCGGCCGCGAGCCGCTGGACGAAACGGGCGCTGTCCACCGGAATGGTGGACGTCACGAAGAAGTCGCGCTGCGCGTCGGGCCGGTACGCGAGCGCGTTGTCGCGCATGGCCGTGGGGCGGGGCAGATCGCCCGTGCCGCGCACGCGGTACGACGGCACGTTGACGCTGACCGCGGCAAACTGCAGCGAGTCACCGTCCTCCGCGCCGTAGCGTTCGCTCGGGCGGTCGGTGGTGACCGAGCGGCGTGTGGTGGCGAGGAAGATGGTCAGGCGCGCCGGTGCGGTGTCGAGGGCGGCGTATGAGCGCGGCTCAACCGCGCGGGGGAGCGGGGCGGGGGGTGGCGCGACAGGCGCCGGCGGCAGCGCGGGTGGGGCCGCGCGTCCGCAGGCCGCGCCGCCCAGGGCCACGAGGAGAATGAGGCGGCGCATCATGCGACGGGCACGGAGGCACGCAGCGCGGCGGCATCGGACGGCCGCGGCGTGAGATTGAAGAGCGCAGCAAAGGACGTCACGGTCCGCGACCGCACATCGTCGAACAGCGACGGCGACGCGGCGAGGCACGGGCCCGTGGCCGCATCGAGCAGCTCGCGTTCGACGCTCGTCATCACCACGTCCTGGATGCCGCATGGCACCATGAGGTCGAAGTACGAGAGGTCCGTGGTGACATTCAACGCGAAGCCATGCCACGTCACCCACTGCCGCGCGTGCACGCCAATGGAGGCAATCTTGCGGTCGCGTACCCAGACGCCGGTCTTGCCGGGATTCCGCGCCGCATCGATGCCGCAGGCAGCCAGCGCGCGCATCATCACGTCCTCGAGCTGGCGCAGGTACCAGTGCAGGTCCTGCGTGTGCCGCGTCAGGTCGACGATGGGATACCCCACCAGCTGGCCCGGGCCGTGAAAGGTGATGTCGCCGCCGCGCTCCACCTCGTACAACTCGACGCCGCGCGCCGAGAGCTGGTTGGATGTGGCGAGCAGATGGCCGGCCTTGGTGGAGCGTCCGAGCGTGATCACCGGTGGGTGCTCGACGAGCAGCAGCACGTCGTGGGAGAGCGTGCCGGCGAGCCGCGCCCTGGCCGCGTCGCGCTGGAGCGCGAGCGCGTCGCCGTAGGGCAGCACGCCAAGATCGACCACGTGGAGGAGGCGTTCGGTCACCCGTAAAATCTAGTGGCTCGGGGGCCAGGTGCGGCGAGGCCCGGAGGGCCTGCTCCGCGGTCCACGATCCAACCCGCCGTGGTGGCGCTGCAATCCGACGGCAGCGGAGGGCGTCGCGCGATGTGGTATTCTTCCGCACACACTCGCAGGAGCCCGGCATGCTTCGCACGATACGCATCCTCACGGCTGGCGCAATCGCCGCGCTCGCGTTCCCCCTCGCGGCCCAGGGCCCCGCGCCGGCGACGGGACGGGACGTCCTCGTCCGCATGCTCGCCAGGTCTTCCGGCAGCTGGTACCACACGCTGACCTTCCGCCAGTCGACGACCATCCGCCAGCGTGATGGGCGCGATACCGTGCAGACGTGGTTTGAGACGCTGCGCCACACCCCGCAGCACGTTACGCAGCTGCGCATCGACATTGCGCCGCTGTCGGCGGGCAATGCGTCGATTTCCACCACCGATTCCACCTGGGTGATCCGCGCCGACACGCTCCAGGCGGTGCGCCCCGTCGGCAATCCGTTCCTCGCGCTCATCGAAGGGGCGTATGTGCAGCCGGCGGAACTGACCATCGCGCAGCTGGCGTCGCTCGCGATCGACCTCACGAAGGTCCGCACCGCACCTTGGCAGGGTCATCCCGTCTGGATCGTGGGCTCGACGGGGCCGTCCGACACCACCTCGGCGCAGTTCTGGGTTGATGCCACCAACCTGATGGTCGTGCGCATCATCCTGTCGAACGCCGCCGGGCGGCCGCCGCTGGACATCCGGCTGGACGCCATCCAGCCGTGCGGCCGCGGATTGCTGGCGACGCGGGTCGAGATGCTGCAGGGCGGTGAGCGCCGGCAGCTCGAGGAATACCAGGACTGGAAGTGCGACGTGCCGGTCGACGCGCAGCTGTTCAACCCGCGCGCGGGCGGGAAGGCCAGGCACTGGGCCAAGTAGGCTCGGCAGGCGCCGTATCGCCAGGCCAGTTGCATGACGACGAAGGGGCGCCCGCGGAATCGCGGCGCCCCTTCGACTTGCCTGGCGATGCGTGCACGGCGTCGGAACCTCCCGGCACCGCGTGCTACGCGTGAATCATCTTCCCCATCGAGTCGAGCACCGCTTCGGCCACCGCTTCCGATAGCGTCGGGTGGGCGTGAATGGCGAGGTCGATCTCTTCCACCGTGAACTCGTTTTCGCGGGCCACGAGCAGCTCGTGGATGAGTTCCGTGGCGTGCGGTCCCACGATGTGCGCGCCGAGGATCTCGCCGTACTTGGTGTCGCGCAGGATCTTCACGAAGCCCTCGGTCTCACCTGCCGTGCGCGCGCGGCCGTTGGCGCTGAAGGGGAACTTGCCGACCTTGTAGTCGAGCTTCTTCTCCTTGCACTGCGCCTCGGTGAGGCCGATCGACGCCACTTCGGGATGGCAGTAGGTGCAATTGGGGATGTTGCCGTAGTTGATGGGATGGTGATGCTGTCCGGCGATGATCTCGGCAACGATCATGCCCTCGCGCTCTCCCTTGTGGGCGAGCATCGGCGGGCCGGCCACATCGCCGATGGCGTATATCCCCTTGGCCGTCGTTTCGAGCGTGTGGTTGACCTTGATGAAGCCGCGGTCGGTGAGCTGCACGCCCGCTTCCTTGAGGCCGATGTTCTCGACGTTGGCGGCGCGGCCGGCAGCCACGAGCACCGTGTCGACCACCAGCTCCTGCTTCTTGCCACCCGCCTCGAGTGTGAGCGTCACGCTGTTCGCGCCGATGGCGGTGCCCTGCAACTTGGCGCCCACGAGCACGTCGATGCCGCGTTTCTTGAACGACCGCGCCACTTCCGCCGAACTGTCCTCGTCCTCGAGGGGCAGAATGCGCGGCATCACCTCGATGACCGTCACCTTGGTGCCGAAGGCGCTGAAGACGTCGGCGAACTCGCACCCGACGGCGCCTGCGCCGACGATGGCGAGCGTCTTGGGAGCGTGCTCGAGCACGAGCGCGTCATCGGACGAGATGATCGTGGTCTTGTTGAGCTCGAGCCCGGCCTGCGGCAGGCCCTTCACGCGCGAGCCGGTGCCGACCACAATCGCCTTGGTGGCGGTGTGCGCTTCGGTCTTGCCGTCGCCGGTGGTCACCTTCACGGTCTTGCCCGCGCCGAGCACGCCCATGCCCTTGATCCACGTGACCTTGTTCTTCTTGAACAGGAACTCGACGCCCTTGGAATTCTTGGTGGAGACGTCACGCGAGCGCTTCATCGCCACGCCGAAGTCGAGCGTGATGTCGCCCACCGTCACACCGAACTCGGCGGCGTGCTTGAGCCGGTTGGCGATGTGCGACGATTCGAGCAGCGCCTTGGCGGGAATGCAGCCCCACAGCACGCAGGTGCCGCCGAGTCCTTCACGTTCGATGACGGCGACCGTCTGGCCGAGTTGGGCGGCGCGGATGGCGCCGACGTAGCCGGCGGGGCCGCCGCCGAGGAAGATGATGTCGAAGTTGGCCATGTCAGAACACCAGCATGAGAGGGTTTTCCAGCATGCGCCGCAGGTCAAGCAGGAAGCGTGCTCCCACTGCCCCATCGATCACGCGGTGATCGCAGCTCATCGTCACGCGCATCCGCTTGCGGATGACCAGCGCGCCGTCGACGACGACGGGCGTGTCGTCGAGCGCGCCGATGGCGAGAATGCCGCACTCCGGCGGGTTGATGATTGCCGTGAACTGGTCGATCTGCATCATGCCGAGGTTCGACACCGAGAACGTGGAGCCGGTGTACTCCTCGGGCTTCAGCTTGCGTTCGCGCGCCCTGGCCGCGAGCTCGCGCGACTCGTGGGCGATGGCCCGCAGCCCCTTCCGGTCGGCGTCGAAGATCACCGGCACGATGAGCCCGTCGTCGGTGGCGACGGCCATGCCGAGGTGGACGCGATTGAAGAAGCGGATCTTGTCGCCCAGCCAGTGCGCGTTGACCTCGGGGTGGGCGGCCAGCGCGGTGGCGACGGCTTTCAGGATGATGTCATTGACGGAGACCTTGTACTCTTCACCCTGGGCAACCATCGCCGCGCGCATCTCCACCGCGCGCGTCATGTCGAACTCGGCGGTGAGATAGAAGGTCGGAATCGGCCCGATGGACTCGGCCAGGCGCTTGGCGATCGTCTTGCGGATTTGCGTCAGCGGTTGATCCGTGTACTCCGATCCAGCGGCGCCGATGGCAGAGGGCAGACGGCGGATAGCAGAAGCCGTTGCGCCGCCACCACTCACCGCCGCCTCGACATCGCGCTTGATGACTCGGCCCGCCGGGCCCGAGCCGGCGACCGCGCCGAGGTCGATGCCGCTTTCGCGGGCGAGTCGGCGGGCGAGTGGGGAGCTGCGGGTGGGGCCACTGCTTGCCGGCGCGGGAGGCGCCGGTGCGGCGGGTGGTGCGCCAGTGGTGGACGTCGCAGTGGGTGCCGCCGACGCTGCAGCTGCCGGCGGCGTAACCGCTGCCGTCGGCGCAGCCGCACCGCTGACCAACGCCGCAATGTCCTCGTCCGCTGCGGCAATCACTCCCACGAGCGTGCCGACGGCCGCGGTGACTCCCTCGGCCACGAGCTGGCGCCGCAAGATGCCGTTGCCGCGCGCGACGAGTTCCATCACGGCCTTGTCGGTTTCGACTTCAGCCAGCACGTCGCCCGATTTCACGGCGGCGCCTTCGGGCATGTTCCATTTGACGAGGCGGCCTTCTTCCATGGTGGGAGAGAGCGCTTCCATGAAGATCTTGGTAGCCATATGGACGGGAGACGGGAGACGGGAGACGAGAGATGGCAGACTACGGCAGCAGATGGCAGATGGCAGACCACTAGGTGCGGTACATCACCTGTTTCACTGCCGCGATCGTCTTGGCGACGTCGGGCTTGGCGATCTTCTCAAGGCCCTTGGCATACGGCATGGGGACATCGGCCTGGTGCACGCGCAGGACGGGGGCATCGAGATGATCGAAGCACTCGCGCTGGATGTAGTCCACCACCTGCGCGCCGATGCCACACACCTCCCACCCTTCCTCGAGCACCACGGCGCGCTGCGTCTTGCGCACCGACTCGTAGATGGCCTCAACGTCCATCGGCCGGATGGTCAGCAGGTCAATGACGTCGATGTGGATGTCTTCCTTGGCCAGCAGGTCCGCCACCTGCATGGCGACGAGCGCCATCTTGCCGCTGGTGATGATGGAGCAGTCGGTCCCCGTGCGCTTGCGGTCGGCCTTGCCCAGCGGAATCAGGTACTCGTGGTCGGGCACCTCGCCCTTGGTGTTGTAGAGCATTTCGCCCTCGAGCACCACCACCGGGTTGTCGTCGCGGATCGCACTCTTGAGCAGCCCCTTGGCGTCGTACGGCGTGCCCGGCGACACGACCTTGATGCCCGGGATGTGCGCCAGCCAGCTTTCAAAGGCCTGCGAGTGCTGCGCGCCCAGCTGCAGTGCGGCGCCGTTGGGCCCGCGGAAGACGATGGGCACATTGAACTGGCCGCCCGACATGTAGAGCATCTTGGCCGCCGAGTTCACCACCTGATCGATGGCGAGCAGGGCGAAGTTCCAGGTCATGAACTCGATGACGGGGCGCAGGCCGGCCATGGCCGAGCCGACGCCGATGCCGGCAAAACCGAGCTCGGCGATGGGACTGTCGACGACGCGGTTCTCGCCGAACTCCTCGAGCAGTCCTTTGGTGACCTTGTACGCGCCGTTATAGACGCCGACTTCCTCGCCCATGATGTAGACGCGGTCGTCGCGGGCCATTTCTTCGCGCAGCGCCTGATTGAGGGCTTCGCGGTAGGTAATGATGGGCATCGGGTCAGCTCGTCGTGTCTACAAGGACGTCTTCATACAGCGCCGCCGGCGGAGGCTCCGGACTGGCGTCCGCAAAGTCCCACGCGTCCTGCACCGTGGCGGCCACCTCGGCTTCCAGCGCCTCCCACTCGGCGACGGTCATCGTGCTGGCGAGGACCATCGCGTCGCGCAGGGAGAAGATCGGGTCGTACGACTGGTACTCGTCGAGCTCGTCCTTGCTGCGGTACGTGCCGCTGACCGCGTCGGACATCGAGTGGCCGCGGAAGCGGTAGGTGCGCACCTCGAGCAGCGATGGCCGCGATTCGGTGCGCGCCCGCGCGATGGCCCTGGCCGCCGCCTCGCATACCGCGTGCACATCCATGCCGTCGACGACGATGCCGTCCATGCCCGTGTAGCCGTCAGCGCGGCGGGACAGGTCGTCCACGGCCGCCGCCTTCTCGACGGGCGTCCCCATGCCGTAGCGGTTGTTCTCGATGACGAAGAGCACGGGCAGTTTCCACAGGGCGGCCATGTTGAGCGCCTCGTGGAACGCACCGATGTTCACCACCGAGTCGCCCATGAAGCAGACGATCACCTGGTCGCCGCCCCGGTACTTGATGGCGAAGCCGACACCGGCGGCCAGCGGCACGTGCGACCCGACGATGCCGTGCCCGCCGAGGAAGTTCGTGTGGCGGTCGAACATGTGCATCGACCCGCCCTTGCCGCGTGAGCAGCCGTCGATGCGGCCGAACAGCTCGGCCATCACCGCGCGGGGCGCGACGCCGCGCACGAGCGCCTGCCCGTGGTCGCGGTATGTGCCGATCACGTAATCGTCGGGACGCAGCTGGGCGATGATGCCCGTGGAGACGGCTTCCTGCCCGATGTAGAGGTGGCAGAAGCCGCCGATCTTACCCAGGGCGTAGGCCTCGCCGACCTTCTCCTCGAAGCGGCGCTGGAGGAGCATCGACTGCAGCAGCTCGCGGTCGAGGGCCGGGTCGCCGACGGTGCGCACTGCGACGGGCTCGCACTTGATGCTGGTCTTCTTCTTGGTGGTGGCCATGTCGATGGGGGTGATCAGACGCCTGCCGCCTGGACCTGCTCCCAGGCGTGATAGCTCGAGCGGACCAAGGGGGCCGACTCAACGTGCTTGAAGCCCATGGCCATGCCCTGCTCGTAGAACCAGTGGAACTCCTCCGGGGTGACGTACCGGTCGAGGCCGATGTGGTCGTTGGAGGGACGCAGGTACTGGCCGATGGTGAGAATATCGACCTCTACGGCACGCAACTCGCGCATGACCAGCGCGATTTCCTCGTTGGTCTCGCCCATGCCGACGATGATGCCCGACTTGGTGGGGATGGCCGGCGCGATGCGCTTGGCCGTGCGGAAGATCTCCAGCACACGCTCGTAGCGGCCGCCCGGGCGCGCCTTCTTGTACAGGCGCGGCACCGTTTCGGTATTGTGGTTGTAGATGTCGGGGCCGGCCTCGAGGACCGTCCGGATGGAGTCCTCGTTGCCCTGAAAGTCGGGGACGAGCACCTCGACGGAGGTGGCCGAGTTGTCGGCCTTAATCAGCCGCACCGTTTCGGCGAAGGCCCACGCACCAAAGTCCGGCAGGTCGTCGCGATCGACCGAAGTGAGCACCACATGGCGCAGGCTCATCTTCCGCGCCGCCTCGGCCACGCGCGCCGGCTCCGCCGCGTCGAATTTGGGCGGTCGGCCGTGTGCCACGGCACAATAGGCGCAGTTCCGCGTGCAGACGTCGCCCAGGATCATGAAGGTGGCGGTGCCGTGCTGCCAGCACTCGCCCACATTGGGGCAGTGCGCTTCCTCGCAGACTGTGTTGAGCTTGAGGTCGCGCATGAGGTTCTTGAGGTGGAGGTAGTTTCCTCCACCGGGTGCCTTGACCTTCAACCAGGACGGCTTGCGCTCGGGCAACGGCTCGGCGCGGTGACGTCCCATGATCTGGTACAGATGCTCGCTCATCAGCCGGTCGGGGCGAGGAGGGGGTCGCGCGGCGAATTCCGCGGCGGGAAGGTGAACCTAGCAGTGTTCCGTGGTAGATTCCAGAGACAATAACCTGTAAAAAGCAAAATAACGGTTACTGTTTACTGGGCTTTTTCGTGTCATTAAGAACGCCGGGCCAGGGCGCCGAAACCTGCGGCCCGGCTCGCTCGTATGGGGAAGAGCACTCGCACCGAGGTCACCATGCTGCGCACCATATTCGGAATCGGCGCCATCGCCTTGCTGGGTCTCTTTGCCCTCAAGATCGCGTTTGGCCTTTTCGGCGTCCTCTTCGGGATCTTCTTCGTCCTGCTCGGGTGGGCGGTGCGCATCGCGATCGTCGGCGCGGTCATCTACTTCGTGATCCGTCTCTTCATGCCAGAGACCGCGAAGAAGATCGAGGAGCGGTTCAACAGCTAGGTGGTTGGCGGATAGCGGATGGCGGATGGCGGATGGCGGATGGCGGATGGCGGATGGCGGATGGCAGATGGCGGATGGCAGATGGGCGCGATCCAGTGGATCGCGCCCTTTCTATGCTCCCGCACTCCGCAACCACCCCGCCCACTTATCCCAGCGCCTCGACAACCGCCCACGCCAACAGCGGCAGCATGATCTCATGGTGCCCTGTCAGTTCATAGCCCGCTCCGCCCGCCAGCACCGGCCGCTGCACCACGTTGACGCGCGGCCGGTAATGGCGCTGCATGTCGATGTCGCACGTGGTGAAGTTCGTCGGCCGTCCGCCGGTGAGATTGCGCGCCACTGTGAGGGCCTTGAGGAAGACCTCGGGCATGATCACGGCGCTGCCGCAGTTCAGCACCACGCCGCCGTCATGCAGCTGCTCGACGCTTGCCGCCAGCCGCCGGAAGTCGCGATGGCTGGTGTCACCGATGGCCGCGCCGCTGGCCGCGGGATGCTGGTGGATGATCTCGCCGCCAAGCGCGGCATGAACGGTGACGCCTGCGCCGAGCCGGTGCGCCTGCAGCACGATGCTGAGTTCGGGGTGCGCAAGCGCGGGTTCGCTCTCGAGCGCGCGGGCGACGCTCTCGCCCATGCCCCATCCGGCGGCCATTCCCGCCACGAACGCTTCGTTCAGTCCGCGGCCCGTTTCCTCGGCCATGCCAAAGGTGCCATCGCGCAGGCCGGCAGCCACGTCTTCGCTCGTGGCGCCACAGCGGGCGATCTCGAAGTCGTGGATGGCGGCCGATCCGTTCATCGCGATGTCGGTGACGATGCCGCGCCGCATCAGCGCGATGAGCAGCGGGCCGGTGCCGGTCTTCACCACGTGCCCACCGAGCATCACGATGACGGCGCGCTTGGCGCGGTGCGCCTGCACGACGGCGTCGACCACGCGGCGGAAGTCGGCAGCCTTGAGGACGTCGGGGAGCGAGCGCACGAATGCTGCGAACGAGCGGTCATCGCCCGGTGGCACCGCGAACTCGCTGGCACTCACCTTGTTGGGGCGCCCGGCCACGGGAATGGTGCGCACCTTCGACAGGTCGGCTTCGCGGGGCGTGCTCACTTGGAGCCCTCCGGGACGGCGGGAACGAACAGCGTGCGCAGATACAGGTTCAGCGATCCGAACGGCAGCTTGGACTTCATCTGCACCATGATGCGCCGCGGGTCGTCGGTCAGCCAGATCTCGGCCTGGCCGTTCTCCGAGAAGATGCCCTTGGTCTTGATGATGGGCTGCAGCACGATGCAGTCGAACGTGCCGGCCGGCACGCGCACCTGCTCGCGGCGCAACACACGGATCTTCACCGGATTGCGGTCGGGAATGAAATACCGGTTGAACTCATACGTCTGGCCAATGATGAGCGGCACGGTGCGGATGAAATACAGGAACGAGCCGTCGTCGAGCGGCTGGCTGACCGACGGGCGCTCGGGCTTGCCGAGCTGGATGTACGTGGCGCGTTCGGGGAAGATGTCGAACGTCTTCTGGCGGTCGCGGCCGATTTCGCTGAAGTCCTGCGCAAAGCGGAGCGACGACAGGGTGGCGGTGTCGATCCACGACTCGAGGACGTCATCGACCCGGAGGGCGAGGTAGCCGCCATGCACCGAGAACCTGGCGTGCCATGAGGGCCGGCCGCGCATGGACTCGATGCCGACCACGGTCATCTCGCCGGAGCCCGCCCGGATGAAGCCGAATTTCACGTCGTAGCCAAAGCGCTCCCCCACGGTCCAGGGAACGCCGGGCGCCTTCGCGGCCGTTGCGCCGTCCTGGGCACCGAGTGGCAGGACGGGGAGTGCGGCGCCGAGCCACGCGAGGGCGCCGAGGAGCGCGCGCGCGGCGCGGATCACGCCGAGGCGGTGACGGCGCGTCGCTTGCGCGCCGCCCATCCGGCGCGAAGGATCGCCTTGAGGTCAGGCCACACTTGCACCCGCGTGGGTCGCGGCCGGATATCGTACCGCGGCTCGACGGGCAGCGCCTCCACGCGGCGTGCCAACGCGGCCGCGCGGCGCAGGAGTTCGAGATTGGCCACGCGCACCGGGCCGTTGGTGACGGGGTCGGTGCCGGCGGCGCGCACGAGGTCGCGCACGACGGTAATGCGGAACAGGCGGTATGTGCTGAACGGGTCGTTCACGCCCGGCACCGAGAGCTGCGCGCGCACCAGCCAGAGTCGCGCGGCGCGGCGCGCCCACGTGCCCAGTCGGCGCACGGCGTCGGGGGCCGACGGTGCCGGCGCCGCTTCGGCGACCACGACATCGGCGCCGCCTTCGAAGCGCTTGATGAGCTCGGGGAGCTGCTCGGGCTGGTCGGTGAAATCGCCCTGCATCAGCACCACGGCGTCGCGCCGCGGGTACTTGGTGCGCTGCGCCGCGGCGCGAAAGAGGGCGTCCACCGCGCCAGCATACCCGATCTGCCGCTCGCCGCGAATGACGGTGAGCGGGAGCACCTTGTGGTAGGGCTCCAGGACGGCGGTCGTCTCATCGGTGCTCGCATCGTCGTAGACGATGATCTCGTACTCGCGCGAGAAGTCCCGGAAGACCTTCTTGATGCGCCAGAGGAGCACGCCGACCGTGGGCGCCTCGTTGTGCGACGGAATGCAGATGTAGAGCAAGGGCGTGGGGGAGGGCCGATGGTGAGGTGCAACCCCGAATAGTACCGGACCGGCGGGGCGGGCGTCTACGGGGCGCTTGCCCCGCTGGCCGACGACGCGGCCAGCACCCTCTGGTACACCGCCGCCGTGCCCTCGACCATGAAGTCGACACCGAATTGGGCGGCGCGGGCGCGACCGCCGTCGGCCAGGCGGCGCCTGAGCGTGCCGTCCGTGGCCATGCGCGTCACCTCGCGGGCGAAGGCCGCGGTGTCGCCCGGCGGGACGAGCAGCCCGGACAGGCCTGGTTCGACAAGTTCTGCGAGTCCGCCCGTGGCGAACGCGACCGGCGGGATCCCAAGCGCCATCGCGTCGATGACCGCCGTGCCGAGCCCCTCGGCGGCCGACGGATGCCAGAGCATGTCGAGACCCGCCACGGCATCATGGATGGCGTCGACGAAGCCGGCGCGATACGCGTGCATGCCGCCGAACTCGCTGGCGCCAACGGCCGTGCCGCCCAGCAGGACGAGGCGCAGGCGGTCGCGCACGTCCGTCGGGAGTGCGTGCGCGATGTCGTGGAGCAGGGCGACGCCCTTTTCGGCGGTCATCGCGCCCACCACGCCGCACAGCAGCGTGTCGGTCGGCCAGCCGGCTTCGCGCCGCCAGTCGCGCGGCGCGACGGGCGCAGGCGTGGGAACGCCGGAGTACACCACGGTACACCGCCCAGCGGACACTCCGCCGTGTTCCAGGGAATCCTGGACGGCGTGGCTGATGGCGATGAAGTGCGCGACGCGGGTGCCGTACTTGAGATAGCCGCGGGGGACAAACGGCACGCGGCGCGTCACGATGAGCGGGACGCCGGCGCCGAGGAGTGCGCCGAGCGCGATGGCGTGGGCCCGCGCATCGTGGGCGTGCACGAGGGTGGGGCGCCAGCGCGAGACAAGCCGTCGCACGCGTCGCATGGCGATGAGATCCCAGTCGGCGCGCATGGCGACGGCGGCGCTGGCCAGACCCACTGTCTTCAGCCGCCCCGCGAGCGGCGAATGCGGGGCCGCGACGACGAGCGGTTCGACACCGCGCTCGCGCTGACCGGCGGCAAGCAGGAAGACCTGCCGTTGGCCGCCGCGCCAGTGGTGACCGCTATCGAGGTGGAGAATGCGCACGCGCTAACTATGGCTGCGCAGTGGCACGCCGCATGCCACGGCGAATGCGGCGAAAATTGCGCGATCCCAGGCGCGTGCGTCGTCGATGAGTTCTTCGGGGTGCCATTGCACGGCGAGCACCCACCAATCGTCCGTTGTTTCGGCGGCTTCGATGACGCCGTCGGAGGCGAGCGCGGTGGCGCGCAGTGCTGGGGCGAGGCGGTCAACGGCCTGATGATGCATCGAGTTGACGTCGATGGCCATGTCCCCGGTTGCGGCGGCGAGGCGGCTGCCTTGGACCACGGTGACATTGTGCACGCGCGTCGTCCGGGCATCGTCGCACGCGTGTGCAATGGTGCTTGGCCGTTCGGTGGGCAGATCCTGCACGAGCGTGCCGCCCAGCGCGACGTTCAGCAGCTGGATCCCTCGGCAGATGGCGAGAAGCGGGCGGCCTGCGTCGCGCGCGGCCGCGACCAGCGCCAGTTCGGTGTCGTCGCGTCCCGCGTGTGGTCGCTGCGTGGCGGGATGCGGCCGGGCGCCGTACCGCGTGGCGGCTACGTCCTCTCCCCCCGAGAGCACCACGCCGGCCACTCCGGCGACGATGGTGCGCGCCTCGTCCAGCGAAAGCGACGGGGGCACGATGACCGGCACGAGTCCCGCGGCCTGCAGCGCGCGGACGTAGGCGTCATTGAGGCGCACGCGCGTGGGATGGCCGGGGCCCTCCGGCGGCGCGGAGCTGGCTGAGAGCGCGACGAGACGTGACGGCATGCCCGAAAGCTACACCCTACGCGGCACCTTCCTCCATCGACTTCAGCATTTCGGCCTCGGCCTCGGCTTCCTTCTTCTTGTGGAATGCCGCGAGTTCGTCCGAGAGCGCCTTCTTGGCCTGGCCGAGGGTCAGGTCACAGACATTGCGCCGGTGCGTGGCGACGTCGACGCCGTCTGGTGGCGGGAGCAAGAGCAGCAGTTCGAAGACGGAAATGCCGCCACGGGCGGCCAGATGCGCGATGGACAATCCGTGCCCGCGTGCGAGCACATCGGCGAAGGGCGCGACGAGTTCACGCGGCACGCTGCCGCCTTCGCGCAACGGAAAGCTGGTGAGGTCGGGACCTGACATTGACGCCTTGGAACGCAGCGGACAGCAGCGCCGAGTCGCAGTCGCGCCCGGCACCTGAGAGTATCGGTCGATCACACGCAAAGGTGACCCCCGCGCGCGGTCTCGGAATCATGTCCGCCCCCGTGTATTCTCCGGCATGTGGAATGAGCGATACGGCATGGCGGGCTATGCCTACGGCACGGCGCCCAACGACTTTCTTGCCGCGCACGCGGCGCAACTGCCGCGCGGGCGCGTGCTGTCTCTCGCCGATGGCGAGGGGCGCAACGGCGTGCATCTGGCGACGCTGGGTCACGTCGTGACGGCGGTGGACTCGTCGTCCGTGGGGCTCGACAAGGCGCAGCGCCTGGCGACCGAGCGCGGCGTGGCGATCACCACCGTGTGCGCCGACCTCGCGGAGTTTGTCATCGCGCCGTCGTCGTGGGAGGGCATCGTCTCGATCTTCTGCCACCTGCCGCCGGTGCTGCGCCGCCGCGTCTACGCGCAGGCCGTGCACGGGTTGGTGCCCGGCGGTCTGTTCGTGCTCGAGGCCTATACGCCGCACCAGTTGGTGCACGGCACGGGCGGGCCAAGCGTTGCAGAGCTGATGCCCACGCTCAGGGCCTTGCGCGAAGAGCTGGCCGGTCTCGAGTTCCTGCATGCGGTCGAGACGGAGCGCGTTGTGCGCGAAGGTGCATTGCACAACGGATTGAGCGCGGTGGTGCAGGTTGTTGCCCGGCGCCCGGTGTGACAGGAGCCCATGGGCCGAATGGCGGAACTGTTGAGAACCAGTATCGTATGGGGAAGCAACGGGCGGGCCCGACGAGGCGCGCCACTCCACCCACTCACTCCTCGATGATTCCGTGTTCGAATCGCTGAAGTCCACCATTGGTGACCTGCTGGGCGGGCGCGTGCAGCCGGGCGACCGCCGCGCGGTCATCAACGACATGAAGCAGGCGCTGGTGCTGGCCAAGCTGGGCGTGGAAGATCTGGAGCAGGGTGTGGCGGCGACGCGCCGCAAGCTCGACGCGGAGCGTACGGGCCTCGAGACGGTCACTCGGCGCAAGGGACTGGCGGCCGGCATCAGCGATGCGGAGACGGTGGCGATCGCCGAGAAGTACGAGGCCCAGCATCGCGAGCGGATTCCGGTGCTGGAGCGCAAGCTCGAAGCGCAGGAAGCCGAAGCGTCGCTGGCGCGCCGCGACTACGACGAGATGCTGACGCAGCTCAAGGCGGCGTCGGTGGGCGCGGGAAGTGTGGGTGCGGGCGGCGCGACGGCCGGTACGACGCGTGGCGCGACGGATGCGGAACTTGGGCTGCCTGACGACGGCGCGTTGAACGCGGAGCTCGACGCCATGCACCGGCAGCGCGCGCGCGACGACAAGGCAGCGGACGCCGACGCACGTCTGGCCGAGCTGAAGCGGCGGATGGGGCAGTCGTAGCAGGGCGCGCGAGGCCTCGCGCCGCGCGCGCCGGCGTTTGACGAACGGCCCGCCAGCGGCTACATAAAGCCATCTGCGAACGCCCGGAATTCCGGGCACGCGGTCTTCTTGTCAATCAACGCCCTTCCCATCTTCTGGAGAAGACGCATGAGTGGTGCAGCCGAGACGAACCGGGACGGCACGGCCATCCCCGAGTTCAAGCAGGTAATGGGGCATCCCGCCCCGCTGTGGATGCTGTTCATGTCGGAGTTCTGGGAGCGCTTCGCGTTTTACGGCATCCGGTGGGCGCTGGTGCTGTACATCGTGGCGCAGTTCCACGGGGGTTCGGCGAGCGGCCAGGCCGAGGCGAACCTGACCTACGGATCGTACCTCGCATTGGTCTATGCGGTGGCGATCTTCGGCGGCTATGTCGCTGACAAGGTGATCGGGTACCAGCGGTCCATCCTGACGGGCGCCGTCTTCATGGCGGTCGGCCTCTTTCTGATCTGCCTGCCCGACCCGACGATCTTCAAGCTTGGCCTGTCCACCATCGTGGTGGGCAACGGCATGTTCAAGCCGAACATCTCGACGATCGTCGGCAAGTGCTACTCGGCGGGCGATGAGCGCCGCGACTCCGGGTTCACGATCTTCTACATGGGCATCAATGCCGGCGCGTTCCTGTCGCCGCTGCTCACGAGCTGGTTGGCCGAGAACATGTTCGGCACCGATGCGATGCCGGCGTACAAGGTGGTCTTTCTGACGGCGGGCGTCGGCATGCTGATCAGCCTGGTGTGGTTCTACATCGGTCGCCGCCAGCTGCAGGGCATCGGTGCGCCGCTGGCGGACCAGCAGAGCCGGATGCGCGTGGTGTACGTGGCGTTGGGCGCCGTGCTCGCCGTGCCGGTGGTGTTCATGCTGCTCTCCGCGGGCGCCAAGAACCTGCAGGGCGTGCTCACGGTGATGTTCGTCGGCCTGTCGGTGATGCTCATGATCGAGGGCATTCGTGACGGCGCCGTGGCGCGCGACAAGACCATCGCCATGCTGTTGATCTTCGTGTTCAACATCATGTTCTGGATGTTCTTCGAGCAGGCGGGCAGTTCGTTCACGTTCCTGGCCAACGAGATTGTCAACCGGAAGCTCGGCGGCTGGACCTTCCCGACCGGGTGGTTCCAGAGCGTGAATGCAGTGGCGATCATCGGGTTTGCGCCGATCGTGGCGTGGGTCTGGGTGGCGCTCGCGAAGGTGAATGCCAACCCGTCCATTCCGCGGAAGTTCGGGCTTGGCCTGATCTTCAACGGCCTGGCGTTCCTGCTGCTGATGTTCGCGCTGTCGAGCCTCGTCAATCCGGCCGACAACAAGATCCCGTTCTGGACGCTGGTGGCGGTCTACCTGATCCAGTCGGTGGGCGAGCTCTGCCTGTCGCCGATCGGCCTGTCGATGGTAACCAAGCTTGCGCCGGTACGCCTGGTGGGTCTGGGCATGGGCGGCTGGTTCCTCTCGACCGGCATCGGCAACAACCTGTCGGGCATCTTCGCCAGCGTGGTGAGCGGCGAGAAGGGCATGACGACGGCGTCGGCGCTGAGCGGCTACACGTTCGGCTTCTGGGCGCTGACGATCGCGGGCGCGATCCTGCTGCTCGCGGCGCCGCGGGTGCAGAAACTGATGCACGGGGTGAAGTAGGGATTCACGCTTCGGCGAGAGACGGTGGACAGTAGACGGCAGACCATACTGCCGGGCATCGTCCCTTCGAACGCACGGACAGAACGGCGGCCTTCGGGCCGCCGTTCTGCGTTCACCACGGGATCTTCGGGATTGCCGCGAGCAGTGCCTGCGCTTCGGGAGACGCGGGTGCGCTGAAGAGCGTCGCGGTCTCCGCGGTTTCCACAATGCGGCCGGCGTGCATCACGGCGACGCGCGTCGCGATGCGTTCCACGGCGGCGAGGTCGTGGGCGATGAACAGGTAGGTGAGCCCGCGCGCCGCCTGCAGGCGGGCCAGCAGTTCAAGCACCTGACGACGGACGAGGACATCGAGTGCAGACACCGCCTCGTCGAGCACGAGAAACTCGGGCTCCACGGCCAGCGCGCGCGCAATGGCGATGCGCTGGCGTTCGCCACCGGAGAACTCGTGCGGAAATCGACCGACGTCAGCGGCCGAGAGCCCGACCTCCTCGAGCAGGTGCGTCACGCGCAGGTCGCCCTTGGCGTGCGATGCCAGTCGATGAATGGCGATGCCCTCGCGCACGATGTCGCCGACGCGCATGCGGGGGTCGAGCGACGCCTTGGGATCCTGGAAGACCACCTGTGCGCGGCGGCGGAAGCGGCGCAGGGCATCGCCCGCGAGCGTGGAGATGTCGGTGCCGTCAAAGCGCATGGTGCCCGCTGCGGGTTCGACCAGCCGCAGGATGGCGCGGCCCACGCTGGTCTTGCCGCTGCCCGATTCGCCGACGAGCGCCAGCGTCTCGCCGCGCGCGATGGTGAGCGAGACGCCGTCCACGGCAGCGGGATGCGCGTTGCCTGCGCCGTAGTCGACCACGAGGTCGCGGATGTCGAGCAGGGCGGTCATGCGCGACGCTCCGCCGGACGCACCGTGTCGACCAGCGCCCGGGCGTGCGGATGCACGGGCGCGGCAAGCAGCTGTGGCGTGGGGGCATCTTCGACGATGCGGCCGCCGTGCAGCACGAGCAGGCGGCGGCAGGTGGTGGCGAGCACGCCGAGGTCATGGCTCACGAGAAGCAGCGCCATGCCCCGTGCGCGCTGCTGCTCGCGGAGCAGCTGCAGCACTTGCGCCTGCACGGTGACGTCGAGCGCCGATGTCGGTTCGTCGGCGATCAGCAGTGCGGGGTCGAGCAGCAGCGCCATGGCAAGGAGCACGCGCTGGCGCTCGCCGCCCGAGAGCTGGTGCGGAAAGCGCTGCGCACGCTCGCCGGGGTCGGTCAGGCCGGTGCGGCCGAGCAGGTCGATGGCGCTGCGCATGGCGCGCGCGGCGTCGTGCTCCCCATGCGCCGTGGCCACCTCGGCAACCTGTGCGCCGACCCGCTGGCGGGGATTGAGCGCGGTGAGCGGCTCCTGAAAGACCATGGCGCATCGACGGCCGCGCACGGCGCAGAGCGCTGCGTGGTTGAGAGTGCGCAGGTCGTGGCCCTCAAACTCCACGCGCCCACGTGCGCGCAGCGCCGGCGGCAGCAGGTTGAGCAGTGCGAGCGCGAGCGTGGTCTTGCCGCTGCCGCTCGTGCCGAGCACGCCGACCGTCTCGCCGGCGTCGAGCGTCAGGTGGACGCCCCGGAGGATGGACCGTCCCTCGCCGGGCGCGTCGACGTGCAGGTCTTGCACCGAGAGCAGCGGATTCACGATGGGCGCCCTTCGCCGGCGATGGCCACCCGCAGACGATCGGCCAGCACGAGCGCCGAACCGACCGTGAGTGTGATGGCGGCCATTGGAAAGACGACGAGCCACCACGCCGTGGTGAGGTAGTCGGAGCCATCGAGCAGGATGTTGCCCCAGCTGGGCAGCGGCGGTTGGATGCCGAGGCCAACGAAACTCAGCGCCGCCTCGAGCGGAATCACCGCGGCGAGGGCGAGCGCGGCGGCCACGGCGACCTGCGGGGCAACCGCCGGCAGCAGATGCCGCCAGACGATGCGCCAGCGCGAGGCGCCGAGGGCGCGCGCGGCGGTGACGTACTCGCGCTGCTGATGGTCGCGCACTTCGGCGCGCACGATGCGCGCGGTGGTGAGCCAACCGCTGCCGCCGATGAGCACCACAAGCCACCACGGCGACAGCGCGCCGAACGTGGCCACGAGGGCGATGACGACCAGCAGGCGCGGCATGGCGATGAGGACATCGACCAGTGCCGAGACCACACCATCGACCCAGCCGCCGAGCACGGCGGCCAGCGCCCCCAGCGTGGTGCCGAGCGTGACGGAGAGGAGCATCGCACCGGCAGCGACGCCCAGGGAGATGCGCGCACCGTGCAGGACGCGGCTGCATACGTCGCGCGAAAACGGGTCGGTGCCAAATGGATGCTGCCACGACGGCGCGGCGAGACGCAACGCGACGGGGTCGGGCTGCGCCGTCGGGTCGTAGCCGGCGATCCACGGCGCCAGCACGGCGGCAAGGGCCGCCGCGCCGAGCACGCCAGCTGCCGCGCGCGCGGTGCGGTCGGCGAGAAGCCGCCGCCAGGTGTGCCCGGCCATCACGGTATCCTCGCGCGGCGCGGCGCGACGGACTCCGCCACGACGTCGGTGAGGGCGCGCGCGACGACCGCCACCACCGTGGCGAGGAGCACCGCGGCGAGAACGAGCGGATAGTCGCGGGCGAGCAGGGCGTCGAATAGCGTGAGCCCCATGCCCGGCCAGCCAAAGATGCGCTCGATGAGCACGGCACCGCCGATGAGCGACGGCAGCGCGAGCCCGAGCAGCGCGAGCACGGGTCCGATGGCATTGGGGAGGGCGTGATGCCAAAGGACGCGCCACTCGCCGAGTCCCTTGGCGCGCGCCGTGCGGATGTAGTCCTCGCCCAGCACGCCCAGCAGTGCCGCGCGCTGATGACGCGCGACGCGCGCGGCCACGCCGACGGCGAGCACGACGGCCGGCAGGGCGAGGTGCCAGAGCAGGTCGAGCGCGCGTTCCCATGCGGGCCACGTCGCCGTGTCGCCAAGGCTGGCGATTCCGGCCACGGGGAATAATCGCCAGCGCGCACCGAGCCACGTCATGGCGAGCAGGCCAAGCAGGAACTCGGGCATCGCCACGCCGCCGAGCGTGAGCGCACCGAGCAGGCGGTCGGGCCAGCGCCGATGATGGCGCGCCTGGACGAGTCCCACGAGGATGCCGGCGGCGAAACCGAGAGCGAGCGCGACGCCCACGAGGAGCAGCGTGCGCGGCACGGCATCGGCCACGACGTCGGCCACGGGGCGATGGCGCGAGGCGGCGTATCCCAGTTCGCCGTGCGCGAGCGCGCCGATCCATCGAACGAAGCGCTCTGCGGGCGGCAGGTCAAAGCCATAGCGTGCGCGCCACTCCATGCGCACGCTGGGCGGCACATTGGTGCCGTCGAGCGCCGCGGCAAACGGGTCGCCCGGTGCGAACTGCAGGAGAACGAAGACGGCGGTCGCGACGACCGCGAGGACGGCCGCGGCCTGCAGCAGCCGAACGACGATGCGGCGCGTCACGCCTCAGCGCGGGACAGCGGCGCGGCGGTCACGCGGCAGGCGCTGGGCCGGGTCGATGGACCAGCGGGCCACGCCGGACCACCACGCGTCGGGGCGAATCGCGCCGGTGGTCAGCCGTCGATGGAGGCCGGCGAAGATGCGTGGCTCGTACAGCCAGATGGCGGGCGCGTCGTCGATGGCGGTCTGGTAGGCCGACCGGAAATGTGCACGCACCGACGCCGTGTCCGATGCGGCGAGCGCGCTGTCCACCTGCACGTCGAATGCGGCGTTGCTCCAGCGCCCCCAATTCAGCGCGCCGCGTCCGGGCGCGCTGGTGCCCCACAGGTCGCGGACGCCGCGCGGGCTCGGGCTGGCGCGCACGCCGCCGACCATGGCATCAAACGCGCCACGATGCGCTCGGTCGAGAAAGGCGTTGAAGTCGACTTGTTCGATGGTGACCTGCACCCCGGCCGCCTTGAACTGCGCCTGCAGCAGCACGGCCGCTGCCTGCCGGGTGCGGCTGGACGCGGGGGCAAGCAGCGCAAACGCCAGCGCCTGGCCGGCGCGTTCGCGCATGCCGTCGCCGCCGCGACGGCGCCATCCCAGCGAGTCGAGGGCGCGCGCAGCGCCGGCGACGTCAAACGGAATGCCGGTGAGCGTGGTGTCAGCCGTCCACTGCGTCCGTGAGAACGGGCCGATGGCTGGCCGCGCCAGCGAGTCGAACACGCTGCGCACCACCGTTGCGCGATCCACCGCCATGGTGAGCGCGCGGCGCAGGGCGCGGTCGCCGAAGAGCGGATGCAGCCGGCCGGCGTCGCGCGCATCGCGGATGTTGAACTGCACGAACGCATAGTCAAAGCCGCCGAACGCCTGCGCCCGCACGCGCCCATCGGCGGGCAGCTGCGCAAAGTCGGTCGGCGAGAGCTGTTCGAGAAAATCGGCCTCGCCCGACAGGAGGCGTGCAGCCACGGTGGCGCCCTGCGCGGCCACCGCGAACACGACACCGTCAAGCGTCGGACGCCCGCCGTAGTACGTCTCGTTGGCCGCGAGCTCCAACTGCACGCGCGGGGTCCACGAGACAAAGCGGAACGGGCCGCTGCCGACGGGCGCACGCATCTCGGGGGCGTCGTGGAGTGCCGAATCGGGCAACGCCGCCAAGCGGTGCGCCGGCAGAGGAATGAGCGTGTAGACGAGGGCGAAAAACTGCTCGGGCGTGCGCTCTCGAAAGTGGACACGGGCGGTGAGCGAGTCGGGCGTCGAGATGGAATCGATGGTGGCCAGCGCGTTGCGCTGTGCGGCGCCCACCGCGCTGTCGGTCCAGACGCGGAACGCGTATTGCACGTCGCGCGCCGTGACCGCGCGGCCGTCGTGCCACCGCGCGCGCGCGTCGAGGTGGAACGCGATGGTCAGCGAGTCGGCGGACCACTCCCACCGCGAGGCAAGCTTCGGCACGAAGCCGCCGTCGCCGATGGTGTTCAGTCCCGGGCCGATGTCGGCGAGCTTGTCGTACAGGAGCTCGGTGACCGCACGTCCCTGATTGCCGACGGTGAGCGGCGGAAAGAGCGTTTCGGCGTCGGCCCCGGCGGAGACCACGAGGATCCCGCCGGGCGACGCGGCATCACCTCCGCGGCAGGCGGCCAGACAGCACAGGGCAATGGCGAGGCGTCGCGGAGTCAGGAGATGCACGGCGGGATACGATAGAGGACAGGACTCAGCGACGCCACGTCCACGCGTCGTCGCGGAAATGGGCAAGGGCGTCGTCGAGGACGCGGCCGACCATGGAGCCATCGTCCATCGGGAGGACGAGTGCCGGGGCACGTCCGTCATCGTCGTCCTCCGCGACCTCGTGCAGCAGGGCGTCGCGCACCGCGCCATAACTGGCGTCGGCGCCGAGCGCCTCGCGCAACGTTGCTGCCGGGGCAGGGGGCAGGAACGGGCCCAGCGCGAAGCCTGCAATGCGCCCCTGATCGTCGTCGAGCAGGATGGAACCGTGCTGCAGCAAGGCCCCGTCCTGCCGCACTTGCGCGCTGCCCACCAGCTTGCGCCCGCCGAGCGTGAGCTCGCCGGCGGCGGGAACGGCAAAGCAGGCTGCG
This sequence comes from Gemmatimonas sp., assembly GCA_025361705.1. Lineage (GTDB taxonomy): Bacteria > Gemmatimonadota > Gemmatimonadetes > Gemmatimonadales > Gemmatimonadaceae > PNKL01. The sequence continues at coordinate 87,347 of JANYJW010000056.1, forward strand.
CCCTCGGGGCGCATCGCGCGCGAGCCCGTGGCCTCAATGGCCAACGCGCCCAGCGCGTGCAGCGCGTGCAGCAGCAGGCGATTGTGGCGGCGCATGCTCGCGGCCAGCGATTCTCCCTCGACCACCGGTGCCGTGATGGAGTATGTGACCTCGCGGTCGTGCAACAGCGCGCGGCCGCCCGTCGGGCGGCGCACCAGACCCAGCCCTGCCTCGGCGATGGCCGCCGCATCGTAGCGCCCGTGGGCCGATTCGTTGCGCCCGAACGAGAGCGTCGGCTGAGACCATGCGTACACGCGGAACACCGACTCGCCCGTGCGACGCGCGCGCTCCATGAGCGCCACGTCGCACGCCATGTTCCACGCGCCGTCGCGCGCGCCCGTGTCGAGCAGCCGCCAGCGGGTCACGTCAGCGGGTGACGGCGAAGTAGACGACGTAGAGCCACGAGAGCGCGCCGTGCAGAATGGCCCAAAGGATGGAGTGGTTGACGCTCCAGGAGATGGCGATTGCCAGGGCCGAGCCGAAGCTGATGCCGGCGCGCGTTGCTTCCTGTCGGGCGGTCATCGTGGCCTCCGTTGTAATGGATGGCAGAAGATACGACTGAGGACGGGACGGGGCACGGTGCGGGCAGGGGCACGGGCACGGTGTGGGCACGGGGGCGTTGTGGGCACGGGCACGGTGTAGGCACGGGCACGGTGTGGGCACGGGGGCGTTGGGCCCACCCAGCGTGTGGTGATCCGCCCCGCGAAACACCGGGCTTTCCCTCGCCGAACGGCCCGCCCCAGCGAAGCACGCGCGTGGTTAGTTTTAGGGTTGTCGCGCGCTGCATCGCACCCGCGTCGGGGGCGCCGCTTGCGCGCCGCACTGGAGCTCGCGCATCGTGACTTCGTCTTCGCATCCGCAGCCGGACGTGTTTGCGCCCCGGCACATTGGCCCGTCAGAGTCCGACGTGGCGGCCATGCTGAAGGTCCTTGGATACCCGTCGCTCGACGCCCTCATCGATGCGACCGTACCCGCCAACATCCGCCTCGCCCGCCCGCTCAACTTGCCGGCCGGCCTCGCCGAACCTGACGCGCTCGCCGCGTTCAAGTCGATGGTTGCGCCCAACCAGGTGTGGCGCGCCTTCATCGGCCAGGGTTACTACGGCACGCACACGCCGGCCGTGATCCAGCGCAACATCCTGGAGAATCCCGGCTGGTACACGGCGTACACGCCGTATCAGGCCGAAGTGGCGCAGGGGCGCCTCGAGGCCCTGCTGAATTTCCAGACGACCGTCATCGACCTCACCGGCCTGCCGGTGTCGAGCGCGTCGCTGCTGGACGAGGCCACGGCGGCGGCCGAGGCGATGCAGATGCTGCACGCCGCGAAGAGCGGCCGGGACGTCTTTCTCGTGGCTGACGACGTGCACCCGCAGACCATCGACGTCGTCAAGGCGCGCGGCGCCGCGCGCGGCATCACCGTCAAGGTGCAGCCTGCAGCGGCCTTCACGCTCGACGCCTCGGTGTGCGGCGTGCTCATCCAGTATCCCAACACGTTTGGCGCCATCGAAGATCCGCGCGTGCTCTGCGACCGCGTGCACGCGGCAGGCGCGATGGTCGTGGCGGCCACCGACCTGCTCGCGCTCACGGTGCTGGCCCCGCCGGGCGAGTGGGGCGCCGATGTCGCGATCGGCAGCGCGCAGCGCTTTGGCGTGCCCTTCGGGTACGGTGGGCCGCACGCGGGCTTCCTGACCACGAAGGACGATCTCAAGCGCATCATGCCGGGCCGCATCATCGGCGTGTCGCGCGACAGCCACGGGCAGCCGGCACTCCGCATGGCGCTCGGCACGCGTGAACAGCACATCCGCCGCGAAAAGGCGACGAGCAACATCTGCACGGCGCAGGTGCTGCTCGCGGTGATGAGCGGGATGTATGCGGTGTTCCATGGCCCCGATGGCCTGCGGCGCATTGCGCAGCGCGTGCATCATCGCGCCGAGGCGTTTGCGGCCGGCGCGCGTGCGCTCGGGCACACGGTGCTGCACGACGTCTTCTTCGATACGGTGCACCTGTCGCCCAAGGGCGGCGTGGCTGCGGTGAAGAAGGCGGCCGAGGCCAGGCGCATCAACCTGCGCTACTTCGCCGACGGCACCATCGGCGTGTCGATGGGCGAGACGACGACCACCGAGGATCTCGGCGACCTGCTGGCGATCTTCGGTGGTGCACTGACGAATGCGCCCGCCGGGGTGGACGCGCGGTTCGACGAGCGCTTTGCCCGCACGAGCGAGTTCCTCACGCACCCCGTGTTCCACACGCACCGCTCGGAGACCGACTTCCAGCGCTACGTGCGGTCGCTCGAGGCCAAGGATCTGTCGCTGGTGCACTCGATGATCTCGCTCGGCTCGTGCACGATGAAGCTGAACGCCGCCGCCGAGATGCTGCCCATCACGTGGCCCGAGATCGGCAACATTCATCCGTTTGCGCCGGTGGAGCAGGCGCAGGGCTACCGCGCGCTGTTCGACACGCTCGAGGGCGCGCTGGCCGAGATCACCGGCTTCGACGCCGTGTCGCTGCAGCCCAACGCGGGCTCGCAGGGCGAGTACACCGGGCTGCTGGTGATTCAGGCGTACCACCAGTCGCGCGGCGAGGGGCACCGCAACATCTGCCTCATTCCGCAGTCGGCGCACGGCACCAACCCGGCGAGCGCCGTGATGGCGGGCCTGAACGTCGTCGTGGTGAAGACCGACCCGAACGGCAACATCGACGTGGCCGACCTCAAGGCGAAGGCCGGGCAGCATGCGGCCAACCTGTCGGCGCTGATGGTGACGTATCCCTCGACGCACGGCGTGTTCGAGGAGGCCATCACGGACATCACGAAGATCGTCCACGAGCACGGCGGCCAGGTGTATCTGGACGGCGCGAACATGAACGCGATGGTCGGCTTGTGCCGCCCGGGCGACATCGGCGCCGACGTCTGCCACCTGAACCTCCACAAGACGTTCGCCATTCCGCACGGCGGCGGCGGACCGGGCGTGGGCCCGATTGGCGTGGCCACGCACCTGTCGCCGTTCCTCCCCGGCCACGTGGCGGTGAAGACGGGCGGTGCACAGGCCATCGGCGCGGTCTCGGCGGCGCCATGGGGCAGCGCGAGCGTGGTGCCCATCTCGATGATGTACATCATGCTGCTCGGCGGCGAAGGACTCACGCTGAGCACCAAGATCGCGATCCTCAACGCCAACTATGTGGCCAAGCGGCTCGATGCGGAGTATCCCGTGCTGTACAAGGGGAAGCACGGGACGATTGCGCACGAGTGCATTGTTGACCCGCGCGCCTTCAAGGCGACGGCTGGTGTGGACGCCGGGGATATCGGCAAGCGCCTGATGGACTATGGCTTCCACGCGCCGACGATTTCGTTCCCGGTGCATGACACGCTGATGATCGAGCCCACCGAGAGCGAGCCATTGGCCGAACTCGACCGGTTCGTGGACGCATTGCTTGCCATCCGCGCCGAAATTGCCCTGGTGGAGTCGGGGGCGCTGCCGCGCGACGACAATCCCCTTGTGAACGCGCCGCACACCATGGCGCAGTGCGTGGCCGATGCGTGGACGCACGCGTACTCGCGCGAGACGGCGGCGTTTCCGTCGACGTGGGTACGTAGCCACAAGTTCTGGCCGGCGGTGGGACGCGTGGACAACGCCTTCGGCGACCGGAACCTGGTGTGCGCGTGCCCGCCGGTTGGCGCCTACTCCGACGGCTAGAGAACGACAGACGACTGCAGAGACCGACAGAGAACGACAGAGACCGACAGAGAACGACAGAATGAGACAGAGGTCCGGAGCGTGTGCTCCGGACCTCTGTGCGTCTCTGTCGTGCGCTGTCTTTAGCTCGCCAGCTAGTGGTGCCCGCCGCCGCCCGCCGCCAGGTGCTTCTCGTACGCGGCCGCGTCCATCAGCCCGGCGACGTCGGCCGGGTTGACCTTCAGCTTGATCATCCAGCCGTCGTCGAACGGGCTGCTGTTGACCAGCGACGGCTCGCCTTCGAGCCGGGCGTTCACTTCAATCACTTCGCCGGCGACCGGGCAGTAGATGTCGGACACGGCCTTGACCGCTTCGATGGTGCCGAACGAGTCGTGCGCGCCATATGAGGCGCCGACCTTCGGGAGATCGAGGAAGACGACGTCACCCAGTTCACCTTGGGCAAAATCGGTGACGCCGACGCAGACGATGGACGGGTCGGCGGTGGGCTTCAGGTATTCGTGGCTTTCGGTATAGCGAAGGTCGGCAGGAATCGAGGACACGGACCGCTCCAGGTGTGTCTGAGGTGTACGGGAATTCTACCGGACGCGCGCGGCGGGTTCAAGCCGATACGGCACGCGCCTGCAATGCGTTGAATACCGCCCGGGCCTGTACTTCCAGCTCGGCGGGCGTCCCGCTGTTGTCGATGATCCAGTCGGCGGCGGCGCGCTTGCGTGCGCTCGGCCACTGCCCGGCGATCATCGCCTCGGCGTCGGCGTGGGACAATCCCCGGTCCCGCATGAGGCGTTCCCGGCGCAGCGCGTGCGGCGCGTCCACCAGAACAATGCCGTCCACGAGGCCCGTGAGGCCGGCCTCGAACAGCAGCGGGATGTCGCATACCACCAGCCGGTCACCGCGTCCTGCTGCCTCTGCGACGGCCGCGGAGCGCAAGCGGCCCACCTCGGGGTGGACGATCGCATCGAGTGCCGCTCGTTCCCCCGGGTCGGCAAAGACGATCCGGCGGAGGGCCGCCCGGTCGAGCGACCCGTTTGCTGCCAGCACCGCGTCGCCCCAGCGCGCGGAGATGGCGTGGAGCGCCGGCGTGCCGGGCGCTACGGCGTCGCGCGCGAGCCTGTCGGCGTCGATGAGCGTGACGCCCCAGGCGGCAAAGTGCCGTGCCACGGACGTCTTGCCGGCCGCGATATTTCCCGTCAATCCAATCACGAGCATGCCGAAACGTGGCGCCGGTAGCGTGCCTCGTGCAACTTTCCGGCCGTGCCCCATCGCCGCGGTTACACGATCATCGAGGTCGCCCTCGTGCTGGTCCTTGCCGCCATCATGGCGGCCATGGCCATTCCGCGGATCTCGTTCGTGCGATACCGCCAGGATGCCAACGGGCGTCTGGTGCAGAGCAGCCTGATTCGGGCGCAGCAGACGGCTATCCAGAAGTCGACGAACGTGCTGTTTGTCATCGACTATGCGGCGTCGCGCATGCGCGTGGTGAATGACACCAACGCCAATGGCGCCGCTGACGCGGCCGAGTATTGGTCGTCGTGGAAGCTCGGCGACGGGGCCAGGTTCTCGATTCCCGCGGTGACGGTGGACGGCGCCACGGCGGGGTACGCCACCGGCCCGGGGATCACCACCACGGCGGCCGGACCGACCATCACGTTCTATCCGAACGGCTCGGCCAGCGGCGACGCGTTCGTGTATGTGGGCGTCACGAGCGGCCGGTCCGATGCCCTGCGGGCCATCGAGTTTGCCGGCTCCACCGGGCGCACGCGCCTGTGGCGGTACCTCAACGGGGCGTGGCGGCGCGACTCGCTGTAGCCGCGCCGCCCGGCGTTACGCGACGACCCCGGGCACGAGCGGGGCGAACTTCGCCGTGAAGTGCCGCAGGGCGGGCGGCTGCTCGGTGATGCGGACGCCGCGGATGCGGGGCGCCAGCGCGTTCACGTGCAGCAGCACCTCGCACACGTAGTCCATGTGGCTCTGCGTGTAGACGCGGCGTGGAAAGGCGAGGCGCACGAGTTCGAGATCCGCCACCTTTTCGGTGCCGTCGGGCTGCTGGCCGAACATCACGGAGCCGATTTCACACGCACGGATGCCGCCCTCGAGATAGAGCACGAGCGACAGCGCCCACCCCGGATACTCCGCGGGCGGGATGTGCGGCAGCCACTGCCGCGCATCGAGGTACAGCGCATGGCCGCCGGCCGGGCGCACGGTCGGGATGCCGGCGGCCGTCATCTTCTCCGCCATGTACTCCACCATCCGGATGCGATAGCGCAGGTAGTCCGGGTCGAGTGCCTCGTACAAGCCGACGGCAATCGCCTCGAGGTCGTAGCCGGCGAGGCCGCCGTACGTCGGAAACCCCTCGGTGAGGATCAGCGTGTTGCGGCAGCGCGCGGCGATGGTGTCGTCGTTCATGGCGAGAAAGCCGCCGATGTTCGCCATGCCGTCCTTCTTGGCACTCATGGTGCAGCCATCGGCGAGCGCGAACATCTCGCGGGCGATGGCGATGGGCGCCGTGTCGGCGTAGCCATCCTCGCGGGTGTGGATGAACCACGCGTTTTCGGCAAACCGGCAGGCGTCGATGAAGAACGGCACGCCGAACCGGCGAGCGAGCGCCGACGCGCCACGGATGTTGGCCATGCTCACCGGCTGGCCACCGCCCGAGTTGTTGGTGACCGTGATCATCACCAGCGGCACGCGCCCGGGGTTGTCGCGAAGCACGGTTTCGAGTGCCTCGAGGTCCATGTTCCCCTTGAAGGGATGCAGGGCCTGCGGGAGATGCCCCTCGGCGATCGGAAGGTCGAGTGCCTTGGCACCGCGGTGCTCGATGTTGGCGCGCGTCGTGTCGAAGTGCCGGTTGTTGGGCACGAGGTCGCCGGGCTTGAGCATGGCGCCGCTCAGGATGTGCTCGGCGGCGCGCCCCTGGTGGGTGGGGATGACCTGCGCAAAACCGAAGATGTCCTTGACCGCGCGCTCAAACGCGTAGAACGAGCGGGCGCCGGCATAGGTCTCGTCGCCCCGCATCATGCCGGCCCACTGGTACACCGACATCGCGCCGGTTCCCGAGTCGGTGAGGAGGTCGATGAGGACGTCCTCGGCGCGCAGCTTGAAGATGTTGTAGTGCGCCGCTTCGAGGGCCGCGCCGCGCTCGGCGTCGGTGGACTGCCGGATGGGTTCGACCGTCTTGATGCGGAATGGTTCGATGATGGTCTTGTACTTCACGCGGGGTCTTGCTCCTCGAGGCCGTGCGCCAACTCGGCGCGTCCAATTGCGCGCAGGAATTGCGCCGTGACAAAGCGCGCGCCGCCGCGCTCGCGAATTTCCAGCGGCGTGGCGCCGACATAGCGCTGGCACATGTTGCGGAACGCCGAGCCCGACGGAAAGTCGAGCGCACGGGCGATGCCGTCGGCGCTGCGCTTGGGGTCGTCGAGCATCTGGCCGGCGACGATCAGGCGCCCCCAGCCGATCAGTTTCTGCGGGGCGGGGAGGCGTTCCAGGCGCAGCTTCTCGAGCAGCGTCGTCTTGGAGATCGACAGCGTCTCGGCCAGCCGGTGCGAGGTGAGCCGCATGTGGGCCCGCGTGATGACGATGAGGATCGCGTCGCGCGCCGCGCTGTCGATGGCGGCCAGGCGATGGCGCAGCAGCGCGGCGACACCGCGCGCCTCGGCCTGCTCCACCACGGCGCGCACGGCCTGCGGGGAGTCGTCGAGATCCACCAGCAGCAAGCCGTCGAGGCCGGCGCGCCCGGCGTCGAACAGGTCGCGAGCGCGCTGCGGGGTGGCGACGACGTAGGCGATGAGCGTCAGGCGCGGAAAGCGCGTGCGCAACTGGCGCACGCGCTCAAAGCTCGCCGCGCCGTCGGCGTACAGGTCGAACACGGCGAGATGCACCGGCTCGCGACCGCACGCCGCAATGAGCTCGTCCCAGCCGCGGCAGGGCGTGACCGTGTGCTGTCCCCGCACCGCGCCGTGGACGCGCTGGAGGCAACGATCGAGCGGGAGCAGCGTGGCGATGACGCCCATCAGTCCTGTCGGGTGAGGGTTGCCGGTTCGGCGATCCCTCAACTTACCACGTGCCGGGCCCCGGCGGCAAAAGGACTGGCGGAAAAAGGACTGGCGTTCACCCCGTCGCGGGGGTCACATTCCCTGTGGAATGCAGACTGGAGCCACCGCGCGGACACCGGCGCACCGACCGGGCATGACGCTCATCGAGGTCATCATCGCGGTGATGATCCTCAGTGGCGTGCTCATCGGTCTTTCCAACTTCACGCGCCGGTTCCAGCATCTGACCTCCAACCACGACGCGCTGGCGATTGCCAGCGAACTGGCGACCGGACGGCTCGAAGTGGTGAATCTCCATCGGCGGTATTCGACTCTCGTGGCAACGTTTGACGGCACCACCGAGACGAGTGCCACGTCCGGCGCCAACCCGTCCATGAGCAACGCGCCAGGGTATTCGCGCACGACGTCGGTGGTACGCACCGGACCAAGCGCCACGCAGGACTACGTGACCGTGACGGTCACGGTCACCCAGGCGGCGATCGGCATGACAATCCGCAAGTCGCTCGTCATCGCCGCGTTCTGATGCAACGGGCTCCGGTGCTCCGGCCACGACGGGCAGGCTTCAGCCTGGTTGAGATGATCTTCGCCGTGTCGCTCACGGCGCTCGTCTTCTCCATCGCGGTGCCGTTCTTTCGCGCGCAGACGCGCGCCATGGACGCCGGGGCCGGGCGGTTCGACGCATTCCAGGCGGCGCGGTACGCCGTGGCGCGCATCGAGGCCGACCTGCGCCTGGCCTCGGGCGAGATTGGCCAGCCGCTGATCGTGCAGGCGGCGCCGTTTGCCATCGCCTTCAATGCCAACCGGCTCGGGCGCGACATCACGTATGACCCGAATGCGTCGTACTATGACGCGGCGCTCGACACGCTGACGTCCCGGCGCTGGCTGGTGGCGCGCGCGGCCGCATTGCCGAACTCGAGCAAGACGTACCCCACGGTGAACTACCTCAACCCCAGCGGCGGGCCGAGCCAGGCCGAGACGATTCAGTATTTCCTGCACGCCGATACCAGTGGGTCCCAGGTGGGCATGTACGTGTTGTATCGCAAGGTGAACGACCGCGACAGCACGCTCGTCACACGCAACCTGTACGTGCCGGCCAGCACGGGATATTTCTTCCGGTACTTCACCACGAATGCCAGCGGGACGACCTCCGCCATCGCCAACGGGTCGCTACCCGTGTACTGGGACGACTCGCTGTCGCGGGCGGACTCGATCACGGGGGTGGAGGTGCGCGCGACGGGGCAATACTGGGACCGGCAACTGCGCGGCAATGTGCTCCGGGACCTCTTCGTAACCGTCAAGCTGCGCAATGCGTTCCGCACGCTGGCCGTCCGGTGCGGCGCCGCGCCGCCGTTGCCCGATTCGCTGGGAGTCACCGTGGAGACGGCACCCGCAGGAGCAAAGCTGGATGTCCGGCTCGACTGGACGGCGGTGGCTGGCGACTCCACGGCGCCCCGCGACGTGCGCCAGTATGTCCTCTACCGTCGGCTGAATGGTGCAGCCCTCTGGACGCCGATCGGCGACAAGCCGGCCCGGGGCGCGAGCACCTACCGATACCTCGACTTTTCTTTGCCGGTCACGGCGGGCACCTATCAGTACGGTCTGGCGGCCCGGGACTGCGGCACGCAGTCTGCGGTGCGCGCCGGCACTGCCACGGTCACGTTCCCGTGATGCACCTCGCGCACCGCGTACGCCGCGGGTCGGCACTGATTCTCGTGCTGATCATGACGCTGTCGCTTGCCGCGCTGGCCTCGTCGGCCATCTACATGACCAACAGTTCGGGCATGTTGAGTCGGTTCCACGACAAGGAGCGCGACCTCACGTTCGCGCTCGAGACCGCGCTTGAGCTCGGCAAGTCGCGCCTCCAGCACGACACCACGCTGGTGCTGTATGACACCGGCTACAAGCAACTGCTGACCAGCCAGGCGGTCTACACGTCGGACGGCACCCCACTTACCGGCGTGACGGTGAACCTGTACGGGGGATATACCGGCGATACGGCGGGCACGTACGTCCCGTACGTCACGCTGCTCGCCACGGTGACGGACGCGTATGGCATTCGGCTGGCGCGGCGCATGGATCTCGCGGCCCAATCGTTTGCCCGGTATTCGCTGTTCACCAACGACTTTCCGTCGTCCGTCGAAATTGGCGCCGGCGAGAACATCCCCGGTCGCGTGCACTCGAACAACCGGTTCGTGGGGTCGAGTGGCGGATCGCCGAGCCCCGTCTTTGGGGACACCGTGAGTGCTGCGGGCGCCATCACCGGCAGCGGCCAGTGGGCCGACACGCTGAGCGCCACCTCGGGCACGACGGTCATTCCGTTCCCGTCGGCGACTGCGGCGTACTGGGGGGCGGCCGACCTGCGCACCTATTTCAACACGCTGGCCTCCGCCGCAAGCCTCGTGACGACCGTGATGACGCCGAGTGCGCAGACGAAAGCCACGTCGGGTGGCATCGATGTCTCGGGTTCGGCCGGTGGAACGGCGAGTCCAGGCACGCGCATGGAGTTCCTGACCATCGACGTGAACAACAACGGGATGGTGGACTCCACGGAGGGCTTCTATCGCGTCTTCCACCTGTATCCGTCGTCGTACTTCATCGGCAGTGGATACTACTGGGTGGGCGGCGGCGACACGACGCGCCTCTCGGTGAACTTCAGCGGCACGCCTGTGCCCACGAGCAACCAGGTGCTGCTGAACCAGTGCGGGGCGTTCTACACGGTGCTCAACCCCACCAACGGCCGCCCCCAGCGGGAGTTCTTTCCCATTGCGATGCACGCGGTGGGTTGGGTGGCGGCGCGCATCCAGACGAGCACGTACCCGACGGTCAGTGCCGCGCAGGCGGCCGCGATGGCCGCGACGGCCGGCGTGCCCGCATACCCCACGCAGGCAGCCGTGCGCACCATCGTGCAGCAGCCCACGGCGAAGTGCTTTCCGCAGGGGAGTCCGTACCTGATGAACGTCGAGCGCTTCACCATCAACACCGGCACATGCCAGCAGGATTGGTGGACCGTCCCCATGACGCGCTACACCTGGGGGTCAGCGGGCATCTGCGCGGCGCAGGGCTACGGCGGCCAGGACAGCACCTTCACGCTCTACTCGTTCACGTGCCCGGTGGACCTGAGTGACGCTGCGGGGCGATGTACCGGCGACACGGTCTACATGGGATACTGGGACTGGAACTACGGCACCAACAACCTGCCCACGCTGCCCGCAGCAGTGCGGCAGAACGTCGAACGGCCGCATCTCTTTCCCATCAACCGCACCTACAATCCCAACTACCGGGGCGTCGCGTACGCCACCGGACGCATCTTCCTTGCCGGGACGGTGCGCGGCTTCCTCACGTTGTACGTCAACGGCACGGCAACCATTCGGGACGACATTACCTATGACGTCACGCCGGCGGACACGGCCAACCTCTGTCGCAACTTCTACGGGCTCATCGCGCGCGACTCCATTCTGGTGAGCGACAACGTGCTCAACCGCCCGCGCGTCTATGACACGCCGGCGGCCACCGCGGGCTATACGCTGACCCTCGGCGGCAATCGCGACCTGATCTTCAACGGCATCGCGATGGCGCTGGGCGGACACGTCGGCGCCTTCAACCCGAACGTCGCCACGTCGACCAACCCGGTGTACACCTGCCCGACAGGCAGCACCTTCACAGCCGCGGGCGGGTGCATGCAGGTGGTCGGCGGCACCATCATGAAGACGTACGTGCCACCCTACACGGCGGCGACCGCCAACTCCGGCTTGCGTCCGCTACGCGAGCGTGACCCGTGCCAGATGCAGGACCGGCGCCCGCCGTACTTTCCGCTGGCCGCCACGCGCGCCCGCGTGGTCAGATCGTTCGATGTGGACCTGCGGCAGGTCAAGTCGGCCGCGCTGCTCACGGCGTACTTTGCGAGGCTGCGGGGGAGCAAGGCGGCGCCGTAGGGGCCTTGGTCAGTGCAGCGCGACGGCTGGCCGATGACACTGGCCGATGACACTGGCCGATGACAGAAGGCAGACGGCGGAAGGCAGATGCCCGCGCGTTCGGGCTCCGTCATCTGCCATCTGCCATCCGCCATCCGCCATCCGCCTTCCGCCATCTGCCATTCAAAGCAAACTCGGCTGATCTCCCTTCAGCACCGCATGGCACGACCGGCATCGCGCTTCGTAGCTCTCGGTGCCGCCCACCATGATCAGTGGCGAGTCGTAACGCGCCGGCTGCCCGTCGATAAGCCGCTGGTTGCGGCTCGCTGGCATTCCGCACAGCACGCAGATGGCGTGCAGCTTGTCGACGACCTCGGCGAGGCACATCAGCCGTGGCATCGGGCCAAAGGGCTCGCCGCGGAAATCCGTGTCGATGCCCGCGAGGATCACGCGCACACCGCGGTCCGCCAGCGCAGTCGCCACGTCGGCAATCCCCTCGTCGAGGAACTGCACTTCATCGATGGCCACGACCTGCGCGTCGCTGTCGAGGCGCTGGGCCACCTGGGCCGCTGAGTCCACAGGAATTGCCTCGACGGTCCGCCCGTCGTGCGAGCCCACGGCGAAGACCCCCGTGTACCGATTGTCCAGGTGCGACTTGAACACCTGGACCCTCTTCTTGGCAATCATCGACCGACGCACGCGGCGAATGAGCTCCTCACTCTTGCCACTGAACATCGATCCAGCGATCACCTCAACCCACCCGCCGGCGAGTTGGAAGTGCTGTGTCATCGATCGTCCCTCGGCTTGCGCGGGCCGGTGCTCCGCGGCTTGTCACTGAAACTCGGGCGCTTGGTGCCGAACCCGCCACGCGGCTTGTCACCAAAGCCCCTCGGCTTGTCACCAAAGGTACGCGGCTTGTCGCCGAAGGCACGCGGCTTGTCGCCGAACGTACGCGGCTTGTCGCTGGGGCTGCGGCGCGGCGGACGATCATCGCCGCCCGCTGCCGGACGGCTGCGCGGGCGCTCATCGCGATCGCGGCGGACCGTTCGGTCGACAAAGCGCGGCTTCGCGTGGTCGTCGCGCGGCGGGCCATCGGCGCGCGGCCTGGTGCTTCGCGCGGCGGGGCGATCGCCGCGGTCCGCGCTGGGGCGGTCGCTGCGCATCGGGCGATCACTGCGCATCGGGCGGGCCGGCGGTTGGTCGGAGATGCGGGGGGCCGACGTGCTGGGCGCCACCGGCACCTGCACCGCGGCAGCGGTGCGGGCCAGCTCGAGCAGGCGCAATGCCGCGCCGGCCAGCTCGACGCCGTCATACTCGGCGAGCAGCGGCTCGAGGGCGAGGATTTCGCGCGCCGGGTACGTCGCGGAGAGCATCACCTTGAGTTCGCTGCGCAGGCGCTCGTCATGCGCACGCGCCGTGCTCGTAGCGCGCCGCGTCACGAACGGCGTGCTGCCCGCGCTGCCCGTGAGACGCCGCAGGGCGCCCAACTGGCGCGGCGCGACGAGTGCCACCGCGCGCCCTGGCTGCGCCGACATCGCGGCAGCGAATACGGCCGCCGACGGCAGCCCGACGAAGATGACCAGCGCCACGTTGGCAGGCGCCGCACCATCGGTCACGAGGACCAGCGGCGTCTCCGCCGGGTATCCGTGGGCTGCCAGTGCGGCGTGCACAGCGGCGGCATCGGCGGTCACGACGGCCGCCGAGGGCGGATCAAGGTCGTCGAGCAGCGTGGGGACGAGCATCGCTGCGTTCATCCCGCGCACCAGCTGGAACTGCACCGCGGCCGGCGTCGTCTCGCTCGTGGCGTCATCAGCCAGGCGGTGCGCCTTGTGGAAGTAGCGCTCGAGGAGCACCTCGACTGCGGGCGTCGCATCGGAGGCCACGAGCACGCGGCGCGCATCGCGGGGCACCGAGGCCATGACGTTGGCCAGCTGGTCGGCGTCAAACTCATCGGCGGCGACCAGCGCCACCACCTGCACGGCGTCGAGCGGGAGCGCCGAGGCGGCCAGGAGCCGCTCGGCGTCGGTCGGCGTCGCGATGACAATCGGCGCTCCGTAGGCCTTGATGATGCGCGCGGCGCGCAACGCGTCGGTCACGGGAAACACGCGCGAGAGTGAGGGACGTGCCTCGCGCAATGCAGCGGCCAGTTCAACGGCCGCGCCCGAATCGGGGACGCAAATGAGTGCGCGGGGTGCCTGGTCGTCCCCGCCGTCGCGGTCGATGAGTGGCACCAGCCGGTCGGCGATGCGGCCCCAGTGCGGGGCGAGAAAATGGGCAACGGACGTATTGCGGCCGGTGCTGCCGGCGGCGGAAGGTGTGGCGCTCACTGCGACCTCGATTGTCAATGGCGTCGGCGTCCGCGTGACGCTAACTTTGTACGACCCCCACAATCTAGCGTGTTTCCCCCGGCCCTCCAATCGGGAGCCCGGTTCGACCATGTCGCGTCCATTTGTTCCCTCCCCCAATGTCGCCTCCATTAAGGAGTCGGCAACCATCGCCGTCTCCCAGCGGGCCAAGGCGCTCCGGGCGGCTGGCCGCGCCATTATCGACCTGGGCGCTGGGGAGCCTGACTTCGACACGCCGGCTTTCATCCTCGAGGCCACCAAGGCGGCCCTGGACGCCGGGGCGACGCGATACACCGCGGTGGACGGCATCCTCCCGCTGCGCGAGGAGATTGCCGCTGCGGCCACGCGTCGGCGCGCTGGCCGCGAGGCGGCAATCGCCGCCGCCGACGTGGTGGTGTCGACCGGCTCCAAGCAGTCACTGCAGAACGCGACGTTTGCACTGTTCGGCCCCGGCGACGACGTCCTGCTGCCCGTGCCGAGCTGGGTGAGCTACTTCGAGATGGTCGGCCTGGCCCGCGCCCGCGCGGTGGAAGTGCCCGGCGACGCATCGCGCGGACTCAAGGTGACGCCGGCGCTCCTCGAGCAGTACGCCACGCCGCGGACGCGCGGTCTGATGCTCAACTCGCCGTCGAACCCCACCGGGGCGGTCTACCCCGCGGACGAACTCCGCGCCATCACCGACCTTGCCGCGGCGCGCGGCTGGTGGGTGATCAGTGACGAGATCTATGGGCGTATCACGTATACCGTGCCCGAGGCGCCCTCGGTGCTCGACGTCGCGGCGAGCCGGGACAATCTGGTGGTCATCAACGGCGTCGCCAAAGCCTATGCGATGACGGGCTTCCGGATTGGCTGGAGCATTGCGCCCCGCGCGGTGTCACAGGCGATGACGGCGCTGCAGTCGCACACGACGTCCAATGCGGCGACGGCGTCGCAGCATGCCGCGCTGGCCGCGTTGACGCGGACGGGTGAGGCCGACGCGGCGGTGCGCGCCATGGTCTCCGAGTTTCGCGCCCGCCGCGATTCGGCGCGTGGCATCCTGTCGGCCATTCCGGGACTTGAGCTCGTGGAGCCGGACGGCGCGTTCTACCTCTTCTTCAAGGCGCCCGGCGGCGACGGCACGGCCTTCGCCACGCGGCTGCTCGAGCACGAAGGCGTTGCGGTGGTTCCGGGGGCCGCGTTCGGCACTCCCGAGTGGGTGCGGGCGTCGTACGCTGCGGCGCGCCCCGACGTCGACTCGGCCATGCGCGCCATCGTGCGCGCGTGGACCGCGTGACCGGTGTGCCGCGGCGCGCTATGTTGGATGTCACGCCCTTCCGTGTCCCTTCCCCTGTACCGGTGTTGCGATGATTACGACCATCGTTCTCGTGAAGGCCGAACCGCAGCTCATTCCCAAGTGCGCGGTGGCGCTCGCCGGCATCGACGGAGTCACCGACGTCTACTCGGTGTCGGGCGAATGGGACCTCGTCTGCATCATCAAGGTGGCAGAATACGAGGAGATTGCGCACGTCGTCACGGAGGAGTTTCCCAAGGTGCCGGGACTCAAACGCACGACGACGCTCACCGCGTTTCGTGCCTACTCCAAGAAGGATCTCGAGCAGGCGTTCAACATCGGGGTGGAGTGAGCGCAGGCGACTGGGAACGACAGAAGACCACACAGGACGACAGACGATGCACGAGGGGCGCGCCGGTGTTTCGGCGCGCCCCTCCGTGGTTCGCGGTCGTTCGCTGTTGCTACGGCTTCCTGCGCACGCACCAATCCTGCTGCACGCGCAGCATCTCGTGCCACTTGCCCGACGCGCGCGACAGGACCACCAGGTCGTTGGTGCCGGCGTACCGCCACGATTCCACGAAGATCTCGTCGGTGCCGTCGCCCGTGAGGTCGAGGTGGTCGAGAAGCCGCTGGAACTCCACCGTGCGCGCCTCACCGCTCTCGAGATGGCGGTAGGTCACCTGATATCCCTTGCCGTCGAGGTTGTCACCGAGGACAAGGAAATGCGTGGTATGGCCCGTCCCCGGCCCGGTGTCGCCGGCGTTGGCGTCCACCTGCCCGGCCACCAGGGTCGGCGCCTTGCCGCCCGACACGCGCAGGGCGCGCGCACTGAACGACGCCGTGTCGATGTCCGTCGCGTCGAGCTGCTCGCTGCGCAGGGCCATGACGGCGAGTGCGCGGGCCGTCGTGCCGAGGTCGCCCGGCACGGCCGTCGACCCTGGCGTGGCCGGGCGCATCGTGCTGAGCGACAGGAACTCGAACACCGGGTCGAGCGCCACGCGAGTCTTGAGCGTCACGGTCGCCATCGGACGCGCGTCGCGGCACCCCGGCAGGGAGTACAACGGCAAGCTGTCCGGCTCATACATGCGACGCGTGACGGTGACCGTCCCTGCTGGCTGGCCATCGCGAAACACGGGGTACGAGGTCCCCGCCTGAAAGTAGAGTGAGTCAAGGCGCTTCCAGTCGTCGACGGGCAGCACGATGGGCTTCACTTGCCCGTCGACGATGGCTGCAATCGGCACGAGGCGCGTGGTGTCGGAACCGCCAAACGCCATGAACACGAGCGTCGGCTTGGTGGCGACGTCAAACGACGGCGGCGGCGGACGGTCGTCATCGGCCTTCTTCGCCGTGTTGCATCCGGCCGCAAGGGCCACGATGCCAAACATCAATGCAGAGCGACGCATCGAGCCAACGTATCCGCCATCGGGAGGGGCCGCAAGCGTGCACGCGGCGCCGTGCACGCGGCGCCGCGCGCTCGCCGGATGGCCGGTCCTTCCATTCGTGCACGCTGCGGCCCCGGTGCGTAGATTTCCCACTCCTGCGTCCGCGCCCCGTGCGACTCGTCCACCTCTCCGACCTCCACCTCGGCTTTCGCCAATTCCAGCGCGTCACCTCCACTGGGAAAAACCAGCGAGAGGCCGACGTGGCGCAGGCGTTTACGCGCGCCATCGACAAGGTGATCGCGCTCGCGCCTGATCTGGTGCTCATCGCGGGCGATGTCTTCCACACGGTACGGCCGACCAACCCTGCCATCCTGCTCGCGTTCCGCCAATTCTCGCGGCTGCGGCAGGCGCTTCCCGATGCGATCGTCGTCATCGCCGCGGGCAACCACGACATGCCGCGTTCCACGGAGACGGCATGCATCCTGCGCCTCTTCGAGCCGCTCGGTTTTCACATCGCCGACGCCGAGCCGCGGCGTCTGCACTTCCCCGAGTGGGAGCTGTCGATCCTCGCCGTCCCCGACCTGCCGCCGGGGACGTTCGACCTGTCGCCCGACCTTGCGGTAAAGCACAACATCCTGCTGCTGCACGGTGAAGTGGAGGGCATGCTCCCCGAGGGCGCGCGCGAGGATGAGCGCGCGTCGATGGCCATTCCGGTGGCCGCCGTGTCGCACGAACGCTGGGACTACGTAGCCCTCGGCCACTACCACGTCTACCGCAAGGTGGGACCCCACGCGTACTACTGCGGCTCGCTCGACTACACCAGCAGCAATGCCTGGGGGGAATACGCCGAGGAGAAGTCGGCCAAGCTGCCCGGCAAGGGGTTCATCGAACGCGACCTCGCCACCGGCAAGCAGGCGTTTCACGCGCTTCCCGTGTCGCGCAAGATCATCGACCTGCCGCCCCTGAACGGGCGCGGCCAGGCCGCAGTGGACCTCGACGCCGCCATCGCGGCGGCGGTGGAGAAGTGTCCCGACGGCGGCATCGACGGCAAGGTGGTGCGCCTCGTCGCGCGCGACGTGCCGCGCCATGTGGCGCGCGAACTCGATCACCAGCGCCTGCGCGAGTACCAGCGCCGCGCGCTGCACTTCGTGCTCGACACACGGCGCCCCAATGTGGTGCGTGCGGCGTCGGCCGAGAGCGGCGCGCCGGGCAAGCGCCCCTCGCTGGCCGACACGCTGCGCGAGGCACTGCGCAGCCGTGTGCTCACCAGCGACATCGACCGCGACCGGCTGGTGGAACTCGGCGCGCACTACCTGCGCGAGGCGGAGCACCAGATGGCCGTGCGCGGCATCGGCGAACCGGACGGGCAGCCGTGAGACTCTCCCGCCTCCGCTTGGTGAATTTCCGCCAGCATGCCGACAGCACGCTGCTGTTTGACAGCGGGCTCACGGGGATCATCGGCCCCAATGGATCGGGCAAGACGACCATCCTCGAGGCCATCAAGTGGGCGTTGTACGGCGGCGAAGCGACACGCGGCACGGTGGACTCCATTCGTTTCGCCCGTGCCAGTGCCCGCGCCCCGGTGCGCATCGAACTCGACTTCGAACTGGCCGGCCACCGCTATCGGCTGGTGCGCGCGCTGACCACGGCCGATCTCTACCTCGATGGCAGCGATCGTCCCATCGCCACGGGCGCGTCGGCCGTGACCGACCTCGTGCGACGCCGACTCGGAATGTCGCTCGAGGAATTCGACAACACGTACTTCACGGCGCAAAAGCAGCTGGCCGTGATGGCGACACTCACGGCGGCGGCGCGCGCGCAGTTCCTGTCGCGCGTGCTGGGCTACGAGAAGCTGCGCACCGCGCAGGAGCTGTGTGACGATCGCCGCAAGGCGCTGCGCAGCGAGAGCACCGGCATGCGATCGGGCATGCCCGACCCCGAGGTGCTGGTCCGCCAGTTTGCCGACGCCGAGGCGCGGCTCCGTGACGCGCAGGAACGCGCCACGGCGGCCGCCGTGGCGCAGTGCAACACGCAGGCTGCGCTCGACGCGCTGCAGCCACGGTGGGCCACCGCGCAGCGCGCCCGCGACGAGCTGCAGGGACTCGATGCCGAGCGGCGCGTCCTCGAAACCGAAGTCCTTGGCCTCACGCGCACGGTCGACAAGATGGACGCTGAGCTGCGCCACGTCGCCGACGCGCGGGCGCAGCTGCAGCCGCTGGCCGAAGCGCTGCTGCCGTTTCATGCGGTGGGCGAAGATCTTGCCCGCCAGCGCGAGCTGGCGGTGTCGGACGGCCGCCGGCAGGCGCGACAGGAGGAAACGCTGGCGCTCGCCGCCGAGCTGCAGCGCCTGCGCGAGGGGCGCGCGCGCCTCGAAACCGCGCCCGCTGCCGAGGAGCAGCTCACCGAGGAGATGGAGCAGAAGCGCCGCCGGCTCGAGGAACTGCAAGGCCGGCTGGAGATGCGCCGCACCGAATGGGTGCGCGACCGTCAGGAAGCCGAGACGCGGCGCAACGCGTTGCGCACGCAATACCAGGAACTGCGCGACCAGAAGGAGAAGCTGCGCGCGGCGGGCGAGGAGGGGGCGTGTCCCACGTGCAGCCGCCCGCTGCTCGACCATTATCGCCGGGTGATGGAGTTTCTCGAGTCCCAGGTTGAAGCGGTGAGCGCCGACGGGCTGTACTACCGTCAGCGCCTCGAGCAGCTCGAGGGAATGCCCGATGACATCATCGCCCTCGACGAGGAGCGTCGCGCGACCATGCAGGAGGCAAGCGCGCTCGAGCGCAAACTCGTGCGCACGCAGATGGCCGTGGGCCAGCTCGAGCAGCTCGGGCGCGAGATTGCCCAGAAGGAGCAGCGGCACGCGGCGCTGTCGAGCGAGCTCGCGTCGCTGCCGGGCGGCTACGACCGCGACCAGCATCACGCCCTCGAGGCGCAGTTCGAGGAGTTGGCGGCACTCAGCACGCAGGCCAACCGGCTGACGACGCAGGTGGAGCGCGAGCCGTCGGTGCGGCGCGAGCTCGAGTCGGCGCAGCGCGCCATCGCGGCCGCGCACGCCAAGCGGGTGCTGATCGCCGACCGGCTGGGCAGCATCGCGTATTCCGAGGAGGAGTTTGTCGCGCTGGGCCAGGACTACGCACGCGCCAGCGGCGCGGTGCAGGTGGCGGCGCTCGCCGTCGTCACGGCCGGCTCCGAGGCGCGCGTGGCCACCTCCGACCGCGAGCGGGTACTGGCCGCGCAGCGCGACCTTGCCGAACGCCGCGATCGCCTCGAGCAGGTGGAGAGCGAACGGCGGCTGCACGACGAGCTCTACCGCGCATACTCCGACCTGCGCACCGACCTCAACTACCAGATGCGCCCCGAGATCTCCGAGCTGGCAAGCGGCTTTCTCTCGGCGCTCACCGACGCGCGCTACAGCGAGCTCGATCTCGACGAGAAGTACCGCATCTCGATTCTCGAGGACGGCGTGCCGCTGCCCGTCATCTCGGGTGGCGAGGAGGATCTGGCCAATCTTGTCCTCCGTCTCGCCATCTCGCAGATGATCGCCGAGCGCAGCGGCCAACCGTTCTCGCTGCTCATTCTCGATGAGGTGTTCGGGTCGCTCGACGAGACGCGGCGGCAGAACGTCATTGGCCTGTTGCGCGGGCTGCGCGACCGCTTCGACCAGGTGATCGTCATCACGCACATTGACGACGTACGCGACGGCCTCGATCAGGTCCTTGTACTGAGCCACGACGAGAAGACCGGCGCCTCGCGCGTGGTGCGCGGCGACGAGGGGGGGGCCGCGGGCGCCGCGGGCGCTGACGACCTGCTTGCGGTGGCGGGGGCGGGCGCATGACGGCCGGGGCGTCGCCGCGAGCGCGCGGACTGCGCGGGGTGCACGAGCGGCCGCTGCGCATCGCCGACATCGGGCCGCTCAACGTGCTCTTCTCCGACGCGTTCTCCGAGCGCTACCGGCGTGACGGCCTCGCGGGGGTGCGCGTGCCGCCGCTCAATCCGCTCATCTGGCGCTACGCCATCGAGGATTCGGCGGGCGGCGCGCTGTGCTGGGTGGACGGCGACGGCCAGCTCGCCGCGTTTAATGTTGCGCACCAGTCGGGCACCGAGGGCTGGATGGGCCCGCTCGCCGTGCGCCCCGACCTGCAGGGCACGGGACTCGGCACCGAAATCGTGACACGCGGCATCGACGTGCTGCGCCAGCGCGGCTGCACCGTGCTTGGGCTCGAGACGATGCCGCGCACGATGGACAACATCGGTTTCTACGGGCGCCTTGGCTTCGTGCCGTCGCGGCTCACGGTGACGTTCACGTTCGAGGCGCAGCGCGGCCGGTGCGCGCTCTTGTCGCACCTCGGCGCGGCGGACGCGGCTGCCGCAGTGCAGGGGTGCGCGCGGCTGGTGCAGCAGATGCAGCCCGGCGTCGATTTTTCGCGCGAGCTCCTGCTGACGCGCACGCTGGGCGTCGGCGACACCGTGCTGCTCTTCGGGCGCGACGGCGTCGAGGGCTTTGCGCTCTGTCACGAAGCGTCGCTTCTCGAGGGGCGGTCGCGCGACGAACTGCGTGTGCTCAAGCTGGCGGTCGGCGATGCCGCGCTGCTTGGCCCACTGTTGGCGGCGGTGGGCGGGTACGCGCGCGATTGTGGCGTGCCGCGCGCCGCCGTCCGCGTGCAGGGCGACTACCCCAGTGTGCATCGCCACCTCGTGGGCGTCGGCGCGCGCGTGCGGTGGACCGACCTGCGGATGACGATGACCGGCTGCGAGGAGCACGTGCCCGCGCAGGGCGTGGTGCTCAGCAACTGGGAGATCTGACCGCGGCCTGACGGCGCGTGCGGCCACTACGTCGTCGTGGCCGCCTTCGGCTTTACGATGCCGTACACCCACAAGGCCGCGGCGCCGCTGAGCAGGATGTGAATCCAGCCGGGCGCTGCAAAGAAGAAGACCCCCGCACCCCAGAGCAGGAGCATGGCGGCGGCGGCGAGGTTGTACGGCATGGATGCAATAGTAGTGGCTGGGGGCGGCTGGGAAAAGAAGCGGTGGGCTGTGGACAGCCTATGGTCCACAGCAGCAGTGCTTCACTTTCCTTTCCCCCGCACCGATGCTAAGGTAGAAGGCGTTGGAGCGAAGTGGATCATCTTTTGAGCCGATAAGTCCTCCGAGTGGCATCCAATATTCTGGTTGACGTCAGGCCCCCACGAGGGGAAGGCGGAAGGCCGGCTGAGGGGCTCATCATTCGACAGGGCTTCAAAAACCCCGCTTCGTTCCTCTCCTTCGCGACGCCCCGCTCACTTCGGTGAACGGGGCGTCGTGCGTTGGGTGGGCGCGGGCGGCATG
>JANYJW010000005.1 GCA_025361705.1 Gemmatimonas sp.
CCACCGCAATGGCAGGGCGTCGTCCGGCAGGGGATCGGACGTTTCCGGCTTGCGTGAAGGGGGCGTGGCACGCGAGGTTGCCTTGGTCATCGTAACTGGAGTATCGGCACTTGGGTCAAGCGGCAGCGCCGGCCCGCGCGAAGCTCTTGCTCGCGTTCGCGGCGGTCTATTTCATCTGGGGCTCCACCTACCTCGGCATCCGCTTCGCCATCGAGACGGTGCCGCCGTTCCTGGTGGGCGGTATTCGGTTCGTGCTTGCCGGTGCGCTGATGTATGCGTGGCTGCGCGCACGCGGCGTCGCGCCCCCCACGCGCATCGAATGGCGCTCCGCGTTCATCATCGGCCCGTTGATGATGACCGGCGGCAACGGCGGCATCGTCTGGTCCGAGCAGTACGCCTCGTCGGGCATTGTCGCCCTGGTGGTTGCGTGCGTTCCCCTGTGGATGCTGCTGCTGGCGTGGATGCGTGGCGGCGCGCGGCCGTCGGCGCGCGAATGGCTCGGTGTGGCCACGGGGCTGGTGGGTGTGTCGATGCTGGTCTCGTTCGGCGGCACTGCGGGCAGCGGCGGCATCAGCCCGCTGGCCGCCCTGGTGATGCTCTGCTCGACGCTGAGCTGGTCGGTGGGGTCGACCTTTGCGCGCGAGGCGCCACTTCCCGATTCGCCGTTGCTTGGCTCGGCCATGGAGATGCTCGCAGGCGGCGCGGGCATGCTGCTCATCGCGCTGGTGCGCGGCGAGTTCGCCCAGCTGGCGCAGAGTGATGTCTCCTTGCGCTCCGCCCTGGCGATCACGTACCTGGCCGGCTTCGGATCGATCATTGCTTTCTCCGCGTACAAGTGGCTGCTCACCAAGGCCTCGCCCGCAGCCGTCGGCACGTACGCCTTCGTCAATCCGGTCGTGGCCGTGGTGCTGGGGTGGGCCTTTGCGGCGGAGCCGCTCGGCACGCGCACCGTCGTGGCGATGGCGGTGATCGTCGGCGCCGTCGTCACCATCTCCATCAGGCCGCGCCACCACGTGCTCGCCGATCCGGCGGAGTAACGATGAACGGACTCCAATCTCACGGGCGCTCGGGCAGCAGAGGCGGAACGGCATCGACGGTGTCGCCGTCCGTGGCGCCGGCGCGCACCCAACTGCCCGAGACCGACGCGCCCCTGTGGGCGATCATCTTCGCCGGCGGCATCGGGTCGCGCTTCTGGCCGCTGAGCACCCCCACGCGGCCCAAACCGCTGCTGCGACTCGTCAGTGAACAGCCGCTCCTCGTCGACACCGTGCTGCGGCTTGCACCGGCCATCCCGCCCGATCGCGTGCTCGTGATGACCAGCCGCGACATTGCGCCGGCCATCCGCGCGGCGCTGGCCACGGTGCCCGAGATGAACATCCTCGTCGAGCCCCGTCCGCTGGGCACCGCTGCCGCCCTCGCGTGGGGGGCGCAGGAAGTGGCGCGTCGCGCCGGACCGCAAACACTCTGCTGCGCCATGCACGCCGACCTGGCCGTCGGTTTTCCCGACGAGTTTCGGCGCGTGTTGCGTCGCGCCGGCGGCGTGGCCCAGCGCGAACAGGCGCTGGTGGCCGTTGGCGTGCGCCCCACGCGCGTTGAACCGGCCTTTGGGTACATCCGCCCCGGCGCGCCTGTCGACGCGCAGCACCTGCTGGCGGACGGCGGGGTGCATGCCGTCGCGTCATTCGTCGAAAAGCCGAGTGCGGCCGAGGCGACAGAGCACATCGCGTCCGGCGCGCTGTGGCACTCGGGCATCGTCGTCGGATCGGCGGGCGAACTGCTCACGCAACTCGCCGAGAAGACGGTGGAACTGCGCGACGGACTCGACGCGCTGCGCAGCGGCAACCTCCCCGCGTTCGTGGGGAGCATCCGCTCGGTGGGGATCGAGCGCGGGCTGCTCGAGCGTGACCCGCGGCTCCTCGTCATGTCCGGCGACTTCGAATGGGACGACGTCGGTACGTGGGCGTCGCTGCGTCGCGCCCGGTCGCTGGATGATGAGGGCAACGGGGCGGCGGGGCCGGTGCACTTTGTGGACGCCGACTCCAACGTGGTGCACAGCGAATCGGGGGTGGTGGTGCTTTATGGCGTCTCCAAGATGCTGGTGGTGACGCTGCCCGGACTCACGTTCGTCACGCCGCTGGAGCGGGCGACCGACCTCAAGCCGTTGCTCGACGCCTTGCCCGGGTCCATGCGGATCGACCCAACGGGCGTCGGCTAGGGTCAACGTTTGATGGGAGGTGCTTGTAGAATTCATGAAATATTCATATTTCGTGGAATCCCACCTCTCGCCCAGTCCGCCGACATGCGATTTCAGAGACTGCCGGTTGCCGTGCTCCTCCTGCGCGTGGCGATGCCTCTCGTCGCCCAGAACGTTCCGGCCAAGGACTCCACGGCCAGCCTGCCGACGGTCACCGTGACGGCCAGCCGCTACTCCCGGTCCATCTTCGAGACGCCGCTCAGCGTGTCGCGGGTGAGCGCCGATGCGTGGCGCGGTACCAGCGGCTACGGCCTCGACCAGGCGCTGGCCACGGTGCCCGGGGTGCTGGCGCAGTCGCGCTATGGCAACAACGACATCCGCCTGGTGATTCGCGGCTACGGCGCGCGCGGCGCTGGCGACCGGTCGAACGCCGGCACGGCGCGTGGCATACGCGTGCTGCTCGACGGCATTCCCGAGACCGAGCCGGACGGCCGCACGTCGTTCGACGCGTTCGATCTCTCGACGGCGACGTCCATCGACGTCATTCGGTCCAATGCGTCGGCGGTGTACGGCAACGCGGCGGGCGGCGTCGTGAACGTCTCCACCGTGCCGGAGTTCGATCGCGCGTACCAGCGCGCCGAACTCACGACGGGTGGCTTCGGGTTGGTGCGTTATGCGCTGGCCGGCGGCGCGCCGCTGGGCACGGCACGCTTCCATTGGGCCGGCACACAGTCGGACTTCGACGGATGGCGCGCCAACTCGCAGAGCACGCGATCGCTGCTGAATGCCGGGCTCGTGGCGCCGCTCGGCGATGCGACGCGCCTTGGAGTGGCGCTCTACGTCACGCACGACCAGTTCTACGTGCCGGGCCCGCTGACGCAGGCCCAGGTGGATGCTGACCCGGCGCAGGCCAATGCGACGTACCAGTCCCGCCAGGAGCGTCGCGACAACCGCGTGGGCCGCCTGGGCGTCACGCTCGACCATCGGCTCTCGACGTCGCAGGATCTCAGCACCATGATCTTCGTGCAACCCAAGTTCCTGCACCGCAGCGAGCGCGGCACGTTCCGCGACTTCACGCGGCTGCACCTCGGGGGCAGCGCGGTGTACCACGCGCGCGGCGCGTTTTCGCCGACCGTCACGGGCGTGCTCTCGGTCGGCGTCGACATGGCCAACCAGGACGGCTCCATCCAGTTCTATGGGCTCACGGCCGCCAGCACCCGGGCGTTGGACCTGCGCGACAACAAGCGCGAAGGAGCCTCCAACCTCGGCGTCTTTGTCACCGAGGACCTTGCCCTCGGCGCCAAGCTCGGCCTGAGCATCGGTGCACGCTACGACGACATCACGTACGACTACAAGAGCAACATCACGCCGAAGCTCAACGATGCGCGGAGCTTCACGCGCGTCACGCCAAAGGTCGGCCTCAACTATCGGCTGTCGGCGACGCGCAGCGTGTACGCGAGCATCGGCGGCGGCATCGAGGCGCCGGCCGGCAACGAGACCGATCCCGCGAGCACCTTTGGGCAGGATACCGTGACGGCGCTCAATCCGCTGCTCGACGCCATTCGCTCGACGACGTACGAGGTGGGCACGCGCCACCTGCTGGTACACGGCACCGGAGCGCTGCGCGAACTCATGTACGACGCTGCCGGATACTTCACGGCCGTCTCCAACGAGATCGTGCCGTACCGCGGCGGGCGCTTCTACTTCACGGCGGGCACGGTGCACCGCATGGGTGCCGAGCTGGGCGTGAACGCGCGCTTTGCGCAAGGCTGGGCCGCGACCGGTGCGCTGACGCTGTCCAGGAACACCTACGAGAAGTACGTCGTGGACTCGGTGCACTACGGCAAGCCCGGCAAATTTGCCGACTACGCGGGCAACGAGGTGGTGGGCGTCCCGAAAGTGCTGCTCAACGGCACCGTGTCGTGGGCGCCGGAGCGCGCCGGCGGACTGCGCGTGCAGCTGGGCGCGCAGCAGACGGGCAGCTACTTCGTGGATGACGCCAACACCGTGTCGGTCCCGTCGTCGACCATCCTGAGCCTGGGCCTGCTCACGGATCGCGTGCATGAGCTTGGCAACGGGTTTGGCGTGCGCGGCTCGCTGTCCGTGCAGAACCTCACCGACAGGCGGTACATCGGGTCGGCGTTCCTGAACCCGGACATCGTGAGCAATGTGCCGGTGGCGTACGAGCCGGGACTGCCGCGGCAGGTCATCATCAGCATTGCGGTGGTGAGGACCAAGTAGGGAGATCGAGGATCTGGCATCCGGGTATCACAATCCGGATGCCACGTCCTCAGTCGTCGTTAGATTTCACGCGTGTCCACCCCGTTCTACTACCGCCTGAGCAACGGCTTCCGCATCACCGTGCGGCCCGCGTTCCTCGTTGACCAGTCGACGCCCGCCGAGCGGCAGTACGTCTTTGCGTACTTCGTGCGCATCGAAAACGTGGGGGTGCGGCCCGCGCAGCTGCTCTCGCGCCGCTGGCACATCCACGACGCCGCCGGCGAGGACACCGAGGTGGTGGGCGACGGCGTCGTTGGCGAGCAGCCGATCATCGTCCCGGGCGGCGTGCACGAGTACCAGAGCTTCTGCGTGCTCAAGGGGCCGCGCGGCTATATGGAAGGCGAGTACTTCTTCGGTGTCGATGGCGGCGAGCGCTTTGCCTGCGACGTGCCGCGTTTCGTGCTCGTCGCCGAGGACTGAGTCGCCCGCCGCACGAACCGCTACGGCCAGGTCGGCAGCACGCAGCGCGGGGAGTGGCGCGCGACGGTCGCGCCGAAATCGGCGATGGCGCGTTGCATGACGGTCGATGCGCCGTCGTGACAGGTGAGGCAAGCGCCCGTGCTGAGGATGCGCCGCTGCTCGTCGACGGTGAATGGACGTACGTCGTCGCGGGTGGACACCATGCCGCGGCGCGCCTGCAGGAATCCTGTCCACGCGTCAGCGGGGAGTCCGTCCTGGGGCGACGGGCCGAGGGCCGGCGTAAACGTCCATCGGCCGATTGCGCCGGACACGACGAAACGCAACGCTCCCCGCCCGAACCCGAGCGCCACGGGGTCGCTGTGGCAGGACGCGCACGAGCGCGATGCGCGACTGGTCGTATGCGCGGACGTGCGGGCATACAGCCGGCGGAAGACACGATCGGGCGCTGCGCCGGCGGTGCGATTGCGGTCGAGATCGAGAATCATCCCCGGGACGAACGTGTCGACGACGCCGTGGGGGTGAGCCGTGTCGCGCGGGTCCCATCGAATGCCGAGCGTGGGCGGCGCGGCCTCGAACGGCTCAGACGATTCGGTCCACGCGCCCCGCACCTCCTGCTGTTCGACGTGATCATAGGCGTCAGCGGATGGCGCGAACGTGGTGTGGCACGTGGCACACCGGGGCGCCCAGGCCGTGTGGCACGCGTTGCAGGAGAGCCGTGCGTGCCCGCCGCCCTGCGTGCATTGCGCGCGCGGCGGGCGCAGCGGCGCCCACGTGCCGGTACGCTTGTGCCGCAACCTCGCGCCCAGGTCCGCGCTGACGACGACGTTGGCGAGCACCCCGCCCGACGCGCCGACGCCGAGGCGTTCGCCCGGGCGGAACGTCCATCCGCGCAGTCCGGCCAGGGTGTTCGTCTCCGCGTCGGAATGCGAGGGTGGGATCGACGCGATGCGTGCCGCGTGGCAGTCCTCGCACCGCACCTGCACCTGATCGCGCGCGTGCGTCACGACCTCGCCCTTGCCCATCACCTCACTGGCCGTGTGGCAGTCGATGCAGTCCATGCCGCGTGACTGATGCACATCGGGTGTGGCGCGCGTGAACGTGCGGCCGTCGTCGAGCAGTCGGTACTTCGGGTGGGGCAATCGTGCGTCGGCGGTCAGCGCGGCGACGGCTGGGGCGTCGCGCAACTCGTGCCACCCTTCGTAGTTGGTGGCGATGCGCGCCGATCGGCTGTGGCAGCCGAAGCAGCGGCCGTTGTCGACGGCGATCGTGAATGCGGGATGGCGCCGTGGAATGCCCGTTCGCGACGGTGGCGCGGTGTTGCGCCAGGCCTCCAACTGCTGCGTGGCCGCGGAATCGTACACGAGGTGACACGCGTTGCACCCGCCGCCGCGCGACGTCTGGCTGATGGCGCCCCAGTCCGTCTTGGGTTGTCCGAGGTGGCACGAGGCGCAGAGTTGCCGCAGGTGCGTGTCGGCGGGGCCCGCGCCGAGCGCGGTCACGTGCGGCGGAGCTTGCGACGGCGGAGCTTGCGACGGCAGTGCGGCGTCGCCAAAGACGCGCCGGTCGACCTCGATGACGCCGGCAAGCGTGGTCATGATGGAGCGTTCGATGCGCGGGATGATGGCGCCGTGACACATCGCCTGGCCGCACGTGCGCGGCGCGTCCGCCAGGTTGCCGGGAATGCGGATCATCCCGTCATGGGCGAGCCGTGCGTCGAGCGACTGCACATTGCCACCGTGGCACGAGGCACATCCGATGCGCGCCGGCTGGTGCGAGCCGTCGAGTCCAACGATGCCGGCGTGACAGGCGAGGCATCCCTCGCGTCGCCCCATCACGATCGGCGCGTCGAGCGTCGACCGGTCCGGCGTGCGCGTCGGACGCGGCGCGGTCCACGCGAACGCTGCCACGACGGCGCCGACGCCGGCGGCCGCTGCCAGCCATGCGGCAATGTGAGGGCGAACAGTCATCGGTGGGACGGGTCAGGCGGTTCAGACATGGGGGCGCCGCCGCGGCGCATGCATGGTCGGTTCCAATGTATCTGGGCCCGTCGCCGGTGCCTGTAAAGCACTATATCGGTATTCAAGCATATTTTCCGGTATTTCCCGACAGGAAACGACCGGATACCTGACCGACGAGCCGGCCAGTCGCGCGTAGCGTATGGACAGCAACCACGCGACCTCGTGGTTGAAAGTCGTGCACCAGGGCGAGGCAGCAATGAGTACGTACTCACGACGGAAGTTCCTGAAGATCTCCGCGGCCACGGTCACGGTGGCCAGCGGCGCCGCGGGCGCCGCGGGCGCCGCCGCCAGCGCCAAAGCGGCCGCGGCGCCGGACAAGCCGTCCAAGCGGGCGGCCCAGGGCGTGCAGCGCATCCCGACCTACTGCGACATCTGCTTCTGGAAGTGCGGTGCGATCGCCTCGGTGCGCGATGGCGTGCTGTGGAAGATCGAAGGAAACCCCGAGGATCCGCTGAGCCGCGGCCGGCTCTGCCCGCGCGGCACGGGTGGCATCGGCGCGCACTTCGATCCCGACCGGCTCAAGCGCCCCCTGATCCGCAAGCAGGAGCGCGGCCAGGAGGTATGGGCCGAGGTCTCGTGGGACGAGGCCTTCGCCTACATCGCCACGAAGATGCACGCGATCAAGGAGACGTACGGTCCCGAAAGCGTGGCCATGTTCGCGCACGGTATCGGCGGCAACTTCCTCAAGCACACGCTCAAGGCGTTCGGCACGCCCAATTTTGCCGCCCCGTCGTTTGCGCAGTGCCGCGGGCCGCGCGACGTCGGCTTCCGCCTCACGTTCGGTGAGGACGTGGGCTCCCCGGAACGCACCGACATCAAGAACGCGCAGTGCCTGGTGCTCATCGGCAGCCATCTGGGCGAGAACATGCACAATTCCCAGGTGCAGGAGTTCGCGGAAGCCGTCGGCAACGGTGCCTCGATCATCGTCGTTGATCCGCGATTCTCGGTGGCGGCGAGCAAGGCCAGGCACTACCTCCCCATCAAGCCCGGCACGGACCTCGCGCTCCTCCTCGCGTGGATGCACGTCCTCGTCGAGGAAGGGCTGTACGACAAGGAGTACGTTGCGGCGCACGGCTTCGGCTTCGATCAGTTTGCCGCCCGCATCGCCAGCTGCACGCCCGAGTGGGCGTATCCCGAAACGGGCATCGACCCGGCCGTCATTCGCGAGACGGCGCGCGAAATGGCGCGCCACAGGCCGGCCACGCTGGTCCATCCGGGGCGCCACGCCACCTGGTACGGCGACGACACGCAGCGCAGTCGCGCGGTCGCGCTGCTCAATGCGCTGCTGGGGAGCTGGGGCCACAAGGGCGGCTTCTACGCGCCGTCAAGTATGGATGTGCCGGGCTATCCGTATCCCGCGTACCCCAAGCCGGCCAAGCCGAAGCTCGACAACCCCGGCATGCGCTACCCATTTGCCCACGAGGCCATCTCGACGGGCATCCGCGAAGCGACGATTACCGGCGCGCCGTATCCGATCAAGGCCTGGTTCACCTACGCCACCAATCTCATCCAGGCGCTGCCCAACGAGGACGAGACGATCAAGGCGATCAAGAACCTCGACCTGCTGGTGGTCGTGGACGTGATTCCCAACGAGATCGCGGGCTGGGCCGACGTGGTGCTTCCCGAGGCGGTGTACCTCGAGCGGTTCGACGACCTCAATGTCGAACTCTTCCGGGAACCCTTCGTGGCGCTGCGCCAGCCGGTGGTGGATGCGCCGCATGGCCAGAAGCCGAACTGGTGGATGGCCAAGAAGCTGGCCGAGACGCTGGGCCTGGCGCAGTACTATCCGTGGAAGGACATCGAGGAGTACCTCGATCACCGGCTGACGGCGGCGGGCATGAGCCTTGCCGATCTCAAGACGCGGGGCATCGTCCGCGGCGCGCCACAACCGACGGTCGTCGAAGAGGGTGCTTCACTGGCGTTCGAGACGCCATCGGGCAAGATCGAGTTCTACTCGCTGCAGCTCGAGAAGGCGGGGTTCGATCCGGTGCCGGTGTACACCCGGCACGCCGAGGGCCCGCCAGCGTCGTTCCGCCTGCTGTTTGGCCGCTCGCCCGTGCACTCGTTCAGCCGCACCCAGTCCAATCGGATCCTGTCGGACATGATGGACGAGAACGAGGTGTGGCTCAATGCCGACATGGCGCGGCGCATGGACCTCAAATCGGGCGACTACGTCTGCCTCAGGAACCAGGACGGCGTGGTGAGCAACCGGGTGCGCGTGAAGGCCACGGAGCGGATTCGCCCGGACTGCGTCTACATGGTGCACGGCTTCGGCCACACGGCGCGCGGCCTGAAGCACGCTTTCGGCAAGGGGGCGAGCGATTCCCAGCTTGTCACGCGCTACGCGACCGATCCCCTGATGGGCGGCACGGGCATGAACGTCAACTTCGTCACCATCGAACCGGAGGCCGCCCGTGGCTAGGTTCGGCATGGCCATCGACACGGTCCGGTGCGTGGGCTGCATGGACTGCGTGGTCGCGTGCAAGACCGAGAACTCGGTCCCCGAGGGATTCAACCGCGACTGGATCACCACCGAGGTCACGGGCACCTTTCCCACGACGCACCTGGAGATCCGGTCGGAGCGCTGCAACCACTGCGACGACCCGCCGTGCGTCTCGTGTTGCCCGACCGGCGCCAGCCACGTGCATGATCTGGGCGCCGTCGTGCTCGTCGATGCCGACAAGTGCATCGGCTGCAAGGGCTGCGTGGCCTCGTGCCCGTACGGCGCGCGCTTCATCCATCCCGACGGCTACGCGGACAAGTGCACGTTCTGCATCCATCGGGTGGAGCAGGGGTTGCTGCCGGCGTGCGTCGCGGTCTGCCCCACGCACTGCATGCACTTCGGGGACCTCGACGACCCGAACAGCGACGTCAGCACGCTGCTCGCCTCGCGCCGGCACCATGTGCTCCTGCCGGACGCCGGCACGAAGCCGCGCATCTACTACCTCACGTGAGCGCTCCGATGCAAGAACTCACCATCACGCGCCACAACGCGCTGATCGACCCGCTGCTGAGCATCTGGTCGTGGCAGATCCCGGTCTACCTGTTCCTGGGTGGGCTGGTCGCCGGCATCATGATCATCTCGGGCTACTTCGTGCTGCAGGGGCAGTACAAGAAAAACGTCTTCTCCTGCTTCTACCTGCCGCACATCGCCCTCGTGCTGCTCAGCGGCGGCATGGGCGCGCTCTTCCTGGACCTCGAGCACAAGCTCTACTTCTGGCGCCTCTTCACGACCTTCCAGGTGACCGCGCCGATGTCATGGGGCTCGTGGCTCCTGATGATCGTCTATCCCGCGCTCTGGGTGAACACGCTCATCCGCATTCCGGAGCGCTACCAGGGCAAGGTCCCCATCTTCGACCGCTGGTCCGCCGCGCTCAACGCGCGTCCGGTGCTGATCAAGAACATCGGCATTGCCAACATGCTGCTTGGCACGCTGCTTGGCATGTACACGGGCGTGCTGCTGAGTTCGTTCGGTGCGCGTCCGCTCTGGAACAGCGCGATGCTCTGGATGCTCTTCCTTGTCTCGGGTCTCTCGGCGGCGGCCGCCTTCGTGCACCTGATCACCACCGACGAGTATGAGCGTGAGCTGCTCGCCAAGGCCGACAACGCCTTTCTGACGCTCGAGCTCTTCGTCTTCGGCGGGTTCATCACGGGGTTGCTCACGAACTCGCGCGTGCACAAGGACGCCGTCCACCTGCTGCTCGACGGACCGTTCGCCCCGTACTTCTGGGTGCTGGTGATCGGCATGGGCGTTCTGCTGCCGCTCGCCATCCAGCTGCTCGCCGTCAACCACAAGATCAAGCACACCGCGCTGGCGCCCCTCCTGGTGCTCGCCGGTGGCCTCGCCCTTCGCTTCGTCATCGTCTTCGCTGGACAGTTCAGCCGTTGGAGCTGAGCCGCGCGCCTTCAAGGAGTGATCGCATGGAATCACGGACCGCACAACCCTACTGGAATCCATATCTCGCGGGATTCGGACTCGGGCTTGTCCTCCTCGCCTCGTTCGTCGTCATGGGACGCGGGCTGGGCGCGTCGGGCGCGTTCGCGTCGACCATCACCGCCGGTCTCAACGTCGTCGCGCCGGCGCACGTCGCCAACAATCCGGCCTTCGCGGAATACCTCAAGGACGGCACGAGCCCGCTCAAGGACTGGCTCGTCTTCGAGGTGCTCGGCGTCTTCGTCGGCGGCTTCCTCTCCGGCATGCTCGCGCACCGCGTCGCGCGCACCGTCGAGAAGGGGCCGCACATCACCACGTCGCGACGCCTCATCTTCGCGTTCATCGGCGGCGTGCTGATGGGCGTCGGTGCCAAGCTCGCGCGCGGGTGCACGAGCGGACAGGCGCTCACCGGGGGCGCGCTGCTCAATGCCGGCAGCTGGGCGTTCATGATCATGGTCTTCGTCGGCGCCTACGCGCTGGCGTACGTCATGCGGAGGCAGTGGACATGATCGCGCCCTTCTTCAAGTACGGACTCTTCGGCGACAACCTCGGCCTCGTCGTCGCGTTCGCCATTGGCATCGGCTTTGGCTTCTTCCTCGAACGCGCGGGATTCGGCAACGCGCGCAAGCTCGCGGCCCAGTTCTATTTCACCGACCTGCGGGTCTTCAAGGTGATGTTCACGGCGATCGTCACGGCGATGCTCGGCGTCTATTATCTCGCGGTCTTCGGCGTCCTCGACCTGTCGCTGGTCTACCTCACGCCCACGTTCCTCCTGCCGCAGATGGCGGGCGGCCTCATCCTCGGCATGGGCTTCGTCGTCGGGGGGTATTGTCCCGGCACCGCGTGCGTGGGTGTCGCGACAGGCCGTATTGACGCGATGGTCCTCTTCCTCGGAATTTTCGCCGGGATCTTCGGCTTCGGTGAGATCTACCCGCTGGTGAGCACGTTCTACGCGTCGACGCCGATGGGCCAGCTCACGCTGCCGCAGGTCACGGGCCTGCCGTACGGCGTCATCGTGTTCGCTGTGGTCCTCATGGCGCTGGGCGGATTCGCGGGCGCCGAGTGGGTCGAGAAGCGAATGGCCGCACGCAACGTGGAGGCTTGACGATGTCTGATCTCCTGAAGAACCTCTCGATCAATGGCCGCCTCGCGCTCGTGGCTTTCGTGCTCGGCGTTGTGGCGCTGTTTGCCGGGAGTCCGTACGTGGGCGCTGGCGCGATGGTCAACGCCAAGGACCTCTCGCTCGCGATGGCGACCGACGCCGACCAGGTGGACGTCGGGACGCTGGCGGACTGGATCATCCAGGGCAAGTCGAATTTCCGCGTCGTCGACCTGCGCACAGAAGCCGCCTACGCGGAGTACCACATTCCGCCCGCCGAGAACATTCCGGTGGCCGGTCTCGCGCAATCGTCGTTGCTGCGCAACGAGAAGGTCATCCTGTACGCCGAGGGCGGACCACGCGCCGCGCAGGCGTGGATGCTGCTGAAGGCGAAGGGATTCAAGGGCGTGTACATCCTGCGCGGCGGACTCGAGGCATGGAAGGACCACGTGCTGTTCCCGCGTATTCCGGCCACGCCCACTCCTGCCCAGGTGGTCGATTTCGCGCGGGCCAGAGAAGTGAGCAAGTATTTTGGCGGCACACCGCAGGCGGTGGCCGGCGATTCCGCAGTGACGGCACAGGCGGCCATGCCCACGTTGGCAATGCCAACGCCGCAGGCGGCGGGAGCCGGCGCGCCCAAGAAGAAAAAGAAGGAGGGCTGCTGACATGCCCAAACTCGACAAGCCGCCCAAGGCGTACTCGGCATTCCTGAAGCGCTTCCCGAAAGTCGGCGAGGCATGGCAACTCGTCGGCATAGCGGGCAAGGACGGGCCGCTCGACGCCAAGAGCGCGCGCCTCGTGAAGCTCGGCATCTCCATCGGCACGATGCGCGAGGGCGCGGTGCACGCCGGCGTCCGCAAGGCCGTCGCGGCGGGGGCGACGCGCGAAGAGCTCTATCAAGTGGTGGCGCTCTCGGCGGGGTCCATCGGTTTTCCCGCGACCGTCGCGGTGCATCAATGGGTGGAGGAGAGCATCCCCTCGACGAGGAAGCCGCGTTCCTGACGACGGAGGACATGGAATCCGGATTCCCAATCCTCAATCAGCAGTCTTCACGCGCCGCATCTGCAGGAGTACCCACCCCCCAAGCACCACCGCTCCCACCAGCACCAGCAACCCCGCACGCCGATCGGCGCGCGCCAGAGCCTGATCCTGAAACAGCATGCCGGCCTTGCCGAGCAGGTAGTTCCAGTCGTGGCCGGCGCCGTCCTCGGAGAAGCTCACGAGGTCGAGCTCCATGGCGCGCGCGTCGGCAATGTAGGGCGCAAGGTCGGCAAGACTCGATGCCAGCCAGATGCCGCACGCCGCCACTCCAAACCAGTCGCGGTAGTAGCGCATCACGGCTGCCGCGCCCACGGGCACGAGAAACTGCATCAGCGAGCCGCCGGCCACGGTGAGCCACTCGTTGCCCGAGAGTGCGAAGAACAGGTGCCCGAATTCGTGCGCGCCAAATGTGATGCCGCGAAAGACGTGAAATGCCTCGCCGTCGCGGAACGGAATGCTCGCTTGCCAGGCGAGCGCCACGAGCACGACGGCCCGCCACGGCCAGGCACGCCCCGCGGCCCAGTCGCGCGCGTCCTCACGCCAGGACGCGAATTGGGGAACCTCGTCGTCGGTCATCGTGTCCTAAGCTGACGGTTCGTGGGTGCGTGCGCCATAATTGGTGCACCCGGCCGATGCGCGCCGGGCTCCGGCCATCAGGAGGATTTCAGGCGTGATGCGGCGTTTGCTGGCAGTTGGACTCTTGGCGGTGGCGGCCTGCGAGGGCAGCAGTGGCCCACGCACGATTCCGGTCGGGTCGGTCACCGCCACCGCGGCCTCGACGTCGATGGTCGTCGGCGCCACCACGCAACTGTCGGCGACGGTCGTCGGAACCGACGGCAACGCCATCGCAGGCGCCGCCGTCACCTGGACTTCCGGCACGCCGTCGGTGCTCGGCGTCTCGGCATCGGGCGTTGCGACGGCGCTGCAGCCGGGCACCGGCACGGCACGGGCATCTTCGGGCGGCAAGTCGGGCGACGTGTCGATCGTCATCAGCAACCCGCCCATTGCCACGCTCGGCTTCGATCGCGACTCGGCGGTGATTGCGCTCCCGGCGGGCACCGTGACGCTCGTCCCCGTGGCCAAGGACGCGAACGGTCGCGCCATTTCCAACCCCACCGTCTTCTTCAGCACCGACGCGCCCAAGGTGGCCACGGTGACCCAGCTCGGCGTGGTGACCGCAGTAGCCGCTGGCACGGCCGTGATTTCCGGGAACACCGAAGGCATCACCGCCACATCGCGCATTCGTGTCACGGCCAACGTGACGACGACCTCGCCGCGCATCACCAGCATCAGTGCCATGACGGCAGGGGGGACGGCGACCATCGCCGGCAGCGGCTTCGCGGCGTCCATTGCCGGCAATGCCGTGCTCGTTGAGGGCGTGCCGGTCACCATCACCGCCGCCACCACCACCCAGCTCAGCGTCACCCTGCCGGCTGGCGGATGGGCCTGCTCGGCAGCGCGCACCGTCGCGGTGCAGGTGAACGCCAACAACAAGTCGGGCGTTGGCACCGGCACGCTGCGCACTGTCATCGCGCGCG
>JANYJW010000013.1 GCA_025361705.1 Gemmatimonas sp.
GTTATGCAACACGCGCGCGACGCTTGGTCTTCAGCGTGACCGCGACGCCCAGGTGCGTGAGCATCTCGACCAGCGTATCAATGCTGAACAGATCGATGCGGCCACGGACCAAGTCACTGATTCGGGGCTGCGTCACGCCAAGTGCTTCGGCGGCGCTCTTCTGCGTCAGCCCACGTTCCTCGATGAGCGCCTTGAGCTGAATCATGAGATCCGCGCGAATGAGGAGGTGTGCCGCTTCCTCTTTGGGGAAACCGGCATCCGTGAACACGTTGCCCGACGATCGCTGCATACGAATGGCCATGTGGCTACCCTCCCCGGCGAGTACGTCGAACCGCCGCAAGCCGCGTCTTGGCTACGGCAAGGTCGAGCGGTGAGGTCTTCTGTGACTTCTTCTGGAACACGTGTAGCACGTAGACCGCTTCCGCAAACTTGGCGATGTACATAAGGCGAAACGCCCCGTCGATTCGGACGCGCATCTCGATGACACCTGCCCCAACGGTCGCCACGGGTTTCCAGTCCTGCGGCAGGCCGCCCGACTGCACCTCGCGCAACTCAAACCCCAGCTGGCGCCGAGCCAGTTCGGGCAGTGCCCGAAGGTCGGCTCGCGAAGAGCCAACCCAGATGACGTCCTTGGTGGTCACGGCCAAATATACAATATTTCGAATACTCGCGCAAGCCTAGCTTACCCTGGCCGCGACCCTAGGAGTGTTTGCGTAACGACGATTAGAAAGCAAAGTGGACTTGCACAGGACGAGTTAGACCGCGAAACGCGGTCAGTCTAGCACGCCGAACATCTCACTAATATTCAGCGTCTCAAGTCCTCACGCCAGTGCGAGTTGAGCGCGCGGCCGTCAATGAGATGCAGGGACGTTAGGTTGCGCGCGGCGGTCGGCCTATCGTGGGTGACAGGCTCAGCGTCGCGTGGAGGAGTTGACGCGGCCTGCGCGCCGGCCGGCTGGTAGAGGGCATCCAGCGGACTGCGCACGCCGCGCCCACCCTTGTTGAGCACGTGCGTGTAGATCATGGTCGTCTTCACATCACGATGCCCAAGCAGTTCCTGCACCGTGCGGATGTCGTAGCCGGCCTCCAGAAGGTGCGTGGCAAACGAATGGCGAAACGTGTGGCAGCCGACCCTCTTGCTCAGGCCGGCAGCGCGCGCCGCGTCCGCCACCGCCCGCTGGATAACCGTCTGGTGAAGATGATGCCGCACCCACGCGCCGGTTGCGGGATCACGGTAGAAGCGAGTCGCTGGGAAGACCCATTGCCACCGGACATCCCGCACCGCGCTTGGCACCTTGCGCGCCATCGCATCGGGGAGCATCACGTGCCCGCGCCCAGCCGCGAAATCACGGCGATGCAGAGCGCGCACGCGGTCGAGCTGCGCGCGCAGCGGCTCGGCGAGCGACTCGGGGAGCATTGTCAGCCGGTCACGCCCACCCTTGCCCTGCCGCACCACCAGCTCGCGCCGATCGAGGTCGACGTCCTTCACACGCAACGCACAGGACTCGCTGAGGCGCATCCCGGATCCGTACAGGACGAGCGCAACGAGCTGCGACGTCCCTCGCATGGCGTCGAGCACGCGCTGCGCCTCCGCTCGGCTCAATACCGTCGGCACCCGCGCGGGCCGCTTGGCGCGCACCATCGTGTCGAGCCACCCGACCGGCGTCTCGAGCACCTCGCGGTACAGGTAGAGCAGCGCGGCCAACGCCTGATTCTGCGTCGATGCGGCGACGCGACGTTCCGTCGCAAGGTACGACAGGAAGGCGGTCATCTCGGACTCGCCAAGCTGCCTCGGGTGCCGTCCCTGATGGAACCGCACGTACCGCTTGATCCAGTCGGTGTACGCCTCCACCGTGCGTGGACTCGCCCGCCGCAATGCGAGCCGCTCCCGCACCACCTGCAGCAACGTCGGATGTGACATGGCCCCGACGCTACACGCGCCGGGGCCATGAACCGTCATCAATACGACTCGGTCAGCAGCGAATTATCGCGCCGCGTACCGCTTCGTGACCTCACCCCAATTCACCACGTTCCACCACGCGTCAATGTAATCGGGGCGACGGTTCTGATACTTCAAATAGTAGGCGTGCTCCCACACGTCGAGCCCGAGAATGGCGTGCTTGGCCTCCATCAGCGGGTTGTCCTGATTGGGCGTGCTCTCAATGGCCAGCGCCCCATCGCGCCCGGCCACCAGCCACGCCCAGCCAGACCCAAACCGGCCGGTGCCCGCCGCCTTGAATGCGTCGCGGAACTTGCCGAAGTCGCCCCACGTCTTCGTGATCGCCGCACCGACATCGCCGCCAGGCTCGCCGCCGGCGTTCGGCGCCATCAGCTCCCAAAACAGCGAGTGGTTCCAATGGCCGCCACCATTGTTGCGCACCGCGCCGCGCACACCCTCGGGCACCTGCGCGATGTTCCGGCACAAGTCGCCGAGCGTCCAGTTGCCAAGCTCGGGCGCCTTGTCGATGGCGGCGTTGAGGTTGGTGACGTAGGCGTTGTGGTGCTTGTCGTGATGGATCGTCATCGTCAGCGCGTCGATGTGCGGCTCGAGCGCGGCGACAGCGTAGGGGAGGGGAGGAAGCGTGTGGGCCATGACAATCTCCAAGGGGGGCTGAAGAAACGGAAAACGGGAGACGGATGACAGCAGTTGCTCAATAATAGTAGCGCACAGGGCCTACGGGTTCCCTCGTGCTCCGCGCCGCGCCCTGATGCCGCCAATAATCGCCGGTGAAATCGAGATGAGAACGACGAGAATGATAACCTTCTCCACATGCTGCGCGACGCCCGGCACGAAGCGACCAAGCAGGTAGCCAGTCATCAGCATCGACCAGATCCACGACAATCCACCGACGATGCTGTACGTGAGAAACGTGCGGTATCGCATCCCCGCCACGCCAGCGACAAGTGGCGCGAACGTGCGGATGATCGGCATGAATCGGCAGAGCACAACCGTGATGGCGCCCCACTTCGCATAAAAGGCGTGCGCGTCGTCGACGTACTTGCGCTTGAAGAAGAAGGAGTCGTCGCGCCGGAAGATCTTCGGTCCGCTCAGTCGCCCAACCCAGTAATTCGTGTTGTCGCCCGCGATCGCCGCCGCGCTCAGCAGACAGCCGAGCAGCACAATGTCGAACTTGACGGGTGACGACGGCGTGGCCGACAGCAGGCCGGCCGTGACGAGCAGCGAGTCGCCGGGAAGGAAGAAGCCGAAGAACAGCCCGGTCTCGGTGAAGATGATCGCCGCGAGGCCGGCCATGCCGGCCCACGCGACGAGGGCATCGAGGTCGCGGAGACGGTGAATGAGTTCGAGAAGAAAGTCCATGCCAGGAATCTAGCATCCACCGAGCTGAATCAGGGCACGCCCACCTCGCCCTTCAGCAGGTCGTTCGCGCCCTCCTCCTTAGGCGGCTTGCCGAACAGCCAGTTCACACTGAGCAACAGGCCGCGAACGGCGCGCGTGCGGTCCGTGATCTGATAGAACCGCGGGTCAATCGTGGCGCTGCGTTCCCGCGTCGTGTGGAATGGCTCGATCACCCGCAGCGTCACGCTTGTCTGGCCGCCACGCAGCTTCTGGCGCGCCGCCATGCTGAACCGCGTGCGACTGCCGTTCCAGCCCTGCTCGACGTCCATGTGTGCCTGGTATGACGCCAGCGCCTGCAGATCGACGGTGCGCGACGCGCGCAGGAACAGGCTGGTTCGCGTCGTCCAGCCGAATGTCTTCACCGACAGCCCCGACAGGGTGCTCCCCGCGTCACTGACCTGCCGGTAGGCGCTTCCGCTGACAAACCCCGTCAGCCGTCCGCCACGCAGCGCGAGCGTGACGTCGGTGCCGTATGCGTCAATCGTGGCGACATTGGCGTACGTGCGGGTGGTTACGCCCGCGGCGTCGATGGTCCGGATGGACCGGACGGCATCGAGTGAATGGCGGTAATACGGCGTGACCTGCAACGTCGCGCGATCCGTCGAGCGCTGCAGGCCGAGCTCCAAGGCGCGAATGTACTCGGGCTTCAGGTACGGATCACCCCGCGAGATGTTCAGCGGATCGGCGTAATGAGGGAGCGGGTCAAGGATGTCGGTGTCGTCGGGTCGGCGAATGCGTGTCGAGTAGCTGAGCTTCACCTGATGCCCGTCATCGGGATTCCACACGATGAGGGCGCTTGGGAAGACACTGTTGTACGCGTTGTCGTACGTCACACCGCGCAACCGCAGGTTGAACTGCGTGGAGGCGCGCTCAAGGCGCAGGCCGCCCTGCAGCACAAACTTGCCGCGCTGCGCGTTGAGGATGCCGTACACGGCGTGCACCTGCTGGTCATACGAAAAATTGTTGATCCGCGTCGAATCGGGAAGGTACGTGCCCCGGCCCGCGTCAAAGACATAGGTCTCCAACGTGGTATGGAGCGGCATCTTCGATCCCTTGTAGCCCGCTTCAAGGCGCAGGTGGCCGGCGAGCGGACGCACGTAATCCACTTTCAGCGACTGCTGTTGCGGATGCTCCCATCCGGTCTCGTTCTCGAGAGCGGTGGTGCTGGTCGGAGATCCGTCGAGCGCCAGCGCGTGTGCGGCGACACGTCCGGGGCCGCCCTCCACCTCCCGAACCAGCGTGAGCTCGCTCGACAGCTTGTGCCCCTTGGCGGCGAAGGCGTGCTTGTGGGAAATGGTCGATTCGAAACTCCCCTGCGTCCCCGTGCCCCACGTCGTGCGGTCGCTCATCGAAGTCAGCGCGTGCGCGACATCGAGGTTGCGATAGAGCAACGCGTTCGTTTCGGTCTCGGCGCGTCTGCTAAACGATGCGTCAAGAGACAGCGCGTCGCGCTTGCCAAGCTCGTATTCGGCGCTGCCGGTGACGGTGTGCGACAGGGGCACCTGCGAGCGGCGCCCCGACTCGTCGAGGTACGTGACTGGGTTGACATAGAGGTTCTCACGGAAGATCGCGTCGGTACGCGGCCGGTTGTCGCGGCTGAACCCGTAGCTCCCGTAGAGTGTCCACGGCCCTCCCTGATACCCGACGTTGCCCCCGATGTCGGCGCGGCCGGTGGTCCCGGCGCCGAAAGTGAGTCCGCCACTCGTTCCGGCGTCGTCCTGCTGCTTGAGTACGATGTTGATGATGCCGACAACGCCATCGGGGTCTTCACGGGCCGACGGATTGGTCACGACCTCCACCCGGTCGACGATGGCGGCAGGGAGCTGCGCGAGATAGTTCCCCATCTGGTCGGGCTTCATCGGGTTGGTGCGCCCGTTGATCTGGATCTTCACCCCCGAGTTGCCGCGCAGGCTCACCAGGTTGTCGATGTCAACATCGACCGACGGCACATTCCGCAGCACGTCGATCGCGCTGCCTCCGCGCGTGACAGGCATGTCGCGCACCACGAACGCGTTTCGGTCGGGTGCAAGCTGCACCACCTCCCGCTTCGCTGTGACGACCTGCGATTCCAGCTCGAGCGCGGCTGCGTTCAACGCCACGCTCCCCACGTCGACGCCCGGCACTCTGGCGCTGAGTTCCACCGGCGGCAGCTCGCGTGGAGCAAATCCGAAGGCACGCACGCGGACGCGATAGCGCCCCGTGCGCAGGCCGCGTACGTGAAACGAGCCATCCGTCGCCGAGGACACGCGGATCGCGGGCGCGGCGACGCCGATGAGGGTCACCTCCACCGTGGTGCCGGAAATCGGAGCCTGAGTCACGGCATTCACGATGCGCCCCCGCACCTCGCCCTTTGGCGCGGCGACGACTGGCGCAGCCTGCGTCGCGGCGACCTCCGTCAGCAGGAAGGTGCACAGTGTTGAGCCTGCGATGACGAAATGACGGACCTTCACGAATTCTCCGGGGCACGGTGGCGAACATCCACGTGCTCCGAACATTACGATCGGTTCCTGTCAGGAAGATGACAGCGTCACGGCCATTCGCCATCCACGCCAACACCCTCGGCCGCCAAGCAACCAGCGTGATCCATTATCTTCGTCGCATGCCAGCCCTCGACCACCTCACCGTCGTCCTCCTCTTCCCGCAGGATCCCGTCAACATCGCCGCCACCGTGCGCGCGATGAAGAACATGGGAGCCAGCGACCTGCGGCTCGTCCAGCCCTGTCCGTACGATCCCTTCCGCATTGAGGGCGTGGCGCACGATACGCGCGACATCGTCGAGAAAATCCGCCACTTCGAGACGCTCGACGCCGCGCTCGCCGATTGCCACCGCGTGATTGGCTTTGCTGGCAAGCGCCGCTCGGCCAAATGGGAGCGCATCACACCGCGCGCCGTCGCCGAGCGCCACGTGGCCGATCTGGAGGCCGGAGTGCGCGTCGCCCTGCTGTTCGGACAGGAAGACCATGGCCTGCCCAATGACGCGCTCGACCGCGCGCAGCTGATGTGC
Source organism: Gemmatimonas sp. (assembly GCA_025361705.1). GTDB lineage: Bacteria > Gemmatimonadota > Gemmatimonadetes > Gemmatimonadales > Gemmatimonadaceae > PNKL01. The sequence goes on from JANYJW010000013.1 coordinate 6,363, forward strand.
ATGATTCCCACCACGGAACACTCGTCCCTGAACCTCGCGCAGGCGGTGCTGGTGGCGCTCTACGAATTCCATGTCGCAGTGGGCGACGCCACGCGCAAGGTGGAATCGCACCGGCACCAGTCGGGGCCGGCGACGCACGAGGAGTGGGAGCGGATGTTCGCCGACACCCAGACGGCGCTCGAGCAGATCGCCTTCTTCCGCACGCGGAATCCGGAACTCGTGATGCGCAGCGTGCGGAGCCTGGCCTTTCGCGCCAAGCCCGACGAACGCGAAGTGACGATGCTGCGCGCCATCGCCATCGAGGTCCAACGGACCATCGACCGCATCACGCGCGGACTCGCCAAGGGACCGTGGCAGAGGCGCGGCGACGCGCCGCCAGCGTCCGGCAAGGACTGACAGCCGGCCAGGCCGCAGCGCGCGCACCGCGACGTTCTCCCAGAGCGGTCGATACTTCAAGGACACGTACTCCACAAGCGCAAGGCGGATTGCGAATTCGCCTTGCGCACATCTATACCGACGGCGAAATTTTGCCCGTTGTGCCGCGCCCTGCTCGAGCGCGGCACCCGCCCCCCCAATCCTCCCATTCTCCCGGACCCATCCGATGACGGGACGCAGGAAGTGGCTGGTGATCACCAGCGTCGTGGCAATCGCCATCGCCTCCACGCTGATGTCCGCCTACGCCGGCAACTACCAGACCGCCGCTGTTGCGGCGGGCACCATCGAGAACGCGACCCAGAAGGCCAATCGCGAGGCCGGCGGCAAGGCCAAGCCTGGCCCGTGGGGATACAGCGGCGCTTCGGGCTACACCCACTATCTGGGCGAGGGCACTGGCCGTTCGCCGGTGCAGCCTGTCGTCTTTCCGCATCCGGTGCACGTGAACACCCTGCAGATGAACTGCGTGTTCTGTCACTCGGCGGCGTTCAAGTCGGCCGACCCGGGGCTGCCCGCCGTCGCCAGCTGCATGGGATGCCACACCATCACCGCCATCGACCGGCCGGAAGTGAAGAAGGTGGCGGAGGCGTTCAATAAGAAGCTCCCCATCGCGTGGGTGCGTGTGCACAAGGTGCCGGAATACGTGCGCTTCACCCACGTGCGTCACGTCTACGCCGGCATCACCTGCCAGACCTGCCATGGGCAGGTGCAGAACATGCCGCAGGTGTTCCAGTATGCATCGCTCAACATGGGGTGGTGCGTCGCCTGCCACGTGAATGGCTACTCGCGCGCCGAGGGCATGCGCGCTGCCGGGTATCAGCCCGATTCGGCCGCGCTTGCCGACGAACGCAACGGTGTCCGCAAGAAGGCGTCGTACGACTGTTCCAACTGCCACCACTAGGGCCGACGCATGACGACTCCCGCGGAAACGACCAACGGCGTCAAGCGCCGCGATTTCCTGAAGGTCCTCGGCGTCACTGGCGCCGCGACGACAATGGTCGGGTGCAGCACCGACCAGGTCGAGAAGCTCATTCCCTACGTCACGTCGCCCGACAACAGTGTGCCGGGCGTCTCGAACTTCTATGCCACCACCTGCCGTGAATGCGCGGCCGGCTGCGGCCTGATTGTCGAGACGCGCGACGGCCGGGCCATCCGGGCCGATGGCAACCCCGACCACCCGGTCAACCGCGGCGCGGTCTGCGCCCGCGGGCAGGCCTCGCTGCAGGGGCTGTACAATCCCGATCGCTTCCGCGGGCCGATGATCCGTCAGGGCGGCACGCTGGTGCCGATCGCGTGGGATGCGGCCATCGACGCCTTGCACAAGGGCGTCGACACGGCAATGAAGAGCGGCAAGGCGGGCAATGCCGTCTTCATCAATCAGCACGAGCAAGGGCTGCTGCACACCTTCCTCGACGGCTGGCTGAAGTACCGCGACATGCCGGCGCACATCAGCTACGACGCCGAGGCGCCGTTCGCGACCATCGCCGCCAACAAGGCCGTCTATGGCGTGGCGTGGCCCAAGCTCGACTTTGGCGCGGCACGGCTCATCGTCTCGTTCGCGGCGGATTTCCTCGACGGCTGGGGACTGCCGGTGCCGCAGCAACTCGATTTTGCAGACGCGCGCGGCAAGATCGAAGGCGCGCCGCGGCTGGTCTACATCGGCCCGCGCCGTCCGCTCACCGGCCTCAACGCCGACCAGTGGATTGCCGCCAAGCCCGGCACCGCCGGAATGATTGCGCAGATGCTCGCGGGCAAGGTGACGCCGGCCGCCGCCGCCAAGGCCACCGACGTGCCGCAGAAGACGCTCGAGGCGCTGCAAAAGGAAGTGGCGTCGACCAAGCCGTCGCTGCTCATCGCGGGCGGGTCGGGCCCCAAGGCGCTCGACCTCGCCACCGAGGTGAACACGCTCAACAGGACGCTCGGCAACGTGGGCGTCACGGTGAAGCCAGCCGAGGCGTACGGCGCCTGGGAAGGCGTGGTGCCGCCGGCCGTGCTTAACGATGTCGTGGCCGCCATGGAGAAGGGCGATGTCCCTGCGCTCTTCGTGCGCGGCGCCAACCCGGTGTACAGCACGCCGGCCGGCCTCGGCTTTGCCGCGGCGGTGGCCAAGGTGCCGTTCAAGGTCTCGTTCTCCTCGGTGCCCGATGAGACGACGGCGCTCTGCGACCTCATCCTGCCCGACCATCACGCGCTCGAAAGCTGGGGCATCGCCGAGCCGGTCAAGGGGACGCTCGGCCTGCAGCAGCCGACCATGGACCCGGTCTTCAATACGCGGTCCACGGCCGACGTCCTGCTGGCATCGCTCAAGCCGCTGCCGTGCTTCGCGTGTCCGGCTGACGCGGCCGAGGACCGGCAGCACGCCGCCGACATCGCCAAGTGGCCGGCGGATTATCGCGGCGTCGTGGCCGCACACATCGGCGGCAACGCGCCGCTGCAGGCCGCGCTGCCCAAGGGACTGCTCACCGGCAGCCTGCCGGTGCGCGTCGCACCCACGGCCAGGATCATGAAGCCCGCCATCGCGGGCGAGGCGAATGGCGAGTATTACCTCGCCACCTACGCCAACCTGCTGATGGGTGACGGGCGCGGCGCCAACAAGCCGTGGCTGCAGGAGCTGCCCGACCCGGTCACCAAGATCTGCTGGCAGACCGTGGTCGAGATGCACCCCGAGACCGCGAAGAAGATGGGCGTTGAGGCGGGCGATCACGTGACAGTGAAGACCGCCGCCGGGACGCTCACCGCGCCCGCCTTCCTGTACATCGGCGTGCGGCCCGACACGGTCGCCGTGATGGTGGGCCGCGGGCACACCAACGCCGGGCGCTACGCCAACAACACGGGACACAATGCGTGGGGCCTGCTCCCCGCGTCCAACGATTCGGCCGGCGGCTACCAGCTGGTCGGCGTGCGCTGTTCGGTGACCAAGGTCGACGGCCATTCGATGATCGTCACCACCGAAGGGTCGGGGCGCCAGCACGGGCGTGGCATCGCCCGCGCCGTGTCGCTGCAGGACCTGCTCAGCGGCAAGGAGCCCGAGCACGAGGAGTTTATCGGTCAGGCGCCGGGCAAGTTTCTGCCGGGGTTGCGCGCACCGGTGGCCAACGATGCGCAGGGCGAACTGGGTGATCCCAAGTCGAACGAGATGGGCGAGTATGATCCCAAGCACGTCAGTGGCCGCGCCAAGCGCCGCTGGGCGATGACGATCGACCTCGCCAAGTGCACGGGCTGCTCGGCGTGCGTCACGGCGTGCTACGCCGAGAACAACATCCCGACGGTCGGCGCGGAATGGCAGGGCCCCATCCTGTACCCGGACCGCAAGTTCCCGGGGGCCAACATCACGCGATCGCGCGAGATGGCGTGGCTGCGCCTCGAGCGCTACTACGAGCTCGACCGCGAGTACAAGGACGTCGCGTGGAACGCCGACCAGCCGGGCGTCGAGGCGCGCGTCATCCCGATGCTGTGCCAGCACTGCGGCAATGCGCCGTGCGAGCCGGTCTGTCCGGTGTACGCCACGTACCACGCGCCCGACGGGCTCAACGTGCAGGTGTACAACCGGTGCGTCGGCACGCGCTACTGCAGCAACAACTGCCCGTACAAGGTGCGCTACTTCAATTGGTTCGGGTACGGCGAGCCGGACCGGGCGCAGTATGCCTTCCCCGAGCCGCTGCACTGGCAGCTCAACCCCGACGTCACGGTGCGTGGCAAGGGCGTGATGGAGAAGTGCTCGTTCTGCGTGCAGCGCATTCGTGGCGCCGAGACGCTGGCCAAGGTGCAGGGGCGCGAGCTCGCGGCCGACGAATTCACGACGGCGTGCGCCGCGGCGTGCCCATCGCGGGCCATCGTCTTTGGCGACGCGGCCGACGCCAACTGGTCGGTGGCCAAGCTCATTGACGATCGCCGCGCCTACCACGTGTTCGAGGAATTGAACACGTACACGGCGGTGGTCTACCTGAAGAAGATCAACCACCCGGCTCCGGCCGGGGCCACGGCCTAAGGGGGCGCGGACGATGGCAACCATCGCCTATGAGCCGAAGCGGCCGAACATCGCTTCCGCCAACGTGCAGCTCCCGGCCGTCCGGGACTACGAGCAGGTCGACACCGAGATCACCGCCACGCTGCGCCCGACCAAGGCGTGGTTTGCGGCGCTGCTGGTCGCGATGCTCTGCCTCGCGCTCGGCATCAGCGCCTGGATGTACCAGATCTGGGGCGGGCTGGGGGTGGCGGGATACAATCCGCCCGTGATGTGGGGCGTCTACATCATCACGTTCGTGTTCTGGGTGGGCATTGGCCACGCCGGGACGCTCATCTCGGCCATCCTGTATCTCTTCCGCGCCGGCTTCCGCACCACGATCTATCGCGCGGCCGAGGCGATGACGGTGTTCGCGGTGATGACGGCCGGGCTCTTCCCGATCATCCACATCGGGCGACCGTGGAAGTTCTTCTGGCTCATTCCATACCCCAACTGGCGCCTGCTCTGGCCGCAGTTCAAGAGCCCGCTGGTGTGGGACGTCTTTGCCATTTCGACGTACCTCACCATCTCGACGACGTTCCTGTTTGTCGGACTGATTCCCGACATCGCGATCCTGCGCGACCGCGAAACCAATCCGCTGCGCAAGAAGATCCTCGCGTTCCTGTCGTTCGGGTGGCGCAACACCGAGCGCGAGTGGCGGCACTTCGCCCGCGCGTACCTGTTCCTCGCCGCGGTCAGCACGCCGCTGGTGCTCTCGGTGCACTCGGTGGTGTCGTTCGACTTCGCGATGGCGCTGACGCCCGGCTGGCACACGACCATCTTCCCGCCGTACTTCGTGGCGGGCGCCATCTTCTCGGGCATCGGGATGGTCTTCACGATCATCATCCCCATCCGGAAGTGGTTCAACCTCAGGCATTACGTCACGCTCAACCACCTCGATGCAGCGGCCAAGCTGGCGCTCGCGACGTCGCTCATCGTCGGCTGCGCGTACATGGTCGAGTTCTTCATCGCCTGGTACGGCGGCGTCAAGGCGGAGCAGGACTACTTCTGGAACCGCGTCTTCGGGCAGTGGTGGTGGGCGGCGTGGATCATGCTCACGTGCAACATGATCCTGCCGCTCTCGCTCTTCTCGCAGCAACTGCGCCGCAACCCGACCTGGCTGTGGATCCTGTCGATCTTCATCAACATCGGCATGTGGTTTGAGCGCTTCGTCATCGTGGTGCCGTCGCTGTCGCACGAGTACGAGCCGTGGCAGTGGACCACCTATGCGCCGACGTGGGTGGACTACACCATCCTCCTTGGCTCGTTCGGCTGGTTCTTCATGTGGTTCCTGCTCTTCATCCGGCAGCTGCCGGTGATTGCCCTGGCGGAAGTCAAGGAAATCGTGCCACCGCGACTGAAGCACGCGCATGCGCACACGCCTGACGCGGCCGATGATTTCGAACCTGAGACGCCGGGGGCCCACTCATGACCGGGGTTCTGGGGCACTTCAAGGAGCTCGACAGCGCGGTCGAGGCCATCACCGAGCTCAAGACCGCGCGTCTGGGCGACGTCACCGTGTTCACGCCGACGCCGCGCCACGAGTTCGAACACGCCGTGGAGCCGCCGCCCAGCCCGGTGCGGCGCTACATGCTGTTCGGCGGGCTCGCCGGCTGCATGTTCGGCTTCTGGATCGCCATCTGGTCGAGCACGTATTGGCCGTTGGTGGTCGGCGGCAAGGCGTTCGCGTCGTGGATTCCGTACACGATCTTCGGCTTTGAGGTCTTCGTGCTGGTGGGTGCGCTGTCGACCGTGGCCGGTCTGTTCATCCACGCGGGCATCCCGCGGCTGACGATGATGGTCGGCTACGACCCGCGGTTCAGCAACGGCGATTACGGCGTCTGGGTGGAATGCACGCCCGATCGGGCCGAGTCGGCAGGGGCGCTGCTGAAGAAGCACGGGGCGGTGGAGGTGCGCGGTGAGCGCTAACTCCGCAGTCCGTCGCGCGGCGTTGGCCGCGTTGCCGCTGGCGCTCGGCGCCTGCAGCTGGTTCACCGACTTCAAGCAGCAGCCCTCGGTGGGCGTGTGGCAGGTGTTCAATGCCGACTCGGCCGAGACCAAGCCGTTCCGGGGCAACCCGACCAGTTCGGTGTCGACCAATGGCACGCAGATGCCCTCGTGGGTCGTGTCGTACGCGCAGCTGCCCAACGTCATCGATTCCATGTCGCCGCTGCCGAATCCCGTGGCGCCCGACACGGCGTCGTTGCGGCGCGGGCGTGTGTACTTCCAGATCAACTGCGCGCCGTGTCACGGCCGTGCCGGCAAGGGCGATGGCACGGCGACCAAGCTTGGCATGGTGCCGATGCCGCTCGTGTCTGACCGCGCCAAGAACTTTGCCGACGGCTACATCTGGGGCATGATCCGCAATGGGCGCGGCCTGATGCCGTCGTACAATCGCATTGAAGAGATGGACCGGTGGGACGTGGTCAACTACGTCCGCGGGCTGCAGGGCCGGATAGAGGGCGTGGTGGCCGACACGACGCCTGCGGGATTGCCGGGTGAGACCGGCGACAAGCTGCCCGGCTTCACGCGCATCGGCCCCAACCGGTCGGCGCCCTACGCGCACTTCACGGTGACGTCGACGCCCAAGGCCGCCGAGCCGGCGGCGCAGCCCAAGACGGAGGGCAAGCCATGACCGCCCACGAGACTCCGGCCCCGTCGCGCGAGCGCGTGCAGGCCATCCTGTACACGCCCATTCCAGCGATCATCAAGCAGGCCTTCCTCGCCATGGCGGTGGCCGGCTTTGCCGTGTTCACCTACGGCGCGGTGCGCGGCAACGGGCGCGCGTGGCAGGCGTTCCACGTCAACTGGCTCTTCTTCACGACCATCGCGTCGGCGGCGGTGATGTTCGTCGCCGTGCAGCGCATCACGACGGCGCGCTGGTCGCGCTCGGTGATCCGCATTCTGGAAGGGTTCTCGGCCTTCCTTCCGTTCGCGTTCATCACGCTGATGCTGACCGTCTTCGTCGGCAACACATATGTCTATCCGTGGTGGGAGCTGCCGGGAACGGGCGTGTTGATTCCCGCCAAGGACCTGTACCTTGGCCACGGCTTCTTCTGGGCGCGCTCCATTGGCGTGCTCGGCGCCATCGTGATCCTGCAGCTCTGGTACGTGTGGACGTCGGTGCGGCTCGACGTGGGCATCAGTCCCGAGGGCGGCGCCCCGTGGGCGGCCGGCATCCGTGCGGCGATGCGCCGCGGGTTTGGCGAGGAACACCGGGAGCTGCACAGCACGCACAGTCGGCAGGGATGGATGGCGGTGGTGATGGCGTTGCTGTTCGGCTTCGGCTGGTGCGTGCTGGCGTGGGATCACTCCATGTCGCTCGACCCCCACTTCTTCAGCACGATGTACGGCTGGCAGGTCTTCATGGGCGGCTGGCTGGTGGCGCTGATGATGTTCAGCGGGCTCGTGCGCTGGTTCAACGGCCACCTGAACGCGCAGGATCTCATCACCGAGAAGCAGTACCACGACATCGGCAAGCTCTGCTTCGCGTTCACCGCGTTCTGGGGCTACCTGACCTTTTCGCAGTATCTGGTGATCTGGTACGGCAACATGGCCGAGGAGACCCACTTTTTCACGCTGCGGCTCACTGGGGCGTGGACACCGGTGACCGTGTCGGTGGCCGTGCTGACGTTTGGCCTGCCGTTCTTTGGCTTGCTGAGCGTGAAGGCCAAGCTGTGGACGCCGACGATGATGTTCTTCGCCGCGTGCTCGTTCGTGGGCCTGTGGTTGCAGCGTTACACCGAAGTGTACCCGTCGATCTACGGGCCTCTGGCCAAGGGCGAACTGCCGCTGGGCAAGTGGGAGCTGGCCATCTTCGTCGGCTTCCTCGGCGCGTTCGGCTGGCTGTACGCGCAGTTCATGGACGGCTTCCCGAAGATGCGCGTCTTCCTGATGACCTCACCGTTCCGCGATGAGGTGCAGGTGCCGTGCGATCCCAAGACGATGGAGCCGCTGCCGGCGCATGAGTAGGGGGCGAGGGGATGGCGGAGGGCGGAGGGCCACCGCTACGTCGTCCGCCGTTTGGCATTGCGGCGCACCGCTTGCAGCAGGCGCACGAGCTGCGGGATTAGCTGCTCGAGCTGCCGGTGGGATGCGGCGCACTGCGACGGGGTCAGCAGCTGCGCATCCTGGGCCAGCGTGAGGTGACAGGTGGTTTCTCGCGCTGATGCGATGGCAATGGCGATGTAGCGAGCGAAGCTCGCCTGCGATTCGGAGGCGACGCCTTCAGCGAGATTGGCAGCGACTGCCCGAGCAGAGCGCACAAGTTGCGACCGTAGATCCCAGTCGCGAATCGAGTCGCCCAGCCGGTGGCATTCAGCGGCCAGGGCGCGCGCCTCCGCGTACACGACAAGTCGGTCGAGAGGGAACATGCCAGAGGCTATATCCTCCGCGGCAGCGCGTGGCACCGGACCTTTGCACTCGTCACCGTTCTGCCGCCATTCAGTCCACGCCACGCACGGCCGAATGCTCCCCGCCATCCGCCATCCGCCATCCGCCATCTGCCATCTGCCATCTGCCTTCTGCCATCTGCCATCCCCCACCCCATCCGCTTATCTTTCCTAACCCCGGGGCGTTAGCTCAGCTGGGAGAGCATCCGGTTTGCAACCGGAAGGTCATCGGTTCGATCCCGATACGCTCCATGCGGGTCAGGGTAGGGGAAGGCGAAGACGGGAGCCCGGGCATTGCCCGGGCTCCCGTTCTCATTCTTCCATTATCCGCAATCCGCCATCCGCCATCTGCCATCTGCCATCTGCCATCCGCCATCTGCCATCCGCCATCTGCCATCCGCCGTACAGCGCCCCTACTTCAGCGCCAACACCTTCACGCCGGCCGTCGACGCGCCCGCCGAGACGTAGCCCACCGCTCCTGGCGTCGACTTCACAAACTCCAGCATGGCATCGTCTCCCGTCTTCGTAGCGGGCGGCACCTCGGCGCCGGAGAAGATCTGCTGCTGCCAGTACTGGTTGACGGCAGCCGCCGGCTTGCCGAGCACCGACTTGGAGAATGCCTCGCGCACCGCGGAGGCGATGGCCTGATCCACTGGCGTGACTGCGCCGCCGTTGAGCGACGCCGCCTTCTTGAGGAACACCTTTTCGGCCGTGGCCTTGTCGATGGCGTCGGCCTTCACCGAACTGTGGGCAATGATCTGGAACCCCTGCGCGCCGGCCCGGGCCGGCGCGACACCGGCGAACAGGGCGGCGATGGCGAGCAGCGCGGCGCGCCGCAACATGGACGTATTGGTCATGGTCGGGATCTCAGTACGAGGCGGCGATGCTGATCAGCACGTAACTGCCGTGGTAGATCGGGTTCAGCGTGGGGTTCGTGGACGACACCGTGGGCGGGGTATTCGAGTCCCACGCCCAGCCCTTCTTCCAGTGGCTCTCCACCTTGAACTGCGCGTACGGATTGATGGTGAAGATGCCCACCACGCCGTGGTTGCGAAGCTCGGGATACATGAAGTTGAGCGCCGTGTCGGTGAAGTAGAGCTTGCGGTTGGTGTACGAATACTGGTCCGCGATGGAGAACCGGTCGGTGATGCGCACGATGCCCATGTAGTAGCCCGAGCGGTTGTCGTTCGACGGCCCGTGGCCCGTGATGCGGCTGTGCTCGGTCATCAGCTTCACGCGGCCCACGCTTCCCTCGCCGGAGAAGACGGTGTTGGCGCGGTGGCCCGTGCCCGTGGACTGCCGGAAGCTGTAGCGCGTGCCGTACGCGCCAATGCGGATGTTGGCGACGGGGACGTTGAGGAACGTCTGGTAGCCGTACTGGTTCTCGGTGCGGGCAATGCGCAGCGAGATGCCGGTGGTCGTGGTGGCGATGGCGCGGAACTCGCTGCCGCCGCCAAAGACATGCTGGTCCACCGAAAAGCCGTGCGGCAGTTCCTTGTGGTACGTCGCCACGACGCCATCGATGGCGTCAAAGGCGTCGCTCTGCAGCTCGATGGGCGGCCGGTAGAACGGGGTCACCGACCCGATGTAGCGCACTTCGTTCACGAGTCCGCGCGGGAACGGGTTGCGTCCCACCTTCACGGCGAGGTTGCCTTCCTTGTGTTGCCAGTACGCCCACTGCAGGGTCATGTCGTTGATGGACGCGGCCAGCGGGGACGTGCCGAAGCGGCGGTTGAACAGCTGCGAGACCACCTGGTTCTTGTCGTCCAGCTTGTATCGCACCTGAAACGTGAACGTGCGGTAGTCCGACGTCCCGTTCAGTGGCAAGCCGAGCGTCGGCATGCGGAACGCCTTGCCGTAGCCCTGGTTGAGCGAGCCGTGCATCGTCAGACGGTCAGCGATGTCCGACTGCGCGGCGGCCAGCGTCGGCACGAGGGCCGCGATGGCCACGAGCGACAGTGCGCGATGGCGAATAGATATGGAAGGGACGGGTGGAGTGGGGTGGGGTGTTGCAACGAAGTGCGTGGTCGCCACGCTGCGATTGTGTCTTCCATAGGGTTGGACGCTCCGGGGATTCCTTGAGCGTTTTACTTCCGTTTCCCGACTCAGCACCCAAAGAGCCCCTCACCAAGGCGCTATCGGGCCCTACCTGAGGTCGAGTGGTTGCGTGCAACCTCTTATTTCACAGCGCTTTACGATGTAAGGAAAAGTCGTACATATTTTCGGAGTCCTGCGGCTGGAAAAGCAGGCGCCAATTGACCTGATTTCTGCCGTGCTGAACTCCGCCCCCCTTCTCGCACCGGACATGGCCCTTGATGCGCGCGGTGTTGCGCGCCGCTTCGGCGCGCGCTGGGTGTTGCGCGGCATCAACCTGCAGGTGCGTGCCGGCGAGATGGTTGGACTGCTCGGCCACAACGGCTGCGGCAAGAGCACGTTCATGCGCATCGTCGCGACGCTGCTGAAGGCGTCGGCGGGCGACTGCTTCGTGTACGGCTCAAATGTGAAGACCGAAGGCGACGACGTGCGCCACCACGTGGGCTTCTTCTCGCACGTGCCGGGGCTCTATGACGATCTCACCGCGCGCGAGAACCTGGCCTTTGCGGCAACCATGCTCGGGTTCCCGTCCGCCGACATCGATGCGGCGCTCGAGCGCGTCGGGTTGACGCACGTCACCCACGAACGCGTGCGCGGATTCTCCGCCGGCATGCAGCGCCGCCTCTCGCTGGCGCGTCTCATCCTGCAGCGGCCGCGCCTGCTCCTCCTCGACGAGCCGTACAACAATCTCGACGTGGCGGGCATCGCGCTGATGAACGGCTTTATCCGCGAGCTCAATGCGGCCGGCGGCGCGGCGGTGGTGGTGCTGCACGACCTCGTGCCGGCTGAGGGCGTGATCGACCGCACGGTCACCATTCGCGAAGGGCGCGTGCACGTGCCCACGGTGGCCGACTTCACGCACGACGGCGCCTCGCCGGAGGCCGTCACGCGGCCGGCCGGCGCGGCGGGGGTCAGCTGATGGCGTTCCGCGACGACATCCGGCGCACCCGCGCCATCGTGTGGAAGGACCTCACCACCGAGCGGCGCTCCAAGGCGGGCTTCAGCGCGGTGGCGGCGCTGGGCGTCACCATCCTCGTGCTCTTCGGCCTCGCGCTGGGTCCCGACGGCAAGGCGCTGCAGAATGCGGCCGCCGGGGCGCTCTGGCTGGCCATCCTGTTCGCCAGCGTGCTCGCGTTCAACCGTTCGTACCAGGTGGAACTCGATGGCGGCGCCCTCGAGGCGCTGTTGCTCTACCCCGGCTCGCGCTGGGCGATCTTCGCCGGCAAGCTGATTGCCAACCTGATCTTCGTGATGGCGATGCTGGTGATCGTCGTCACCGTTGGCATCGTACTGTTCGACGTGCGCATCCCGGCGCAGTGGCCATCGATCGTCGGCATCATGATGCTCGGCGTGGTCGGCATCGTGGCGCTGGGCACCTTCTATGCGGCGATGTCGAGCCGCAGCCGAGCGCGCGAAGTGCTGCTGCCGCTCTTGCTGTACCCCATGCTCATTCCGGTCCTGCTCGCGTCGATGGAGGCCACCAAGGCCTTCCTCTTCGGGGACCTGCTCAGCGCGTCGGGGGCGTGGGTGCAGATGCTCTCGCTGTTCGACGTCATCTTTCTCGTGGCGACCTTCCTGGCCTTTGAATACGTGATTGAGGTCTGACCTGCCCATGTCCCCCGCGCCTGCCAACGCCTTTGGTCCTCCCAAGCCGCTGCATGCGGCCTTCGGATGGATCACCTTGCTCTTCTTCGTCTTCACGCAGGCCTATGCCGTCGCCACGTCGCCCGCCGACGCGTTGATGGGCCACCTGCAGAAGATCATGTACGTCCACGTGCCATCGGCCTGGGTGGAGTTCGCGGCCTTCGGCGTGGTGCTGCTGTCGTCGCTCTACTTCCTGTGGAAGGAGGACGAGCGCGCCGACCTGCTGGCGGCGGCATCCGCCGAGGTCGGCTCGGTGTTCTGCGGCCTGACGCTGGTGCAGGGGATGATCTGGGGACGCCCCACCTGGGGCGTCTGGTGGACCTGGGATGCACGGCTCACGAGTACGCTCGTGCTCTTCTTGATTTTTGTGGGGTATCTGGCGCTACGCTCTTTCGTGGAAGACCCGCACCGGCGCGGGCAGTGGAGCGCGGCGGTGGGGATCATCGGCGCAATCAATGTCCCCATCGTGTGGATGTCGGTGAAGTGGTGGCGGACCATGCACCAGATCCAGAGCAATCCGCGGTCGCTGTCGCCGGAGTACCTGCGGGGGCTACTGCTCAACCTGGCGGCGTTCACGCTGATCACGGCATGGTTCATCTGGCGCCGCTACGAGGCGGCGCGGTACGAGCGGGCCGCCGAGCACGTGTCGCAGGCGGCGGCGCTGGGAGGCTACGATGGGTAACGGAATGATTGAAAACGGCGGCATCGAGTACGTCGTTGCGGCCTATGTCATCACGTGGGTGGTGTTGGGGGCGATGCTGGTGCGCATCATGGGATCGGCGCGTCGCGCCCGGGCAGAGTATGACCAGGCAGTCAAGGGAGGCTATCAGTCATGAACAAGAAGACCAAATGGGGCGCGCTGGCTGCGGTCGGCGTCCTCGTGATCGCATTCGGCTGGCTCATCTACGGTGGCCTCGACAGCAACGTCGTGTACTTCCTGACGCCCAAGGAGCTGGCGGCCAAGGGCGAGAAGGGGTTTGACGTGCCGGTGCGGTTGGGCGGCCAGGTGAAGCCCGGCTCGGTGAAGTGGGATGAGAAGGCGCTCGACCTCAGCTTTGCGGTGACCGATGGCACGGGGGAGATTGCGGTGCATTCGCATGGGGCCCCGCCGCAGATGTTCAAGGACGGGCAGGGCGTGGTGGTGGAGGGGCGCTACGGCCGCGACCTCGTCTTTCAGAGCACCAGCCTGATGGTCAAGCACTCCAACGAGTACAAGGCGCCGGCCAAGGGCGAGCGGCCGGCCGAGATGTACAAGTCCCTCATGAAGAGCCAGGGCACATGATTCGCCTGATTGCGTCCAACGCCATCCTCGTCGCGCTGGTCGTCACCGCGCTCGGGGCGATCCTGACGCCGGTCGCCATCCTGCGCGGCCGCCGTGACTGGCTGTCGTTCTCGTTTGCCGCCGTCTACACCAATTTTGCGCTCGTCACCGTGTCGACGCTGGCGCTCGTCTGGGGCCTCGTCTCGCACGACTTCAGCATCTCGTACGTTGCGCAGGTGGGCAGCCGCGCCACGCCGACGTTCTACACCATCATCTCGCTCTGGGGCGCCCTCGAGGGCTCCATCGTCTTCTGGGCGTGGGTGCTTGGCATGTACGCGGCGGCCGTGGTCTGGTTCAATCGCAAGCGCGAGGGCAACCTCGTGCCGTACGCGGCGATGGCGCTGCTGCTGGTGGCGCTGTTCTTCCACATCCTGCTGCTCGGCCCGGCCAATCCGTTCCAGGCGGTCTTCCCCGTGCCGTTTGACGGGCCGGGGCCCAACCCGCTGCTGCAGAACCACATCCTGATGGGCGTGCACCCGCCGCTGCTCTACCTGGGCTACGTCGGCATGACGGTGCCGTTCGCCTTTGCCGTCGGCGCGATGCTGTCGGGTGAAGTGGCGAGCGACGACTGGATTCGCCTGACGCGCCGCTGGACGCTGGTGGCGTGGGGCTTCCTGACGGCGGCCATTATCGCCGGCATGTGGTGGTCGTACGAAGTGCTGGGCTGGGGCGGCTACTGGGCGTGGGATCCCGTCGAGAATGCCTCGTTCATTCCGTGGCTCACCTGCACGGCGTACCTGCATTCGGTGATGGTGCAGGAGCGCCGCGGGATGCTGAAGCTGTGGAACCTGAACCTGATGGTCGGCACGTTCGTGCTGACGATCCTTGGCACGTTCCTCACGCGCTCGGGCATCATCTCGTCGGTGCACGCCTTTACGCAGGGCACCATCGGCTACTACTTCCTGGGCTTCATTGCCGTGGTGCTGCTGAGCACGCTCATTCTCGTGGCGGGCAACAGCGACAAGCTCGGCTCCGAGGGAAAGCTCGATGCGCCGCTGTCGCGCGAGACGGCGTTCCTGCTGCAGAACATGTTCTTCACCGTCTTCATGTTCACGGTGCTGATCGGGACGCTCTTCCCGCTGGTCGCCGAGCTCGTGCGGGGCGTGAAGGTGAGCGTGGGCACGCCGTTCTTCAACAAGATGTCCATCCCGCTGATGGTCGCCTTGCTGTTCCTGATGGGCGTTGGTCCGGTGCTGCCGTGGCGGAAGGGCGCCGGGCCCGAGTTGAAGGGCAAGCTGACGGCGGGCGTGGTGCTCGGCCTGCTGTTCGGCGTGGTCGGACTGGTGATGGGCGCGCGCAATGCGTACGCCGTCCTCTCGTTCACCTTTGCCGGGTTTGCGCTGGGCGCCAATGTGGGCGAGTTCGTGCGCGGGGCCAACGCCCGCGTGCGGGCGCACGGCGAGTCGTGGCTGGTGGCGCTCTCGCGGCTGGTGGCGGGCAACCGCCGCCGCTTCGGCGGCTACGTGGCGCACATCGGCGTGGTGCTGGTGGCGCTTGGTGTCACGGCGTCGGGGACGTTCAAGAAGGAGCAGGAGGCCACGCTCACGCCCGGCCAGTCGATGACGGTGTCGGGACACACGGTGCGCTTCAAGAACGCCTGGCTGCGCGAGGAGAAGCAGCGGCAGGTGGTGGGCGCCACCATGGAGATCATGGATGGTACCCGCGTGTCGGCCACTGTTGAGCCGCGCATGAACTACTATCCCACGTCGCAGCAGCCGGTGCCGACCCCGCAGGTGAAGAGCACGTGGTCGGGCGACATCTACCTGAACCTGATGGCGTTCAAGCAGGACGGGTCGAACGTGACGGTCAAGGTGATCTGGGAGCCGCTGGTACCGTGGATCTGGTTTGGCGGATTCGTCATCTGCTTTGGCGCGATCCTCGGCATCTTGCCGACGCGGCGCGAGGCGGCGGTGGCGTCGGCGCCCGCAGGGGGGACCCCGTGAACTGGCGACGCGCGTCGATTGCGGCGGCTGCGGCCGCGCCGATCATCGGGCTCTTCGCGTGGGGCCTGACGCGCGACCCGAACAACATTCCGTCGCCGTTGCCGGGACGCGCCGCGCCGTCGTTTGCGCTGGCGGTGTTTTCGCCGGGGCAGGGCGGTTTGATGCGCCCGGCGGGTGACACCGTGCGCCTCGCCGATCTCAAGGGCAAGGTCGTCGTGCTCAACTTCTGGGCGTCGTGGTGCCTTGCGTGTCGTGACGAACATGCAGCGCTGTCGCAGGTGGCCGCGACGTATGAGGGGCAGCCGGTGCAGTTCCTCGGCGTGCTCTACAACGACGTGCCCGACAAGGGCCGGGCGTGGATCGCCGAGATGGGTGGACAGTCGTATCCGTCGGTGGACGATCCCGGCGCCCGCGTGGCCATCGACTACGGGCTGTATGGCGTGCCCGAGACGTTCTTTCTCGATGGCAACGGGCGCGTGGCGTTCAAGAACACGGGGCCGGTGACGCCGGGCATGGTGCGACTGAAGGTCGACTCACTGATGGCGGTCGCCGCGCTGCAGGCGTCAGCCGCGCAGCCTGCTCCGGCGCCGCGCGCGCCGGCGAAGGACCGCGCGGGCGGCCCGGAAAAGACGGGAGGTGCCAAGTGATGATCATCACGCGTTCATGGAAGCGCACGGCGTTGTCCCTGGCCGCGATCGGTGCGCTGGCCGGTGCACTGGGTGCGCAGGCGCCCGCATTGCCGGCCGCGCCGAAGAATGCGCCGCAGGACAGCGGGGCGTTGCGCGTGCAGGTGCAGGGCACACTGACGGATGCGCAGAAGAACGACGCCGGGCTCGAAGCGCTCACCAAGTCGGTGGCGTCCGAACTGCGATGCCCGGTGTGCCAGGGGCTGTCGATCCAGGATTCGCCCTCCGAGCTGTCGCAGCAGATGCGCACGGTGGTCAAGGAGCAGCTCGCGGCGGGCAAGTCGCAGCAGGAGGTGAAGGACTACTTCATTTCCAAGTACGGCGAGTGGATCCTGCTCGAACCGCAGGCGCACGGCTTCAATCTGCTCATCTACGCGCTGCCGGTGTTCCTCGTGCTTGGCGGCGCGGTGTTTGTGGTGTTCATCGTGAAGCGGTGGACGGCGGCGCCGGCCACTGCCGGTGCGTCTGTCCCCACGGCCGACGACACCGAGTAGCGGCAGCAAGCCCCAGCAAGGAGTCCCCCCATGCGTGGACAGATCAGTGCGGAGCACGCCCGGCTGGGCGTGCTGTCGGTGGTAATGCTGGGCCTCGTGGCCTGCGGTGGGCCGTCGTCCGACCGCAACGCGCCGCTCGATGCGCGCCCCGCTGCGGCGGGAGGTGCGGCGGCGGCTGCCCATCCGGCCAAGGTGGTCTCGGCCGAGGCGAAGGCGGCGCTCGATGCCGGCAACGCGGCATTCCGCGCGAAGGATTATGTGGCCGCGCTCACCGCGTTTGAGAAGGCGAGAACGCTGGCGCCTGACAACGCGGCCCCGTGGTTTGGCATCTATATGGTGGCGCAGGCGCGCAACGACACCAAGGCCGCCGACGCCGCGCTGATCGAGATCCGCAAGCGGCCCGACTGAGCCGGTCTGGGAATGTGCGCCGCGCATTGTGACGCGGCGCGCCGCGTGCGAGCTTTGGGCCGACGCTTCCCCGACGGTTGATGCTCGATCCCATCGAACACCTCGCGCGCGACGACAAGTGGTATCTGGGTGCCGGCGACGGCACGCTCTTCGCGCCGACCTATCCCTCCTGGCTCGACACGCCGGGGTTCTGGGACGAGGCGACGGTCTACCAGTACGCGTTTGCGCCATTGTTCACCGTGACGGTGCTCGACGCCACCGGTCGCGAGCTGCCGCTCACGGCGACCTCGCGCCGGTGGACGCCCGCCGACCTGACGGTCACCTACCAGATCGACGCGGGGCACACTGCCACGGAAGTGCGCACGGTGCATCCAGGTGGCGTCTTCGTGTCGGAGTGGCGCTTTGCCGCCGTGGCGCCGACACGTGTGCACCTGGTGGCGTGGACGGCCCAGGACGGCGCCACGGTTCCGCTGGGCGAGGCGACGTGGGCCGACGGGGCCGTGCGCTGGCCCCGCATGCTCAGCGACCGCCGCCAGCAGCCGCTGCGTGTGCGCGCCGAGCTGGCCTGCGTGGGCGACGTGACGAGCTACGCGGCGTCGCGCAGCGAGAGGAGCGCGCCGCAGCCGCATTGGCGGCACACGCCGTTTGTGGAACAATGGCGCGCGGGCGCCTTGCCGCGCGCGGTGCGCGACGCGGGCATCACGCCCGACGGGCTTTTTTATGCTGCGGTGCACCGCATGGTGGACGTTGGCTACCAGGGGGCGTCGGCCGTCTTCGCGATGAAGATCACCGCGGACGACGACGCCCTGCGCGTGGACGCCGCGCCGCGCGCGGTGCGCCCGACGCACGGCACCATTGCGGGGGCGAGCCGCCGTCGCTGGCACGCCTGGTTTGAGCAGGTGCCGCAGTTGCGCTGCTCCGATCCGTATCTGGAGACGTACTACTACTATCGCTGGTACGGTCTGCATCTCAACGCCACCGCGGCAGGACACGGCAACCACCGCTGGCCGTCGATGTGCGATGGGCCCGGCTTCTTCCATCAGCCGATCTCGTATTCCGCACAGTGCCACGCCCGCGAGCTGCGCTGGCTGAACGACCCGGCGCACGCGCGCGGCGTGCTGCGCACGTTCTTCGGCAACCAGAAGGACGATGGCGCGCTGCACGGGCGCGTGTACGCCAACCATCTCACGGGCACCGACTACTATCACGCCGACTGGGGCGGCGCGCTGCTGGCGCTCGACGCGGCATGGCCCGACGACGCGTTCATCGCCGAGCTGTATCCGGCCATGGCGCAGTTTGCCGAGTGGCTGGTGCGCACGCGCGACGCCGACGGCACCGGCATGTTCGACGTCGTGGACCAGTACGAGACGGGGCAGGAGTACATGAGCCGGTATCAGGCGGTTGATCCCGATGCTGATCGGTATGGCTGGGAGAATCGTCTGCGGCTCAAGGGGATCGACGTCACGGTCTACGCCTATCAACTGTTCCGCACACTCGAGCGGTGTGCGGCCACGGGCGGTGGCGACGCCACTCGCTGGGCGGCGCTGGCTGCGCGCACGCGCGACGCGGTGCGTGGCACGATGTGGGACGCCGCGAGCGGGATGTTCTCGGACGTGCATCCCGGCACCGGCGAGCGCACCGGCGTGAAGGCGGCGGTCTGTTTCTATCCGTATTTCACCGATCTCGTGGACGCATCGCACGTCGGCGGGCTCAAGGCGTCGCTGCTCGATGCGCGGCAGTTCTGGACGGCGTTTCCCGTGCCGTCGTCGAGTCTCGACGATCCGCTGTTCAACGCCGAGGCGGAGTGGAAAGGCAAGCGTCACGTCTGTCCGTGGAACGGGCGCACGTGGCCGATGACCAACAGCCACGTGGTGGAGGCGCTGGCGGCGGCATCGCGGCTGGGTGCGCCGACGTTGCGCAAGCACACCGGCGACCTGCTGAAGCGCTTCGTGCGGATGATGTTTCACGACGGCGACCTGCGCCGTCCGAACTGCTTCGAGCACTACAACCCGCACACCGGGCACGCGTCCGTGTACCGCGGCATCGACGACTACCAGCACTCGTGGGTGGCTGACCTCATCCTGCAGTACGCGGCGGGGGTGCGGCCGCACGCGGGCGGCGTGACCATCGATCCGTTTCCGCTGGGCCTCGAGCAGCTGACGCTCACCGGCGTGCGCGTGCGCAACCGCACGCTCGAGGTGCGGCTGGTGGGCAGCAAGTTCACGGTGATCAGCGGCGGCGACCGCATCGAGTCGGCCCTGGGCGACGCGGTGGAGCTCGCCGACTAGCGATGGCCGCCCTCACCGTCACTCATCTCGTCAAGCGGTTCACTGGCGGTGTCATTGGCGTGGACGACGTGTCACTCACGGTCCACGAGGGCGCATTCACGGCGCTCGTTGGTCCGTCGGGATGCGGCAAGACGACGATGCTGCGCATGGTGGCAGGCCTCGAGGAGCCGACGAGCGGCGCGGTGCGCATTGGCGCGCGCGACGTCACGTGGCTGCCGCCGCGCGACCGTGACGTGGCGATGGTGTTCCAGAACTACGCCCTCTACCCGCACCTCACGGTGCGCGAGAACATCGCCTTCCCGCTGACGGTGCGGCGCACGGCCGCCGTCGAGGTGACGCGGCGTGTGCGGCAGGCGGCGGAGCTGCTCGACATCGACGGGCTGCTCGACCGGAAGCCGGCACAGTTGTCGGGCGGCCAGCGCCAGCGTGCGGCGCTGGCGCGCGCCATCGTGCGCGAGCCGGCCCTTTTTCTCTTTGACGAACCGCTGTCGAACCTCGACGCGCAGGTGCGCGCGCAGACGCGCGCCGAGCTGGTGGCGCTGCACAAGCGGCTGGGCGCGACCATCCTGTACGTCACGCACGACCAGGTGGAGGCGATGACGATGGCGCAGCGCGTGGCCGTGATGGCGCTTGGGCGCGTGCTGCAGGAGGCACCGCCGATGGCGCTCTATCGCGACCCGGCGTCCCTTGGCGTGGCGCGCTTCATCGGGTCGCCGTCCATCAACACGGTCGCCGGGCGCGCCACGGGCACGCGCTTCGAGGGTGCGCTCTCGTGTGACACCCGCGTGGCGCCCTGCGCCGACGCAGTGCTCGCGGTGCGCCCCGAGCATCTGGTGCTGGAGCCGGCCATGGATGCAGCGGCGGCCGTGGTGACGCTGGTCGAGCCGCTCGGGCCCGAGTCACTGGTGCGCGTGCGGCTACAGGGCGGCGAGGATCTCGTGGCGCGCGTCGCAGGCGAGGCGGCGTGGCGCATGGGCGACGCGGTGGGCGTGCGCGTGGTGCCGGGGCAGGGGCTCTGCTTCCGCGCTGCGGACGGCGCGCGGCTGGCATAGGATGCCAGCGCGCCGTCATGCTGCCGTGCTGGCGCTCGCGTTGGCGAGTACGCTCCCGCTGGCGCTCACCGCCTGCCGCCGCGACGAGGCGGTGACGCTGCGCATCACGTCGTGGCAGAGTCCCGAGGAGAACGCGATTGATGCCGTGGAGTTCCGGTCGTTCGAGGCGGCGCATGCGGGCGTGCGCATCGTCAACGACCCGGTGTCGAACAATGCGGAATACCGCGAGAAGGTGCTGACGTCCATCGGCGCCGGGTCACCGCCCGACGTCTTCCTGCTCGATGGCATCGACGTGGCGGCCTTTGCGGCACGCGACGTGGTGCTCGACCTGCAGCCGTTCGCCGAGCGCGTCGGCGTGCAACTGGGGCTGTTCTTTCCGCAGGTGGTGGAGCCATTCCGCGTGCAGGGCAAGCTGCTCGCGTTCCCCAAGGGCTTCTCGCCGATGGTGTACTACTACAATCGCGAGCTCTTCACGCGGGCCGGCCTCGCGCCGCCGAAGAACGGCTGGACGCAGGACGAGTTCCTGGCGGCGGTGCGGGCGCTCACGCGCGACACCAATGGGGATGGCGTGGTGGACCAGTGGGGGACGACGCTCGACCGCCGCCTCTACGCGTGGCAGGCGTGGATCTGGGGAGCGGGCGCCGATGTGCTTACACCCGACGGTCGGCATGCCTCGGGTGCCATTGATCAGGCGGCCGCCGAGAGCACGCTCACCTTTCTCACCGACCTTCCGCGCCGCGGCTATGCGCCGCCGCCCAGCGCGTCGGGCGGGGCGCTGGGGTTTGAGCAGCGGCTGTTCTACAGCGGGCGGCTTGGCCTGCTCACCAGCGGGCACTGGATGATTCCCCGGTTGCGGCGCTACCTCGAGCAGGGGCGCGTGCAGTTGGGCGTGGTGTCCGTGCCGCGCACGCCGGGGCACCAGGTAAAGACGCCGCTCTTCGCCAGCGGATGGGCCGTGCCGTACAACACGCCGCACCGCAAGCGCGCCGTGGAACTCGCCGCGTGGATGGTGCGGGCAGACGCGCAACGCCGGCGTGCCGCGTCGGGGCTTGAGATTCCGACGCTCCTCTCGGCGGCGTACGAGAATGCGGCCAAGGATGCCACCGGACTCGAGATGGAGTTCCTCTGGCAGGTGCCGTACGGCGGTGTGCCGTGGGGCGCGCGCGTGGCGCAGTACCGCGAGATCGAGAAGGCGATGATGGATCTCATTGATCGCATCGTGGTCGACCGCGTGCGCGTGCAGGATGCCGTGCGCGAGGCGGCCGCGGTTGTGGACGGCGTGCTCGGCCGATGACGGCGGCGCACCGACGTGCGGCGGCGCTCGCTGCGCTCCTCTGGGCGGCGGCCACGGCGGGCGTCGCATGGCGCACGGTGCGCAAAGTGGATCAGGCGGCGCGCAGCCGCGAGGCGCTCGTCCTTTCCCACGCCGCGCAGGGGCGCGTGCCGACCCCGGCGTGGCCCGGCGGGCTCGGCGCGCGCGATGCCGCGGCCGTGCGAGCGGAGGAGTTGCCGCTGGTGGTGCGCGGCACAGCGGGCACAGTGGTGACGGCGCCGGTGAAGGACGCGGACGACTGGAACGTCATCGGCGCCGTGGCCGTGCAGGCGCGTGCAGGCGAATGGGCCGTCGCCGTGCTGTTCCCCGTAGCGCTGGCGCTGCTGGCCGCGTTGATCACCGGGTTCATGGCGGGGCTGCGGCACGCAACGCGCCGGCGCACGGTGGTCGGTCTCGATGCGGCGCTGTACGGCGGCGCTGTCGTGGCGGTGGTGGCGCAACTGAGCCGGGCCGTCGATGGACTCGCGGCGACGGGTGTGGTTCCGCCCGCGCGTGCCCGGCTCGCGCTCGCGCCGCCATCACTCGGATTTGCAGCGCTGGTGCTCGGTCTCGTTGCCGCCGCCGGTGTGCTCGCGCGCTGGGCCATCGTCTGGCACGCCGCCAACGCCGACCGCCCGGCACGCGTGCGCGAGACCCTGGGCGCGTGGGGCTTGATTGCGCCAAGCCTGGCGCACCTGCTCGTCTTCACCATTGCACCCGTCGGATTCCTGTTCTGGATTTCCGTGCACGACTGGGACCTGCTGGCCAGCGACCGGCCGTTCGTTGGGCTCAAGCACTTTCGCGCAATTGGTGCCGACCCGCTGTTCTGGCGCGCGCTGCGGAACGGACTTGTGTACGCGCTGTACGTGCCGGCCACGATGGGGGCAGCGCTCGCGGCCGCCCTTGTCCTCGACCAGCCGCTGCGCGGCATCAAGGTGCTGCGCGTCGTCGTCTTTCTGCCGTACGTCGCGTCCACCGTCGCCATTGCCCTGGTGTGGCAATGGCTGCTGCATCGCGACTTTGGCCTGCTGAATGCGATGCTTGCCGCGGTGCACCTGCCGCGCGTCGACTGGCTGGGGAATCCCGCCACCGCGCTGCCGGCGCTGATGGTCGTGAGCGCGTGGGGGCAGCTGGGCTACATGATGGTCGTCTACCTCGCTGGCCTGCAGGCCATCCCGGTGTCCCTGCTTGAGGCGGCGCGGCTCGACGGCGCCAGTGCGTGGCAGCGGTTCCGGCTGGTGGTGCTTCCCATGCTGCGCCCGGTGTCGGTGTACCTGCTGCTCACCGGCATCATCTGGTCGTTCCATGGTTTCACGCTGGTGTACATCATGACGGAGGGTGGCCCCGCGCACGCCACCGACGTGCTGGTGTACCGCATCTACCAGACGGCATGGGAGTTCCGCCGCTTTGACGTGGCGGCGGCGATGAGCGTGGTGCTGTGCCTGGTGCTTCTGTCGCTCACGGCACTGCAGTGGCGCACCGTGAAGGGCGAGCCGGCCGATGTCTGAGCGGCGCGCACGGACCGTGCCGCGCGTGCGGCGGCTGACGGGGTATGCGGCGGCGCTGCTGCTCGCACTGGTGATGGTCGCGCCCTTCCTCTGGATGCTCTTGACGGCGCTGATGGACGAGTTCGAGGTCTATCAGGCGCCGCCGCCGCTGCTGCCGGCCGCGCCGCGCCTTGCCAACTTCACCGAGGCGCTCACCGCGCTGCCGTTCGCCGTCTACTTCCGCAACTCGCTGATCCTCGCGGCGTGCACCGTGGTGGGGCAGGTGGCCACTGCGGCCATGGCCGGCTACGCGTTTGCCCGGCACCGCTTTGCTGGCCGCACGCCGTTGTTCGCGGTCTACCTTGGCACCCTGATGATTCCCGGCATCGCGCTGCTCGTGCCGCGCTTTCTCATCGTCGACGCGATGGGTCTCGTGGACACGATCGCCGGTCTCGTGTCCGTGGATCTCGTTGCGGCGTGGGGCATCTTCCTGATGCGGCAGTACTTCCTGTCGCTGCCGCGCGACATGGAAGACGCGGCGCGTCTCGATGGCGCGTCGGAGTGGCAGGTCTTTACGCGCGTCGCGCTGCCGCTCGCACGCCCCGCGCTGGCGACCGTGGCGCTCTTTGCGTTCATCGATGCATGGAAGGCGCTGCTCTGGCCGCTCATCGTGGCGCGCTCGCCCGACCTGCGCGTGGTGGAGGCTGGCGTGGCGAGCTTCCACGGCATGTACTACGCCAACTGGCCGTGGCAAATGGCGGCGGCCGTGGCCGCGCTGGTGCCGGTGCTCATCGTATTTCTCGTGGCGCAGAAGGCGTTCTTGCGGGGGCTGGCGTTTGGGGGGTTCAAGTAGAGATGGCAGACGGCAGGTGGCAGATGTCAGATAGCGGTAGGGGCGCGAGGTGCCATCTGCCATCTGCCATCCGCCATCTGCCATCCGCCATCTGCCATCCGCCATCCGCCATCTGCCATCTGCCGCCTACCGCCCATCATCAGCTCTTCGCCCACCGCACCTCGATCTTCCGCGGCTTCGGCTGCTCCATCTTGGGCACGCGCACCAGCAGCACCCCGTTCGTCAGTGACGCCTCGATGGCGTCCTCCCGGACGTTCGCTGGGAGCTGGAACGACCGGCGGAACGCGCCGAACGGGCGCTCGACAATGTGATAGCTGCCTGCGGGGTCCTTCTTGAGCGTCTCCTTGTCCCCTGCAACGGCGAGCACGCCCCCCTCGCACGTGATGTTCAGCCCCGACTGGGCGACGCCGGGAATCTCGAACTCGAACAGCAGGGCGTCGGTCGTTTCCTTGACGTCGACCGCTGGAAGCCAGGCGTTGGCCGCCTTCGGCGCCGTGTCGGCGTTTCCAAATGTGTCCTCGAACAACTTGTCGATCTCGCGTCGCAGGCCGAAAATCGGTGGGGCCACTCGGTCAGTGCGTACCATAGGTCCTCCGAGAAACAGGTGCATGCTGCATCCGGAAAGGTGAAGGATGAAATGCGCGGCGCGCCTTTGCGCCGCACCCCCCGCCCGAAAACGCATTGCGCGTGCCGCGCCGTTTGCGCCAACGCGGCACACGACGCTGTCAAGCTGAGCGATCGGTCTGCCAGCGGGGCAAGCCACTGGCGCTGCGCCCGCGTTCGGTCACCCGGGTTCGGTCACCCGGGTTCGGTCAACCCGGGTTCGGTCATCTTGTCCACGTTGGTCCCGCGGACTAGCTTCGCGATCCGACCCTGACCGATGACCATCCCCGTCTCGACCCCGTCTTCAGCCACCTCGCCGTCAGCGCTCACCGCGCTGGCGGCCATCGTGGCGGAGTTCAACGCCAACCGGCCGCTCGAGACGAGCATCGCGGTGGCGCTCGACACGCTGTGCCGGTCGCTCGATGCCTCCGAATGCTCGCTCTGGCTGCACACGGCAGACGGGCTGGTGCGCACGTGGGCGTCCGGGGATGCGTTGGCGCAGGAAGCCGCCGTGGACGCCGCCCTGCTCAACGGATCCGTATCGCATGGCCTGCGCGCCGTGCGCGTGACGGCCGGCGACCGGCGCGTCGGCGCGCTGGTGCTGCAGATGGCGCGCCCGCTGCAGCCCGAGGAGGATCGGCTCCTCGGCGCCGTGGCCAACCTGCTGGCGCCGGAACTCGCGCACGCCGAACGCTCGCGGCAGCTCGAAGTGGAAGTGGCGGCGCGCACCGTGGAGATCGACCGCGAGCGCCGGTTCACCGAGAAGATCATCGACTCGCTGCCGACCGGGCTGTACGTGATCGACCGCGAGTACCGCATTCAGGCGTGGAACCGCAAGCGCGAGACGGGCATGCAGGGCGTCTCACGCGACGAGGCGATTGGCCGCACCATCTTCGACATCCTGCATCGCCAGCCGTTCGAGATGCTGCGGCGCGAGTTCGATGAAGTCTTCGCGACCGGGCGCATCCAGGAATATCAGATGGAGTCGTCGGCGGGCGACGACGCGCGCACCTATCGCATCACCAAGATCCCCATGCGGCTCGGCGATTCGGCGGTGACCCACGTCATCACGATCGGCGAAGACGTGACCGACTGGCGCGAAGGGCAGCAGCGGTACGCGCAGGCCGAGAAGCTGGCGGCCATCGGCACGCTGGCGGCGGGCGTGATGCACGAGATCAACAACCCGCTGGCCACCATTGCCGCGTGCGGCGACGGACTCGCGTACCGGCTCGAGGACCTGCAGAAGAAGGGCGCCGAGGTCAACAAGGACCTGTTCGACTATGTCGAGATCATCGACAACGAGGTGCTGCGCTGCAAGCAGATTGTTGATCAGCTCCTCGACTTCAGCCGTCCCAAGCAGCTGGCCAAGTCGAAGGTCGATCTCAACGAGGTGGTGGAGAAGACGCTGTTCCTGATGAAGCACCACGCCGGCTTCAAGACGATGACGCTGGTCAAGGAGCTCGACGCGGCGCTGCCGGTGGTGCCGTTGGGGAACGCCGAGCAGCTGGTGCAGGTGCTGATGGCGCTGATGATCAACGCCACCGACGCCACCGACGGACACGGCACCATCACGGTGCGCACGCGGCGCGGTCCGTCGAACACCGACGGGGCCATCGTGGAAGTCGCCGATGCCGGGCACGGCATTGCGCGTGCCGAGCTGTCCAAGATCTTCGAGCCCTTCTACACCACCAAGCCGCCGGGACGGGGCACGGGACTCGGACTCGCCATCTGTTATGGCATCGTGCAGGACCACCGCGGCCGCATCGAAGTCGACAGCGTCATCGGGAAGGGGAGCACGTTCCGCGTGCTGCTCCCCATCATTGAATGGTGACCGCGCCCTCCGTTGCCGGCGTCGAGCCGGGTGAGTCGGCGGCGCCGAAGGAAGCGCCCGGTGGCGCGCCGATGACGCTTGCCGAAGTCGAGCAGCGGCACATCGCCGCGGCCCTTGAGCGCACGGGGTGGCATCAGGGGCGCGCGGCGCACGAGCTCGGCATCTCGGTGAAGACCCTGTACCGCAAGATCCGGGAGTTCGGATTCCAGCGACCGGGGGGGCGAACGAGATGAAAGTGCTCGTGATCGAGGACGACCCGACCGTCGGGCAGTTCGTGAAGCGCGGGCTCGAGCAGCAGCGCTGGAGCGTGGACCTCGCCACCGACGGACTCGAGGGGGAACGGCTGGCGCGCACGCAGCCCTACGACATCGTCGTGCTCGACATGCGGCTGCCAGGCAAGCAGGGGCTCGAGGTGCTGCGCGACCTGCGCGCATGGGGGTTCGAACGTCCCGTGCTGGTGCTGACCGCGCAGGACGCCGTGGACGCCAAAGTCACCACGCTGCGCGCGGGCGCCGACGATTATGTCACCAAGCCCTTTGCGTTCGAGGAGCTGCTGGCGCGCGTCGAGGCGCTGGCGCGACGTCCGCGGGCCATCGCGGCGCCGCTGTTGACCGTGGGCGACCTCACGCTCAGTCTCGATACGCGCGAGGTGCAGCGCGCCGGGCGCCTCATCGAGCTGACGCCCAAGGAGTTCCTGGTGCTCGAATACCTCATGCGCCACGCCGGACGGGTGATGAGCCGCACGCTCATCACCGAGTATGCGTGGGGATACCATTTTGACCCGGGCACCAACATCGTCGACGTCGTCATCAACCACCTGCGCAAGAAGGTGGACGCCACCGCCGGCCAGAAGCTGATCGCGACGGTGCGCGGCGTCGGCTATGTGGTAAAGGGCTAGCGGGCGAGTGTCCTCCATCCGGTCGCGGGTGACCGCGGCGTACGCGCTGACGCTCTTCGGCACGATGCTCGCATTTGCCGTGGCGCTGTGGGCGGCGCGGCGGGCGTCCATGCTGCGCGACCTTCAGGCGCGGGTGTCGACGTACGCCGACATCGGGCATCTGGTGCTGACGCAGGCGGGAACGCAGAACACCCCGGTGGTGGTGGACACGGCAGGGTCGCAGCGCGACCCTGAACTCCAGCCGCTGCTGCGCGTTCGGCTCGACGCCATACCGGGCTATCTGGTCGTGGCCGATTCGCAGCGTCCGCTGTACACGTCGCTGGCGGCGCGCCGGTTGCCGCCCGAGGACTCCGCTGTCCTCTTGCGCGCCGTCATGCGGCTGTCGGAAGAGCGCCTCGTCGCCACGGTGCAGCTGTCGACCGACAAACTGCTGATGGTCGCCCGTCTCGAGCACGGCGAGGCCGGGCCGGTGCGGCGCGTGGTGGCGGCGAGTGCCGTGGAGTCGGCCGATTTCATAGGCAGCGAACAGTTTGGCGTCTTCGTGCTCATTGCGCCGCTCGTGGTGCTGCTGAGCGTTGTGATGGCCTACGTCATCACCGGGCGCGCGCTGCAGCCGGTGGACGAGATCATCAGCGAGGTGTCGGCCATCAGCGACGGCCGGTCGCTGCACCAGCGGCTTCCGCAGTCCGAGGGCGACGACGAGCTGGCGCGGCTCTCGGTCACCCTCAACGCGATGATCGCGCGGCTCGAGCAGTCGTTCTCGGGGCTCCGGCGCTTTACCGCGGACGCCAGCCACGAACTCAAGACGCCGCTTACCGTGCTGCGCGCCGACATCGAGCGCGCCATGTCGGCCGGGCCGCGCTCCACCGAGGGGCTGGTGGCGCTCGAGGAAGCGTTGCAGGAGACGGCGCGGATGGCCGACCTCGTGGAATCGCTGCTCACGCTGGCGCGCGCCGACGAGGGGCGGTTCGACCTGCATCGCGAGCCGGTGGCGCTGGGTCCGCTGGTGCGCGATGTGGCGGAGACGACGCAGATCCTGGGAGAAGCCACCGGGTTGCGGGTGGGCGTCACGGCACTGGACGAGGCGTCGGTGATGGGCGACGCGCTGCGCCTGCGCCAACTTTTCCTGAACCTCGTCACGAATGCCGTGAAGTACACGGGGAAGGGCGGCACGGTGGATCTCGCGCTCACGCGCCGCGCCGACACGGCCGAGTTTTCGGTGAGCGACACGGGCGTCGGCATCGCGGGAGCCGACCTCCCGTACGTGTTCGACCGTTTCTGGAGGGCCGACCGCGCGCGGTCGCGGGCCTCGGATCGGGGCGGGGTGGGGCTTGGGCTCTCCATCAGCCAGTGGATTGCGCACGCGCACGGCGGCTCCATCACGGTGTCCTCGCGGCTTGGCCGCGGGTCCACGTTTACCGTGGCGCTCCCGCTGATGCACACCGCGGCATCGTCGCCGATTGCCAGCGGGGGCCCTGGCGCGGAGCCGAAAATCTAACTTCGCGTTAAGCGAAACTTAATCTTCCTGCGGTTACTCCCTTCATACGGGTCGCGTAGACTCTGTGGACGAACCGCCGTACCAGTGTCACCGCAGCCACCAACGGGGTGCGTAGTGTTCAACAACCTGCTTGAGTCGAAGGCGCAAAAACAGACGTTCTTCAGCGGGGGCTTCTTCAGCGGCGTGATGCACGTGCTGCTGATCTGGGGCGCGGTCGTTGCGACCGCGAATGCCGGCCAGAAGCTGCGTGAGGCGAAGGATGAGAAGGTCGACTTCGTCGAAGTGAAGAAGGACAAGCCGAAGGAAGCACCCAAGGACCAGCCGAAGGACGTGCAGGTGGCGCCCGTCGTGAAGGGATTCCAGGTGCTGACGGCGCCCATCAACATTCCCGATGTCATCCCCGAGATCGACTTGTCACGGTCGGTCACCAACGAGGCGGACTTTTCGGGCAAGGGCGTGCAGGGCGGAATCGGGAATGGCCAGAAGGGCGGCATCGTGCCCACCGACCAGTCGCAGACGTATTTCGAGTTCCAGGTGGAGAAGCCGGTCGTCGGGGCGCCAGGCTCCGCGTCGCCGCGCTATCCGGAAATCCTGAAGTCGGCCGGCGTCGAGGGCGAGGTGCTCGCCCAGTTCGTCGTCGACACCACGGGGCGTGCCGAAAACGGATCGTTCAAGGTGCTCAAGACCTCGCACGAGCTGTTCGCCCTGGCCGTCAAGAATGCCCTCCCCGGGATGCGGTTCCTCCCGGCCGAGGTCGGCGGCAAGAAGGTGAAGCAGCTCGTCCAGCAGCCGTTTGTCTTTGCCATCCAGAAGTAGTCTGTCACCACCTCTGAATCGCGGGAGTTTTTCTTTATGTCGCTGATCGAACTCTGGCAGTCGATGGGCATGTTCGCCAAGGGTATCGTCTACACCCTCATGATCATGTCGGTGTGGTCGCTGTCCATCATGGTCCAGAAGTGGTGGTACCTGCGCAGCGCGCAGGCGCAGACCCGGAAGTTTGCGCCTGAGTTCTCGCAGTTCCTCGAAGAGGACAACCTCAACGAGGCCATCAAGCTGGCCGAGAGCTACAAGAAGTCGCACGTGGCCAAGGTGCTGGGCGGCGCGCTGGACGAAATCAAGCCGCTCATTCAGGACGGCTCGGTGACGGTGTCGGACATCAACTCGGCGGAGCGCGCGGTGGAGCGCGAGATGCTGATGCAGATCGTGCTGATGAAGCGCGGCCTGGCCCTGCTGGCCACGACGGGCGCCACGGCGCCGTTCGTCGGACTGCTCGGCACGACGATGGGCGTGGTGAACGCGTTCCAGGGCATGGCAGCGGGCGGCGGCGGCGGTATCAGCTCGATCGCGGCCGGCATCTCGGAAGCCCTGATCACGACGGCGTTCGGCCTGCTCGTGGCCATCCCGGCGGTGTGGGCGTTCAACTTCTTCGCGACGAAGATCGACAACATCACGGCCGAGATGACGTATTCGTCGAAGGAAATGATCGACTATCTCATCAAGGGCGTCTCGGGCGAGTTCGGCCGGTCGCGCTTCACGCGTGAGTTCAACACGGCTGCACAGAACGCCGGCAAGTCCCCGGTCTGAGCCTGACCATCCACACTGCAATCGAGGACGGTCATGTCGATCAGTATTAGTGGGGGCGGCGATGTAAAGGCCGAACCGAACGTCACGCCGATGATTGACGTGATGCTCGTGCTCCTCATCATCTTCATGCTGGTCATTCCGGCCATCAACGCGGGCTTCAACGCGGTCCCGCCGCTTGGCCAGAACCTGAAGCCGCATCCCGAAGAGGATACGGATCAGGTGCTCGGCATCGACAGTGAAGGGCGGTATTACCTGAACAAGAAGCCGATCAAGAACGAGGATCTCGCGACGCTGCTCAAGGCGATCTACGACGAGCGCACCGAGGACAAGATTCTCTTCCTGAAGGCGCACAATCAGTTGAAGTACGAGAAGGTCATTGACGCGCTCGACATCGCCGCCAAGAATGGCGTGCGCGTGACGGGCATGATCACCGACCAGGTGCCGGGCTCGAAGTCGCTGGTCGAGTCGGATAACTTCTCGTCGATGAAGACGGGTGGAGGCAAGCCATGAGCATGTCAGTGGGTGGCGGCGGCGGACTCAATTCTGAGCCGAACCTGACGCCGATGATCGACGTGCTCCTCGTGCTGCTGGTCATCTTCATGATGATCATCCCCATGAGCCGCAAGGCGCTGGATGCCCAGCTTCCCGATCCGAAGCCGGCGGACAAGGATGCCAAGCCGAATCCCGACCAGATTGTGCTCGAGGTGTTGCCTGGCGGTGTGTATGCCGTGAACAAGCAGCCCAAGACGAAGGCCGAGCTCTATCCGTTCCTCAAGGAACTGTATGATCCGCGGCCGGAGAAGATCATCTTCGTCAAGGGTGATCCGCAGGTCATCTATCAGGATGTCATCTTTGCGATGGACGCGGCGCGTGGCGCGGGCGTGAAGGTGATCGGTCTGCCGCCCAAGGCGGTACCTGAAGAGGCTGCGGCGAAGAAGTAGGCACCTTCGGGTCGCAACACGGGTATCAGTCGGCGGGCGAACCTTTCGGGGTTCGCCCGCCGTACTGAATTTCGGCACCCGATGGGTGGCTGGTGTGCGCGGCACGTGCCGCCGGGTGCTCTTCGCCTTAGGTTGTACCTGACGGACTGCCGACGTCTGCCTCCCGCCCATGATCACCACGCCGTGACCGCACCGCCTCCCGCCAAGCGTCCGCCACTCCGTCCGCCCGTCGGCCTTCCGGTCCGGGAGGAGGGGCGCGGGCGCGGCTTGCTGGCATCGATCCTCCTGCACGCCATCATTCTGTTGCTGGTGGCGGGGCCCGTGTGGATGCACGACACGCTCGTGGCCGTGCAAGAAGGGGCAGGCGGACCCGGGCCTTCTGGCGGTGGCGGAGGCGGCGCGCGCGGCACGGGCGGCGTGTTGCAGGAGCGCGTGCGCTTTGTGCACGTGGCGCCGCCCGCGCCGGCGATGGTCGCCAAGCCGGAGGTGCCAGTCATCAAGCCTCCAGTGCCGACGCCACCGCAGCCCAAGCCGGAGCCGACTCCGGCCGCGCCAAAGGCACAGTCTGAGGTCAAGGACGCCAGTCTCGTGACGGGCACAGGCGGCGGCACCGGCAATGACGGCAGCGCGGGTTCCGGCCCGGGCTCGGGCGGTGGCGTGGGGTCGGGCGTCGGAACTGGCCGAGGGAGCGGCGTTGGTGCGGGAACGGGCGGCGGCAATGCCAAGGTCTATCCGCCAACGGCCACCAACCTGGTGATCCTGCCGATCCCCGTGCCAAACAAGGTGAAGCCATACACGCTGGTCGCGTATTTCGACGTCGACGAGCGCGGCAACACGACGCTGCTGTCGTTCACGCCGTCAAAGGACTCCGGTTACAACAAGAAGATCCGCGAGATGCTCCTGGAATTCCGGTTCCGGCCGGCGGTGCGTGCCGATGGCACCCCGGTGCGTGACACCGCCTTGATCACGGCCGAGGCGCGGTAGCGCGCGGGAACCGCGCGCCGAATAACGTGCCGGCCCCCCTGTGCGTACTGCTCTGGTACGCCTGATAGCGGGCCCCTGATACGGTATCTGCCAGCACACATTAGAGAACGGCCGCGTTCCTCTGGCCCAACTCCATTTCCGCGCGTAGCTTACGCCGATTCTACCGGGTTTCTCGCGTTACGGCTTGTTCCCCCGTCACGAGGCACTGAATGAGCGATCGCACCGCAGCCGCCGGCACCCACGCGCCGCCGGAGTTCGTGAAGGCCCTCACGCTCACGGACGCCACCATGCTTGTGGCGGGTTCGATGATCGGCTCCGGCATTTTCATTGTGTCGGCCGACATCAGCCGGACGCTTGGGTCGCCGGGATGGCTGCTGCTCGCGTGGATCCTCACGGGCGTCATCACGGTGCTGGGTGCGCTGGCCTTTGGCGAGTTGGCGGCGATGTACCCGCGCGCCGGAGGGATGTACACGTTCCTGCGCGAGTCGATGGGGCCGCTGATGGGCTTCCTGTACGGATGGACGCTCTTTGTCGTGATCCAGACGGGCACCATCGCGGCGGTTGCCGTGGGCTTTGGCAAATTCCTCGGCGTGCTCTTTCCCTCGGTGACTGCGGACCGCTGGATGTTTGCCGTCGATTTCACGTCGGGTTCGACCACCATCGCGTTTGGCCTGTCGTGGCAGCGCGTGGCGGCGCTGGTGTCCATCTGGGTGCTCACCTGGGTGAACCTGCGCGGCGTGAAGGAAGGGAAGTGGGTGCAGACCGTCCTGACCTTCATCAAGACGGCGTCGCTGGCGCTGCTGATCCTGCTGGCGCTCACCATCGGCCGCAACACGGACGCGATTGCCGCCAACTTCGGCGCGGGCAAGCTCTTTGAGGGCACGCCGGACTTTGGCGCGCTCTTCGTGGTGACCTTCGGCTCGGCGCTCGTCGGGTCGCTCTTCTCCGCCGACTCGTGGCACAGTCCGACCTTTGCCGCCGCCGAAGTGCAGAACCCGGCGCGCAACCTGCCGCGCGCGCTGCTCATTGGCACGGTGCTTGTGACGCTGCTGTACGTGCTGGCCAACGTCTCGTACCTCGTGGTGCTGCCGATCCACGGCGTGGCGGATGGGGCGACGGTCATGGCGCGCGGCATCGACCACGCGACGCAGGACCGCGTGGCGACGGCGGTGATGGAGAGCATCTTCGGGGCGAACGGCGGCCTGATCATGGCCGTGGCGATCCTCATCTCGACCTTTGGCTGCAACAACGGGCTCATCCTGTCGGGCGCCCGCGTGTACTACGCAATGGCGCGCGACGGGTTGTTCTTCAAGCGCGCCGGCGTGCTGAGCGGGCGCGGGGTGCCGGCATACGCGCTGGTGGTGCAATCAGTGTGGACCAGCCTGCTCTGCCTCACGGGCACGTACAACCAACTGCTCGACTATGTGATTTTCGCGGCGCTGATCTTCTACGCACTCACCACGGTGGGGCTCTTCCTGCTGCGCTGGCAGCGGCCCGATGAACCCCGTCCGTACAGGGCCATCGGGTATCCGGTGCTGCCCGCGCTATACATCCTGGCCGCGGCCGGCGTGGCGGTGACACTGCTCGTCGCCGACAAGACGCGCGTGCAGGCGCTCTCCGGCCTGGTGATCGTGCTGCTCGGCGTACCGGTGTACTTGCTGTGGCGGCGCGTCGCGACGGCGCCCGCGGCGCCGGTGGCGGGCGCCTGATGCGACTGTTTGCCCGCAAGCCGATCTCGGCGTTGCTGCACGAGGGAGAAGGAGAGGGGCCACAACTCCGGCGCGAATTGGGCACCACCGATCTCGTGATGCTCTCGATCGGTGCCGTGATCGGCGCCGGCATCTTCAGCTCCATCGGCACGGCAGCGGCGGGCCAGCTCGCGGCGGACGGCGTGACGGTGATCCGCTACGGCGCGGGGCCGGCATTGGTGGTGAGCTTTGTGCTGCTGGGCGCGGTATGTGCGCTCGCTGCGCTGTGCTACGCCGAGCTGGCGTCGATGATTCCGCAGGCGGGCAGCGCCTACGCCTACTCGTATGCGACGCTGGGCGAGCTGGTGGCGTGGATCATCGGCTGGGACCTGATCCTCGAGTACGCGGTGGGCAACGTGGCAGTGGCCATCAGCTGGAGCGGCTACTTTGTCTCGCTGCTCAGCGGCGTGGGCATCGAGTTTCCCGGCTGGCTGGTGCACGGCTATCGCGAGGTGATGCTGGCGGCACCGGACTCGCCACTCAAGGCGCTGGTGCAGACGGCGCCGCACATCGTGGGCATGCCGGTGCTGCTGAACCTGCCCGCCTTCGGCATCGTGGCGGCCATCACGTGGCTGCTCGTGATCGGCGTGAAGGAAAGCACGCGCGTGAACAACGTGATGGTGGGCATCAAGCTGTTGGTGCTGGCGGTGTTCGTGATCATCGGCACACAGCACATCAACCCGGCCAACTACCACCCGTTTGCGCCCAACGGGTTCCGCGGCATCCATCAGGGTGCGGCAATCGTCTTCTTCGCGTACATCGGGTTCGACGCCATCTCGACGGCCGCCGAAGAAGTGAAGGATCCCCAGCGGACCATGCCGCGCGGCATCCTGATTGGTTTGGCGATCTGCACGGTCATCTACATCGTCGTCGGCGCGGTGGCCACGGGGCTGGTGCCGTACCAGCAGTTGCTGGCCAACGACCCGCTGGCGGCGGCGTTCAACCAGGCCGGCCTGCAGCGGTTCACGTGGTTCATCTCGCTGGGCGCGGTGGTGTCGATGAGCGCGGTGCTGCTCGTCTTCCAATACGGGCAGCCGCGCATCTTCTACGCCATGGCGCGCGACGGCCTGCTGCCCGGCTGGGCGGCAAAAATCCACCCCAAGTACCGCACGCCGCACATTACCACCATCCTCACGGGGCTGTTCGTCGCCACGTGGGCGCTGGTGGGCGACGCCGGCGAGACGTACGACCTCACGAACATCGGGACGCTGTTCGCGTTTGCCATCGTCTGCATCGGCGTGCTCGTGCTCCGGCATGTCGATCCCGACCGGGAGCGCCCCTTTCGGGTGCCGTTCGCGTGGGGCGTCTGCCTGCTGGGCGCGGCGGCGTGCGTCTTCGTGATGAAGGGACTGCCCATTGAAGCGTGGGTGCGGTTCGGTGTCTGGCTCGTGATTGGGCTGGCGTTGTATTTCGTGTACGGATTCAAGCACAGCAGGCTCAATAGACGGTAGACGGGGGACGGGAGACGAGAGAGTACTGCCAGGTCCTTGCGCTGCGTTCCACAGTCACTCCCGTCTCCCGTCGCTCGTCTGTTCTTCTCGTCCCCCGTCATCAGTTCACGCAGGCCGAGGATTGTATGAAGAAACTCAGTTCTACCCAGTGGATCGCCATCGCGATGGTCACCGGCATTCTGATCGGCTATTTCTTTCCGGCCGCCGAGAACCCGAACCTGTTGATTGCGGCGAAGGCGACGAGCGCCGTGTTCCTCCGGATGATCAAGTCGCTCATCGTGCCGCTGCTCTTCTCGACGCTGGTGGTTGGCATCGCGGGGCACGGCGACGACATGAAGAAAGTGGGGCGGCTGGCGTTCCGTTCGATCGTCTATTTTGAAGTCGTCACGACCCTCGCGCTCTTCCTGGGCCTCGGCGCCGTGAACCTCATCCGCCCTGGCGACGGCATCGACCTGAGCGTGGCGACGGCCGACAAGGCGAACGAACTGGCCCAGACGAAGATCACGTTCGGCGGAGTCATTGAGCACATGGTGCCGCAGAGCTTCTTCGAGGCGGCGACGCACAACGAAGTGCTGCAGATCGTCTTCTTCGCCATCCTCTTCTCGGTGGGCCTCTCGCGCGTGCAGGGGAAGCCCAAGCAGTTCATGCTCGACTTCTGCGGGTCGCTGAGCGAGGTGATGTTCAAGTTCACGGGCATCGTGATGGCCTTTGCGCCGTTCGGCATCGGGGCGGCCATTGCCGTGACGGTGGGGACGAGCGGCCTTGGCGTGCTGAAGAGCCTTGGCATGCTGGTGCTGACGCTGTACGGCACGCTGGCCGTGTTCATCGTGGCGGTGCTGATTCCCATCGCATTGCTGGCCCGCATTCCGATTCGCCGGTTCTGGAGCTTCATCAAGGAACCGTGGCTCATTGCGTTCTCCACGGCCTCGTCGGAAGCGGCGCTGCCGCGCGCCTTCGAGCAGCTCGAGAAGTTCGGACTGCCCAAGCGCATCATCGCCTTCGTGCTACCCACGGGGTACTCGTTCAACCTGGACGGGTCGACGCTGTACCTGGCCATCGCGGCAGTGTTTGCGGCGCAGGCGGGGCGTGTCGAGATGACGTTCGGCCAGCAACTGCTCATGATGCTGACCCTGATGCTGACGTCCAAGGGCGTGGCGGCCGTCCCGCGTGCGTCGCTGGTGATCCTGTCTGGCGCGCTGGCGATGTTCGGGCTGCCGCTCGAGGCCGTGGCCGTGATCCTTGGCGTCGACGCCATCATGGACATGGCACGCACGTCGATCAACCTCGTGGGCAACTGCCTGGCCACGGCCGTGATGGCCCGGTGGGAGGGAGAGTTCCCGGACGAGACGCCGGTTGACGTGGCGGCGTGACGCGGCAGCGGTGCGCGCCTGACGGCGCGCACCACCCGCCGGTAGCTTCCGATCTCGTGCCACTCGACTCCGCCTCCGACTCTCCGCACGCCGACCGGCTGCTCGTCGTCATCGGTGCGGTGAGCGGTGCGTGCGTGGCGCTCGCGCGGCTTGCGTCCGCCAGCGGTGCGACGGGGACGTCGTGGCTCATGGTGCTCCTGCAGGCGGCCGTGGCCGCGCAGGGTGGCGCCGCGGTGTTGTGGGTCGTGCGCGGCGGGCTGCGCTGGCTCGTGGGGTGGGGCACGGCATCGCACGCCGTGCGCGCGGCGTACACTCGCACCGACACGCCAACGTACACGGTCTTCCTGCTCACGCTGGCGACTGCCGCGGGTGTGCAACTCGTGGCGCCGGCGGTGTGGACGCTGCTGGGGCTCTTTGTCGCGGCGCAGGCGTGGGTGGTGCGCCGAGCTCTCCCCGCGCGGTCGCGCGCTGCCGGAACGGTGCGGGCCGGCGCGGTGATGGCGCTGTGCGCGGTGTCCGGGTGCGCCGCGCTCATGTACCAGGGGATCTGGCAGCGCGCGCTGGCGCGGTACGTAGGGGTCGAACAGGGACCGGCGACGGCGTTCGCGCTGATCCTGCTGGTCGCCGTGAGCGTGGGCGTGGTGGCGGGCGGCCGTCTCGCGCGCGCGGCTTCGTCGCGGTTGCCGATGGTGCTTGCTGTCCTCGAAGGCGGCGTCGCGGCGTTCGGTGCATGCAGCCTGCCGCTGATAGGTCGTGTGGGGGCCGCCGCCGATGGATCGCTGGCCGTGACCGTCGCCGTCATCAGTGCCGTGCTTGCACTGCCGGCATTCTTGATGGGCGCCACGCTTCCGGTGCTGGTGCAGTGGCTGGCGCCGTCGGAGCGGGGCACGGTGCGCGCCGTGTCGCGCGTGTTCGGCGCGAGCGCGCTGGGCGCGGCTGCGGCGTGCTTCGTGTCCGTCGACCTGCTCTTTGCCTTCACGGGATTGCGCGGCGCGACGTGGGTTGCGGTGTCCGCGAATCTGGCCGTGGCCATTGCGGCGCTGTGGATCGGCGCGCGACGTGCGTCACTGGAGGCGCTCCGTGTCTGAGTCGCATCCGGTGTCGTCGCGCCAGCTGGCGTTGTTCGCTGCCGCCGCTGGCTTCGTGGCGGCGAGCGACCAGCTGCTGTGGAGCCGGGTGATCGCGAGCGCCAACGACAATCGCCCCGAGACGCAGGCACATGCCCTCGGCGTCTTTCTGCTCGGCCTCGCCATGGGCAGCTTTCTGGCGCGTCCGCTGCAGGCGCGCCTCGCAATGGGGACGTTGCGCCTGGCCGGGCTGCTCATGGCGGTGTCGGGCGCAGTGTTCTTTGTCGCGATGCCGGTGGGCGCGGCGGCGGTCGCGCGCGACGCGGCAGCCGGCCGGATGGTATTGCTTGCCGGCGCGGCGCTCACGGCAGTCGCCCTTGGTGCCGTCCTTCCGCTGCTCTGCGCGGTGGCCGCGGCGCTCGCTCCGCCAAGCAACACCGCGTGGGCGCGCATAGTCCTGGCGCACCTGCTGGGGGCCGCGTCGGCCCCGCTGCTCACCGGGTACGTGCTGCTCGACCTCGAGACGCTCGAGCACGCCGTGCTCGTCATCACGGTGGCGGCGCTCGCGTTGGCGCAGGCGTGCTGGCTCGTTGCGGCCGAGCGCCCCCGCCGCGCCGGGGTCACGGTGCTCGCACTCGGCGCGCTGCTGGCCCTTTGCACGCAGGAGAGGCTCTTTGCGCCCTTCCTGACGCGCATTCACTTCGGTCCCGACGCGCGGGACGCCACCTACCAGTATTTGGCGCAGGGGCGCGACGGCATTGTCGGCGCCATGCGGGACGGCCGCGAGTACGCCGATGGCGTGTACGACGGGGCCTTTTCGCTCGATGCCATCGGCAACGCGGGGCAGATCGGGCGCGCGTATTTTGTGCCGGCGCTGCGCCACCCGCGGCGCGTGCTGCTGATTGGGCTGGGCACCGGCGCGTGGGCGCGGATCATCGCTGACACGCGCGGGGTCGATTCGCTCACGATCATCGAGGCGAATCCGGCGACGGTCGATCTGCTGTGGCGCTACCCCGACATCGCGGGCGTGCTCGACGAGCCGCGCGTGCGGTTGCACTTCGGCGATGCGCGGCGCTGGCTCGCATCGCACCGCGAACGCCACTTCGATGTGATCGTGATGAACGGCCCGTGGCACTGGCGCGCCGGCGCCACGCATTTGTTGTCGGCGGAGTTCCTTGGTGAACTCCGGGCGCACGTCGACCCGGGCGGCGTGGCGTACTTCAACACCACCGGGTCGCTCGATGTGCTGTACACGGCGGCTGGCGTGTGGCGGCACGTGATTCGTGTCTCGAACTTCGCGGCGGCCAGTGACGCGCCGTTGACGGCCACGCGCGAGGAACGCCGTGCGGCGCTGCTGACGGTCACCGGCCCCGACAGTGCACCGCGCATTCGCGGGGCGCACGCCGCGGAGGCCCTCGACGCGATCCTCGATGCCGCCAGCGGCGAGCTGGCGCCGGCTTTGCGTCGCGCGAATGACCTCTGGAACATCACGGATGACAACATGGCCTCCGAGTTCAAGACGAACGGGGCTGGCATCTGGTGGCGCGCGTTGCCCGCGCGCCTTTGGCGCCCCGACCGCGCGTGGCCGACGATCCTCTTTTGACGCCCGGCGAACCGACGCCTGTCGAGCGAACGCCGGCCACGGAGCACCGGTCGCGCAACACGCGGGTGCATCTTGCGGTGCAGGCGGCATGTGCCGTCTTCGCATTCACGACCATGGTGCAGGCGCAGCTCTTCGTGCGCTTCGTGACACCGGCGGGCACCGGGGACTGGCCGGTCACCACCTTCCTGCTGGCGCTGCCGTTCCTGCAGTGGCAGACGCTCATCGTCGCGATGCTGGTGGGCGGCGTGGTGTATGCCGGTACGCGCCGGCGTTCGTGGGCGGGCGGGGCGTGGTTCACGGTGGTGGCGGTGCTGGTGCTGGTGGCGTTCGACCAGCTGGTGTTCAAGCGCTTTCACGACCACATGACGCTGTCACAGACGGACGGTGGCATGCTGGACCTCGGGGTCGCCATTCCCCGCCTGCTTGGCTCCGCGGCCAGCGACGCCGACTGGATGACGTACGTCAACTTCGGGATGCTCACGCTGGTGCTCGCCCGGTTGTATCGGCTGCTCGTGGCGCGGGCCTACGTGCCGGCGGCGTCGGCGCCGAGGATGGCGACGCTGCTCGTGGCGGTGGGGACGTACGCGGCGCTCGCGGTGCCCGTGGTGCGCAACGTCCGTGACCGGTACGAGCTCGACCGCTTTCCGCTGCTCGGTCTCTTGTGGGCCGAGCCCGACGCGGTGGCGGTACCGCGCGTGCCCATGGCGCGCGGACCCGAACTGTTTCAGCTGCGCGACGAGGACTGGCGGGGCGATGCCATCGAGGACACGGCGCTGGCGGTGCGCGCGGCGGCGCTCCGCAACGCGCGCCGGCGCAACGTGCTCTTCATCGTGCTCGAGTCGGTGGGGGCGCACCAACTCCTTCCCGACGGCCGGCCAGATCCCGCGGTGACCCCCAATCTCGCGCGGCTCGCCGGCGACGCGTTGCTCTTTCCCAACCTCTACGGGGTGTATCCGGCCACGACGCGCGCGCACGTGCCCATCCTGACCGGGGGGCGCGCCATCACGTGGGGAAGTGTCGGCGACGAGTTGACGCTGCCGCTGCGGGCGCCGACGCTCATCGGTACGCTGCGTGCCGCGGGGTATCGCACCGGGCTCTTTGCCGCGCCCGACCTGCGGTTCGGGTACGTGCGCGAGTTCTATCAGACGATGCCGTGGGACACGGTCGTGCACTATCAGGACGGCACGCCCACGCTCGACAAGGAGCAGGAGATTCACTCGTGGGGCGTCAACGAGGACGCGGTGCGGCCCTCGGTGATGCAGTGGATCCGGCGCGCCGACGGCGCCGGGCGCCCGTTTTTCGTGGAGTTCCAGACCATCGCGACGCACCATCCCTATGGCACGTGGGGCGGTGACGTGGGACCCGACGCGGGTGAAGATGACGCGTCACGATACCGCAATGCGCTGCACTACACCGACGCCGCCATCGGTCGACTGCTGGAGGATCTTCGCGCGAGCGGCGTGCTCGATCAGACGCTCGTCGTGATCACGGGCGACCACGGCGAGGCGTTCGCGGACCTGCACGAGGACAACTGGGTACACCGCAACCGGCTGTACGACGAGAACATCCGCAACTTCATGTTCGTCGCCGCACCGGGACTTGGCGGAGGACCCATGGTGTCGCGGCGCCTCGGCCAGCACGGCGACGTGATGCCCACCCTGCTGTCGTTGCTTGGCGTGGCGCTGCCGGCGGTGCCTGGACAGGACCTCACGTCGCCCGCGTACCGCGCTCGCATCGAGTACTTCCACAAGGACGCACGCCCCGCCCAGTTCGGCCTGCGCGACGGCCGGTGGAAGTACATCGCCCAGCTCGATGGGCGGCAGCCCGAGTTGTATGACCTGACGCGCGATCCCACCGAGCAGCAGAACCTCGCGTCGCACCACCTCGACCGCGTGCGCATGTACCGCGAGCTGGCGGCCAACTGGTACGTGTCGACCAACTACGAGTACTCCAGGCTGCTCGCCGGCTACGACACGACACGCCGCCGCGTGGTGACCATCGCCAACTATGCGCGCGTCGAGCCGCCGCAGTTGCGCGTCGGACGTTTTGCGCGAGGCGAGGGCGGCGGCTTCGTCGAGACACCGGTGATGGCGCCCAAC
Organism: Gemmatimonas sp.; assembly: GCA_025361705.1. Taxonomy (GTDB): domain Bacteria; phylum Gemmatimonadota; class Gemmatimonadetes; order Gemmatimonadales; family Gemmatimonadaceae; genus PNKL01. The sequence goes on from JANYJW010000013.1 coordinate 48,448, forward strand.
GCGCCGGTGTACGTGTGGAACCGGTGGAGCTTCCTTCCCGACGACATCGACGTGCGCATTCGCGTCGTCTCGCCGCGCCGTGTCGTGCACGAGTATGACTTCCACATCTCGGCCGACTGGGAAGTCAGCTGGTACCATCCCGGGCTCGACGACGCCAAGGAGGAGGGGGTGTGGGAGGTCAGCATCTGGGCGCGCGGCGACCGCCTGGCGACCGAACGTTTCGAGGTGCGACGTTCCGAAGTGCCGGCGATGCGTGATGCCCGGTGAGGGCCGGTCGTCCATTCGTTGACCGCACCCTGCGGTGGCGGCATGTTTCATGGTTGTGACGTTCCCATTTCCTTCAGCGCCCACTCAGTGACCACCTCCCGGCCGTTCAGGCGAATCCTCGGCACCGCGGCGACACTGGGCGGCGTGCTGATGGCTGCCTGCGCGCCCGAGCGCATTCCGGGGTCGCCCGTGGCTCAGGGCGATGCGGGCATTGCGTTCCGCGCCGAGCTCGCCACCGCCAACGGGGCCGGCTTGTCGGTTCGCGGACCGACGTCCGGGGCGTCGTATGGCGGAGGGTCGTCGAGCTCGGCGCGCGGCAAGGCGCTCCTGCTCGGCATGGCGCCGGATCACCTGCCCGGTGGCAAAGCGTGCGACTGGTTCAACGGCGTCGAGACGCCGGGCCTGGCCAGCGTGGCGCCGCCCGGCTGGGATGTGACGAAGGGCGTCGGCATGGACGGATGGTTCGAGGCAAACTGCATCGCGCCCGGCGAGGTGCGGTAAGGCATCGCCTTGCGTCAGTCACCGCCATTGAGGCGGAACGACGAGCGCCCTGCCGCGAACAGCGGCAGGGCGCTCGTCGCATCACCGCACGGGGGCTCGTTACGGCGTCATCGTGGGCGGCTTTTCCTTGTTCCACACAAAGCGCCTGAGGAATAAGTCGGTGCGCTCAAAGGTGTCGATCCAGTTCTTGTGGAGCATCGACTCGTGCACGTCATCAGGGATCACGGTCAGTTCGTAGTAGACGCCGCGCGCGCGCAGCAGCTGCACGAGGCCAACCATCTGGGCGAAGTCCACATTGCGATCATCGTCGCCTTGCACGAGCAGCACCGGCGACTTCCATCCGTCAATGGCGCCGACCGCCGACGACTTGAATGACAACGCGGCGGTGTCGAGCGAGCTGCCGTACAGGTGCACGCCGGCGTAATCGACCCCGGCGACAAACAGGTCGCTGTTGCGCGCGAGCGATTGCGAGACCAGCAGGCCACCGTAGGAGAGGCCCCAGATGCCGAGGCGCGAGGCGTCGACATCGTCGCGACTGCGCAGGTACATCGCGCCCGCCACCACGTCCTGATACTCGCTGTTGCCCTGCGCCTGCGCGTTGGGCGCGTTCTGGAACGAGCGGCCGTAGCCGATGCCGCGCCGGTAATTGATGGACATCACGATGTAGCCTTGCGACGCGAGCCACTGGTTGTACCCGTACGCCCAGTGGTAGAACTGCATGTAGTGGTAGCCCGGGAGCATCTGCCGCACCGGGCCGCCGTGCACGAAGATCATCGTCGGACGCTTCTCGCCGGGCTTGAGGTCACGAGGCAGGAAGAGCTGATTGCTCACGGCCTGACCGTCGGCGGCCTTGGTCCAGACGATCTGCGGCTTCACATGGGCATCGCGCGGGAACGCCTTGCCGAGCACGGGGAAGATGGTCTTCGCCTTGTCGGCGCCGGCGGCGACGATGCCCACCGAGGCGGGCGTGTTCCAGTCGAAGTAGAGCACGCCGAGCCCCTTGCCCGAGGCGAGGTGCACCGGCGTCACTTCGATGCCCTCGCCGGTGGTGAGCTGCTGCGGTGCGCCGCCGGCTACCGGCACCGACCAGATGTGCCGGCGCTCGATGTCCTTGGCGTTGGTGGCATACAACAGCGCCTTACCGTCGCCCGACAGCTCCACGGAACCCGCGCCCTCGATGAGACCATCGGTGGTGGTGAGCAGCACCGGCGCCTTGGCTGGTGCCGCGAGGTCAATCGAGAACCAGCGGTCCCATTCGTCATTGGGAACGGTCGCCGGAAAGACGACGTGACCCGCCGCGTAACGCATGCCGTTGAGCGTGCCGAATGTCCGGTCGCCGGGCTCGTTGTGCCACACTTCCCGGGCAATGCGCGTCGAGCCGTCGGCCACCATCAACGACAGCGTGTAGCCGCCGGGGAAGCGCGCCGTGAAGAAGCCCGGGCGCGCCGCGGCCTGCGCATTCACCGGCGCCGCGCCACCGCGACCGCCACCACCACCACCACCGCCGCCTCCGCCGAACCCGCCGCCGCACGGCGGGCCAAAGCCACCGTTGCGCAGACGCTGCAGCGCCTGGGCCACATTGAACGACGCGCCCTGCGGATTGCCGATGCCGCCGCTCCCTTCCTGGTTCTGCGCGCCAAACGGCGTGCCCGGGCGGCGGGTGAAGACAATCTGCCTGGAGTCACTCGACCAGACGGGATTGCCGTCGCAGTCGACGCTGGGGTCCACGTACGCCAGCGTGCGGGTCTTCACATCGTAGACGGCGATGAACGCGTGGTTCTCGCGGTCGCTCACGAAGGCAATCTTGCGGCCGTCGGGTGACCACTGCGGATTGCTCTGGCGTCCCCAGGCCGTGATGAAGGCCTTGGTGCCGCGGTCCATGGCGCTGCCGGGTTTCACCGGCGTCACCGGCGCGCGATAGATCTGCCCGTCCTTTACGTACAGCACCGCCTTGCCGTCGGGCGACAGCGCGGGGTTGGCGCCCACGGCCACCTTCCATGCCGGGCCGCCGTTGGTCTTCACGGCCCAGATGGCGCGTTCGGGGCCTTCGGGGTCGTGCGACGGGTTGGCCACCCAGTCGCGGCCGTTGGTTGCTGAACCGCGCACGAACACCACCACTGAACCATCGTCCGACAGCGTGACGTTGGTGAGGTCGATGCCATCGTCGCCCACGAAGTGGGTGAGGTTCACCGGTTTCCACGACGGTGCCGCCGCCGTATACACGTTGCGCATGCCCGCTTCGTAGCTCATCCACGCCACGCGATCGGTCTTCGCGGCCGAGGTGAGCGAGAGCGGGGACGCGACATTGAAGTACGGCTCAAACTTCGTGCCGGTCTTGAGGTCGGTGCGCTGCGCCGCAAGCGGCGAGACAGCAACGAGGGCGGCGAGCGCGATCAGCGTGCGGTGCGTGAGCAACATGCGGCCTCGACGGGGAGACGGGGTACAATGGGCGACGGACGCCCGGTCGCAGAATGTACGAAACCCGGAGCCGCCGCGTTGGAAGGGCCCCGGGTTTCGCGCCTGCCGATGCGCCGCTGTCGCTACCGCGCGCGCTGCAACGCCACGCGCACCGCGCCGCGCGCCGGCAGTACCGGCTCACCGCGCACCGTCGCGCCGGGCACCGCGCTCTTGAGGCGGTGTTCCACGAGCTTGCGGAGAAACGAACCGCGCTCCATCAGTCCGCCGGCAAACGCCACGGGAATCGCGGCGCGCTCTTCGTTGAACAGCTGCCGGGCCAGCGCGCGCACATGCGTCACGAGTTCCTCGGCGGCCATCGCCAGCAGCGAGTTGGCGCGCAGGTCGCCCGTGGCGGCCACCGTGATGACGGTGGTGGCCAGCCGCGCGTACGTCGCCGGCGTGGCCTGCGCGGCCCACGCAATGAGGCCGTCGCTGTCCTCGAGTTCGAGGGCGGTGAGCACCGCAGCAAGCAGCGCCGTGTCGGGTTCACGCCCGTCGGCCGCCGCGGAGACGACGCTCAACGCCCGGCGGCCAATCCAGGCGCCACTCCCCTCGTCGCCGATGTTCGGCCCCCAGCCGCCGCACCGGCCGAACGCACCCGTGGGCGAGCGCCCGAAGCACGACGAACCCGTGCCGCTGACGAGCAGTATGCCGGCGCCGTCGCCGAACGCATCCTCGAGCGCGATGGTTGCGTCGGGTTCGACGATCACGAGGTCGGCCAGTTCGTGCCGCACCAGCGCCTCACGCACGGCCTGACGCTCGGGCTCGCGTCCTGCGCCAGCCAAGCCGGCGCACAGCACACGGGGCACCTCACCGGCGCGATCGCCACACGCGGCCAGCGCCTCGCGCACGGTCTCGGCAATCACCCCGGCGGCCTGGGCCGCCTGGCCGGGACGCGCGGCGCTTCCGCCGCCCGTCGCCGACCCGAGTTCGCGCCCCTGCTCGTCGGCCACGATGACCTTGGTCTTCGAGCCGCCGCCGTCCACGCCAACAATGAGAAAGCTCATGAGGTCCGGAGAATGACCGCGCAACGCGGCCCGATCAAGAAGGAAGCGGCGCGCCGCGTCAGGCGGTGGCCGATGATGGACGGATGTACGAACTGATGGTGCCGGCGCTCACGGTGATCGTGGTGCCGATCAGCACGTACCACGGCCACGCGACGTTGGCAAAGGGACCCAAGGCCGCGGCCAACGACGGATACGCGGCGGACAACGGCTTGGCGAAGACGATGAACGCCATCGTGGCGATGCCGACCGACATGCCGACGATCGCGTCGCGCTGCACCGCGCGCTTGACGAAGATGCCGAGAAAGAAACCGCCAAGCAGTGCGCCCTGCGTGAACGACGCAATGGAGAGCGCAATCACCACCACCGGCGTCTTGCCCTCGGGAAAGAGCAGCGCGCCAAAGGTCAGCGCCACGCCCCACGCGAGCGCGAACCAGCGGCCCGCGCGGAAGGTCTCCGCCTCGGTGGCCTTGCCCTTGCGGAGCGGCACGTAGAGGTCGTGCGTCGTCGTCGCGGCCAATGAGTTGATCGCCCCGGAATGCGTGCTCATGGTGGCCGCAAGAATCGACGCCACCAGCAGGCCTATGAGCCCGTGCGGCATGCGCTCGAAGATGAACGTCGGGAAGATCTGGTCGGGCGAGGTGAAGACCCGCGCGCCGTAGTACGACCACAACCCGACGCCGACGGTCAGAAAGAGCGTCATCAGGAACAGCACCACGATGCCGCTGCCGATGATCGCCTTTTGGGCGTCGCGCAGTGAGCGCGCCGAGAGCATGCGCTGCACGATCGTCTGGTCGGCGCCGTGCGACGCCATCGTGAGCACGGCGCCGCCGATGATGCCGGCAAAGACCGTGTGCGGCCGGTCGAGGCCGGTGTAGAAGTCGAAGATGCGCAGCTTGTCCGCGGCGCGCGCGGCGTCGAGGATGTGCGTCCAGCCACCGCCGACGGCCTGCCCCACGAGCACGGCCGCCGCGATGCCGCCGGTGGCGTACACGCCGGCCTGCACCAGCTCGGTCCACACCACCGCGCGCATGCCGCCCTTGTACGTGTACAGGATGGTGAGCACGCCCAGCAGCACGATGGCCGCCGGCATCACGAACTCGCGGGGCAGCACCGGGCCGATGACGATGGCAATGGGGATGGCCGATGCGAAGACGCGCACCGAGTCGGCCATGCCGCGCGTGGCCATGAACACGATCGACGTGAAGCGCCGCGTGGCAGGCCCGAACCGCGTGCCGAGCAGTTCGTACGCCGTCACCAGCTCCCCCTCGAAGTAGCGCGGCAGCAGCACGGTGGCCACCACCACGCGCCCGAGGATGTAGCCCATGCACACCTGCAGGAAACCGAAGTTGCCGATGACGGCCAGCCCCGGTACCGAGATGAACGTCAGCGCGCTCGTCTCAGCCGCCACGATGGAGAACATCACCGCCCACCAGGGGATGTTGCGCCCGGCGACAAAGTAGTCCTTGGAGTTCTTCTGGTTCCGTCCCAGCCACACGCCCAACGCGGTGGTGCCGCCGAGATACAGGACAAGGACGACGAAATCGAGGAGGCCGAATCGGCTCGGCGTCACGACGCGCCCAGCGCGCGGTGGTCAGTCGACGACATACGCCTCCATGGCGAAGTACTCGGCGAGGCCCAACTGATCGAGGATGCCGGCCGTGTCCTTGTTGCGCTGCTCCACGCGTTGCCAGAACTCGCGATCGTCCTGCCCGGGGAAAGGCATCGAGTCCTTCTGGCTCTGGTGCTTGAAGATCGCCTGGATCTTGTACCGCAGTTCCTCCTGCGACATCGGCACCAGCCACGTCGCCTCCGTGACCGGCCATTCCTGCCAGGCGCCGCGGTACAGCCACACCTCGGGCGCATCGGCCGGCACCTGCAGGTCGTCGGTGCGACGCAGCACGTCGATCTTGGCCCCGCGCGTGCGGTTGGGCCACAGCTCCGCGAGTGCGGCGTCGATGGCTTCCTTGCACATCCGGTGCGTGCCGTGCGGGTCGGACAGGTCGCCGGCGACGAAGACGTACTCGGGCTGCGTCTCCTCGAGGAGCGCGCGCACAAGGGCCACGTCGGCCGGGCCGATGGGGTCCTTCTTGACCTCGCCCGTCTGGTAGAACGGCAGGTTCAGGAAGCGGCCGTTTGCCGCGCCGAGTCCGACCGTCTCGAGCCCGCTGATGGCCTCGGCCTCGCGGATCAGGCGCTTCACCTCGCGGACCTCGTGAATGTCCACGTCGCCGGGCTTCTTGCCGGAGATGAACGCACGCACCGTCGCGGTCAGCGCTGCCACTTCGGCGCCGCCAATCCCGCGATCGCGGTGCATCCGCTCGAGAAAGTCCACGTGGCGCAGCACGTCGTAGTCGAAGACGGCGATGTTGCCGCTCGTCATGTACGCCACGGTGATGTCGTTGCCGTTCTCGGTGAGCTTGCGGAGGATGCCGCCCATCGAGATGACATCGTCGTCGGGATGCGGCGAGAAGCAGACGATCTTGCGGCCATGGGGCAGCTTGCTCTTACCGCGGATCTTGGCGCCCAGCTGGTTGAAGACGAGACCGTTTACGGCGCCCGGGCTTCCGTGACGCGCGACCAGCGATGACATCTGGTGCTCAGCGTAGTCGCGCTGCGTCAGCTTGAGGAGAGCCTTCTCCACCTTGCGGGAGAGCCAGGTGACCGCCTCAAGCGTGCGGACCGCCGTCCACTCGACCTCGTCGAGGAGCCACGGCGTTGCCACGCGCGTCAGCTCGACGCTGGCGGCGGTGTCGACGTAAAACGTCGTGGCCGGGTGGCGCTGGAGGAACGTCGCCGCGACCTCGATGTCGATGGGCCCTTCGACGGCCCGGCGCACCACGCGCGCCTTGTGTTCGCCGGTGGCGATGATGACAATCTCGCGCGCCTCGAGAATCGTCGCGACGCCCATCGTGATTGCCTCGCGCGGCACGAAATCCTCGCCAAAGAAGTCGGCGGCGGCGTCGCGCCGCGTCACGGCGTCGAGATGCACCATGCGCGTGCGGCTCATCTCGCCAGACCCTGGCTCGTTGAATCCGATGTGCCCCGTCTTGCCGATGCCGAGGATCTGGATGTCGATGCCGCCCGCGTCACGAATTGCCTGCTCGTACCCGGCGCACCAGGCGTCGAGCTCGGCGCGCGGCGTGCTGCCGCTGGGCACATGCACCTTGGCCGGGTCGGCGTCCACGTGGGCGAAGAGATTCTCCCACATGAACTTGTGGTACGAATGAAAGCTGTCCCGCGGCATCGGATAGTACTCGTCCAGATTGAACGAGACGACCCGCTGGAAGCTGAGCCCCTCCTCGCGATGCAGGCGGATCAGTTCACGGTACGCGCCAATCGGGGTCGATCCGGTGGCGAGGCCAAGGACGGCGTCGCGCCCGTCGGCGTTACGGGCGCGAATGACGTCGGCAATGCGCCGGGCGACGTGCGTGGCGACGGCCTGGTGGTCGTCGAGGACGACCGTCGGAATCCGTTCGAGAGCTGTGAGTGCGCCGGAGACATGCGAAGGCCCGCGAGGCGCCGCCGGAGCGGTGTCGCGGGCCTTCGAGGCATGCGCGGCGTCGTGGCGGATGCCAGACGTCATTGCAGGAGACCCGTGTTTATGCAGAGAACGAACTGCCGCACCCACAGCCGCCGGTCGCGCTCGGATTCTTGAACGTGAAACCGGATCCCTGCATGGAGGTGACGTAGTCGATGGAAACGCCGTTGAGGTACTGCATCGAGAACGGATCGACGAAGACCCGATAGCCATCCTGCACGAGGACGGTATCATCCTCGGCCGCATGGTCCTCGATCAGCAGGCTGTACTTGAAACCCGAGCAACCGCCCGGCTGCACGCTGACGCGCAGGCCGCCCACCTCGGGCGACACCCCTTCGGCGGCCATGAACTTCTTGACCTCGATGGTGGCGTTGGCGGAAATCACGACGGCGATCTCGGGCGTATTCATGGTGCTCATCTGTCTGCCTCCGGATGGGGGGGCGCGCCACACCGCCGGCGCATGTGCCCAACGGCAGGAAATCTATAGGGAGCAACATCGCGCTTCAACCACCGGCTGGCGGCGCAGGCCGCAGCGACCGGTCAGGCCGGCTGAGCGCCCGTGGCAAAGGCACCCCGCAGCAGACGCCGTGCCGGTTTCTCGATGCGATCGTGCATGACGACCGACGTCGCGAGGACCACCGGCACGTAGACGCCAAATGCCACCCATCCCGCCGCCCATTCCGGCGTCCACCAGTGCGCCACCGCGTCCCGATAGTAGTTCAGGAACACCGCGTGAAGGAGATACAGCGAGTAGGACGCGTCCCCCAGCCGTCGCAGCAGGGGACTGGCAAGCAGGGAGCGGTGCTGCGGCGCAGACGCCGCGGCAATCAGCACGGCGTACGGGAGGGCGAGCCCAGGCAAGAGGACAATTTCCCGCCAGGCCGACACCGGCTGGCAGGCGGCTGCCACGACGAGTGCCAGCGCCGCAATGGTCACTGGCGTGCCGACGCGTGGCATGAGGTCAGTGGAGCGCAGCACCTGCGATGCGCATATGCCGATGATGAACTCGGGAAGGCGAACCAGCGGTGACCATGTGGTCAGTCCGGGCACGCTCCAGCCGGGGAACAGCAGCACCCCCTGGCCGGAACCTTGCGGAACGACGACCAGCACGGCGATGGCAATGAGCCACCCCGTGGCGGCGATCACGGCGAGGCGCCGCGCGGTCTGGCGCAACAGGATTGGCGCCAGCAGCGGGAACATCAGGTAGAAGAACGCTTCGACCGAGACGGACCACCCGACGCAGTTCCACCAGCATCCCCAGCCCGGAATCCACGCCTGCGTCATGGTCACTTGCGCTACACAGGCGCGCGCCAGCAACCGCGTGGAGATCGGGTCGGCTGCGCTGGACAGGGTGAACGCCAGCGCCGGGAGCGCAAAAACCAACGCGGCGACGTAGGCGGGGTAGACCCGCGCAAATCGCGCCACGAGAAACGAGCGCACCGGGAACGGGCGATCCGCGCGGGCTTGGTCGCCGTACACGTGGGCGAGCACAAATCCGGACAGGACGAAGAACAGGCTGACCGCGGAGTCTCCCGCCGCGACAAACGACGCGAGGGGACCCGGGAGTCCCAGGCGCGGCATGGCATGATGGCACAGCACCCAAAACGCCGCGACAAATCGGATTCCCGTCAGCCCGGGTAACTCAACAGTGGTCGTGCGCAGTCTAGCGGACTGCGGCCGCAATGAGCGCCTCCACCAGGTCCGCCACGGACTGCCGCACGCCGCCGATCTTCGTATTCTGCCGTGTGGGGTTCACGCGATTGGTCAGCAGCACGACAAACAGGTCGTGCGCTGGATCAATCCAGATGCTCGTGCCGGTGAATCCGGTGTGCCCAAACGCGGGCCGTTTCATCATCCGGCCCGCAGAGTTGACGCCATTGGGCGTCTCCCAGCCGAGGGCGCGGTTGGAGAAGGTCGAGTCCTGCACCGCGGTGAACAGCATGATGGTCTCCGGACTCCAGACGCGCACACCGTCGAGCGTCCCGCCGTTCAAGTAGGCCTGGCAGAGGCGCGCGACATCGGCGGCCGTGGAGAAGAGGCCGGCATGCCCCGAGACGCCGCCGAGGATGAACGCGTTCTCGTCGTGCACTTCGCCGCGGATCTGCCGCTGGCGCCACGGATCCACCTCGGTGGGCGCAATTCGGGGGAGCAGCGATGCGTCGGGGCGGTACTGCGTGTCGGTCATCTTCAGCGGTCCAAAGACATGCTCCGCGGCGTAGGCGTCGATGCGCTGGCCGCTGACGCGCTGCACCACCTGCGCCAGCAGGATGAAGTTGAGGTCGCTGTACAGCATGCGCACGCCCGGCAGGGTGTCGAGCGCCGTCTGAAAGACCAGTTGCATGGCCTGCGCGGCGTTCGTCGCCTCTTTATACAGCGGCCGCCACGCGGGGAGTCCCGACGAGTGCGTGAGCAGGTGCCGGATGAGCACCTTGTCCTTGTTGGGGCCTTGCCAGTCGGGGAGGTACTTCTGCACCGGCGCGTTGAGGTCGACTTTGTGCTGTTCCACCAGTTGCATCACCGACGACGTGGTGGCCGTCACCTTGGTGAGCGATGCCATGTCCCACAAGGTGCGGGCGTCGGGGGCCGGGGCGTCCTTGGCCCAGTCGATGCGGCCGGCGCTGACGGTCGCCAGCACGCGGTCCTTGCGTCCGACAATGGCGACGGCGCCGGGGAAGGCCGAGTCGAGCACGGCGCGGTCGAGCAGGTGCTGTAGCGAATCCTTCATGACGGTCGGGAGCGCGTCGCGCGTGAACGGGAGGATACGCGGCATGCCGTCGCCGCGCGCGTAGAATCCGGGGAGCGAGATGGGTGAGTGGCCGCTGATGGCGCGCTGGCCGGCGATGGCGAGGGCCGACGCGGTTTCCACGGTGGCCCCGGTGCCGAACGCCATGGCGTAGGTGCCAATGGTGCGGAACTGCCGGATGACGTACGGATTGCCGTGCGCCACGAGCACGACGGGCCGCACGGCGGCCACCGAGTCGAGCCACTGCGCCACCTGCGGAGCGATGGCCAGCTTGCCTTCGCCCTCGATGGTGCGGCCGTGCGTGCTGAACACGACGCGCTCGGCGCCGCGGCCCAGGGAGTCGAGTTCGGCGCGCGGCGTGCGCGCGCCAATGCGCTGGCTGCGCGTGCCTGCGCCGAGCGCGGCGCGCAGCGACGTCGCAAACGACCGTCCGGCGGTGATGTCAGCCTCGGGGGCGTAGGTCAGCACGAGTGTCGGGACGCCGCGTGCGAGCGGCACCAGGTTGCTTCGGTCGCGCACCAGCGTGATCGCCCTTTCCGCGATCTCCTGCGCCAGCTTGCGATGCGCGAGCGCACCCACGGTGTCGCGCAGCGCTTCAAGCGAGACGAACGGCCGCTGAATGACGCCCACGCGCAGCTTGGTCTCGAGCAGGCGGCGCACCGACGCATCAATCCGTGCCTCCGCGATGTCGCCGCGCCCCACGGCCGCCACCACCGCGTCGATGGCGCGGCGCACGTCGCTTGGTTTGAGCAGCACGTCGGCGCCAGCCTGCACGGCCAGCACGGCGCTCTTTTCAATCGTGTAGCCCGCGCCGATGCCTTCCATCGAGAGCGCGTCGGTGTAGGCGACACCGGTGAAGCCCAGCGTGTCGCGCAACAGGCCGGTGATGACGTCGCGCCGGAGCGTGGCCGGCGCGCTGTCCTTGCCGATCGCCGGCAGCGCGATGTGCGCCGACATCACGCCCATCACGCCGGCGGCAATTGCCGCACGGAACGGCACCAGCTCCACCTGGTCGAGCCGCGCGCGCGAGCTGCGCACCACCGGGAGCGCGAGGTGCGAGTCGGTGTCGGTGTCGCCATGCCCGGGAAAGTGCTTGGCCGTCGCCGCCGCCCCCGCACTCTGCACCCCGCGGACGAACGCGGCCGTCATCGCCGCCACCTGGGCCGGGTCCTCGCCAAACGACCGCGTGTTGATCACGGGGTTGGCGGGATTGTTGTTGACGTCCACGGTGGGTGCGAAGACCACGTTGATGCCGACGGCCATCGCCTCGCGTCCGGTGATCTCGCCGGCCCGCCGCGCGAGTTCCACGTCGCCCGTCGCCCCAATGGCCATGTTGGCAGGAATCACGGTCGCCGAGCCGGCGCCGTAGGTGTACGGCGCGAAGATGCCGCCCTCGAGCCGCCCGAGGTTTGGCTCGAGGTCCGAATGCACGAGCAGGGGGATCCTGGCGAGGCGCTGGAGGTCATTGAGCTTTGCCGCCACCTCGATGGGCGTGCCCAGCGACATCGTGATGCCGCCGACGCCGTCGCGCACCACCTGATCGCGGACCTCGACATAGCTGGGGTCGGTGGTGCTGGTGTAGTCGCCGAGCACCCAGGCAGAGGTCATCTGCCCGACCTTTTCGCGCAGCGTGAGTCCGGCAAGGGTTTGCTCGATCCACGTCCGTGCGGCATCGTTCAGTGGCGCGGTAAGCGACGGAGTGAACGCCGGGGCGGCGGCGCGTGTACCAGTGGGCGACACGGGGGCTGCCGGGCGAAGGCGGCCACACGCTACCGCGGCGAGCGCGGCAAGGGCCATCAGCGAAGCGAGACGACGAGCGTGCATCGGACCTGGGCGTGGAGAGTCGGTGTGGTGTTCGTGGCGGCCTGTGCATCCTCGGGGCCGCCCCGGGAAGATGCGGGACGGTTGCGTCCGGAGAAAGTGCGGGCGAGCATGACGGTGCTGGTTGAAGACAGCCTGCGCCTGCTGGCCGGCCGCGGCGTCCTCTGGATCACGGACACGCCCGGCGCTCACAACGGCCTGCCCAGTCCCGACGAATTGAAGGACGATGCCCGCGTGCGCCGCATGAATGTGCATCTGCTGGCCGTCGTGCGTCCCGAGTCGGCGCTGGCCGACGCCGCGTGGAGCGGCGTCAACGGCGCAGTCATCGACCTCAACGACGGCGGCTTCGTCGCGCGCTCGTCCCTCGGCGCACTGCAGCGAATCGTGGCGCGCGCGGCCGCGCACAAGGCGCGCATCGTCGTGCTCGATCACCCGCCGTCACTCGGCGGCGAACAGCACGATGGGCCGATGTGGAAACCCGTCGAGGGCAGCGACATCGCCTTTCCGGTTCGCTACGGGCTCTCCGTAGGCGAGGCCCTGCGCCTCCTCAAGCCGACGCTCCCCGCCGATGCCGACCTGCACGTGGTGCCGGCGCGCGGTGTGCGGCGCGCCAAGTTTTGGGGGCGCGAAAGCAAGCTGCCGTGGACGTCGCCCGTGGAGGACGTGAAGGCGGTGGACGACTTGCTCATCGCCGCCGCACTGCTCTCCCTTGAGGGAACCACGCTCTCGCTGGGCCGCGGCACGGCCGAGCCGCTGGTGCGCATCGGGGCGCCATGGCTCGACACCAAGCGCGTGCTCGATGAACTCGCCGACCGTCCGCTGCCCGGTGTGCGGTTCGAGGCCGAGCACTTTGCGCCCCATCATCCCGCCGACGGCAAGTTCGACGGCTTCAGCATTCCGGGTATCCGTATCGTCGTCGTCGACCGCGACCTCGTGCAGACGGGCCGCCTCGCCCTCGATCTCGCGTGGGCGGTGTGGAAGGTGCACGGCGACTCGCTGCGCCTCGCCGGGGCGGCCGGCGCCCCGGGACTTGGTGCGGCCCTGGCGCTGGTGGCCAAGGGCGCCGACCCCGATTCTCTGGTCGATGCGAGCCTGCCCGCGCTCGTCGCCTTCCAGAAGCGGGCGCGCGCGGTGCAGATGTACCGCTGACCGCCACTCGACCACACGATGCGTTCTCTCTGGGACCGAATCATCGCCGGGTATCTCCGCCTCGTGGAACCCTTCATCGGGTTCCTCGTGCGGCACCACGTGAATCCGAACACGCTGACCACCATCGGGACGCTCTGCGCGTGCGCCGCGGGCGTGGCATTCGGGGCTGGGCACATCCGCTCCGGCGGGTGGATTCTCTCGGTCACCGCCGTCTTTGACCTCGCGGACGGGGCGGTGGCGCGGCGCACCAATCGCAGCACGGTGTTCGGCGCGTTCTACGATTCCACGCTCGATCGCGTGGCCGACGGCTTCCTGTTCGGCGGATTGATCTTCTTCTTCGCTGCCGACCCGTGGCACCGCTCGCTGCCGATGGTCGCCGTGGGTCTGCTGGGTCTCATTGCCACGTTCGTCACCTCCTACACGCGCTCGCGCGCCGAGCTGCTCGGCGTCCCGATGAAGGGCGTGGGGATGATGGAGCGCGCCGAACGCATCACGCTGCTGGCCGCGCCGCAGGCGCTCTTCGGCCTCGCCCTCGACGGGCAGGTGTTGCGGCTCATCCTGTCGGTGCTGTCTGCCACGGCCATCGTCACGGCCGCGCAGCGCATTGCCCACGTGCATTGCGCCACCGAGAATTCCACTTCGCACATCCCGTGACACCGTCTTCCGTTTCGATTCGTCCCGCGGCTGGCAGGCTCGGCATCCTCACGCCAGGGCTCGGCGCCGTCGCCACCACGTTCATCGCCGGCGTCGAGAGCATCCGCCGGGGGCTGAGCAAGCCCATTGGCTCGCTCACGCAGATGGCCACCATCCGGCTGGGGCAGCGCGCCGAGCGGCGCGCGCCGCTCATTCGCGACTTTGTGCCGCTTGCCGGGCTCGACGACATTGTCTTTGGCGCGTGGGACCCCATACCGGACGACGCGTACACGTCGGCGGTCAAGGCGGGCGTGCTCGAAGAGCGCCACCTCGCGCCACTCAAGGACTTCCTGCAGTCCATCAGGCCGATGCCGGCGGTGTTCGACCAGCACTACGTGACGCGCATCCACGGCACGCACGTCAAGTCAGGCGCCTCCAAGCGCGACCTCGCCGAGCAGCTGCGCCAGGACATCCGCGCGTTCAAGGCGGCCCATCGCTGTGACCGCCTGGTGGCGGTCTGGTGCGGGTCCACCGAGATCTTCATCACGCCGGGTGCCGTGCACGCGAGCATCGAGGCGTTTGAGCAGGCGATGGCCGACAACCATCCCGACATCGCGCCGTCGATGCTCTACGCCTGGGCGTGCATCATGGAGGGCGTGCCGTACTGCAATGGCGCACCGAATCTCGCCGTCGACACGCTCGCCCTGCAGGCGCTCGCCCTGCGCGAGGGCGTGCCGATCTCGGGCAAGGACTTCAAGACCGGCCAGACGTGGATGAAGACGGTCATCGCGCCGGCGCTCAAGGCGCGCATGCTGGGCCTCGCGGGCTGGTATTCCACCAACATCCTCGGCAACCGCGACGGCGAGGTGCTCGACGACCCGGCGTCGTTCAAGACCAAGGAGGCGTCCAAGCTCAGCGTGCTGCACACCATCCTGCAGCCCGAGATGTATCCCGACCTGTACGAGGGGTTTTCGCACGTCGTCCGCATCAACTACTACCCGCCCCGCGGCGACAACAAGGAAGGGTGGGACAACATCGACATCGTCGGGTGGATGGGCTACCCGATGCAGATCAAGGTGAATTTCCTGTGCCGCGACTCCATTCTTGCGGCCCCGCTCGTGCTCGACCTCGCGTTGTTCAGCGACCTGGCCCACCGCGCCGGCCGGTCGGGGATCCAGGAATGGTTAAGCTTCTATTACAAGTCGCCGATGGCCGGTGCGGGGCTGCAGCCTGAGCACGACCTTTTCATCCAGCAGACCAAGCTGAAGAACACGCTCCGCCACCTGATGGGGGAGGAGCAGATCACCCACCTGGGCCTGGAGTACTTCCCGTGACCGCTTTGCGACGCCTCGCCATGTTGGGGATTGCCGGCGCGGTGGCGTGCTCGCCGCCGAACCGCCCCAACAGCGATATCCGCCTCTGGACGCAGGACTTCGAAATCCGGGCGTGGAGCGACGTGACCCCGCCGGTGTCGCTCGAGCCGATCCACTACACCATCGTCGTCCGCGACAAAAAGACCAAGGAACCCATCGCGGACGGGCAGGGACGTATCTACGTTACCAATGTCGACCGACTGACCAAATGGGACGGGTTCAAGTACGGCCCCGAGGTCGGCACGTATCACGCCACGCTGATGTTCCCGGCCGCCGGTGAATGGGCGTTGGGCATCCAGTTCCGGCGCGATTCGACGAAGTTGCTCCAGAAGACCGTGGAAGACTGGCGCCAGACCGTCTACGTGGGTGACGAACCCGGCGCCCCGTCGACGATTGCTCCGCCCGCTGCCGCTGTTCCGCCCGTTGCGTTGCCGGTGCCTGCAACGCCTGCCGCTGCTGCCAAGACGGCTGCTCCTGCCAAGACCGCCAAGCCCTGAGTCCACCATGAAGCATTTCTTTCGCACCACGGTCAATCCCGAAGCCGTGCTCTCCGAGGCCGACACGTTCTTTCCGACCATCGGATTGACGCTCGTGCACACGACCAACCGTTCACGCACCTATCGCGGCGTGGTGGGCACGCCAGAGGTGCCGGCCACGCTGGTGCTGTCCGTCAGGATGGAAGGCGGCCACTACACGTTCGTCGAAGGGAACAGCGATCAGATGGGCGAGAGCCGCATCGACCGCAACGTCAAGAAGTTCTTCGTGCAGCTGCACCGACAGGCGGACGCGCGGCACGAGATGACTGCGGCGTTCTGAGGATGCCGGCACGCACCGTGGCGCCGGCGCGCTGGATGGACCGCTAGCATGCAGGACGCACCGGAAACACCGGCGGGACCGGGCGCCCCGTGGTCGCGCACCATCGCCACGGGCTGCTTTCTGGTGCCGATCGGCTTTTGCTCGGGTGGCATGATTGCCGCCTTCGCGTCGAAACTCGTGGCGTACGTGACGCGGGCAACGCCATGTGACGGCGTGCCGGCGTGCAACTGGCTGGAGTTCACGGTCGCCGGCGGGGTCATTGGAATGCTCACCCTGCCGGCGCTGGTCATGTGGGCGCTTCGTACGCCGAAGCGCCCGAATACCTGAGGAGTCCCCCCATGGCTCGAATGGATGTCGTGATGCCCCAGATGGGCGAGTCGATCGCCGAGGGCACCCTCTCGCGCTGGCTGAAGAAAGTCGGCGACGAAATCAAGCGCGACGAGCCGATGTTCGAAATTTCCACCGACAAGGTGGATGCCGAAATTCCGTCGCCGACCAGCGGGGTGATCGCCGAGATCCTCGTCGGCGAAGGCAAGACGGTGGCCGTGCAGACGGTGGTTGCGGTGATCGAGACGGAGAAGGGGGCTGGCATTTCGGCGGCGCCGGTGACGGCGCCATCTGCAGCTGCGGGCTCTACGCCGCACGCTGTACGCGCTACGCCTCCTGCGCTGGTTGGTGCTGCGCCTGCTGCGCCTGCTGCGCCTGCTGCGCCTGCTGCGCCTGCTGCGCCTGCTGCGCCCTTCGTGGCGCATGCCCCCGTGCCGCACTCGTTCGAGGAGCGCGTGCGGACACGCTCGTCGCCGCTGGTGCGCCGCATGGCGGCCGAGCATGGTGTCGCGATTTCCACGCTGTCGGGCTCGGGCATTGCAGGACGCGTCACGCGGAGGGACCTCGAGTCATTCCTCGGGAACGGAGGAGCGGCCGGGGCCGCGGCCGCGGCGCCGACACTGCCGCCCGCGCTGGCGCTCGCGCTGCCGGCCGCGGTGTCGAGCACCCCGGCCGATGTCCATGCCCCGGCCGCGACGCCGTGGCCGGGTGACGTCGTGGAGCCGATGTCCAAGATCCGTCGCCTCACCTCCGACCACATGGCGCTGGCCATCCGTGTCGCAACGCACGTCACCACCGTGCACGAAGTCGATCTCACACGGCTCACGCGCGTCCGGGCGAAGATGAAGGCCGAGTTCGAGGCGACCACGGGCCAGAAGCTCAGCTTCCTCCCGTTCATCATTCATGCGACCGTCGGCACGCTCAAGCGGCACGCGATCATGAATGCCGTGGTCAACGGCCCCGACATCATCTATCGCAAGCGGTACAACATCGGGCTCGCCGTGGCGCTCGATCCCACCGGCCTCATCGTGCCGGTGATCAAGAACGCCGAGGACTTGTCGCTGTCGGGGCTCAGCAAGGCGTCCAACGACCTCGCGCTCCGCGCGCGTACCAAGCGGCTGAACCCCGCCGAGGTGCAAGACGCGACCTTCACGATCAGCAACTACGGCACGTTTGGCTCGATTGTCGGCACGCCCATCATTCCCGTGGGCACCACGGCCATCCTCGGCATCGGAGCCATCGAGAAGCGCCCCAAGGTGGTGACCGGCCCCGACGGCGAAGACACCATTGCCATCCGCACCTGCGCCTACTTCTCGTTCTCGTTCGACCACCGGGTGGTCGACGGCGCCGATGCCGACCGGTTCATGGCCGACCTCAAGAAGGTGCTGGAAAGCGTCCCGGATACTGGTCTCTGACCCCTGCGAGGCTGCGGCGTCCGGCGTACAGGCCTACCGTCGCACGCTTCTCTTCGTCGCATATACATCGCTCCCCGCCCCCTGCTCATGCCCCGCGCCCTCAGCATGTACCGCACCGTCGTCACCCCGGGTGACCGCGTGAAGTTCTTCGAGCGCGTCCAGTCGCGCGAGGCGCACTACAAGAGCGCCGGCTGCCAGTTCTGGCTGTTCGAGGAAGCAGCGTTGTCGGGCGCGTTCATCGAATTCACCGAAGCGCCCGACGCGGCGACGCTGAAGGCCGCGCACCTGGCCGCCGTCAATCCGCCGCTCGACCCCAGCCGCATTTACACGCAGGTGGACCTGGGGGACGTCGTCGCAGGGCTCCCGCCCGCGGCGGAGCGCGGCCGATGACGGTGCCGTCCCCGCTACGCGTCGAAGGCGCCCCGCTGCGCATCGACCTGCACGCACACAGCACGGCGTCCGACGGGATGGCGTCGCCGACGAAGTTCGTCGAGACGGCGGCCAGCGCCGGGCTCGACGTCGTGGCCCTCACCGATCACGACACGGTGGACGGTGTCGCTGAAGCCGTGGCGGCGGCGGGGCCGCTGGGCGTGCGCGTGGTGCCCGGGGTGGAGTTGAGCGTGATGGACGGCAAGGATGAAGTGCACCTGCTCGGACTCTATCTGGCCGACATCGCGGCGATCGCCGATGCGCTGACGACGTTTCGTGAGGGCCGCACGGCGCGCGCCGAGGCGATGGTCGCGGCACTGAATGCGAAGGGCGTGCCGGTGACCATGGAGGCGGTGTCGCGCGAGGCTGCGGGTGGCGCGTATGGCCGGCCACACGTGGCGCGTGCGCTCGTCGCCGGCGGCTTTGTGGCCGACGTGCGCGAAGCGTTCGATACCTGGCTCGGCATGGGCAAGCCGGCCTTTGTGGAAAAGCCGCGGCTCGATGTCGCCGACGGCGTTGCCGTGGTGCACCGCGCCGGCGGGCTCGCCATCTGGGCGCACCCGGGCGACGACGGGCGGCGCGGCAAGTTCGAACGCATGGTGGCCGCGGGCATCGACGGCGCCGAGGTGCGCCACCCCGGGCACAACGGCTCCGATGTGGCGCGCATCGGCGCCTTGGTGGAGTTCTTTCACCTCGTGCCCAGCGGCGGGTCCGACTGGCACGGCGCCATGGGTGGCCCGCGCATGCTTGGCGCGGTGCAGGTGCCGTCGGAATGGCTGGCGCGCCACGAGGAGCGGCTGGCGATGCGACGCAACGCGGTGCCGGTTCGCGAGCCATGAGCGCACTGACCGGCCGCATTGCACTCGTCACCGGCGCGGGGCAGCGTGTGGGGCAGGCCATCGCCCTTGCGCTCGGCGCCGAGGGCATGCGCGTGGCGGTGCACCACCACGCGTCGGTGGAAGGCGCGCGCAAGACGGCATCGGCGCTGCGGGGCCTCGGCGTGGACAACGCGACCTTTGCCGCCGACCTGCGCGATCCGCGTGCACCGGCCACGCTCATTGCGGAGGTCACCGGGCACTTTGGCGGCATCGACCTGCTGGTGAATTCGGCGGCCATCATGCGGCGCCTGTCGCTCGACACCGTACGCCACGAGGACTGGGACGAGACGTTCGCCATCAATGTGCGCGCGCCGTTCTTCCTCTCGCTCGCGGCCGCGCGGGCCATGGGGCCGCGCGGCGGCGTGATTGTGAACATCGCCGATCACCTGGCGCACGAATCGTGGCCGCTGCTCGTACCGCACGGCGCCAGCAAGGGCGCACTGGAGGTCATCACGCGCCAGCTCGCCGTGCAGCTTGCGCCGCTCGTGCGCGTCAATGCCGTGGCGCCCGGCGCGGTGCTGCCTCCCGACGGATGGGCCGATGCGGCGCGGCGGAAATTCATCGAGGAAACGCCGCTGCGGCGCCTCGGGTCACCCGATGACGTGGCGCAGGCGGTCGTGTACCTCGCGGCGGCGCCGTACGTCACCGGCGAGGTGCTCTGCGTGGACGGCGGGCGGCACCTGCGCTGAGCACACAGCCCGGTCCGCCCGACGCGCGCCAGGCGCAGTCGGTCGTGGCACCCACTACCAGCCCCCGTGCGGCCGGGTAGATCTTTCAAGGAGCGACGGGCCGGGCGACGGCCTTCCCCACCATTCAGATCTCACGACACGTGGCAACGCACGAATACGAAGTGGTCATCATTGGCGCCGGGCCCGCGGGCCTGTGCGCCGGCATGTATGCCGGGCGCTCCATGCTCAAGACGGCGGTCCTCGAGCAGGGCCTGCCGGGCGGCGAACTGCTCAACACCGAAGTCATCGAGGACTACCTCGGCTTCGAGCACATCCTCGGCTCCGAGCTCGCCGACAAGTTCCAGGCGCACGCCGTCAAGTTCGGCATGGACCTGCAGACGTACGTGCGGGTGGAGAAAGTCACCAAGCAGGCCGACGGCACGTTCGTGATCACCACCGAAGGGGGCGACAGCTATCATGCCCCCGTGGTCATCGTCACCGCGGGCGGCACGCCGGTGAAGCTTGGCGTGCCCGGCGAAGTCGAGTTCGCCGGCAAGGGCGTGAGCTACTGCGCCATTTGCGACGGCGCCTTCTATCGCGGACACACCATCATGGTGGTGGGCGGCGGCGACGCCGCGCTCGAGGAAGCCGACTTCCTGACGCGCTACGCCAGCACAGTCTACCTCGTGCATCGGCGCGACGAGTTCCGCGCGTCGAAGATCGTGCAGAAGCGCATGCGCGAGAATCCCAGGATTGAGCTCGTGCTCGACACCGTCGTCGAGTCGATTCAGGGCGACGCACAGGGACTCATGACGCACGCGCGCATCCGCAATCTCAAGACGGGCGCCGAGCGCGATCTCGGGGCCACCGGCTGCTTCGTGTTCGTCGGGTTCAAGCCCAACACCGGGGTCATCGACGGCCACTTTGAGCACGACGCCGCGGGCTACATCCTCACGGACGCCAACATGATGACGTCCATCGAGGGGCTGTTCGCGGCGGGCGATGTGCGCGTGCAGCTCACGCGGCAGGTGACGACTGCGGTTGGTGACGCTACCACGGCGGCCATCGCCGTGGAGAAGTATCTGACCGCGCGTCGCACCGGCGCGGCGATGCCGGCGCCCATCCCGATGCTGGTGCGTGGATGATCGTCCGCACGCTCACCGTGGGGCCGTTCCAGGAGAACTGCTATCTCCTGGCCGATGGCGACACGCGCGAGGCGGTGCTGGTCGATCCCGGCGATGAGGGCGCACGCCTCGTGGCGGCGATCGAGGAGGGCGGCTTGACGCTGCGCGCCATCTGGATCACCCACGCGCACATCGACCATGTGGGCGGCATCGCCGAGGTGAAGCGGCATGCCGATGTGCCTGTGTACCTGCATCCGCTCGATCGGCCGCTGTACGACCGCGTGGTGGAGCAGGGAATGAAGTACGGCATACGCATCGAGGCGCCGCCCGCGCCCGATCATGCCCTCGCCGACGGTGATGTGCTGACGGTCGGCGCGCTGTCATTCGGCGTCATGCACGTGCCGGGACACGCGCCGGGTCACGTGGCCTTCGTCGGCGAGGGCGCCGTGTTCGGCGGCGACTGCCTGTTCGCCGGCTCGGTGGGACGCACCGACCTGCCGTTGTCGGATCCGCGCGCGCTGGAACGGTCGTTGCTGCGCTTTGCGGCGCTGCCGCCCGCGACGGTCGTCTACTGCGGCCACGGCCCCGCGACAACCATTGGCGAGGAATGCCGGAGCAACCCGTTCCTCACCGGCGTCGCGCGCCTCAAGATGCAATGACACGCCCCATGGCCGCCGCACTGCTGGTCGCGCTCTGGATTGGCGCCGCCTTGCTCACGGTGGGCGTCGTGGCGCCGGGTGCCTTTGCCGTGCTGCCCACCCGCGCGCTCGCCGGCGAAATGGTGGGACACGTGCTCCCTGTGGTCTTTGGTGCCGCCATCGTCGTATCCTGTCTCGTGCTGCTCATCCACCCGGCGGCGCGGCGATCGCCGCCCGCCGTTGCCGCGGTGGTCGTCTCGGTGCTGGCCGCGGTCTGTGCGCTCGCCGTGGTCGATCCGCGCATCGCGGCGCTGCGGATGGCGGCCGTGGTGCCCATCGACCAGCTCGCGCCCAATGACCCGCGCCGCACGTTCTTCGGATTGCTGCACGCGGGGTCCGTGGCGCTGCTTGGCCTCGCCATGCTCGCGCAATCCGCGCTGTTGGTCCTGCTCGCACGCGCCGCAATCGGCCGTGTCCCCCCGTCAGGAGGCATTCGATGACCAGTCGTCGCACCGCCCAACTTGCCCTCACTTTGGTGGTGATGGCCTCCGCCGCGTGCATCTCGTCGACGGCGCCCGCGCCGGTCAACTATGGATATCTCACGGTCGTGGCGCAGCAATCGGGCGCCGGCTACGTCGCGTCGACCGTTGGGTCGTTCTTCAGCGCGACCGGAATCAGCGCGGGCACGACATTCACGCCGTGGGATTCGTGCCAGGCGCAGAACTATTCGCCGACGTCCAGCGTCGGGCTCGGTGAGCTCTACCCGTCCGTCAGCGCCGGCTCGTTCATTCAGGTCAAACTCGGCGCCCGCACCGACTCCATCTTCCCGGTCATCGCGGGCAACGCAATGGAGTACCACCTGCGGGCGGGGGGCATCCCGTATACGCCGGGCGACACGATTGCCATCGTGGTGCCCGGCACTGCCGCCGATTTTCCCGCGGTCACGCTGAAGGCCAAGACCGCGGAGGCGTTTGTGATGGAGAACTTCGCCACGCCGGTCGCCGGGGCCAACATCGACCTGCGCTGGAACGCAGCCCAGGACCAAAATGCCGTGATGGTGGTCACGTTCCGCTTCGCCTTCGCCTCGGACGCGCAGAACGCACAGATCTACTGCCAGTTCAAGGATGACGGCACCGGCACCATTCCCGCGAAGTACGCAACCGATTGGGCGACGTCGACCAACAGGAGCTGGATGGCCTCGCGAATTCGCAGCTCGGTCACATCCGTCGCCCGGGGCGGCACCTTCAACATCATATCCGCCTTCGATCTGCCGACGCCGGCTGCCCCATAGCGCGCAGGCCTTCCGTCACGCCTTGCCGAACGGTACTCTCCCAAGATGCGCATCACGACGTGGGCTGAATACGGTGTCATCTGCGCGCTGCACCTGGCGCGCAGGGCCGACGAGTCACTCGTGAGCGGTCGGGAGATCGCGGAACGCGAGAAGCTGCCCCCCGACTACGCCGAGCAGATCCTGCTCCGCCTGCGCCGTGCCGGCATCGTCGTGAGCACTCGTGGCGCACGGGGTGGGTACGCGCTGGCGCGCAGCGCCGAGGCCATCACGCTGCGTGAGATCCTGGCGGCGTCGGAACTCGTGACGTTCGACCTGCACTGCGATTCGCATCCCGTCGACGAGGCGCGCTGCGCGTCGTCGCACGACTGCAGCATCCGCCCGGTCTGGCAAATGCTGCAGCGCCGCATCGACGAGGTGCTCGAAGGGGTACGGCTGTCCGATCTCCTTGAGGAGGAGAAGCTGGTGCGGCAGCGGGTGGGCCTTCCGGTACTGCAGTAGCATGATGCCCGCGCTTCCGTTCATCGGCGCCATATTGGCGCGCCGCCGCCGTCGTCGCCTGGCCGCCGCCGTCGTTGCGCAGCTCTTTCGCGAACCCGCAGAGGCCGATGTGCTCTGGCTGTCCGACGCGGCTGCCGGGGGTGACGTGGACCACGCGCGCTGGGAGTTGCGCTATGCGCGGCGCGCGCTGGGGCTCATTGCCGCGCAGCGCGACGCGCTCGACGACCGCACCGCGTCCGACGTTGCCGCCGCCATCGCCGCGGCCTTCGCCATCGACGCGCACGTCTCGCCGGCGCACCGCCCGCTCGCGGAACGCCAGTTCAACGACCGCGTGACCACCTATCGTGAAGCGCTGCAATCGCGTGGTGGAACCATCGGGCCGGCCGACAAGCTCGGCCGCATGCTCCTCGCGTTCGCCTCCGACTCGGCGCGCACCGCCGGTTCGCCGCTGGCCCGCGCCATCACGCTGATGGGTGCGTACCTCGCCGAAGCTGGTGAGGCGCTGCACGGTGCTTATGGGGGCGCGCCCGAGCTGCCGGAGGACCGCAAACCGTCCGAGGTTGCGCGGTCACGGTGAGTCGACGAGACGGGGCGTGGAGCTTGGAAATGGGCGGACGAAAAAGGGCGGCGCCACTTGGCGTCGCCCTCTGTCGTTGTCTGTCGTTTCCTGTCGTTCTTTACCCATCAGTGCCGAAGCCGGGACTCGAACCCGGACGGGCGTAAGCCCACTGCGCCCTGAACGCAGCGCGTCTACCAATTCCACCACTTCGGCAGGGAGCAGAAACGTATCGGAGCCTGCAGGGTGAAGCAAGGCGTGGCCGAATATCCGCGCCGACAGACACGGCATGCAGAGACGCCGGGGCCCCGCCATTCGTCCTCCTCCGGGGTGCCGTCGCCTCAGGCGCCGGGGCCTCAGCCCTTCGCGGTGTAGATTTCCACCCACTAGCGGGTGCTCGACGTTCGTCCCTCGTCTCCCCTCGACCTTCGTTCGTGACCAAACCGCCCGACGATACCGAGATCATCGCCCGCAACAAGCGTGCGCGCTTTGACTACGAGATCCTCGAAACCCTCGAGGCGGGACTCGTATTGCGGGGCACCGAGGTCAAGTCGCTGCGCAATGGCAAGGCCAACCTCAGCGACTCGTACGGTATCGTGAAAGACGGCGAGATCTGGCTGCTCAACCTCCACATCTCGCCGTACGAGCAGGGGACGGCGTGGAACCACGAGCCCACGCGGTCGCGCAAGATGCTGCTGCACGCCAGCGAGATCAGCCGGCTCATCGGGGCGGTGGAGCGCAAGGGACTCACCATCATTCCCCTCGAGATGCGCTTCCGGCGCGGACGCGCCAAGGTCGTCATCGCGCTTGGGCGCGGCAAGAAGCTGCACGACAAGCGCGCCGACGAAAAGGCAAAGGACGACCAGCGCGACGTGGCCCGCGCGCTGAGGTCGAACCGGTGATCGGGGTCGCCCTGCTCGCGTGGGCCACAGCCGCACAGGCCGACTCGCTGCGCCTCGTCGTCGGCGGCCGCGACGCCGCCGTCGCGGTGCGCGCCGAATCGGCGGCCGCGTTCGTCGCGGCAGACGCCGCCACCGAAGCGCTCGGCGGCCGATTGCAGCGCCTGCCCAATCATCGCTACCTCCTCAGCGTGGGCGGCGTCTCGTTTGAGGTGGCCGATGGCGCCACCTGCGTTGTCTCCGATGGCCGGTTGTATTCGCTGCTCGCCGCCGCCCGCGAGTACGGCGGCCACCTCGAGGTGCCCGTGCAGTTGTTCACCGACATTGCGCCGCGTGCAGGCGCGCGCCTGCAATGGGACGTGCAGCGGCACCGGCTGACGACGGTGGCTGCGGTGAGTGCCGCGCGCCTCCCCGTGACGGGCGCCGCCGAGCGACCGGGCGTCGCCACGCGCGTTGCCTCGTCGATGACGCTGCCACCGGCCGCGCCGACGCGTGCGTCGGGCAGCGCCGTGCCCAGAGCTCCGCGCCGCCGCGTGATCGTGGTCGACGCCGGCCACGGCGGCCGCGACCCTGGCATGCGGGGATGGAGCCCCGACCGCACGGCGATCCGCGAAAAGGACGTCACGCTCGGCGTCTCGCTGCAACTCGAGCAGGAACTCGAACGGCGCGGCTACGCCGTGATCATGACCCGGCGCACCGACACGCTCATCGCCCTCGACGACCGCGGCCGCATCGCCAACCGCAGCAAGGGCGACCTGTTCATCTCGGTGCACGTCAACGCAGCCAACCCCAACTGGCGCGATCCCCACGCCGCGCGCGGCTTTGAGACGTATTTCCTCGCCGAGGCGAAGACCGAGGATGAGCGCCGGGTGGCGCAAATGGAAAATGAGGTCGTGCGCTTCGAGACCGAGGCCGATACGCCGCGCCACGATCCGCTGGGCTTCATCATCAACGACATGGCGCAGAACGAGCACCTGCGCGAGTCCAACGACCTCGCCGCCGGCATTCAGGACGCCCTGCGGCGCGTGCATCCGGGGCCCAGCCGCGGAGTAAAGCAGGCGGGGTTCCGCGTGCTCGTTACGGCGTACATGCCGGCCGTGCTCGTCGAGGTGGGCTTCGGCACCAACGGCGCCGAAGCCGCCTACATTAGCTCGGAGTCCGGTCAGCGCACCCTCGCCACCGCCATCGCCGATGCCGCCGCCGAGTACCTGGCACGATACCAGCAGCGCATCAGCACGGGAGCCGGGCGATGAGCGCGGCCTACGCCTTCTCTGCCGGAGCGAGCGCATGACCGACGCGCTGCGCACCACGGTGGCCGGCCTCGACTTCGCCAATCCCGTCGTCCTCGCGTCGGGCACGGCGGGCTATGGTCGCGAACTCGCTGGCGTCATCGACCTTGAGTTGCTGGGTGGATTTGTCACCAAGGCGGTGAGCCCCGAGCCGCGGCACGGCAACCCCGCGCCGCGCGTCTGGGACTTTGACGGCGGCATGATCAACGCGGTCGGGCTCGCCAATCCGGGCATGGATGTGGTGCGCGCCGAGGCGCTGCCGTGGATCGCCGCGCATGTGAAGTCGCCACGCGTGCTCGTCAACGTGGTCGGTCGGTCCATCGAGGACTTCGCGGCAGTCGTCGCCGCGCTCGACGGCTCGGCGGGAGTGCACGGCTTCGAGCTCAACGTGAGCTGCCCGAACACCCGCAAGGGCGGGCTCGAGTTTGGCGCTGACCCCGACGCGCTGCGCGCGCTGGTGGCCGGCGCGCGCGCAGCAACCGGCAAGCCGCTCTTCGTCAAGCTCTCGCCCGTTGTCGCGGACGTCGTCACGACGGCGCGCGCGGCGGTCGAGGCGGGCGCCACGGGCGTCACGCTCTTCAATACGATGCCCGGTCTCGTCGTCGACGTCGCCACCCGCCGCCCCGTGCTCGGCTTCGGCAGCGGTGGCGGCAGCGGCCCGGCGCTGCTGCCGGGCGCAACGCTCGCCACGTGGAAGGTGACGCGCGCGCTCCCCGGCGTGCCCGTGATCGGCACCGGCGGCGTGAGCACCGCCGATCACGCGCTCCAGCTCATCATTGCCGGCGCGTCGCTCGTCGCGCTCGGCACGGCGACCATGGCCGACCCGCACGCGGCGGAGCACCTCGTGCGCGACCTCGCGCGCTGGTGCGACGCGCACGGCGTCACTCGGCTCTCCGACGTCCGCGGCACCCTCGAGTGGCCCTCGCAATGAATCACTCGTCCCCCGTCGTCCGTCGTCCGTCCCCTATCGTTGCCCTCGACGTCCCGTCGATGACCGATGCGCAGCGTCTCGTCGCGCAACTCGGCGACACCGCCGACTTCTACAAGGTCGGCCTGCAGCTCTATGCGGCCGAGGGACCGCAGGTGGTCGAGTGGCTGCGCGGGGCGGGGAAGCGCGTCTTTCTCGACCTCAAGCTGCACGACATCCCGAACACGGTGCGTGGCGCGGCCCAGGCGGCGGCGGCGCTCGACGTCCAGCTGCTGACGGTGCACGCGGTGGGCGGCGAGCCGATGCTGCGCGCCGCGGTGGAGGGGGGCGGCGACGGCGTCGGGATTCTCGCGGTCACGGTGCTGACTTCCATGTCACAGGCCGACCTCGAGTCCGCGCGCGGGCATGTGGTGGCCAGCGTGACCGACGAAGTGCTGCGTCTCGCGGCGGCTGCGGCGCGCGCCGGCGCGCATGGCATCGTGTGCGCGGGGGCGGAGGTGACGCCGGTGCGTGCGGCCCACGGCGACGCGCTGCGCACGCTGGTGCCTGGCATCCGGCTGAGCGGGACGCCGTCGCACGACCAGGCGCGCGTGATGACGCCGCGCGAGGCCGCGGCGGCGGGGGCCACCTATGTGGTCATTGGGCGCACGGTGACGGCGGCGGCCGATCCGGCGGCGTCCATGCGACTGGTCGTGGCGGAATTGGGCGCCTGAGGCGCCGTTCCAGGGCCCGTTGGCGGCAAAAGGACGGGGAATCGGGGGTGTACGCGCCTCTGTACACGTCGACAGTGAAATAAAGTCAAGGGGCCCGCTTGTCTTATGGGGCCGCCCTGATTATGCTCCTCGTCTGTCCCAAAAATGACCACGTCTTCGCAGCACCGGGAGTCCGCGTGAAAGTTCGAAGCAGCGTGAAGCCGATTTGTGAGCATTGCAAGGTCGTGAAGCGCGACGGCGTGACTCGCATCATCTGCAAGCGCAATCCCAAGCACAAGCAGCGGCAGGGTTAACCGACTATGGCTCGCATCTCTGGTGTTGACCTTCCGCGCGAAAAGCGCATTGACATTGGCCTGACGTACATCTTCGGGATCGGGCGCGCCGTGGCGCGCCGCATTCTCGAGGCGGCGGGCGTTGCCCCCGAGATCCGCGTCAAGGATCTCAGCGACGGCGACGTCAACAAGCTCCGTCAGGAAATCGAAAAGACCTACCGCGTCGAGGGCGCCCTGCGCACCGAGGTCGCGATGAACATCAAGCGATTGATGGACATCGGGTCCTATCGCGGCATTCGCCATCGCCGCGGCCTGCCGGTTCGCGGGCAGCGGACGCACACCAATGCGCGCACCAAGAAGGGTCCGCGTCGCGCGATCGCCGGCAAGAAGAAGGTGACCAAGTAATGGCTACGGGCAAGAAGACCAAGCGCGTCGTCGAGGCAGAGGGCATTGCCCACGTCAGCGCGACGTTCAACAACACCCTGATCACGATCACCGATTCCCATGGGAACGCGGTGTCGTGGGGTTCGGCCGGCAAGGCCGGGTTCAAGGGGTCCAAGAAGAGCACCCCGTTCGCGGCGACGGTCGCCGCCGAACAGTGCGCACGCGAGGCGTTGACCGCCGGTGTGCGCAAGGTGCACGTCCGCGTGCAGGGGCCGGGGTCGGGGCGCGAGTCCGCGATCCAGGCGCTTGCGTCCGCCGGACTCACCGTCAAGTCGATCAAGGACGTCACGCCGATTCCGCACAACGGCTGCCGTCCGCCGAAGCGCCGGAGGGTCTAGGCCATGCGTTATACAGGTCCCAGTTGCCGGCAGTGCCGGCGTGAAGGCACCAAGCTGTTCCTCAAGGGCACCAAGTGCTTCACGGAGAAGTGTCCCGTCGAGCGCCGGCCGTTCCCGCCGGGCCAGCATGGCCAGAGTACCTCGCGCCGCCGGAAGGTGAGCGAGTACGCCAAGCAGCTGCGCGAGAAGCAGAAGATCAAGCGCATGTATGGCGTGAGTGAGCGGCAGTTCCGCAACACCTTCGAAAAGGTGTCGTCGCTGCCGGGCATCACGGGCCACAACCTGCTGGCCGCACTCGAGAGCCGGCTCGACAACATGGTGTACCGCATGGGCTTCGCCGCCAGCCGCAAGGCCGCGCGCCAGCTGATCGGCCACCGCCATGTCGAGATCAACGGCAAGACGGTCGACATTCCGTCGTTCCAGGTGCAGCCGGGCCAGGAGATCCGCGTTCGGCAGCACGCGCGGGAGAACGTCGGCATTCAGGCGTCGCTGGAGCAGTCGGCCCGCGGGCAGGTGCCGAGCTGGCTGGCGGTCGACAAGGACACGTTCAGCGGCCGCATGCTCGAGCGTCCGCAGCGCGCGTCCATTCCGATTGCGGCGCAGGAGCAGCTGGTCGTGGAGTTGTACTCGAAGTAAGACGGAAGACGAGAGATGGGCGACGGGTGACTCACCCGCCTCCAGTCTCCCGTCGGCCGTCTGGTCTACCCTGACAACTACACGGGCCTGCCGCGCGTCAGGGGCGAGGCAGGGCGTAGGCGGTGCCGCGGGCGCCGCCTGACCACAACACGGATCTCACGACGTATGGCTCAGACTATTGATTTGCGCGGGTTGGTGCGGCCGCAGCTCGTCGAGATGACGAAGCGCGACGACAACCCGAACATCGCCGAGTTCCGGCTCCAGCCGCTCGAGCGCGGCTATGGGCACACGCTGGGCAATGCGATGCGTCGCATGCTGCTCTCGTCGCTCCGTGGCTCCGCGGTGTGGGGCTTCCGCATCGATGGCGTGCTCCACGAGCACCAGACCATCCAGGGCGTCGTCGAAGACGTCCATCAGATCATCGCCAACCTCAAGGT
The DNA here is from genome assembly GCA_025361705.1 of Gemmatimonas sp. Taxonomy (GTDB): domain Bacteria; phylum Gemmatimonadota; class Gemmatimonadetes; order Gemmatimonadales; family Gemmatimonadaceae; genus PNKL01. The sequence goes on from JANYJW010000013.1 coordinate 78,533, forward strand.
GCTGACGCTCTCGCTGGCGCCGGACCTCGAGGAGACGATTCTCCGCATCAACTGCACGAAGGCCGGGGCAGTGGTGGCCGGGGACATCGAGGATCAGGGCGGTGTGCGGGTGATCAACCCCAAGCACCACCTGTTCACCATGCAGGACGACCGCGACATCACGGTCGAGCTGTATGTGAACAAGGGGCGTGGCTACGTCGAGGCCGACCAGCACCCGGCCGACCGGTCGCTGCCGGTGGACCTCGTCCGCATCGACTCCATCTATTCCCCGGTGCGCCGCGTGAATTTCCACGTGAGCGAGACGCGCGTGGGTCAGCGCACCGATTATGATCGCCTCGTCCTCACGGTCGAGTCGGACGGGACGGTGTCGCCGGAGGAAGCGGTCAGCTACGCCGCCGCCCTCGCGCAGACGCACTTCCAGCACTTCGCCGGCTTCGGCTCGCACAGCGCGGCCATTGCGGGGGACGGCACGACCGACGCACAGCGCCTCGCGCAGCTGCTGTCGACGTCCATCGACGCGCTCGAACTGTCGGTGCGCTCGGTCAACTCCCTGAAGAACTCGAACATCCGCTCGCTGGGCGACCTCGTCCGGCAGACGGAAGGCCAGATCATTCAGGTCAAGAACTTTGGCAAGAAGTCGCTCCAGGAGATCGCAGACCTGCTCGAGCGTGAAGGGCTGAACTTCGGGATGAAGTTCGATGACAGTGGCGACGGCGTCCGGGTCACGGACTGGGGCACGCCGCCGAGCCGGGCCGCGGCCAACGCGCCCGACGACGAAGAAGAGGAGTAACACCCGATGCGTCACCGTAAGGCAGGCCGGCAACTGCGCCGGACGAGCGAGCAGAAACTCGCCCTGTTGCGCAATCTCGCCACGTCGCTCATCGAGAGCGGCGCCATCGAGACGACCGAGGCGAAGGCCAAGGAACTCCGGCCCTTCGTCGAGAAGCTGATCACCAAGGCCAAGGCGGGCACGTTGCACGACCGCCGCATGGCCGGCAAGCACGTCCACAAGCGTGAGGCGTCGGACAAGCTCTTCCAGGAGCTGGGCCCGAAGTTCGCCAAGCGCGCGGGCGGGTATACGCGCATTCTCAAGACCGGCCATCGCAAGGGCGACGGCGCGGACATGGCGCGCATCGAACTGGTGGAGACCTAAGCCATGCCGATCGCACGCAATAAGTGCTTCGTCTGCGAGAAGGGCATTGCCTTCGGCAACAATGTCTCGCACGCCAACAACAAGACCCGCCGCACCTGGAAGCCCAACCTCCAGGTCGTGCGCGTCGTGCACGAAGGCAAGATCACCAAGGTCAAGGTCTGCACGCGCTGCCTGCACGCCAACAAGGTGCGCCGCGCCCCGCGCGGACAGGTGGTCGTCGCGTAACCGCTGGATCTCCCGAATCTGGGGTATTGAGAGGGGAGCCCCTGGGGGCTCCCTTTTCTTGTGACGGTAGACGGGAGACTGGAGACGAGAGATGTTTCCGGTTGCCCGCCTCCCGTCTTCCGTCTCCCGTCTCCCGTCTCTCCCGATGCCCACCGCACTGATCACTGGAATCACCGGCCAAGACGGCTCCTACCTCGCCGAGCTGCTGCTCGCCAAGGGCTATCGGGTTGTCGGCATCGTCCGCCGGTCGTCGACCACGCCCTACGAGCGCATTGCGCACCTCGTCGACCGGGTCGAATTGCTCTCCGCCGACCTGCTCGACCAGACGTCGCTGGTCGACGCCATGGACGCGGTGCATCCGGACGAGATCTACAACCTCGCCGCACAGAGCTTCGTGGCCACCTCGTGGACGCAGCCGGTGCTCACCGGCGAGTTCACGGCGCTCGGCGTCACGCGCATGCTCGAGGCGATGAAGCGCGCGTGCCCCAAGGCGCGCTTCTATCAGGCGAGCTCGTCGGAGATGTTCGGCAAGGTCACCGAGACGCCGCAGAAGGAAGACACGCCGATGTACCCGCGCTCGCCGTACGGTGTGGCCAAGGTGTACGGCCACTGGATCACGGTGAACTACCGCGAGTCGTTCGGACTGTACGCGGTGAGCGGCATCCTGTTCAACCACGAGAGCCCGCGCCGCGGACTCGAGTTCGTGACGCGCAAGGTCACCGACGCGGTGGCCCGCATCAAGTGCGGGACGGCCACCGAGGTGCGCCTGGGCAACCTCACCGCGCACCGCGACTGGGGCTTTGCCGGCGACTACGTGGACGCGATGTGGCGCATGCTGCAGCAGGACCAGCCGGACGATTACGTCATTGGCACGGGGCACACGTGGACGGTGCAGCAGCTTTGCGAGGTGGCGTTTGCGCACGCGGGCCTCGACTGGCGTGACCACGTCAGGACGGATGCGAAGTTCCTGCGCCCAGCCGAAGTGGACCTGCTCGTCGCCAACCCGTCGAAGGCGCGCGACCAGCTGGAGTGGACGCCGACCGTCGACTTCCACGGCCTCGTGCGCATGATGGTGGACGCCGACCTCGCGCGGCATCGCGTGACGGGCTGACGTGGCCCGCGCCCTCGTCACCGGCGCCGCCGGCTTCGCGGGGCAGTGGCTGTGCCGGGCTCTCCTCCGTGACGGATGGGAGGTCACGGGCGCGTCGCTGACCGGGCCGGCGCCCGAGGGCGTCCTCACGCCCGCCGAGCGTCAGGCGGTGCGGTGGATGGTGGCCGACCTGCGCGATGAGGATGCGGTGGCGAGCGTGCTCGACGCGTCGCAGCCCGACGCGGTCTTCCACCTGGCCGGCATCTCGTTTGTCCCGACGGCGCGCGAGGCGCCGGTGGCGGTCTGCCAGGCCAACGTGGTGGCCGGGGTCGCGGTGCTCGCTGACATTCGCCGCCGACGCGCCGTGGGCGCGCTCGACCCTGCCGTGGTGATGATCGGCAGCGCCGAGCAGTACGGGGCGCATGACGCGGCCGACGGGCCGCTCACCGAACGCGCGGCGTGCCGGCCGCTCACGCTGTACGCCGCCAGCAAGTACGCGCAGGAGATCTTTGCGCTCGAGGCGGCACGCGCCGACGGCGTGCGCGTGCTGTGCACCCGTTCGTTCAATCACTCGGCGACGGGGCAGGCCTCGCACTTCCTCATTCCCGCGCTGGTCCGCCGGGTGGTGGCGGCGCGTCACACACCGCCGCCGCGTGCGATCAGCATCGGCAACGGCCACACGACGCGCGATTTCCTGCACGCAGAGGACGTGGCGACTGCCTATCTTTCGCTCGCGGTGCGCGGCGTCCCCGGCGAGGTCTACAACGTGTGCTCCGGCACCGGGGTGACCGTCGAGGCGCTGGCGCGGGAAGTCTGTGCGCGCGCCGGGGTCGAGGCCGACCTGGCGGGTGATCCGGCGTTGCGCCGCGCCATCGACGTGCCCTGGCTGGTGGGCGACAACACGAAGCTCCGCACGACGACCGGATGGGCTCCCCTTCGGTCGCGCTCCGACATCATCGACGACTTGCTCCATGCCGCGGCGCACTGACATCCATCGCATCCTGCTCATCGGGTCCGGCCCCATCGTCATTTGGCAGGGCGCCGAGTTTGACTACTCGGGCACGCAGGCGGCCAAGGCGCTGCGTGAAGAGGGGTACGAGGTCATCCTCGTCAACTCGAACCCGGCGACGATCATGACCGACCCCGAGGTCGCCGACCGCACGTACATCGAGCCGGTGACGCCGGAGTTCGTGGAGCTGATCATCGCCCGCGAACGGCCCGACGCGCTGCTGCCGACGATGGGCGGCCAGACGGCGCTGAACGTCGCCATGGCACTGCACGAACGGGGCGTGCTGGCGAAGTACGGGGTGGAGCTGATTGGCGCCAATGCGCGCGCCATCGCGGTCGCCGAAGACCGCAAGCTGTTTGGCGAGGCGATGGAGAAGATCGGGCTCAAGTGTCCGCAGGGAAAGATCGCGAACACGATGACCGAGGCGCTCGAGATCGTCGAGTTCACGGGCTTTCCGGCGATCATCCGCCCCGCGTTCACGCTTGGCGGGTCGGGGGGCGGCGTCGCGTGGAACCGCGACGAATTCGAGGCCACCTGCAAGCGCGGGCTCGCCGAATCGCCCATTTCGCAGGTGCTCATCGAGCGGTCGCTGATTGGCTGGAAGGAGTTCGAGCTCGAGGTGATGCGCGACAAGGACGACAACGTCGTCATCATCTGCTCCATCGAGAACCTCGACCCGATGGGCGTGCACACCGGCGATTCGATCACGGTGGCGCCGGCCATGACGCTGAGCGACCGCGAGTATCAGGCGATGCGCGACGCCGCGGTCAAGGTGATTCGCGAGATCGGCGTCGACGCGGGCGGGTGCAACATCCAGTTCGCGCTGAACCCGGTGGACGGCGACCTCGTCGTCATCGAGATGAACCCGCGAGTCTCGCGGTCGTCGGCGCTGGCGTCGAAGGCGACGGGCTTTGCCATCGCCAAGATCGGCACCAAGCTCGCGGTGGGGTACCGCCTGGACGAGCTGACCAACGACATCACCAAGACGACGCCGGCCAGCTTTGAGCCGGTGCTCGACTACGTCGTGGTGAAGGTGCCGCGCTTTGCGTTCGAGAAGTTTCCGGGCGCCAACGCGGGCCTCACCACGATGATGAAGTCGGTGGGCGAGTCGATGGCCATCGGGCGCACGTTCAAGGAGGCATTCCAGAAGGGGTTGCGCGCGCTCGAGGCGGGCCGTGCGGGGTGGGACATCGGCAGCCGCCTCATCGACGACCGCCTCACGGACGACACGCTTGACACGCTGCGCGCGGCGCTGCAGACGCCGACGCCGGAGCGCGTCTTCCAGATCAAGCGCGCGATGCTGGCCGGCATCAGCCACGACGAGCTCTTTGAACTGACCTTCGTCGACCGCTGGTTCCTGGCGCAGATGCAGGAGCTGGTGGACGCCGAGCGCGAGTACGCGGCGCTGCCAGCGCCGGCGGCGGTGAGCGCGGCGGTGCTGCACCGCATGAAGCGGATGGGCTTTGCCGACGTGCAGCTGGCGCGGCTGCGCGGCGAGCAGGAGGCCGACGTCCGTGCGCGACGCTGGGCGGCGGGCCTCCGGCCGGTCTACAAGATGGTCGACACGTGCGCGGGCGAGTTCCCGTCGAGCACGCCGTACCTGTACAGCACGTGGGACGAGGAGGACGAGGCGCCGCGCACGGGGCGCAAGTCGGTGATCATCCTCGGGTCGGGTCCCAATCGCATCGGGCAGGGCGTGGAGTTCGACTACTGCTGTGTGCGCGCCGTGATGGCGCTGCGCGAGCAGGGGTACGAGACGATCATGATCAACTCGAACCCCGAGACCGTCTCCACGGACTACGACACCAGCGACAAGCTGTACTTCGAGCCGCTCACGCTGGAGCACGTGCTGGAGATCGTGGAGCGCGAGCAGCCGCTCGGCGTCATCGTGCAGCTGGGCGGGCAGACGCCGCTCAAGCTGACGCGCGGGCTCGAGGCCGCCGGCGTGACGATCCTTGGCACATCGCCCGACATGATTGACGCGGCGGAGGACCGCCGCCGGTTCGAGGAGATTGCGCGCAATCTCGGCGTCGCGCAGCCGCCCAACGGCACGGCAACGAGCGTGGACGCTGCCGTGGAGATCGCCGCGCGCATCGGATACCCCGTGCTGCTGCGCCCCAGCTACGTGCTGGGCGGGCGCGCCATGGAAATCGTGTACGACGATGTGGCGTTGCGCGACTACTTCCAGCGCGCGGTGCGCGTGTCGGAAGACCGGCCGGTGCTGATTGACAGCTTCCTCGAGGACGCGTGGGAGGCCGACGTCGACGCGCTGAGCGACGGCGAGACGGTGGTGATTGGCGGTGTGATGCACCACATCGAAGACGCCGGGATCCATTCCGGCGACTCGGCGTGCGTGCTGCCGCCCATTCAGCTGTCGGACGCCGCGGCCGACCAGATGCGCGCGCACACCGTGGCCTTTGCCAAGGCACTGGGCGTGGTGGGGCTCATCAACGTGCAGTACGCGGTGAAGGACGGCGTGGTGTACGTGCTCGAGGTGAATCCGCGCGCAAGCCGCACCATTCCGTTCGTGTCCAAGACCATCGGCGTACCGCTGGCCTCGCTGGCCGCGCGCGTGATGCTTGGCGAGAAGCTGAAGGACATCGGCTACACCAGGGAAGTGATCCCGCCGTACGTGGCGGTGAAGGAAGCGGTCTTTCCGTTCGCCAAGTTCCGCGAGTACGATCCCATCCTTGGCCCCGAGATGCGTTCCACGGGTGAGGTGATGGGCATTGCCGACGCGTTTGGCACGGCCTTCGCCAAGGCGGAGCTCGCGGCGGGCAACGGACTGCCGCTCGAGGGCATGGTGATGCTCACGGTGAACGACCACGACAAGCCGGCTGCGGTGAAGATTGGCCAGCGCTTTCACGAGATGGGGTTCGGGCTCGTGGCGACCACCGGCACGGCCAGGTACCTGCGCGAACGCGGCGTGCCGTGCGATGCGGTGAAGAAGGTGAGCGAGGGGCGACCCAACGGCATCGACTTGCTGGTGAACGGCGACGTGCACCTGCTCATCAACACCCCGCTCGGCAAGCGCTCGCAGAAGGACGACTACTCGCTGCGCCAGGTGGCCATCACCCAGCGTGTGCCGTACACGACGACGCTGTCGGCGGCGAGCGCGGCGAGCGACGCCATTGAGGCGCTGCGCACGCGCGAGCATTCGGTGCGCAGCCTGCAGGAGTGGCTGGCGGATATCGCATGAGTGCGGTGCGCCGCCTGGCGTCGGCGCTGCTGCCGGACGTGGTGGCGGAACCGCTGCGCCGCCTGCTCCGGCGCCTGGCGGTGGCTCGTTTTCGCTCCTATGACGCGCGGCATCTGTACGACGGCCGATCGCTCGTCGTGCGCATTGCGGACCCGCTGGCACAGGAGTGGTACGACCACGACGGCACGCTGAGCACCGAAATCCTGCTGCTGCGCGAGCGCGGGCGGTTGCGCGCCGGGGCACGGGTGTTCGACGTCGGGGCGCACCAGGGGGTCGTGGCGCTGCTGCTCGCCGGACTCGTCGGGCCGGAGGGCGCCGTGGTGGCGGTGGAGGCGGTGGCACACAACGCGCGCCTCGCGCGGCGCAACGCCGAGGCCAATGGACTCGCGCAGATCCGGGTGGTGCACGCGGCCATCGCGGATGCCGAGGGCACGCTCTGGTTCGAGGACCGGTGGAATGGCGCGGTCAGCCGGCGGCCCGGCGTGGGCGTCGAGGTGGACGCCGTGACCATCGACGCCCTCGCCGTGCGCTGCGGCGCGCCCGATGTGCTGTTTGTCGACGTCGAGGGTTTTGAACTCCACGCCCTGCGCGGGGCGGCACGCACGCTCGCGGCGCACCAGCCCGATCTCTTTGTCGAGGCGCACGTGGGGTGCGGGCTCGAGCGCTTCGGGACGGTCGCCGACCTGCTGGCGCTCATCCCGAGCGGCTACTCGGTGTTCGTTGCCCCGGGCGAGGCCGGCGACTTCGTGCCGCTCGCCGACGGGCGTCCGCTCCTGTCCGCGCGCTGCCGCGTGGTGGCGCTGTCGCCGCGCATCCCTGAGATTACACGCCATGACTGACTCCTGGGTTCACCCGTCCGCGTTCGTCGACGATGGCGCCGTCCTTGGCGCCGGCACCAAGGTGTGGCACTTCTGCCACGTGATGCCGGGGGCCGTCATCGGCGAGCGCTGCTCGCTCGGCCAGAACGTGGTCGTGATGAACGGCACGTTGATCGGCAACAACGTGAAGATCCAGAACAACGTCTCCATCTACGAGGGCGTGGTGCTCGAGGATGACGTGTTCTGCGGGCCGTCGATGGTCTTCACCAACGTGATCAACCCGCGCAGCGCGGTGACGCGGAAGCACGAGTACAAGCGCACGCTGGTGCAGCTGGGGGCGTCGATTGGCGCCAACGCGACCGTGGTGTGCGGGGCCACGCTGGGGCGCTACTGCTTTGTGGGAGCGGGCGCCGTCGTGACCCGGGACGTGCCTGACTACGCCCTCATGACGGGAGTGCCCGCGCGGCGCACGGGGTGGATGTGCGAGTGCGGCGTGAAGCTGACCGAGGAAATCATGCAGCTCGCGTGCTCCGCGTGCGGCAAGCGGTATGCGCGCCGCGGCGAGAAGGTCTCTCCCCTGGCTGAGGGCGACGGATGAGCGTGCGTGAATTCCGGGTGGCGCTGGTCGGATGCGGGCGCATCGCGCGCAACCACTTCGAGGCCATCGCCGGGCTGGACGGGATGGCGCTGAGCGCCGTCTGCGACACGGTGGAGGAGCGCGCGCGCACTGCGGGCGAGCAGTGGGGCGTGCCGTGGTTCACGTCGTACGACGAGATGCTCAAGCAGTCCGAGTGCGACATCGTCGTCGTCGCCACGCCGTCGGGCTTGCACCCGGCGCACGGCATCAAGGCGGCGCAAGCGGGCAAACACGTGGTGTGCGAGAAGCCGATGGCGATTTCGCTGTCGTCGGCCGACGCGCTGGTGCAGGCGTGCGACGACGCCGGTGTGCAGCTGTTCGTGGTGAAGCAGAACCGGCTGAACCCGGCCATCCAGCTGGTGCGGCGCGCCATCGACCGTGGCCGCTTTGGCCGGATCTACATGGCCAATGCCACGGTGCGCTGGGCGCGCCCGCAGGAGTACTACGACCAGGCGCCGTGGCGCGGGACGTGGGAGTTCGATGGCGGCGCGTTCATGAACCAGGCGTCGCACTATGTGGACCTCATCCAGTGGCTCGTGGGTCCCGTGGAGAGCATCATGGCGCGCACGGCCACCATGGCACGACGCATCGAAGCCGAGGATAGCGGCGCCGCGATCCTCAAGTTCCGCAACGGCGCCATCGGCGTGCTCGAGGTCACGATGCTCACGTTCCCGCGCAATCTCGAGGGCTCCATTACCCTCATCGGTGAGACGGGGACGGTGAAGATCGGCGGCACGGCGGTGAACAAGGTGGAGCACTGGCAGTTTGCCTCGTACGACGACGACGACAAGCTCATCGACCAGGCGAGCACGACGCCGCCCAACGTGTACGGGTTTGGGCATGCGGGCTATTACCGCAACGTGCTGGCCGTGCTGCGCGGCGAGGCGGCGCCGGACACGGATGGGCGGTCCGGGCGGAAGTCGCTGGAGCTGATCCTGGGGATCTACGAATCGGCAAAGACGGGGCATGAAGTGCCACTGCCGCTCAGGTCGAAGATGTAGGATCGCCGGCCTGGGTGTGAGGCAGAGTGCGGGGGTGTGGCGGAAGGGGACGATTGGGGTGCGGAGGGGGCGGACGGGGCAGGAGCCCGCTCCGCCCCCTCGCCCATTCCTCACCTCCACTCCTCACCCCCCGCCAAGGCTCCCGCTAGCCTCCCCAAGTCGGTAACTTTATCCGGCTAAGACAACTATAAAGGGAACCGCTGTTCCCCCTGCCCATACAACCGCCATGAGCGTCCCACTTCTCGATTTGCGCGCCCAGCACGCGACCATCCGCGACGAGATGGTTGCCTCCATCATGAAGGTCGTGGATGATCAGGCCTTCATCCTCGGCAAGCCGGTGGCCGACCTCGAAGCCGAGGTCGCCAAGCTCTCGAACAGCAAGTACGCGGTGGGCTGCGCCAGCGGCACCGACGCGCTGCTCATTGCGTATCGCGCGGTCGGCGCCGTGGACGGGGCCGAGGTCATCACGTCGCCATTCACGTTCTTTGCGACGGCAGGGGCCATCCACAACGTGGGCGCACGCCCGGTGTTCGTGGACATTGACCCCAAGACGTTCAACATGAACCCCGCCGCCGCTGCGGCAGCCATCACGGCGAAGACCAAGGCAATCGTGCCGGTGGATCTCTTCGGCCAGGTGGCCGCGGTCGAGGACGTGGCGAAGATTGCCAAGGGCATCGCGGTCATCGAGGACGCGGCGCAGAGCATTGGCGCCCGCCGCAAGATCGATGGCACGTGGCGCATGGCGGGCGAGGCGGCGACCATCGGCACGTTCTCGTTCTTTCCGTCCAAGAACCTGGGCGGCTATGGCGATGGCGGCATGATCGTCACGCAGGACACCGCCATTGCCGAGCGTCTCAAGCGGCTTCGCGTGCACGGCGGCGCCAAGCAGTACTTCCATGACGAGGTC
>JANYJW010000022.1 GCA_025361705.1 Gemmatimonas sp.
TGGTGCTGGTTGACCATGTGGCCATGAAGGTCCGGTTGCGCGATGCCATCGCGCCGCACGCGCCCTTACGGTTCGTCGCGTCGGAGCACGAGCTGGCGGAGCACTTCTCGCGCCCGGTACGGCTCATCTTCGTTCATGGGGTGCCGCCGTTTGCCGACGCGTCGCAGGTGTCGCGAACCGGCTGACCGGGTTCCGCGTGGACACCAGTGTCGGCCGTTGTGATACAGCGATTGAGAGCAATTGCCGACCATCCGCGATGCGCTGAGATGGTATCGTCGCCGGACGAATGCGGCGGGCGGCGCACGCAGTGAAGTGTGCGCTGCAATAAGCCGACAATAGGGGACATCCAAGCGCCGGTGGGCGTGGCGCACGCGCGTGATTAAGGGGGGCCGGATGGCAGCAAAACCGAAGATCAGCATGTACTGGGCGTCATCGTGCGGCGGATGTGAAATCGCCCTGGTCAACATCCACGAGCATCTGCTCGAGCTGGCGGACAATTTCGACTTCGTCTTCTGCCCGTGCCTGCTCGACACCAAGCGGCACGACATCGAGGCGATGGACGACGGCGAGATGCTCATCACGTTCTTCAACGGCGCGCTGCGCACGTCGGAGAACATTGAGATGGCGCACCTGCTACGTCGCAAGTCCACGCTCTTGGTGGCCTTCGGGAGTTGCGCGAGCGGCGGCTGCATTCCCGCCCTTGCCAACCTGACCACGCGCGAGGCGTTGATGGAGACCGTCTACGGCAGCGGGCCGACGCTCGACAACGCGGTCCACGTGGTGCCCGGGCCCACGACGACGGTGCCGGAGGGCGATCTGACGCTTCCGGTGTTCGAGCGCACGGTGGGAACGCTCGCCTCCGCGGTGGACGTGGACTACGTGATCCCGGGGTGTCCGCCGGAGTCGGCGCAGATCTGGGCGGTGATCGCGCACGTCATTGCCGGCAAGCCGCTTCCGCCCAAGGGAAGCGTGCTGGGCGCCGGCGACAAGACGGTGTGCGACGACTGCAAGCGCGTGAAGGAGGAGAAGCTGGTGTCGCGCTTCCACCGCACGTGGGAGATCATCCCCGACCGCACGCAGTGCCTGCTGGAGCAGGGGATCGTGTGCATGGGCATCGCCACGCGCAGCGGCTGCGGCGGACTCTGCCCCGACGTGAACATGCCCTGCATCGGGTGCTACGGGCCGCCGGAGGGCGTGCGCGACCAGGGCGCGAAGATGATCGGCGCGCTGGGCGCCATCATCGATGTGCAGCCCATGAAGGACATGGGCGAGGCCCGGGTGGCGGCGCACATCGCCGAGGTGCTGGACACCATCCCCGACCTGGCAGGGACGCTCTACAAGTTCAGCCTGGGGGGCTCGCTCATGCAGGGCGGCCTGGCCACGGCGAACGCCGCCACCCAAGCGACCACCGCGGAGAGCACGGCCCGATGACCAAGCGCATCACGATCGATCCGATCACGCGGCTCGAGGGCCACGGCAAGATCGAGATCTTCCTGAATGACGACGGCGATGTGGAGCAGACGTACTTCCAGGTGCCCGAACTCCGCGGCTTCGAGCAGTTCTGCCTAGGGCGCAAGGCCGAGGACATGCCCAACATCACGAACCGCATCTGCGGCGTGTGTCCCGAGGCGCACCACATGGCGGCCACCAAGGCGCTGGACGCGGTGTTCGGCGTGGAGCCGCCCTCCGCGGCGAAGAAGATTCGCGAGCTCTTCTACAGCGCGTTCTACGCCACGGACCATACCACGCACTTCTACGCCCTGGGCGGGCCGGATTTCATCGTGGGTCCCGACGCGCCCGCGTCGGAGCGCAACATCCTGGGCGTGATCAGCAAGGTGGGCGTGGAGATCGGCAAGACGGTCATCGCCTGCCGTGCGCGCAACCATCACATCATCAAGATGCTCGGCGGACGTGCGGTGCATCCGACGGCCGGGCTGCCCGGCGGCTGGAGCAAGTCCATCTCGGCGGACGAACGGCTGCTCATTGAACAGACGGCACGCGAGAACATCGAGTTCGCGCTGTTCAGCCTGCAGGCCTTCGACGACCTGGTGCTGAAGAACTCGGGGTACGTGGAGCTCATCCTCTCGGACATCTACCGGCATCGCACCTACTCCATGGGAACGGTGGACGCCAACGGGCAGCTCAACTTCTACGACGGCCAGGTGCGCGTGGTGGACCCCGACGGCGCGGAGTTCGTGCAGTACGCGCCGAAGGACTACGCGGAGCACCTGGCGGAAACGGTGCTGCCGTACAGCTACCTCAAGTATCCGTACCTCAAGCAGGTCGGGTGGAAGGGCTTCGAGGACGGGAACGACAGTGGCGTGTATGCCGCCACGCCGCTGACGCGGTTGAACGTGAGCGAGGGAATGCCGACGCCGCGTGCGCAGGAGCACTACGAGCGGATGTACACCACGTTCGGGTGCGCCAAGGTGAGCGCGCGGCGGTATGCGCCCATCCACCACCGCCTGGCGACGCACTGGGCGCGGACATCGAGCTGCTCTACGCCTCCGAGCGCATGCTCGAGCTGGCGACCGACGCCGAGATCACGAGCGATGAGGTGCGGGTGATCCCCACGCGGATCGTGGGCGAGGGCGTGGGGTGCGTGGAAGCGCCGCGCGGGACGCTCACGCACCACTACCGGACGGACGAGCGCGGCCTCCTGACGATGGTGAACATGATCGTGGGAACGACCAACAACCACGCCGCCATCACCCTCTCCATCAAGAAGGCGGCGCAGTCGCTCATCCGGAAAGGCGTGATCGTGACGGACGGGATCCTGAACAAGGTGGAGATGGCGTTCCGCCTGTACGATCCGTGTCTCTCGTGCGCCACGCATTCACTGCCGGGGCACATGCCGCTGATCGTGAAGGTGCGCCGCGCGGACGGCGCGCTGGTGCAGGAGTTCCGGCAGGACTCATGACGCGGACCATCGTCATCGGCGTGGGGAACCCGATCCTGTCCGACGACAGCGTCGGGATCCGGATTGCGCGCGACGTGCAGGCGCAGATGGCGCCGGATGAGCGCGTGGACGTGACGGAGATGTACGCGGGCGGCCTGCGCCTCATGGAAGCGATGAGCGGCTATGACCGCGCCCTCATCGTGGATGCGGTGGAAACGGGGGACGGGCCGCCGGGGACGATCCACACATTTTCGCGGCAGGACCTGCGCGTGATGCGGAACGTGAGCGGCGTGCACGACACGAGCCTGGCGATGGCGCTGCAGGTGGGCGATCGGCTGGCGGTGCCGCTGCCGGCGGAGATTCGCATCTGGGGCGTGGAAATCGGGGACGGGGCGAGCTTCGGCGAGGAACTGACGCCGGAGGTGGCGGCCGCGGTGCCCCGGGTGGTGCGCGACGTACTGGGAGCCTTGCAGTGCTGACGACGGGGGACGGGTCCATGGAAACGACGGTCGGGGTCTACTTCTGCCACTGCGGCGGCATCATCACGGAGAAGATCGACCCGGCGCTGGTGCGCACGGCGGTGCTGGAGTTCCCGCACGTGGCGTACTTCACGGAAATCAGCCTGATGTGCTCCGAAGAGGGGCTCGGCGATCTGGTGCGCGACATCAACGAGCGGCGGCCGGACCGCGTGGTGATTGCCGCCTGCACGCCGCGCGAACACGAGAAGACGTTCAAGCGCGCGCTGGCCGGCACCGCTGTCAACCCGTTCCTGCTGCAGGTGGTGAACATCCGCGAGCAGGTGGCGTGGGTGGTGGACGATCCCGCCGCCGCCACGCGAAAGGCCGTGGCCGGTATCCGCAGCGCGGTGGCGCGCGTGGTGCACAACCTGCCGCTGCAGAAGATCGAGGTGCCCACGCGCGACGAGACGCTGGTGATCGGCGCGGGGCCGGCGGGGATGCAGGCGGCGCTGAATCTGGCGCAATCCGGCCGCTCGGTGGTGCTGGTGGAGAAGCACCCGATGATTGGCGGCATGCCGGTGCGCTATGAATCGGTGGCGCCCAACATGGAGTGCGGCCCCTGCATGCTGGAGCCGATGATGGACCAGGTGCTGCACGGCGACGCGCACGACAGGATCGAGCTGCTCACGATGGCCGAAGTCACCGGGGTGAAGGGCTTCCTCGGCAACTTCGAGGTCACCATCCGCCAGCAACCGCGCTTCGTGAGCGAGGTCAACTGCATCGGCTGCTCGATGTGCGTGGACGCCTGTCCGGCGCGCACGCCGCATCCCTACAACTGCGGCATGAACGACAAGCCGGCCATGGCGATGCCCTTCCTCGGGGCGCTGCCCAACCTACCGTACCTCGACATGGACGCGTGCGTCCGCGCCACGGGTGAGGATTGCACGGCCTGCCGCGATGCATGTCCCATTCCGGACACCGTCCTGCTGGACGACGCAGCCCGCACCATCGAGCGGACGGTGGGAAGCGTGATCGTGGCCACGGGCGCGGGGCTCTTCGACGCCGGCCGGGTGCCGCAGCTGGGGCACGGTGCGGTGCCGGGTGTGCTCTCGTCCATCGAGTTCGAGCGGATGTCATCGCCCAGCGGACCGACGGCCGGGAAGATCGCCGCGCCCGGCGACACCGAGCCGCAGCGCGTGGCCATCGTGCACTGCGTGGGGAGCCTGGACAAGGAACACTGCGACTACTGCTCGGCCGTCTGCTGCCAGGTGGCATTCAAGTTCAATCACCTGGTGCGGCACCGGTTTCCCGAGGCGAGCATCACGCACTTCCACCGGGAGCTCGTCTTCCCGGGCAAGGAGGCCGGGCGGCTGCTGCTGCACGGCCTGCACCAGGAGAAGAACTCGTTCGTCCGGTACGGGCGGCTGGCCGACGTGCGAGTGGTGGATCAGCCGAACGAGCGCGAGGTGCAGCTCCGCGACGGCGCGCAATGGACCAGTGCCGGCCGGTACGACCTCGTCCTGCTCTGTCCCGCCATGGTGCCGGGTGACGACACGGCGGCGCTGAGCGCCCTGCTCGACGTCACCACCGATCGCTGGGGCTTTTTCGAGGAACTGCACACGCGCATGAGTCCCACGCAGAGCAAGGCGGCCGGCATCTACTTTGCCGGCACGTGTCACGGCCCCGGCGACATTCCGCACGCGGTGAGCGAAGGGATGGCGGCGACGGCGGCCATCCTGTCGTCCATCGTCCCCGGCCGAATGATGGAACTCGAGCCCATTCGCGCGGAAGTCATCGCGGAACGGTGCTCCGGGTGCAAGATCTGCCTCTCCGTCTGTCCGTACCGCGCCATCAGCTTCGACGAAGCGAACGGCGTGGCCGCCATCAACGCCGTCATCTGCCAGGGGTGCGGCACCTGCGTGGCGGCGTGCCCCGCGGGAGTGATCACCGGCGCGCACTTCACGTCGGAGCAGGTGTACGCCGAGCTACGGGGAATCCTCGCATGAGCGATGCAACCGCGACACCCACGTTTGAGCCCCGCATCGTGGGCTTCCTGTGCAACTGGTGCTCCTATGCGGGCGCCGACAAGGCCGGCTCGGCGCAGACGCCGTATCCGCCCAACGTCCACGTGATCCGGCTCATGTGCAGCGGTCGCGTGGAACCCGAGTTCATTTTGACCGCCTTCCGCGAGGGCGCCGACGGCGTGCTGGTGCTGGCGTGCCATCCGGGCGACTGTCATTACAAGGAAGGGAACTATCGAGCCTATGCGCGCAGCCAGATGGTGGAGCGCCTGCTGACTCAGTTCGACATTGACGCGCGGCGGTACCGCTTCGATTTTGTGTCAGCTGGCGAGGGCGAGAAGTTTGTCAACGTCATTACCGAGATGGTGAACACGGTCCGGGAACTGGGGCCGGTGGGCAGGTTGGACGCTGTGATGGCCGGCGCCGCTGAGCACAAGGCCGGATTGTAACTCAACCCGAGGACGTGTCGAATGGCCAAGGTCGTGCTCTCGCTTACCGGGCTGCAGTGCCCGTTGCCGCAACTCAAGATGTCGCAGGAAGCCGTAAAGCTGGCCAAGGGCGACATCATCGAGGCGTTCGCCGATTGCCCCACGTTCGAGACCGATGTCCGCAACTGGTGCGGCCGGACGAAGCACACCCTGATCTGGGTGAAGCCAGAGGGAAATGGCAAGCGCGTGCAGGTTACGCTCGCCTACGGCAAGTAGGGGCGTCACGAGTCGGCGGCGCGGCCGAAGCCGGGCGCCGGCGCCGCACACGAATCAGGCCTTCGCGAGCTTCTCGAACGCCTTCATCAGCTCCATCGGCAGCGGGAAGACGATGGTGCTGTTCTTTTCCACGGTGATTTCCGTGAGCGTCTGCAGGTAGCGCATCTGGATGGCCGTCGGATTCTGGCTGATGGTGTTGGCCGCGTCGAGCAGCTTCGCGGATGCCATCAGTTCGCCCTCGGCCGCGATGATCTTGGCGCGCTTCGCGCGCGCGGCCTCGGCCTGCTTCCCCATCGCGCGCTGGATCTGCTCCGGCAGGTCGACGCTCTTGAGCTCGACGCTCTTCACCTCGACGGCCCACGGCGCGGTGGAACGGTCGATGATCGGAATAGGAATTTCAATCGGGGGAGGAAGCTCCGCACAGACTCGAAGATACTAGTTGGGGTCAGAGGGCGGGGTGCGCGGGTTGGGGAGGGGGGACGGGTGGGGGTTGGGAAGCGGGTTGGGAAGCGGAGGGCGGGACTTTCGGGTAACCGGTACATTCTCCCCGGACCAACGCGCTCGCACTCCACTCATCACCCTGCGCCAAGCCCCCGTACTCCGTACCCTTCCTGTCGCAATGCCCACCGAGAGCGCTCGTACTCCGTACCCATCCTGTCGCAATGCCCACCGATTCCAACTTTGACGAACTCGAACTCCTCATCCGCGCCAAGTACGCGCTGATTGTCGTCGACACGGTTGAGGTGGAGCGCGCCGAGCAGGGATTCGCCCTGTCGGCGTCGCGGCTGAACCTCCTGTACTTCACATGGAGCCGATCGCACGGATTGCGACGCGGCGTGCTGCCGTCCGATCCCGTGATGACCGGTACCGAGGAGCCGGCCAAGGCACTCGCCGCGGTAGAGGCCGAAGGTGTGGGGCTGTTCCATTTCCGCGGGCTCGACGCACACTTCGACGATCCCGCCGTGGTCAGCCATGTGCTCGACGTCGTGCAGCAGTTCAACGCGCGTCGCGGAGCGCTGGTGCTCACGGGGCACAACGTCCGCCTGCCTGACGCGCTGCGCCCGCACGCGACGGTCATCCGTCTGTCGGGTGCATCGTTCGACGACTACCGTGCGCTGCTGGAGCGTCTCATTCGCGAGTACTCGGCGCGCATGCCGGTGAAGGTCGAGCTGACGCACGAGGACCGCGGGCGACTGGTGAACAACCTCACCGGACTGACGCTCACCGAGGCGGAGAAGATCATCACGCGGCTCATCGTCGAGGACGGCGCGCTGCGCGCACGCGACATCGAGCGCGTGAACGCCGCCAAGCGGCAGATTGTCGAGCAGGATGGGCTGCTCGAGTTCTACCCGCACACCGAGGGACTCGACCAGGTGGCCGGACTCGGCGGGCTGAAGGGCTGGCTCGCGCGCCGCCGCGCGGTGGTCACCGACCCGCGCCGCGCGGAGGCGTTCGGGCTCGGCTTTCCGAAGGGCGTGTTGCTACTTGGCGTGCCCGGTTGCGGGAAGAGCTTGTGCGCCAAGTCGGTGGCGCACGAGTGGGGGCTGCCGCTGCTCAAGCTCGATCCGTCGAACCTCTACGACAAGTACGTCGGCGAGAGCGAGCACAACTTCAAGCGAGCCATGCAGACCGCCGAGCGACTGGCGCCCATCGTGTTGTGGATCGACGAACTCGAGAAGGCGTTCGCGTCGGCGAGCGCCGACGCCGACGGCGGCGTCTCGCACCGCATCTTCGGCACGTTCCTGAGCTGGCTGCAGGACCGGCAGGGGGACGTGTTCGTGGTCGCGACGTCGAACGACGTAGCCAAGCTGCCGCCCGAGTTCATTCGCAAGGGGCGGTTCGACGAGATCTTCTTCGTGGACCTGCCGGGCGATGAGGCGCGCGCGGAGATTCTGCGCATCCACCTGCGCAAGCGCAAACAGGACCCGGCGACGCTCGACCTGACGCAGTTGGTGACGGCGACAAGAGGTTTCAGCGGCGCGGAAATTGAGGAGAGCATCGTGAGCGCGATGTACGCGGCGTTTGCCAGCGGCACCTCACTCGATACGGGCGCGCTGCTGACCGAGGTCGGCGCGACGCGGCCGCTGTCGAAGACGATGCCGGAACGGCTTGACGCGATCAGGCGGTGGGCGGCGCAGCGGACGGTGGCGGCGGACTGAGTACGACGGGGCCGGGTGTGGCGCACAGGCAGACGCACAAGATGATGCAGGGCACAGGGGTTCGGAATAGGAATTTCAATCGGGGTCGGTCATGTATGACGACGCGATCGCCGACGATTCGAGCACCAGCGGGTGGCCGTCGGCGTGTGCTCGGCCCCGCTGGCGCGGCTCGAGTGCCGTGAGTCTCGCGGTCCCCGCGGGAGCGCGGTGCCCGCCGGGACCGCTCGGTGGCGCCGGTGGGACAGTCGCGCACGCCGACGGTCCCCGCGCGTACGTCGGGGGTCGGGGTGACGCTCAGCGGGCCCGCTGGACCTCGGCCGGTCGTCGCGGGGGGGGGCGCCCCGGACGGTCCACGGGTCGACGGGGGACGGTCGACGGGGGACGGTCGACGGGGGACTGCGCGCGCCGGCGGCCGCGGTTGCCGAGGCGCGCGTACGGAGGTGGCTGAGGATCTGGTCGATCACCGACGCTTGGGTGATGAACGCGACGATGCGCATCGCGCCGTGGCAGGCGGGACACGCGCGGGGGTCGACCGCCAAGATCTGCTGGAGGAGGGCCGCCCAGCGGCGGCCGCCCAGCGGCGAGTGGCCTCAGGCGGCACCAGCCTCGGCGCGGGCACGATCGCGGGCACGATCGCGGGCGGCGCATCGGCGATGGCGGGCTCGGCCTGCCGTCGCATGCCACGCGGGCGATTGGCATACCCACCGGAGTACCGCGTGGGAACGTGGCCCTTGTCGGGGATGTGCACCAGGACCCGGGCGAGGAACTCCAGTGGGTCCACGGTCTCGGTGCCCGCCGTCGGGCCCTCGGACTTGTCGGAC
>JANYJW010000065.1 GCA_025361705.1 Gemmatimonas sp.
GTCTCCCACGCTGGTGGCGCTCGCCGGCGACGGGGACGCGCACGGCATCACCGACAGCTTTCTGTATGGCGTTTCGCTGAACGCCGTGGCCCGGCCAGCGGCTGACGGAACGCCCTCGCTCTTTGTGCTGCCGTGCGGCACCGAGGCCGTGGTGCCCGAGGATGTGCTGCGCAGCGACCGCTGGCAGCGACTCGCCGCCGGCTTCGCTGATGCGGGCGCCCTCCTGCTGCTCGTCGCCAGGGCGGGCACGCCGGCACTCGCCGCGCTCGTGGTGCAGACCGACGGCGCGGTGTCGGTGGCCGACGCCAACATTCCGCTCGAATGGCGCGTGATTGCCCAGGCCGGCGATCGCACGCCGCTGGCGGCAGTCGCTGCGCTCGAGAGCGCGGGCACGCGACGCCCGTGGTCGCCATTCAGCATCGCGTCGGCGGCGCTACTCGTGGTCACCATCCTCATCGCGGTGGCGTCCTTGTGGCTCGGCGGGTCGTCACAGACGGCACGCGACCGCCTGAAGGCGCCGCCCGGTGCGGTGACCACCGTGCCCGCACCGCGCCCCGAAGCGACCGGTGCGGCGGCGGGTGCGGTGCCGCCTGTCGACACGGTGCGTGTGCCCGACGCTGTCAATCCCCAGGACGCGGGAAATGCCGCGGATTTCGCAGTGGAACTCGTAGCGACAAACACTGCCACGGGTGCAAATTTGTGGCTTCGCGAACGCGGGGCGGCACTGCCTGGCGTCACCGTGTCGCCGGTGCTGCTTGGCGCCGGGCGGACACGCTGGCACAAGGTGCTGGCGGGGGCTTGGCACGAGCGTGTGGCGGCGGACTCGATGCTCGGCGCCTTGCGGGCAGAGGGGGTGCTGCGTGACGGGGCCGGCGCGGTGGTGCGGGTGCCGTTTGCGCTGCTGCTCGAGGCGGGCGTGCCGCGCGGTGCGGCCCCCGCGCGCGTGGCGGCGCTCGTGGCGCGCGGCGTGCCGGCGTATGCGTTGGTGCAGGACGATGACAGCGTGCGCCTGTTCGCAGGCGCCTTTGAAACCGCCGCTGCGGCGGTGCCCCTCGACGCGGATCTTCGCGCCGCGGGACTCGCACCGCAGTTGGCGTACCGAACCGGGAGAACGTTCTAAGTGCGTCTGACCAGACTCGAGCTGCACGGCTTCAAGTCGTTTGCCGACCCCACCGACCTCATGTTCGATGCCGGCGTGACGGCGATCGTCGGCCCCAACGGCTGCGGCAAGTCCAATGTCTCGGACGCCGTGCGCTGGGTCCTCGGCGAGCAGCGCGCGCGCCTGCTGCGCGGCGCCAAGATGGAAGAGGTGATCTTCCAGGGCTCGTCCGCCCGCAAGCCGGTGAACATCGCCGAGGTCTCGCTGCACTTCTCCAATGAGGACGGCGTGCTCCCCATCGCGTTTCGCGAAGTGGTGATCACGCGCCGCCTGTCGCGGTCGGGGGAAAGCGAGTATCTGCTCAATCGCACGCCGTGCCGCCTGCGCGACATCCACGATCTGCTGCGCGGCACGGGGCTCGCCGCGGACGTGGGCGTGGTAATTGAAAGCAAGATGATCGACGCCCTGCTGAGCGATCGCCCCGACGACCGGCGCGAACTGTTCGAGGAGGCCGCCGGCGTGGGGATGTACCGCGTACGCCGGCGGTCGACCGAACGCCGCCTCGAGGAGACCTCGGGTGACATCGCGCGGCTCGACGACCTCATCAACGAGGTGGGCAGCCAGTCGCGCTCGCTGGCGCGCCAGCGCCGCAAGGCCGAGCGCCACACCGAGGTGATGAAGCGCCGCCGGTCGGTGGAGCTCACGCTCGCCGAGCGCGAAATGGCGACGTGGATGGAAGAGCTCGCGCACCTCGCCGACGAGCTGGCGGGCCTGCGCGAACGCGCACCGGAAGGTGAGGGACGCGTGCGCGCCGCCGAGGCAGGTCGCGACGCGGCGCACGCGGGACGCGCCGCCGCCGACACGGCACGCCAGGAGCGGACGCGCGTGGCCACGCAACTGCGCGAATCGCAGCAGCTGCTGCAGCGCGAGGTCGCGGTGGCCGAAGAGCGCCACCAGAACGCGGCGCAGCGGCGTGAGCGTGCCGAGCTGGAGCGCAGCGAGGGCGCCGCGTTCGGCGACCGCCTGCGCGGCGAGTGGGACGCAGCGCGCGCCGAGGAGTCGAAGTGCGAGTCGGACGTGCGCGACGCGGCCGAGGCGCTGCAGCAGGCCGTGGGCGCGGAGGAGACGGCGCGCGGCGGCGTGGCGGCGGCGCGCGATGCGCTGGGCCAGGTGGACGTTGCGGTGCGCGAGCTGCGCGACCGCATCCGCCGCATGGAACTGGAGCGCGAGGGTGCGGAGCGTGAGGCGGGCGAAGTCGCACAGCGCATCGCGGTACTGGGCAGCGAGCGGGAGCACCTGGGCGAGCAGCTGCGCCTTGCCGAGCGCGATTTCGCGACGGCCACCGAGGCGCTCGTCATCGCGCAGGGCGGCGCCGGGCAGGCCACGGCGGCGCTCGAGGCGGCGCGTGCGCAGCTGCGCGGCTGTGCCGAGCAGGAGTCGGCCGCGCGCGCCGACGTGCGGCGCGTCGAGGAAGAGCACACGGGGCTGCAGGGCAAGCTCAATGCGCTCGAAGGGCTGGAGCGTGAACGCGTGGGGCTCGCCCCCGCCGCCGCGCGCCTGCTGCGCGAGCGCGCGCAGTTCGGCGAGGGCGCCGTGCTCGGCCCGCTGTCGGACTTCATCGGCGCCGACTCTGCGGCGGCAGCGCTCGTCGAGCGCTTTCTTGGTGCCACCGTGCACGCGGTCGTCGTGCGCGACCGCGCCGTGGCCGACGCCGTGCGCCAGTGGCACGCGCAATCCACGCCGGGCGCCCTGCTCCTCCTGCCGCTTGATGCGCTCGTTGTTGGCGACGAGGCAGTGGACACCGACGAACTCGCCGGGCGCGTGCAGGCGGAGGGGCCTGTGCGGTCGTGGGTGCGCGCCCTGCTGGGCAAGGTGCGCACCGTCGACGATGGCACCGCGTTTGTCGACGCCCGCGGCGCGGTGTGGCTGCCTGGCACCGGCGGCGGCGCCGGCCCGCTGCGCCGCAAGGCCGAGCTGTTCCAGCTGCGTGCCGACCTGCACTCCATTGGCGCGCGTCGTGAAGCGGCGGTGGCCGCGTTGCAGCGGGTGCACGCCGACGTCGTGGCCGCCGAAGCGGCGGCCGCGGGCGCGGCACAGGCCGACGGACTCGCCCAGCAGGAGGCGCAGCGCGCCTCGTCGCTGTGCGCCGACCGCGAGCGCACGGTGCAGCGGCTGCAGCGCGAGCATACCGAGGCCGAGGCGCTGGCGCAGCGGCTTGCCGCGCGCCAGACCGAGCTGCTCACGCGTGCCGCCGACGGCGCCGCGCGCATTCAGCAGGAAGGCGACGCGCTCGCCCTCGTCGAACAGTCCGCCATCGCCGCACGCGAAGCACTCGGCATCGCCGAAGCGCGGCAGGATGTGGCGCGCGAGACGCGCTCGGCGGCCCAGGTGACGCACGCGCAGGCCGAAGCGCGTCGCCAGGTGGCCGTCGAGCGCGAGGAGCGCCTCGCGTTCGAGCAGGCGGGAGCGGCCGCCCGCCTGGACGCGCTGACGCAGGAACTCGTGGCCATCGATGCGGCCGACGAGGACCTCGCGCGACAGATGATGGCCTGGCGCGAGGATCTCGAGGCCCGCACGACGAGCCTCACCAGCGCCGAACTGGCCCTCGAGGAGGCCGAGGCGTCGGTGCGTGCCGCCGATGCCGCCTTGGGCGCGGCCGAGCACGACCTCGACGCCACACGGCGCGAGGTCACGACGCTGGCGGAAGCGTTGCACCACGCCGAGCTGCGCCACAGCGAGCTCGGCGGCAAGCGCGCGGCCATCCGCGAACGCCTCGAAGCCGAGTGGCGCAAGCCGCTCGAGGAACTGCTCGCCGACTATGTGGCGCTCGACATCGACGACGAGGCGCTGCGCGCCGAGGCCGAGCAGCTGCGGGCGCAGCTCGAGGCGCTCGGCCCGGTGAACGAGCTTGCCATCGAGGAGCACGATGAGGCCGTGAAGCGCCTCGACTTCCTCACCACGCAGCGGGCCGACCTGTCGGATGCGCAGAAGGCGCTGCGCGAGGCCATCCGCGAAATCGACACGACGGCGCGCGAGATGTTCCTCAAGACGTTTGCCGAGGTGCGCGAGCACTTCCGTCACATCTTCATGACGCTGTTCGGCGGCGGCGAGTGCGACCTGCGCCTCGAGAATCCCGAGTTGCCGCTCGACTGTGACATCGAGATCCACGCGTCGCCGCGCGGCAAGCGCACGCAGCGCATCCACTTGCTCTCCAGCGGCGAACGCGCGCTCGTCGCGTTGTCGCTGCTCTTCGGCATCTTCCTCACCAAGCCGAGCCCGTTCTGCCTGCTCGACGAAGTCGACGCGCCGCTCGATGACCAGAACGTCGGCCGCTTCGTGAAGATGCTCAACGAGTTCAAGGTGAACACCCAGTTCATCGTCATCACGCACAACCCGCGCACGACGACCGAGGCGGCCGACGCCGTCTATGGCGTCACCATGCAGGAGCCGGGCGTGTCGTCGCTGGTGAGCGTGCGGATGAAGGGCCAGCCGGTGGATGAGGATGCGGCGGAGGGTGCGCCGGTCCCGTGAACCGTACGGCCGTGAGCCTTCCGCCCGACGGGCGCGCACTGCGCTGGGCGCGGCGGGTCTGCGCATGGGGCGCGACCGGGGTACTGCTGGGTGCGCTCGCGACACCGGGGCTCGCCCAGCGCAGCGTCACGGTGACCGGCCCCATCGACAATCCGCTGCGCGACGGCATTCCCGCGTTCGGCATTGTGGCATCCGGATTTGCGCCGGGCGATTTCCCGCTGCGATTTACGCTGCAGGTGGCGACCAACACCAGCTTCGCCAGCGGCATCGTGACTGACACCACCGTGTTGGCGGTGGCGACGGCGAGCGCCATCATCGCGCCGCGCCGACTGTTTCCCGAGAAGAGCCTCGTCTACTGGCGCGGCGTCGTGACCACGTCGGCCGGGCTTCAGGTGAACTCCGCCGTGACGGGGCCGCGCAGCACCGCCCCGTGGGTCACGCTCGTCGCGCCCAACAACCCCAACGGATCGACGGTCAACTCGCCGCGGCCGGCGTTTACCTGGAGTTCGGCACGCATCGCGGCGTCGGCCGGGCGATGGCAGTATGAGATTCGCGTCATCGGCGCGCACGGCGAAACGGTGCTCGTGGGGCGGCTGGACGACACGACCTATGTGCCGCCCCGCGACCTCGAGGGCAACACGTCGTACCGCTGGACGCTGGCCGCGTGGACGTCGGCCGGCGACACGGCCCGTGTGCAGAGCGCCGCCACGTTTGTCGTGCTCGACCCGTCGCAGCCGCCGGCGACGATTCTCTTCCAGAACTTTCCCAACCCGTTCCCCAACGCACGCGTCGACGCCACCTGCATCTGGTTCGACTTGCACAACGCCTCGGCGGCCGAGCTGCAGGTGATGGACCTGCGCGGCAACCGGGTGCGCACGCTCATTCCCGGCGCGGCGTTCCCGGCAGGTGGTACGCTGGCCGCGGGCCGCTACGGACGCGCCAGCGAGGGCAGCAACAGCGGCTGCGACCCGACACTCTCGTGGGACGGCACGGATGACCGCGGCCGCACGGTGGCGCCCGGCGTCTATCTCATCCGGCTGCGCGCCGATGGCGTGGAGACGTTTCGCAAGGCCTTGTTCAGGGGGCGCTGATCCACGCCCTGCAGTAAGAGCCGACTATATTTCCAGACTGCCCGCCACTGGGCAACCTCGCAATTGGGAGTGGCAGATGCTCGTGGTGATGCATGCCAGTGCCTCGACATCCGACATCGATCGGGTGTGTGTGGCAATCAGTGCCATGGGCTTCCAGCCCCTGCCGATGCCGGGCGCGCAGCGCACGACGGTGGGGCTGGTGGGCAATGACCGTCGCGTCGATGGCTCGCATATCGAGGCCCTGCCGGGCGTCGCCGAGATCATTTATGTCTCGAGCCCGTTCAAGCAGGTGTCGCGCGAGTGGCGCGCGGAGAACACCACGGTGACCATCGCCCCGGGCGTCACCTTTGGCGGGCGCGACGTGCCGGTCATCGCGGGCCCGTGTTCGGTGGAGAGCGAGTCGCAGATTCTGGCCGCGGCATTCGCCGTACGCGCCGCCGGCGCGGTGGCCCTGCGCGGCGGGGCCTTCAAGCCGCGTTCGTCGCCGTATTCGTTTCAGGGCATGGGCAAGGAGGGGCTCGCGCTGCTGCAGCGCGCGAAGCAGGAAACGGGCCTCGCCATCGTCACCGAGGCGATGGACGATGATGGCGCGCATCTGGTCGCCGAGTACGCCGACTGCATCCAGATCGGCGCGCGCAACATGCAGAACTATTCCCTGCTCAAGACCGTCGGCAAGCTGCGCAAGCCGGTGATGCTCAAGCGCGGCATGGCCGCCACGGTGCAGGAACTGCTGCTCAGCGCCGAGTACATCCTGTCCGAGGGCAACGACCAGGTGATCCTCTGCGAACGCGGCGTGCGCACGTGGGACCCGTCGTCACGCAACATGTTCGACCTCAACGCCATCCCCACGGTGCAGAAGCTCTCGCACCTGCCGATGATCGCCGACCCGAGTCACGGCACGGGTGTGCGCGATCGCGTGTCGCCGATGGCCCGCGCGGCCGTGGCCGCCGGCGCGGATGGCCTGCTCATCGAAGTGCACCCCGATCCGAACAAGGCATTCAGCGACGGGGCGCAGTCGTTGTTCCCGCAGCAGTTCGCTGACCTGATGGGCGAACTGCACGCGATTGCCAGCGCCATTGGCCGTCACGTTGCGGTGCTGCCGGCCACACCGTGAAAGTCCGCCACGCGAGACTGCCTGGGGCGCGCCACGCGGGGCGCGCCCTTCGCACATGCCGGCGCGCGCTGGGTGCGACCGGCGCCGTGCTGGGCCTCGCGCTGTGCAGCGCACCGACGAGTGCCATGGCGCAAGCGCCGGCGAAAGGCACCGTTCAGACCCCAGCACCAGCCACTGCGCCCGTGACGGCGCAGTCGCCCGCCGACACGACGGCCGCCATGGCGCTCTATCGCAAGGCCGCCGCGCAGTTTTCCAGCGCCAAGACCATGCGCGCTGGCTTTGAGCAGATACTCATCAGCCCACTCAGCAATACGCCGCGCACCACGCGCGGCGAGATGCTGCAGCGTCCGCCGCTGCGGTTTGCCTTCCGCTTCACCGATCCGGCCGGTGACGCGGTCATCGCCGACGGCACCGCCCTCTGGATCTACCTCCCGAGCACGGCCAAGGGACAGGTGATCAAGCTGCCGCGCGAGGCGGGCGGCGCCTTTGACGCCATTGGGCGTCTGCTGGCCGCGCCCGCCGACCGCAACGAGGTGCAGGTGATGCCCGAACGCGATCGCGTGGGCGGCGAGGACGTGCGCCTCTATGCGCTGACCCCGCGCGCGGCCGGCGCGCCGTTCGAACGGGCCAAGGTGTGGATTGGCGCCGACGCGCTGGTGCGCCAGGTCGAAATCGAGGAGCCCGGCGGCCTGCGCCGCCGCCTGCGCTTCACCAACATGCGACTCGGCGGCACGCTGCCCAAGCGCGCCTTCGTCTTCGACGTCCCGCCCGGCGTGCGCATCATCGATCAGGCGGCGCTGCTCGGTGGCGGCACACGTCGGCCCTGATGGCCGCCCTGCGCACGCTCTCGGTCATCGCGCTCGCCATGTCTGCTGGCGCGCTGCGCGGCGGCGCCCAAAGCGCCGCCGCGCCGGAGCTTTGGCGCGACGTGGAAATCATCCGTACGGCGTACGGCGTGCCGCACATCCGCGCCGAGAACCTGCGCGCCGCGGGTTACGCGCTCGCCTGGCTGCAGCTCGAGGACTACGGCACGCACGCCGCGCTGCAGATCCTGCGCGCGTCGGGGCGCATGGGGCTCGTCTTCGGCCGCGACAGCATGGAGCAGGACTTTCTCGCGCGGCGCGCCCGTGCGCGCGCCGTCGAGCGCTTTCCCAGGCTCATGACCGATACGCGCGACGTATACGACGGCTTTGCGCTCGGCCTCAACCGATACATCACCCTGCATGCGGCGGAGTATCCTGCCGCCATGCCTGCCGACTTCACCGGCATCGACGTGCTCGCCGGCGACATGGAACAGCCGGCGTACGCGCAGGCGCGCCGATTCCTCTCGCAACTCGACCCCGCGCAGTTTCCGGCCGAGGGCGGGCGTCGCGGCAGCGCCGCACCGCGCGCGACCAGCGACGAAGGCGGTGCGGTCGACGCCGTGTCCCGCGACAACGTGGGCTCCAATGCGTGGGCATTTGCCCCCAGCCGCACCACGAGCGGCAAGGCGATTCTGCTGCGCAATCCGCACCTCGCGTGGAACTCGGGCTACTACGAAGCGCAGATGACCGTGCGGGGGCACTTTGACTTCTACGGCGACTTCCGTATTGGCGGCCCGTTCGCCGTGATCGGCGGCTTCAATGCCGCCCTTGGCTGGTCGACGACCAACAATGCGCAGCGTCTGCAGGAGTTCTACGCGCTCGACGCGGATCCGGCCAATCCCGACCGCTATGTCCTCGACGGCGCGTCGCATCCGCTCCTGCGCGACATCGTGACGGTGCCGTACCGCACCGCCTCGGGCATCGCGGCGGAGACGCGCGAGTTCTGGGACACGCCGGCCGGCCCGGTGATTCATCGCGCCGCCGGCAAGATCTATATCGTCAAGACGGCCAACGACGGCGAGTACCGCACAGGGGAACAGTTCCTCCGCCTGATGCACGCCACGACGCTCGCCGAGTGGAAGGCCGCCATGCGCCTGCACGCCCGTGCGACGTCGAACTTCACGTACGCCGACGGGGCCGGCAACATCCTGATGGCCTGGAACGCCGCGCTGCCGATGCTCCCGCACGTGAGCGGCGGCGACACGGTGGCCATCCCGGTGAAGGCCACCGCAGACATGTGGACGCAGTACGTGCCGTGGGACTCGCTGCCGCAGTTCCTGAACCCCAGGGGCGGCTACGTGCACAATGAAAACAGTTCGCCGCACTTCACCAATCTTCGCGAACCGGTGGACACCACCAACCGGTATCCCAACATCGAGAAGCCATCGCTCTCGCTGCGCAGCCAGCTGGCCCTGCAGCTCGTTGGCGACACCAATCGGGTGAGCCTCGAGGATGTGGTGGCGCTGAAGCACAGCTACCGGATGCTCCTCGCCGACCGCGTGAAGCCCGACCTGCTGGCGGCGGTGCGCGCCACCGCGCCCACGGGCGACGTGGCGGCGGCGCTGGCACTGCTTGCACGATGGGACAACACCGCCGCCGCCGACAGCCGCGGTGCGCTGCTCTTCGAGACGTGGTGGCAGCGCTACGGACAGGGCCTTTCCGATTCGCTCCGCTTCGCACGAGCGTGGACGTCCGCCGACCCGGTGCACACGCCAGTGGGGCTGGCGCAGCCGGCGCGGGCCGCCGAGGCATTTGCGTGGGCCGTGGCCGAGATGGCGCGGCGATACGGCGCAGTGGACGTGGCGTGGGGCGACGTGCACCGCGTGCGCCGCGGCACCGTGGACGTTCCCGTTGGCGGCTGCAGCGGAGCGCTCGGCTGTTTCCGGGTGCTCAACTTCACGCGCGATGCGGACGGCAAGCGGCGGGCCAACGGCGGCGACGGGTGGATCCTCGCCGTCGAGTTCGGGGCGACGCCGCGCGCGTACTCGATACTCGCGTACGGCGAGAGCTCACGCCCCGAGTCGCCGTGGTTCGCCGATCAGGCCGAGCCGTTTGCGCGCGGCGTGCTCAAGCCGGTGGCGTACGACGCGCGGGACGTGGATGCGCAGGCGATTGTCAGGTACCGGCCCGGCGCACCGCGATAGACGATTGGGAATCCGGGGTGCGATGCACAACGGTCACCGCGGCAGCGAATCTCCCGCCGGAATCTTCTCCATCAGCTGCTTCGGATCTGCGGCCGCGCGCAGCAGTGCCACGGCGCGCTGCACCACGCGGTCGTTGCGCACCAGCCGCCGCCCGGCGTACGCCAACCCAAATGCCTGACGCGCCAGTTCGTTGCCCAGCTGGCGGTCGACCAGGGTTGACGCGTCGTCGTACGCCGCGCGCGCCACGTCGACGCCCCGCGTCGACGCCATGGCGTACAGCGCGGCGCGCATGGCCGGCGTCACCTGCACCAGGGAGTCGCGCACCGACCCACGGCGCAGTTCGGCCGCCACGTAGTTCTTCATCGTCTCACGGAACGTCGCCGCCTTCGCGCCCAACGCCAGCACGAAGGCGCGCTCGGCCATCGGCGGCAGCGAGTCACCGGCGGCGAGGTCGGGCGAAATGCCGCCACCTCCAAAGACCTTGCGCCCCGCGTCGGTCTTGAAGACGGGACGTGCGGCGCGGTCGTTGATGATGCGCGGCGCCG
>JANYJW010000011.1 GCA_025361705.1 Gemmatimonas sp.
AGTTCGTGAACCCGGGCTGGCTCAAGGTGAGCGCGTACGCCGTGGCGTGCGTGATCGCCGTCCTCAACGGATGGCTGCTCGTGCAGGCCGTCGCGGGATGGATGTCCTGATGTACCACCGCATCCTGGTGCCCCTCGAGAACACGCGCACCGACCGCGCGATCATCACCCACGTGCGCGCGCTGGCGCTGCATTGCAAGGCGTCGGTGGTGCTCATCCACGTCGCCGACGGCTTTGCCGCCCGCAACCTGGCGCAGCTCGACCTGCGCGAAAGCGATGAGATGCGCCGCGATCGCGCGTATCTGGATTCGGTGTGCGAAGAGCTGGTGGCCGAGGGGCTGGCGTGCGAGGCGGTGCTGGCCTGCGGCAACCCGGCCGACGAGATCGCGGCGGCCGCCAAGCGCGAGGGCGCCGACCTGATCACGATGGCCACGCACGGGCATCGCGGGCTCAATGACCTGCTGCGCGGCAGCGTGGCGAGCGAGCTGCGCCACCGCACGCACGTGCCGGTGCTGATGGTGCGCGAGGGGCAGCCCAAGAGCGCGCCGTGACACCGGCGCGACGCGCGACCGCAGCGCTGACGCGCCAGGCCGAGGACTACCTCAAGGTCATCTACGAGATTGAACGCGATGGCGACACAGCGCCCACCACGGCCATCGCCGAGCGGCTCGGCATTGCCCCCGCGTCGGTGAGCGGCATGGTGCGCCGGCTCGCACGGCAGGGCTTGGTGGCAGTGGAGCGGTATCGCGGCGCCAAGCTCACGGCGCGCGGCCGCCGCGTGGCGCTGCAGATGATCCGTCGCCATCGCATCCTCGAGAGTTACCTGGTCACTCGGCTCGGCTTCGGCTGGGATGGTGTGCACGACGAAGCCGAGCGGCTGGAGCATGCGGCCAGCGCGACGTTGATTGACGCCATGGCGGCGGCGCTCGGCAATCCCGTGGTCGACCCGCACGGCGCGCCGATTCCGCGGGCGGATGGCACGGTGGACGACGCCCGGCTGCGCACGCTCGACGACCTCGCCGTGGGCGCGACGGCGCGGGTGGCGCGCATGAGCGATCGCGATCCGGCGTTGCTGCGCTACCTCGGCGAGCTGGGGATCCGCCCCGGGGTGCGGCTGCGGCTCGTGGACCGCGCGCCGTTTGAGGGGCCGCTGACGGTGGCGGTGGGGCGGCAGCGGTGTGTCATTGGGGCCGTTGTCGCGCGCCGGGTGTACGTGACTTGAGGGCTTGAGTGCACCGTGTGGATGCCCGCACGCTGTACGCTCGCCCAGGTCAGGGAGTGCCTCACTTGCAAAACTCTTAGTACTGAGGTATTATCCCTGCAGT
Source organism: Gemmatimonas sp. (assembly GCA_025361705.1). Lineage (GTDB taxonomy): Bacteria > Gemmatimonadota > Gemmatimonadetes > Gemmatimonadales > Gemmatimonadaceae > PNKL01. The sequence goes on from JANYJW010000011.1 coordinate 1,325, forward strand.
CCTCCCGGCCCCCCGGCTGGCGTCAACGTCCTTTGGACCCGATGGAGAAGCGTCACATGCGTGGTATTGTCGGTGGTATCCTCCTCGTCGCTGCGACGGTCGCTGGCGCACAGGAGACCAAGTTCGTGAAGGATGCGGCGCACAGCGAGATCAACTTCGTGGCCGAGTCGCGGCTGCTCGATGCGCACGGGTATTGGGAGAAGTGGGATGCCGACATCGCGTTCAACCCGAAGGACTGGGACAAGTCGACGGTGAAGCTCGTCATCGACGCCAACAGCGTGAACACCCGCGTGGCGATGCGCGACAAGCACCTGCGCAGCAAGGACTTCTTCAACGTCGATTCCTTTCCGCAGATCACGTTCGTGTCGAAGATCGTGAACAGGGTGGGCGACACCAAGCTCAACCTCACCGGCGACCTGACCATCCGCGGCGTGACGAAGCCGGTGACGATCCCGGCGACCATCGTGTTCTGGGACGATCAGTCGCAGACCGGGCGCGTGAAGGGGCAGTTCACCATTGCGCGGTCGGAGTATGGCATCAGCTTCAACTCGCGGATGAACCCCATCGCGGAAGATGTGGCCGTGGCGTTCAACATCACGTTCCGGGCGGCGGCGCCAATGGGATCCAAGTAAGGCGGGCACGGGCACGGTGTGGTAACGGGCACAGGCACGGTGTGGTGCACGGTACAGGGGGCGAGCCGACGAATCGGCCCGCCCCCTTTGGTATGCCCTCCATGCCCTCCATGCACCCCACACCACACTGTGCCCGTTTCTGTGTCTACACTGTGCCTGTGCCTGTTCCCACACTGTGCCTGTGCCCGTGTCTACACCGTGCCCGTGCCCGTTCCTATCGCAAATGCCGCACCGCCTCATTGATCATCTCGACCGCGAGGCCTGGCGATTCCACCTCCACGATAATCTCCGCCAGCCGCTCGTCGTGCAGCTCGATGGTGATGGCGTTCTCCGCGTGACGCACATCCCAGAAGCGCCACCCGTCGGTGGACCAAAAGGTGCCTGCCGCAAAGACGCCGGGAATATCGGTGCCAATCATCTTCAGCCCGTGCCAAAAGCGGTCGGCGTGCTCGGGGTCGTGGCGCGCGGACTTCACATGCGACAGTGGTACCCGCAGTTCGCCCTTGAGCGCGAAGATCTGGTGCGAGCCAAGCACGTCGGCGACGAGCGTGCCGTCCTCGATTCTGATCTCAACCATTGCCCGGTCTCCGGTGCATGCTATTGACGGCGCGTGGCGGCCCTGCGTGCCGTCTCCCACGCGTTGCGCAATTCGCGCACTGCTTCGGGTTCGCCGAGTGGCATCAGCGTCCACGCCATTGGCGGCAAAAGCGTGACGCGCCTGCCGAACTCGGTGGGCTCCTCGAACGTCAGCGTGTAGCGCTTCGGGTTGGATGCGCTGGGGCCGCTGATTGATTCGACGGATGCCAACGGCACGCGCATCTCGGTGCGATAGTGCGAAATGAGCAGGTCGTCGTCGTCGATCTCGATCCGGCACAGCGACGCGACCGTCCACCAGATGATGCCGCCGGCGAAGAGCGCGATGACGATGATCAACACCCACCCGTAATCCGGCGTCATGGCTGGCGGCATGTGCACCTCGTCCGGATGCTTGAACGCGCGCCACGCGCCAAATCCCAGTCCGCCGAGCACGAGCAGCGGGAGAACGAACTTGTAAAAGAACGTCCAGCGGGAGGAGAGGAGGGTGGTCACGACGCGCGCTCGCATATCAACGCGGGGGCTTTGGTCAACGAGAATCCGCAATTCACGCCGCTGGCTCCGCATCGTCGCGCGCCTGCCGGGCCGCCAGGTATCGGACACTGCGTGTGATGATATTCGCCAGCAGTCCCGCGCTCACGATGAGTACCATGAACTGGTGCTCCCGCCAATAGCTGCCAAACAGCGACGGAAAGACGAGCCCGAGCAACGCGAGTGACAGAACCAGCAGTTCGACACCACGGAGGGCGAGCATCATCACCTTGAAGCGTTCGTGCTGCCGTGCAAAGCGCTCGGGACTCGGCACCGACCAGTCACCACGCCACGCCCAGAACCCCATTGCAACACCGAGCACGACAAACCAGATGCCCAGGCCGAACGACAGCTGCGGGCTGCGCCCCGGGCGAACGAGCACCAGCACGATGCCAGCCACGCCAATCACGAGCGCGACCGCAGCGTTCAGCCAGCGGCCGAACCACTGGTTGCGTGCAAGCGCGTCGTAGTCTGACTGGTCCATGCGTGCGCTACGGCTTCAACGTCGCCACCAACCAATCGGCCAGCGTGCCCATGACCTCACCGTCGATCTTGCCGCTGGTGAGCTTCGTGTAGCCGCCCGGGAATCCACTGGGGTCCAGCAGGAACAGGTGGTTGCGGTCCTTGAACACCTTCAGCGTCACGTGCGTGTTGCCGCCGGCCTTGAACGCCTGCTCGAGCACGGGCGCCTGGTCGGGCGTCACCTGCTGGTCGGTCGCGCCCTGCAGAATCAGCACGGGCACCTTCACCTTCTTCGCCGTCGGCACGGGATCGTACCGCAGGAAGTACTTCATCCACGCCAGCTTGCCGCTCGTGGAATCAAACTCGGCGGTCACGGCCTTCAGTGCAGAATCCTTCTTGGCAGCCGGAATGGACTCGGCGCCGTTGACGCCGTTCTTCAGCTGAAAGTCGATGATGCGCTGCCCGGTGTACGCGGGTCCAGCCATCAACACGATGCCGGCGAGCGTGGCGTCGGTGCTGGCCACGAGCGGCGCAATCATTCCGCCCTCGCTGTGGCCCACGAGCCCGATGCGCGCGCGGTCGATGTCGCCGCGCGCGCGCAGGAATGCGATGCCAGCGCGAATGTCATCGGCAAAGTCGGCACTCGTGGCATTCATCACGTCGCCACCGCTGCCGTTGATGGCGCGGTCGTCCAGTCGCAGCACGGCGATGCCGCGCCGCCCGAGCGTGTCGGCCACCTGGCGGAACAACCGGTAGCCCGGCACCAGGCTGATGTATTCGTCACGGTCCTGCTGGCCGCTGCCGGTAATCGTCACCACCGCGGGCACCTTGCCCTTGGCGTGCAGCGGCACAGTGAGCGTGCCAGTGAGCACGTGGCCGCTTGGCGACTTCACCGTCACTTCCTCCGCCGTGTATGGCGCGCCGGCGGGCGCGCCGTAGTCCGGGCGCCCAATGGCGATCTTGTCCACCGCCGGTCCGTCAACGCGCGTAATGATCACGTTCTGCGAGGGCAGCACGCCGCCCGTGATCCGTCCCGCAGCGTCGATGCCGAACCGCGTCTCCTGGCCCATGATCTTCACGACGAGCGAGTCCTTGCCGACAAACTCGAGTCCGACGTCGAGCTGCACGCCGCCGGTCAGCGCGAACATCGGCACGGTGGCCTTGGTGCCGCCCAGCGTCCGCGCGCGCTGAATGGCGAGTTCGAACATCGCGAACTCGTTGTTCATGAGGGGCAGCGGGTTCATCGAGATCGCCTTCGTCAGCTTGCGCTCGGTGCCGCCGACGGTGACCACGATGTACGCCGAGTCCGCGGTGAGCCGCTGCGTGCCGCTCTGCAGCGGCGGCGAGTCGAGCGATGCGCCGCTGCCCCACGCCTTGAAGCTCAGCATTGGCACGCTGGGCCCGGGCCCGACCTCGGCGACGAAGGTCATCCGTGCGTGCCCCTTGATGGTCAGGTCGCCGCTGATGCTCGAGCGGCCGCGCAGCATGCGTTCTACGATGATGGTGTCGGCGCCGCGGGTGAGCACGAACGCCGACTGCGTGGGCGCCTCCTGACTGGCCGCGGCGCGCGGGGACATGCCGAGGAAGAGGAAGAGCCCGAGCAGGCCGGCGACGATGGCGACGAGGATCACCAACCACTGGCGGCGGTCCTCGATGGTGGCGTCAGAAGCGGACTCGTTCATGGCAGCACCCTCGCCGCAGTGCGGCGTTTGCAGTCGACGGACCCACACGAAAAGTGCGAAGCTGAGGACCAAGCCGGCAAACGTCCAAATCATCCACGGCTGCTGCAGGTGCCCCTTGTGCCGCGTGCCAGACATGAAGGCGCCGGCTGCTGCGGCGGTGATGCCCATGACCAAGGAAGCGATGCGCGCTTCGCGCGTGACACGACGATGCCTGCCGCGCGGGACAACGGGGATGAACATCACGACTCCGAGTTGGAATTGTAGCCTGACCCTGCATTCCCCGATTCGCCCTGCTCCCTGAGCCACGAGAAGAAGGCGACGGCGCCGAACACCAGCGCGAGGCCCGCCACGGCGTACCCGACGAGAATGGGCGGCGGATTGTCGCTGCGTGGACCGAGGATGAAGATGAACAGCGCAATGCCCAGCATGAGCAGGGCCACGATGAACATGACGACCGTCGTGTCGTGCTGCGTCACGGGACGCGTGGGTTGCTGGCCTTGGGGCGGGATGATGATCATGTCCTACTCCTGGTCCTGCTCGGCGGATTCGGCGGGCTCCAGCGCGTCCCGATGCGGGAGGCGTCCGGCACGCTTGAGGGCGTCACGCAACACGAACTCGATCTGCCCATTCAGGCTGCGCATGTCGTCGGCTGACCAGCGCTGGAGGGCATCCAGCAGCTGGGCGTCGATGCGAAGGAGGAAGGGCTTGCGGGGCATGGGGGAGATGGCGGAGGGCGGAGGGCGGATGGCAGAGGCACGGCATTCTGCCATCTGCCATCCGACGTCAGACGTCAGACCTCTAGGTGTACAAACTCCCAGTGTTCACAATCGGCTGCGTGGAGCGCTCGCTGCACAGCACCACCAGCAGGTTGCTGACCATGGCGGCCTTGCGCTCTTCGTCAAGATTCACGATGCCCTTCTGCGAGAGCAGGGCGAGGGCGTTCTCGACCATGCCCACCGCGCCTTCGACAATCTTGAACCGCGCGGCGATGATCGCACTCGCCTGCTGACGCTGCAACATGGCGGCCGCGATCTCGGGAGCGTATGCGAGGTGCGAGATGCGCGCCTCCACCACTTCGACGCCGGCCTTGTTGAGCCGATCCTGGATGGTGGCCTGCAGGTTCTTGCTTACCTCGGTGGCGTGCGTCGAGAGCGATTCCTGCCCGGCGACGTGCGCGTCGTACGGGAACTGCGTCGCCGTGGCGCGCAGCGCCGACTCGGTCTGCACGCTCACGTACTTCTCGTAGTTCTCCACTTCAAACAGCGCCTCGGCGGTCTCGACGACCTTCCACACGACCACCGCGCCAATCTCGATGGGGTTGGAGTGGTTGTCGTTCACCTTCAGCTTGGCGGTCTCGAAGTTGCGGATGCGCAGGCTGAGGCGGCGCTTGACGAGGAACGGATTGGCAAAGTAGAAGCCGTCCTGCTTCACCGTGCCGACGTACTTGCCGAAGAGCACCAGGACCTTGGCCTCGTTCGGGTTGACGATGAAGAGCCCGCCGAGGCAGAAGAGCGAGACGACGAGCACGAGCACGGCGAGGATGACGATGCCGAACCGTTCGGCGGGCGCCGCGCGCGTGATGGTGAGGAACGCGAGCACGGCCGTGGTCAGCAGGACGAACAGCATGCCGAGGCCACTGGAAGCGGGGTAGGTCTTTTCGCGGTACATGGTATGATCACTCGTGGTGGGTGATGGCAATATGATATCATTTTGGTATCGGTTTGTCAAATTGTGTTGCAAGTCCCCGGCGGCCACCCAAAATCGGCTCTGATCGGATTTTGGTGATACGGTGCGCGGTCGGGGGTCGTCAGGCAGATGAGGCCAGCCTGAGGTGGCGACTTGGACGCTCTTGACGCGACTCCGCTCTGCCCGGCTCCCCTGGAACTCCGGCTCGAGC